>NZ_CP063982.1:700962-1401924 GCF_022811525.1 Orrella daihaiensis | reverse complement strand
GCCCTGCTCTATCAGGACCTGACATTACCCGAGCGCGTCTTGCGCGACGTTGTCAGCCCTAGAACTCACAGAATACTGGTGGACTGCGCGCAAACCGCACGCGACATGCAAGTCTGGGCCGATACCTATACGCCTCAGGTCAGCGCCAAGATCACCTACTACGAGGGAGAGCGGGCCTTATTTGATCTGGCCAATGTCGAAGAGGAGCTAAAAAGAGCGCTATCTCGCCGGGTAGATCTGAAGTCTGGTGGCTATCTCATTATTGATCAGACTGAAGCGCTCACTACCATTGATGTGAACACTGGCGGTTTCGTGGGCGGGCGCAATTTCGATGACACGATATTTAGAAACAACCTGGAAGCCGCTCACGCAATCGCCCGCCAATTAAGACTACGCAACCTAGGCGGCATCATCGTCATCGATTTTATAGATATGCATGAAGCTGAACACCAGCGCGCGGTACTGGACACGCTCAAACAAGCCTTGGCTCAGGACCGAACCCGCACAACAGTGAGTGAATTTAGCCCCCTCGGTCTTGTCGAAATGACCCGCAAACGCACACGCGACGCGTTATCACATCATTTGTGTGAGTCTTGCCCCACCTGCCAAAGCCGCGGCCAGATCCTCACCGCTCGCAGCGTTTGCTATGAAATCTTGCGCGAAATCATGCGTGAGGCACGACAGTTCAACCCACGGGAGTACCGTATCCTCGCGTCCCAGTCAGTGATTGACCTGTTCCTCGACGAAGAAAGCCAGCAGTTAGCCCAACTAAGCGAGCATATTGGCAAACCGATTTCTCTAGAAGTATCGACGACCTGCACGCAGGAGCAGTACGACATTGTGTTGATCTAAGGTCGTTAATCAACCTGCTCCTGATCCCCTGCGAACTGCATCTTAAAGAGTGCAGCATAAGCGCCATCAACAGCCAACAACTCCTGATGCGAGCCACTTTCGATGATGCGCCCGTGATCAAGCACCACAATCCGATTTGCATTCTGGACGGTTGAAAGCCGGTGCGCGATAACCAAGGTCGTGCGCCCATTCATTAAGGTCTCAAGTGAAGTCTGTACTTGGCGCTCAGACTCATTGTCTAGGGCAGAGGTTGCCTCATCCAGAATCAAAATCGGCGCATTCTTGATCAACGCCCTGGCAATAGCCAAACGTTGCCGCTGCCCGCCCGATAGCCTGGTCGCGTTTTCTCCGACCTGTGTTTGAATGCCATCGGGCAAGCCGTTGACGAAGTCAAGCAGGTTAGCCGCGGCGAGCGCGTCCGTTACCTGCGCATCAGTCACATCATGCAAGGCACCGTAAGCGACGTTGCTCGCAATCGTGCCGTTAAACAAAACAACATCCTGACTGACGAGCGATAACCTGGCACGCAGGTGCTTAAGTGACAACGTCTGAATGTCCACACTGTCGATACGTACGGCACCAGAGCTTGGAGTCACAAAACGAGCCAAGGTGTTGACCAAAGTTGTTTTGCCACTTCCGGATCGGCCCACCAGGGCAACAATTTCACCGGGCTCAACCGTCAGCCAGATATCGCTCAATGTATCTCGTTCAGCGTCTTCAAACCGATGGGTTACACCGGCAAACTCGACGCGCCCACGCACCACTGCCGGGAAATCCCCCCCGGTGACGACATCCTCGCCAGCCTTATCGATCAAGTCGAAAACGCTTTCTGCTGAAGCCAGCATCTTTTGCATATTGCTCAGCACACTGGTTAGTCGTTTAACCGGATCAAAAATCTGCGCCAAAGCGGCCATAAATGCCGCAAAGCTGCCCACGGATAACACCCCTGATGTGGTCTCGTTTAAGGCCACACCGATAGCCAGTGCCACGGCCACCGCGATGATGACTTGCGCAATTGAACGTAACGCAGAGTCGGCGATGGCAGTGCGCATCTGGTGGCGGCGTAACTGCCCGTTCACATGGCTGAAACGGTCTCGCTCTACTTCATACCCGTCGAATAACTTGATAACTCGCTGCCCAGAGATGCCCTCAGAGACCACATCAGCAAGACCAGCATTGCTACTGATGGTCTCACGGTTAATACGCCGAAGGCGCTTCATGAATAAACGGGAAATAAAGATCGATGTTGGCATCACCACCAAAATAATCAGTGTTAATTGCCAAGACATATAGAACAGCACTGCCAGCAGTGAAATCACAACCAGCGTCTCACGAACCAACACGGTGACAACGCTAGTGGCCGTAAATGTGATGTTGCCTGCGTCGACCGTAAAACGATTCATTAGTCGCCCGCTATCGCCCTTTTTGAATTCATCATCGGGCAGGGACAGCAACCGGTCGAACATATCGCGGCGCAAACCGAGCAGCATGTGGTTAGCGACCCAGGCGAGCAAATAATCACTCACAAAGGCACAGATGCCTCGAAGCAATACCAATGCCACGATTGCAAGCGGAATCTGCCAGACATAGCCCGGTTTAGCACCGCTTACACCTTCATCTAACAAGGGCTTCATCGCCACAGCCAGGGTGGGCTGTGTAGCTGCCGCGATTGCCATGAAGAATGCCGCAGCTGCCAACGCTTTCCAGAATTTTCCGACTCGCGAATAAATACGACCCCAAACAGCGCTTTTTAAAGGGTGGTCAGTATGCGGATTGGCATTAGCCTCTTTCAACTTGAACCTTTCATTTGAACAAACCCGAGCCTGCCGCCATAATGGCGTCAGTCCATAAAGTCTGGATTGTAACGACCACTGCCCTACGCTGCGCACAGGCCAAATTGATAGTGACTAAATCTGCACACGCGAATTCGCCAATCATCGTTCGCCTGCCTAACTGGGTTGGCGATGTCTGTATGAGCCTTCCCTGCCTGAAAGCGTTGTCTCTAACTGGACACCCTCTGATTGTATGCGCCCGTGCCTGGGCAGAAGACCTCGTCAAGGAGTACGCGCCGCAACACTTTATTGCTGTGTCAGGCAACTTCCGGTCGGACTACCGATCCATCAAGAATCTGACGGCGGCAACCAGACACAGCGCATTGGGTCTAGTTTTGCCAGATTCGCTCTCTAGTGCAGCCCTATTTCGGTTCGCAGGTATCAAATCAATCGGTTATCGAGATGACGGTCGCAGTCTATTGCTGCGCTGGCCTGTCAAAAAGCCAGATCACTCAATACACGCCGCCGAAAAATGGTGGCTACTGACCAGGCAGGCCCTGCTGACCTGGCACATTCAGAGCCCCCTGCTGGCTCACGCGCACGCTGAGACACCTATGGTCACCTTGACCACGAGTGCGCAAGACCTCGATGTAGCTCAAACCAATCTTATAGCGCATGGCCTAACACCGAGAAACTTTGTTTTGCTTGCCCCCACGGCTACGGGCACACACCACGGTAAAGTCAAAGTATGGCCATATTTTGCTGAGCTTGCTAGGTTACTGAGGTCTGAGGGCACCGCAGTGGCGATGTGTCCTCCCCCACAAGAGCGTGAACAAGCCAAACGAGCGTGTCCAGACACCACTTTGCTTGATCCGCTATCCCTGCGGCAGTTCTGCGCATTGACTCAATTGTCTAGCTTGGTGGTTTGTAATGATTCGGGCGTTTCACACTTGGCAGCCGTGGCCGATGCGCAACAACTCACCCTTTTTGGGGTAACCGATCCCAGCATCACAGCTGCCCGGTCAGCGCAAGCCGAAAGACTGGGTACAAACGGATGCTGGCCTGACTTACATGAAGTCTTTGCAAAAGTAAGGCAGATGCTTGCAAAATCACAGAATATTGATCAATAAACTATAGACATTCGCCATGGTCAGTAGCTTGGCATACAGCTTGCTATTTCCACCCAACGTACTGGTAGCTCTCGTTGTGCTTGCAGTACTTCTGCTGCTGATCAAGCGCCGGATACTGGCGATTACCTGCTTGTTATTCGGGTTGGCCTGGGTGCTATTGTGGTCGCTGCCCATCACCACTGTGTTCTCAGGTGGATGGTTGGAGCATCGCTATCCGGCTCGTGAACCAGCGGCATACCCCCAAGCGCAGGCTATCGTCGTACTCGGTGGCCACATCCAGGGCAATCGTCGAAACTGGTTCGAGCCCTACGACCGAATCAATGTCGTTGGCCGGGAATCTTTGGCGGCGGATCTCTATAAAGCTGATCGAGCACCGCTGATTGTGCTTTCTGGCGGAGCGCTAGAAGGCAATATCAGCGACACCGCAAGCATGGCCCGCTCTCTTGAAAGGGCCGGTATACCCGCACAGGCCATTGTGCAGGAAACAGAGAGCCAAAGCACCCTCGAAAATGCAGAGCTCACGCAAAAAACATTAAAAAAACTCAATCTCGATCGAGTGTTGTTAGTCACCTCTGCACTGCACATGCCCCGAGCCATGGCTGCTTTTGATGGCACCTCCGTCGCGGTGACTCCTGCTGCGTTACCACCTCAAATTAGATTGGACGGCTCAACCCCACAAACCAATTGGTCACCCGACCTGCATACACTTTTGGCCAGTCGAAGCATCATCAAAGAGTACGCGGGATTGGTGATCTATTGGCTAACGAATCTGGTTGGTTCATCTTGATGATCCACCGACCACCAGATGCATCGCTTATAGTTCGGTTGCCACATCGCAACCAATAAAACTGGCGACAACAGCCAATTAGCGCATGAACACCAAACTTAGCTTCGAGCATTTTGAATCTTTTTTGACCCTGCTATTTGCAGTGTCTGTGTTTGTATGGAAGCCCGGGATGTACGTTGCATCCGGCGCCATCACGCTCTATCTGATGGTGCGTTGTGCGATACAACCCGATTACCGACACATGGTTTGGAACAACCGAATCACCAAAGTGTCGTTAGCGATCTTCTTGCTTGGCTTAATCACTGCCAGTATTGGTGCCGAGCAGTTTCAGGACATCACATGGATGGCCCGTAAGACATTATTCCTGCCTGCTGTCGTCTTTTTCGTATTTGCATTGTCTAGGCAACTGAATCGAAACATTGCCATGGCTGGATTGATCACAGGCTTTTGGATTGCCTCGGTTTTGACGCTCAATGAATACCAATGGCAATTGAACTTTGGCGATCGAATGCAAGGACCATGGCCACAAGGCACATGGGACTCATTGCTCGGTTTGTTTTTTGCCTTCATGGTGCTCAGTTTTAAATGGACAGGAGCAAGCAATGCTCAACGCGTCATCCATCTTGGCACCACAGCCTTGGCCCTGCTCATGCTTGTGCTGGCCGGTGGTCGGGCACCCTGGATCGGTGCCTTACTTAGCCTAGCCATCTACTTTGTGTTTTTTAAGCCTAATAAAAAGCTGGTGCTCTTTGGATTAATCACTGGTGTAATAGCCAGCACTCTAGTCCTAACCACCCTGGAGCAAAAAGCCCAGCCGGTAATCGAGCGGTTTGCTTCGGTTTTCAATACCACAACCAACAGCTCCAATTGGATTCGCCTGCAATTGTGGCAAATTGGCATTGCTCATCTAAATCAACTGGCCAAGGACGACCCCGTCGAATTCATCGTGGGCGGAGGGGCTCAAAGTTATGATGCAAAGCAGGTGGCATTTTTTGAGACCATGCCATATAACGATGCGGACCGCTCCCGATTAACAGGCTACGGGTACCCGACAGGTGACACCCACAACACCTACATAGACAACGCACTGAGGCATGGTGTTTTGTGGACGCTAGCCATGACTATTTATCTAATTTGGCTATGCACCCGATTTAGTTGGCACATCATTAACAGCAATCCGACGCCATCGATCTTGCTCATGAACCTGCTGATCGTGGGCATGTTCTACACGGTCGTCCCGCACTTTGTCACACTTTTCTTTGTGTTGTTTTGGGCGATGCTTCAGATGAGTCAGCCTCATCCTGCTGACAGGCGCGCTACTTGATTAGCGTTCGATGTTTGGCGTAGCGCCTAAATGTTGCATCGCAAATACTGCAAAGCTCTCGCCAGCTCCATCTGAGACAGACCATTATCGATCTGACTTAAATCAGACGCGCCCCGAAGGACCAGTGCTTTAGAACTGTTCGGATGCCAGTGATCAAACTCGATGCCTGAAGAGTTGTAAATGGCCACCAGTGGACGCTCAAAACCCACGGCAATATGAACAACAGCTGTGTCAACTGACACCACGCCATCGCAACGAGCAACTTGCTCAAAGAGATCGTACACGGACGACTTATCCGGATTCAAAAACACTCGCTGTTGCCAGGCGTGCTTGTGAATCATGTTTTGCACGACCGCGTGATGGTCGGGCAACACCAGCACAACCACATTAAATTGATTTGCCAGCAGCCCGCGCACGATTGACTCAAACCAGACATCATTTAGATACTTCTTGCGACTTGCCCCATAGGGGCACACGCCGATAACCTTGCCCTTTGGCCACCATAGATCAACCCGGTGACCAGCCTCGGGGATTCTCGGTATCGAATATCGCCTTGAATTGACATCGACGCCGATCTGTTCAAGCCAAGGTACAAGTTTGTCGGCAAAGTGCAAGCCGAGCGATCGTTGGCCAAGCTTGACATCAACCATTCTAAGCTCATCATCAAGCCCGACAACGTGCCGCGGCTTCAGATGGTGTACAAACCATAAATCTCGTGCGCGCCAGGCCATGCTCAAATGCACAACATAACGTGGACGCTCCAGCTTTGAAACGATCGATCTTAGGCTCTTGAACCCATGGCGCTTGCTTGCCCGATAAACAGAGTCAATGCCATAACCCCAACGGTACAAGTCCTCGAGTGACTCACCAGTAATCACGACAATTTCAAGATCAGGGCGTTGCCGCTCAAGCGCACGCAAAACCCAAGACAGGACAATTGTGTCCCCGAGCTTGGCATCCCAACGTATGAAGACCACTCGGTCTTGAAAGACACCATCCTGACGGTTGGGCCTGTCCCATATCCAAATAGCTAGGCGCCGACGCAACCGGTCGCGCCAGCGTTGCACCGACTCAGTAACGTATCTCAACATGACTGGCATCGACCCATTTAGCCAGTTCGCCGATCAACTCGTCTGGAACATGAACTCGCCAATGCTCGCCCAAACGCACAACACATTGTGCACCTTTGGTTTGGTAGACAACTTCAACAACCATGCCTTGCTCAGCATTTGGAGCGCGATAGGGTTCAAGCAACTGCTCAAGTCGTTTGGCATCGGCATTGCCATTGAGCTCGATTTTCAGGGCACGAGCGCGCGATTCACGCATGGCTTGCAGATCGAATATTTCATCGACCGACACCCTTAGGCCACCTGAGTATTCGTCTAGAGATACACGACCACTGACCACGAGCAAATGATCTTCACGCAAGCGGTGCCGATTTGCTTCATAGAGCTCATTAAATAGCGCCACTTCAATCTGCGCTGTACCGTCATCAAGCGTCGCGAACAGCATCTTGCCGCGTCGAGTCATTTGCGTTCTGACCGAAGCAATCGTACCTGCCAACCACTGGTTGTCGCGTGATGGTGAAATTTTTGATAAGGGCTTGGTCACTACTCTACGGACCTCATCATGCCACGCATCAAACATGTGCCCACTAAAAAAGAAACCAAGCGCAGCCTTCTCTTCAATGAGGCGACGCCGTAAATCCCATGGGGCTATTTTGGCGAGCTCGACAGCGACCACCTCGCCGGCATCATCACCAAAAAGCGATGCCTGGCTAGCACTACGCGCTGCTTGCTCAGCAGCTTCTATCGCCTTGGGTAGGGTTGCCAACAAAGCAGCGCGATTGGCGTCGATTGGATCAAAGGCACCTGCTCGAATCATGGACTCTATTGCCCGCCGATTGACAATCTGCCGATTAATACGATTGCAAAAGTCGGCCAACGATACGTATGCGCCCTGAGCATCACGCGCCCGAATGACTTCCTCGATCGCCGCCTGGCCAACGCCTTTAATGGCCCCCAAACCATAACGGATCGTTCGGGGAGGCTTGCCCGCAGCGCTATGCTCGTCCTTGACTGGCTCAAACCGATAACCCGACGCATTGACATCCGGTGGCAACACTTTAACGCCATTGGCAATGCAGTCGCGCCAAAAAATCTGCACTTTGTCGGTGTCATCCATATCCGATGACAGTGTGGCCGCCAAAAACTCGGCCGGGTGATGTGCTTTGAGCCAAGCGGTGTGATAGGCGATTAAGGCATAGGCGGCCGAGTGCGACTTGTTAAAACCGTAGCCCGCAAATTTCTCCATCAAATCAAATAGCTTGACGGCCAACTGCGGATCATGGCCCTTCTTTTCCGCGCCCTGTTGAAACAACTCACGCTGTTTAGCCATTTCCTCAGGCTTTTTCTTACCCATGGCGCGACGCAAAAGATCGGCACTGCCCAGTGAGTAGCCACCGATGATCTGCGAAATGAGCATCACTTGCTCTTGATAAACGATGACACCGTACGTGCTCTTAAGCGTATGCTCCAAATCCGGGTGGAAATAATCGACCGCTGCTCTGCCGTGCTTACGATTCACGAAATCATCGACCATGCCCGATTCCAAGGGGCCAGGACGATATAACGCCAACACGGCAATGACGTCTTCAAAGTTGCTTGGTCGCAGCTTCTTAAGCAACTCTTTCATGCCGCGTGATTCAAGCTGAAACACTGCCGTGGTGTTACCCTCACACAGCAATTGGTAGACCATTGGGTCATCCAGGGTCAGCTTCATGATGTCAAAGTCGGTCAAATCATCATTGAAGCGCCGTACATATCGGACTGACCAATCGAGAATGGTGAGGTTGCGCAGCCCCAGGAAGTCAAACTTCACCAAGCCAGCGGCTTCGACATCATCCTTGTCGTATTGCGACACGGCGCTGGCATCCTGACCTGGCTGGCAATATAGGGGGCAGAAATCGGTTAGCTTGCCAGGCGCAATGAGAACGCCACCTGCATGCATGCCCACGTTACGCGTTAATCCCTCAAGCGGTCGCGCAAGATCGATTAACGCCCTAACCTCGTCCTCACGCTCATAGCGAGCTTTGAATGCCGGCTCATCGGCTAGTGCCCGCTCAAGTGTCCAGGGGTCAGCCGGGTTAAATGGGATTAATTTCGACAACCCATCACACAGGCTGTAAGGCATGTCTAGCACTCGCCCCGCATCGCGAACGACAGCCTTGGCACCCAGTGTTCCGAAGGTGGCGATCTGACTGACCGCTTGCCGACCATACTTTTGTTTGACGTAATCAATCACCCGTTCGCGATTGTCCTGACAAAAATCGATATCAAAGTCAGGCATGGATACCCGTTCAGGGTTCAGAAAACGCTCAAAAAGCAAGTCATAGCGTATTGGATCCAGATCAGTGATGCCCAGGCTGTATGCCACTAAGGAGCCGGCTCCAGAACCTCGACCAGGACCCACAGGAACACCATTATTCTTACCCCAGTTAATGAAGTCCTGCACAATCAGAAAATAGCCTGCGAACCCCATCTGGATGATCGTCTGACACTCCCAGTCAAGCCGGGCTTCATAGGTCGGGCGCTGGCGCTCTCGTTCAGCCGGATCCTCAAACAGTTGCTCAAGCCTTATATTTAAGCCATCCTGAGACAACTTGACCAGGTAATCATCAATCGACAATCCGTCTGGCGTCGGGAAGTCAGGTAGCCGCGGTTGACCGAGTGTCAAATTCAAAGTGCAGCGTTTGGCGATTGCAAGCGTATTGGCGATTGCGGATGGCACATCACTAAAAAGCTCCGCCATGTCCTGTGATGTACGCAAATACTGATCTGGCGTAAATCGTTTGGGACGATTGGGGTTGGTCAGGATCTCGCCATCAGCAATGCAAACCCTCGCCTCATGTGCCTGAAAATCGTCTGCAGACAAAAATTGCACCGGGTGAGTCGCCACTACCGCAAGCCCAATCGATTCAGCCAACGCAAGACTCGCATCGGTGCACTGCCAATCGGCCACGTTGTCAGTACGCTGCAATTCCAGAAAATATCGACCGGGCAACGCGCATTGCCACTGCGTGGCCAGTTCCTGAGCCAAGTCGGCTTGCCCTGCCAGCAAAGCCTGGCCGACATCACCATGTCGGGCTCCAGACAGCACAATCAACCCCTCATTGGCCTGTGGGTCAAGCAACCACTCCCGTTTGATTTCGGCGCGCCCCTGGCGGGCATTTTCCAGCCAAGCGCGTGTAATCAGTTCACACAGGCTTCTGTAACCCGTATCGTTGGCTACCAATAGTAAAATACGAAAAGGTTTGCTTAAGTCAGCCTCATTGGTTAGCCCAATGTCGCACCCGGCAATCGGCTTTAACCCTTGTGCACGTGCAGCCTTGTAAAACTTGATGAGGCCAAACACGTTGCCCAAATCAGTTAAGGCTACAGCAGGTTGGCTGAGCGCACGCACCCGGTCGACCAGATCGCCAATGCGAACCATGCCGTCCACCACCGAAAACTCGGAGTGAACGCGCAGGTGAACAAATGGGGTAGTAGTTGGGTCTGACATGCAGTCGATTGTACCGAAGGAGTGTCCAAACGCATCATGAAATGGCTGATTCTTTTTTTATGGCTAGGCTCGGTTTTACTAGCCCACTTTCGCGGACAAGTCAGGCTGCCGCTCAAGCGGCAATTGCTTGATCATTCAATCATCTTGGCACCCATCAACGCATTGATGGTACTGACTTCAAAGGTACCGACAACGCCTTACGTCCCGGTGTCGCGCCTGCCAGAGCTTAAGCTGCTCGAAGACAACTGGCAGACCATCCGAGACGAGGCATTACAGCTGGCTCAACTCAAAGAAATCAAAGCACCAGACAAACACGACGATATCGGTTTTAACTCCTTTTTCAAGTACGGATGGAAACGGTTTTACCTGAAGTGGTACGACGCCAAACACCCTTCCGCAGAAGAGCTCTGCCCGCAAACTGTTGGACTGCTTAAGCAAATTCCGTATGTCAAAGCCGCGATGTTTGCTGAGCTGCCACCTGGTGGTCGCCTAAATCCACATCGAGACCCATTTGCCGGTTCGTTACGCTACCACCTGGGCCTTGCTACGCCAAATGACCCACAGTGTTATATCGATGTCGATGGCATCCGACACATCTGGCATGACGGCGAAGGCGTTATCTTTGATGAAACCTACGTGCACGAGGCACACAATAAGACCGACTCAAATCGAATCATTCTGTTCTGCGATGTCGAACGGCCACTCAAATGGCGTTGGGCCGAGGCATTTAATAGATGGTTCGGGCGCCATGTGATGTCTGCCGCAAGCTCGCCAAATGCTGAAACCGATCAAACTGGCTTTATCAACAAACTCACTCATGCTCACTGGGTCATTGACCAGAAACGAAAGGCCTTTAAAGACGCCAATCGAACGCTCTACAAAGCAACCAAAATTGGCTTGATTGCACTGGCTATTTTGTTGTTCTTGGCAATCTGAGGATGCAGGCTCAATGGCACTAACGCTTTCATCGACAGATTGCGGTCCGGCAGCAAAGACAATCCGATGGGTAACGCCCGATCTCTCATGATTCTCGTTGATCTGACAAAGTATTTTTTTCGATTCATCTTGTCAGACCGTAGAAAAAAATACGGCAAGACCATAGACGGAGAAGAAATTTTCTCAAGCAATTACCAAGATCTGGCTGTCATCAAACTATTTGATCGAAAGCATGGAGGCACCTATGTCGAAATAGGTGCGCAAGACGCAGTCAAACGCAGTAATTCCTACGCACTTGAGATCAACTATGGCTGGCGCGGCCTATCATTCGAAATTGATCGAGAATATGTGAGGTTCTTTAACTGGTTTCGCCACAACACGTGTATCGAGGGCGATGCAACCAAGCATGACTACGCTGAAATTTTTAACCAGCACGCACTCCCAAAAATCATCGACTACCTGCAAATAGATATTGATCCACCAGAGGCCTCTTTGGCGGTACTTAAACAAATACCGTTTGATCAGTTCAGCTTTTCTTTTATTACGTTCGAACACGACGCGTACCAATTCGGACAACAGACCGCGCTCGCGCAACGCCAGATATTAGAGCTCAATGGTTATGTGCCGCTGGCACTTGACGTGTCACAAGACAATAAACCCTTTGAAGACTGGTGGGTTAGCCAAGCAATCTTTGCAAAGCTCGCTGACAAAACAGATCTACCCCTCAAAAACCAAGACTGCCAGACAATAGCGATTGAACTTGCCAGACTCTAAGGCTAAGCTGCCAGCTCTCTGCCAAAATACATTTAATGTCTCGTTAACGTGCCAAGGCCTGCCAGACTTTATGCAATCGCTTCACCGATACGGGATACGGCGTGCGCAATCGTTGCGCAAATAACGCCACCCTCAGCTCCTCGAGCATCCAGCGAAACTCATCCAAAGCAGGATCTGGCGCACCAGCCAAGCTTGCCTTGGCACGTTGATAGTTCGCCACCAGTGGCGCCATCTCATTGATTTTGGCCTGATCCTTGTCCGCATCTGCGCGCAAAGCATCAAACCTTACCAATACAGCCTGTAAGTAGCGAGGAAAGTGCCTCAGATGTTCATAAGGCGTTTGCACCACAAAGTACTTGTGAATCAATTGTTCGAGTTGGGTATGAATATCTTGGCAAGCGCTTGGATGCACTTTGAATTGCACCAAACGCTTTTGCACATCTGACCAGACCTGCAGGATCTCCAACACCAATCGCCCCATTTCTTGTGCTAGCAGCCCTACCCGCTCCTTGGCCTGCTCACGACAAGCATCAAATTGAGCAGCCGTGACCGGCCAATCACCAGCCAAACAAGCCTGATACAAGGCTGCATCGACAATCTGACCGCGCAGTTCATCCCACGTACCCAACGGCATATACAACACACCTAGCTTAAGGGACTGCGGTAAGTTTTTCTCGATAAAACGAATTTGCTCCTTCAGTGCCAAGCGTAAAAGTCGAATCACCCCCCTGCGATGATGTTCACGGGCTATGTGGGGCTCATCAAATACATCGATGCGACAGTGGCTGCCCTCGTCCACCAATGCCGGATAGCCGATCACCGTTTGCCGTTGACGACGGATCTCCATAATTTCAGGTAGCTCATCGAAACACCAGCCAGTGATCTCTTGCTGAGGTACGTCTGCCATTACAGGCTGGCCCTCTGCGGCCATAGCCTGCAGGGTCTGTTGCGTCTGACGTCCAAGATCAGCTTTGATTTGAGCGAGGTTTCGACCGGCTTTGAGCATGCGACCGTGCTCATCAATCACCTTGAAATTCATGAATAGATGTGCTGGCAAGCTGTCAAGCCGAAAATCCGAAATAGCCACCTTTACATGAAACTGTGTGTCGATATCCTGGATGATCGCAGCCAACAAACTGCCCGGCGGGTGATCGAGGCGATCAAACCATCTATCAAAAAATGCCTTGGCATACTCAGGTAAAGGCACACAATGCTTACGCAGCTTTTGTGGCAGAGACTTCACTAACCACTGCACCTTCTCTTTGAGCATGCCCGGCACAAGCCACTCCCAACGCTCAGGCGATAGTTGGTTCAGAACGACCAGAGGCACCGTCAAAGTCACGCCATCTTTGCTGGAACCCGGCTCAAAGTGATAATCGAGTTTTAGTTGGGTGCCTTGCCAACTCACGGCCTTGGGAAACACATCGCTGGTGATACCGGCAGCCTCATGCTGCATCAAGTCCTCCCGCGACAGTTTCCATCGCACTTGTTGCTCAGCGGGCAAATGCCTGAACCAATGTCGAAATTTGGCGAGTTGGCAAATATCTGCTGGCAATAGCTGATCATAAAATCGCGCAATTAGCTCCTCATCCACCAAAATGTCAGGACGACGGCTACGATGCTCGAGTTGCTCAATTTGCCTAATCAAACGCCGATTGTGAGCCACAAAATCAAATGGCACATCCAGTTCGCCAGGCACCAGTGCCTCGCGTATGAATGTCTGACGGGCCTGCACCACATCGATAGGCCCATAATTGACTAGCCGCCCGCTGTAGACCGGCAAACCAAATAGTGTCGCTCGCTCGTGCGCGACCACCTGCCCACGCCTGCCATCCCAGCGCGGGTCTGACCAGCTACGCTGTAACAAATGACCACCAACTCGCTCTATCCAAACAGGCTCTATCTTGGCGATACAACGCGCATAGAGCTTGCTGGTTTCGACCAATTCAGCGGCCATGATCCATTTGCCTGCGCGCTTGGCTAACTTGGAGCTCGGGTGAATCCAGAACCGAATGCCACGCACGCCCTGATAATGCCCCGCTTGCTCAGCGCTCAAACCTACTTGCCCAAGCAAACCAGCCAACAAGGCAGAGTGAATCTGTTCAAACGTGGCTTCAGTTTGGTTAACCCGCCAGCCCTGCTCTCCCACCAAAGCGGCAAGTTGGCCATGGATATCATGCCATTCGCGCAGACGCGGCACTGACAGGTAATTCTGCTTTAAGAGCTTGACCAATTGCCGTTGTGAGGATTTATGCGCTACCTGATCGTGGTACCAACTCCAAAGCTTGAGCAGCACTAAAAACTCTGACTGTTTATCAGAGAACTTGGCATGTGCTTGGTCGGCAAGCTCTCTGGCCTGCATGGGCCGCTCACGAGGGTCCTGCACCGCTAGCGCCGACGCAATGATCAGCATTTCATGCAAACACTGTTGATCTCTGGCTGCCAACAACATGCGGCCAACCCTGGGATCTAGGGGAAGCTTTGCCAGAGTGCGACCGACGGCTGTCAAATGATTCAACGCTTGACCGTCACGCCCAACTTTCTGAGTCAAGGCACCCAATTCTTGCAGTGTCTGGTAACCATCCGCTATGGCCCGACCGGTGGGCGGGTCGACAAATGGAAAGGCATCAATATCATCGAGCGCCAAAGACTTCATGCGCAAAATGACGCCTGCCAACGATGAACGCAGGATTTCAGGTTCGGTGAATTCACGCCGGCGTTTGAAGTCCAACTCGTCGTATAGGCGAATACAAACGCCTGGGCCTAAACGCCCACAACGCCCAGCGCGCTGGTTGGCAGCCGCCTGACTGATAGGCTCAACCTGTAACTGTTCGACTTTCTGACGCCAGGAGTAGCGCTTAACGCGTGCCAGGCCAGAATCCACCACAAACCGAATACCAGGAACTGTCAGGGAGGTCTCCGCAACATTGGTGGCCAGTACCACGCGCCGAGCGCTGGTACTAGGTCGAAAGATCTCCTCCTGCTCATTTTGGGATAGCCGGGCATACAAGGGCAATATCTGCGTGCTCGGCGGATGATGCTTGCGCAAGGCCTCAGCAGCCTCGCGAATTTCACGCTCACCGGGCAAAAATACCAACACATCACCAGGACCGAGGCGTGCACATTCACCCACAGCCTCGACAATGGCATCGGTCAGTTCGCGCTCCTCGTCGCTGTCATCACCGCCTGTCAACTCGCCTTGCTCGATCTGTGTGCGAGGCTGCGTGACAGGGTGATACAGCACCTGAACCGGATACAACCTGCCCGACACATCAATCACAGGCGCTGGCTGACCATCCGGGCCTGCGAAATGCGCCGCAAAACGGTCAGCATCAATGGTCGCTGATGTAATCACCACTTTTAAGTCGGGTCGCTTGGGCAACAGCTGGCGTAGGTAACCCAATAAGAAGTCGATATTTAGGCTACGTTCGTGTGCCTCATCGATAATCAGAGTGTCATATTGCTTTAGCAAGCGATCACGCTGGGTTTGTGCCAACAACACGCCGTCGGTCATCAGTTTGATCGCGGTAGTTGATGCCGCCCGTTGATGAAATCGAATTTGATAGCCAACGAGCTCACCAATCGATGTCTGCAACTCTTGTGCAATCCGCTTGGCAACCGAGGTGGCTGCCAGCCTTCTGGGTTGAGTATGGCCGATCATGCCTGCCCGCCCTCTGCCGATCGACAGACAGATTTTCGGGATCTGTGTGGTTTTGCCTGAGCCGGTCTGCCCGCTGATGATCACGACCTGATGAGACGCAATAGCGCGCGCGATTTCATCACGCGCCTGTGTGACTGGCAATGCCGGATCAAAACTGATCACGGGCTCAGCTCGTGGGGATTTGGCAACGGTTAAGTCCGCAGACGGCTCGGAATTCAATGCTTACGCTCTGTCGGTGAGGCAGGAAATATTTACGCATTATAAAATCGATAGCTAATCAAACCTTACTAGGATCTCACCCAACGATGAACGTCACCCCCGACAACGCTGTTGTCGCTAAAGAGCCAGACAACGACTCACTATCTGGTGCAGTCGCCGACACCGTATCGGCTTTAGGTGCCCCCGACTCGGCGGGTCCACAGTTTGTCCGCTGGTTTCGCGAGGTTGCCCCTTACGTTCACGCTTTCCGTGGCAAGACGTTCGTGGTCGCCTTCGGCGGTGAGCTTGTACAGGCCAATGCCCTGAATCCGTTAATTCAAGACTTGTCACTCTTAAGTGCGTTAGGCATTCGGCTAGTGCTAGTGCATGGATCACGGCCACAAGTCAATGAACAACTTCGCCTTAAGGGCTACACCCAACAATTTGGTCGGGGTCGACAACCGACGGACGATGCGGCCCTCGAATGTGCGAAAGAGGCTGCCGGTGAAATTCGTCTAGATATTGAGGCTGCATTCAGTCAGGGATTGCCCAATACACCGATGTCGCATGCCCAAATCAGGGTGATCTCTGGGAATTTTGTGACGGCGCGCCCGACGGGGGTCATCGACGGCGTGGACTATCGTCATACTGGACAGGTTCGCAAAATCGACATTGACGCCATGAAAGCGGCTATCGAGCGCGGCTCAATTGTCGTTCTGTCGCCTCTGGGGTTCTCACCCACAGGCGAAGCGTTTAATCTCGCCATGGAAGAGCTCGCAACCAGTGTAGCTGTTGGGCTGCGCGCAGAAAAGCTAATCTTTCTGACCGAAACACCCGGGGTGATCGACGAGGACGGCAACGTGGACACCGAGCTCGCACGACTTGACGCCGATGCACTGCTGGCAGCTGGTGGCCTCGATGAGGACACCGCTTTCTATCTGCACTACGCATCCCGAGCTGTCAAACGCGGTGTCGCCCGTGCACACATGGTGCCATTTAATCTGGACGGTTCAGTTTTGCTGGAAATATTCACCCACGATGGTGTTGGCACCATGGTGGTTGAAGACACGCTTGACGACTTGAGACCAGCCACCATTGATGATGTTGGAGCCATCTTGCGCCTGATTGAACCGCTCGAATTTGATGGGACATTGGTGCCGCGTGGCCGAGCCTCCATTGAACGCGACGTAGAGAACTTCTCGGTGCTGGAACACGATGGCGTTATCTTCGGTTGTGCCACCTTGCATCACTTTCCCCAGGAGCAAATGGCCGAGATGGGCTGCCTGATTGTGCACCCGGAATGGCAGGGTTCTGGTGAAGGCGAGTTGCTGCTCAGACACATGGAATCCCGAGCGCGTGCCTTGGGTGCCAAGCGCATGTTTGTATTAACCACTCGTACCTCGCACTGGTTTATCAAGCGTGGTTTTGTGCAAGGTGGAGTATCGGATCTACCCAAAGAGCGACAATCGGCCTATAACCGGGCGCGTAACAGTCAGATCTTCATCAAGCGACTCTGACAATACATTGGGTGCAAACACGCCCGCCAGCGTGGTCTTTGCTTGCAAAGCACCACTAACCACTACAATGTCATTGGTCAATAAATCGATCGGGCAAGCCGATCAAAACAAACAAGCAAGAGGTGATGCATGGCTCGAATGGTGAATTGCGTAAAGCTCAAAAAGGAAGCGGAAGGTTTGGATTTCCCGCCCTACCCAGGCGAGCTTGGCAAACAAATCTGGCAAAGCGTCTCCAAACAAGCTTGGCAAGAATGGATGGACGTTCAGACCAGACTCGTGAATGAGAACCGCTTAAATCTCGCTGACGCGCGCGCACGTAAATACCTGAAAGAGCAAATGGAAAAGTTTCTGTTTGAGGACCAGGATATCGAAGCACAGGGCTATGTACCCCCGTCGGCGTGACGGCCTAGCCATCATAAAACCACCCTGTCCCAGGGTGGCTTCTTATTGTGATCGCTACTCTGCTTGAGTTCTTTCAGCGACCAAACGCTCGGCAGCCTTGACACCTTGGTGACGCACATCGGCTCCGTGCACCATAAAGATCACGCGCTCGGCCATATTCTTGCAATGATCTCCAATGCGCTCCAGAGAACGAGCCACAAACAAAAGCTCGATAGCACCTGAAATCGTTCTAGGATCCTCGATCATGTAGGAAATCAAGCCACGTAACGCGGCTTTCCACTCTTTATCCACTTGCTTGTCATGGCGAACCACTGCAGCGGCTTTGACCGAGTCATGCCGTGCAAAACTATCCATCACATCATTGAGCATCTCAGATACGGCACGAAACATGTGCTGCAATTCAAGTTCGGGAACAAACCGCTGCGCATCATCATGGATACGATTAGCAAGCTTGGCGATTTTTTCCGCCTCATCGCCGCAACGCTCCATGTCGGTGAGCATCTTGGTAACCGCCAAAGCAATTCGCAGATCCACCGCCGTGGGCTGGCGCCGTACGATGAGATTTTGAACTTCCTGGTCTGTTAAAACCTCAAGTTCATTCACTTCCTTTTCGGTTTCACGGACTTTTTCGATGAGATCTGTGTTGCCGGTCAGCACCGCTTGCATTGCATCAGTGATCATGTTTTGCACACAACCACCCATACGCAGCAAATGGCTGCGGATCTCGTCAAGTTCGACATCAAACTGCTTATAGGTATGCTCAGTCATGGTGGAGGCTGACCTTTGGGTTTTGGGTTGATTCATTACTATCGCACGCAGTCTAAGGATTAAATATGACAGTTTTGTGAATTAATGTTCAACCAAGGTTACACCGCCCTGGCCGGCTACCAGCGCAACATCAGCCTTTTCCAGGGCAAACAGGCCATTGGTCACCACACCTGGCCATTGATTGATTTCAGTCTCAAGCCCGACAGCGTTGTGAATTGACAACCCAGAGATATCTACGATGATGTTGCCGTTATCCGTCACAAAACCCTCTCTGACAGCTGGTTCGCCACCCAATAACCGGCATTTTCGGAGTACTGCTTCCTGCGCCATGGGAATCACTTCAATCGGCAAAGGAAATCTCCCTAAAACTTCCACCTGCTTTGATGCGTCGACAATACAAACAAACCGTTCAGAGACTGAGGCCACGATCTTTTCTCGAGTCAGCGCTCCACCGCCACCCTTAATCATCTCGCCCTGCGGGTTAATTTCATCAGCACCATCCACATAAACGGGCATTGAGGTCACCTCGTTTAGCTCGAGCACTCGAACCAAACCGTCACGCAAGCGCTTGGCCGTGCGTTCTGAGCTCGCGACGGCTGCCTTGAACCGATCTCGTTTAGCACACAACAGGTCTATGAACAGGTCTGCTGTAGACCCCGTACCCACACCGATCACCGCATCTGGCTTTAACCAGGGTTCGATATAGTCAATCGCCGCCTGTGCAGCCGCCTGTTTCAATGCATTGGCATCGAGTGTCATCGTGCATCATCCTCATTTGACTCGTCATCACGCAAAAGCCTAGCTGCCTCATCAACGGGCAAGGCCTCTACATTCTTCAGATTTCTTAACATCACACGCGTGCGTGTTTCCGTCTTGCCAATTCGATTGGCAGCTGTTTCCAGCGATTTTTTCACATCATCCAATGATGCTCCAAATTTGCTGAATTCCGTTTTAACGGCTCGCAGCAATTGCCAGACCTCAGACGAGCGTTTTTCAATCGCAAGTGTACGGAAACCCATCTGCAGGCTATTGAGCATAGCTGCCAAGTTGGCGGGGCCCGACACATTGATGCGCAGAGCCTGCAACCTGTCTAGTAGCCCTGGCGACCTGAGCACCTCAGCATAAAGACCTTCACTTGGTAGAAACATAATCGCGAAATCTGTCGTGTAAGGCGGAGCGACGTACTTGCTGGCGATTATTTTCGCTTGTGCCTCAATGGCTCGACCCAATGCTTGTGATGCTGTTTTCACTGCGTCACGGTCCGCCTCTTCCTGAGCTTGATGCAAGCGTTCGTATTCCTCTTTCGGAAACTTGGCATCAATCGGCAACCATACTGGACCATCGATCCCATCGCGCCCGGGTAGCTTGATCGCAAACTCCACCATTGCATCACTGCCCGGAATGGGCTTGACGTTACGGGCAAATTGATCGCCGGTCATCGTGTCTTCTATGAGCCTGGCTAGTTGCACCTCACCCCAGGTACCGCGGGATTTAACGTTGGTTAATACCCGCTTGAGGTCACCAACCCCTGCCGCCAAGGTTTGCATCTCGCCCAGACCTTTATGGACCGCCTCAAGCCGATCAGACACCAGTTTAAATGACTCTCCTAGTCGCTGCTCCAGCGTGGCATGCAGCTTTTCATCAACGGTTTGCCGCATTTGTTCGAGCTTGGCAGCGTTATCCTTTTGCAACAGCTCCAGACGCTGCTCAACCAGGCCTCGAAGATCGGTCATACGATGTTCATTGCTTTGGGACAAGGCCTGTAGACGCTGGGCGAAAGACTCACCAAACCGCTCCAGCGCTTGCGCCGATTCCTGACGGCCGCTAGCAGCATCGCGCGACACCATGGCTCGAAATTGCTCGTCAGCGGCAGCTAGTTCCATGCGCAAGGCCCGCTGCGACTCTGACAGCTCTGTCCTTAGCTGCCGTTGACTATCAGCAAGCTCACTTCGCCAGGTTTGCTCCAGCCTATCCTGATTTTCCAGTATCCGATCTAGCCTATCGTCGTGGTCAACGTTTCTTGATCGCCACAAAGAATAGACAAAAACGACCATCACGACCGACAGCACCACGCTGGCCAAGGCCAGCCATGGCAGGGTCTGAGGGTCATTTAGCCATTCATTCACGACTGCTCTAATTTTTCTTTAAACTTTTTTTCATTGAACCCCGTCGTCACCGAGCCATCCCGATGAATGGCAAGTGGCCGACGCACCAACGATGGATACTGAGCGATCAGGGATTGCCACTGTTCATCGTTGTATACCTCACGCTCATGATCGGCAAGCTTGCGCCAAGTCATTGAGGCGCGATTGACGAGCTTTTCCCAGCCACCGAGCGCATCCGCCCAGATTTTTAAATGCTCGGGATCAATTGGCTCATCGCGATAATCAATAAACTCGTGGTTTACACCGTGCTCCGATAACCACGCCATTGCTTTCTGGCATGTGCTGCACTTTTTTAATCCATACAGTTTCATAGACCTCTCCTCGCTTGACGACGCTGCACCGCGTTCAGCCCTACCACCACAATGGCCACAACCACCACAAAAATGGTTGCCAAGGCGTTGACCTCCGGTTTTAGCCCTAACCTTACCCGAGAAAAAATCTCTGGTGACAGCAATGTTGCCCCTGGTCCGGATAAAAACGAGGCTATCACCACATCATCAAGCGAGAGCGTAAAAGCCAATAGCCAGCCTGACACAATTGCTGGCGCAATTAACGGTAAGGTCACCGCAAAAAATACTTTCAGCGGCGTAGCGCCAAGATCGAGCGCCGCCTCTTCAAGCGAGCGATCAAGATCTCGAATGCGTGACTGCACAATAACCGTCACGAATGCCGTACAGAACGTTGTATGTCCAACCCAGATCGTGAACAAACCTCGCTCACCGGGCCAACCAAAGATCGAATCCATTTCTACAAACAGCAACAATAAGGAAATGCCCAAGACCACCTCCGGTATGACCAAAGGCGCGCTCACCAATCCTACAAACAGCGAGAACCCCTTGAAATTACCCTTACGTGCCAGCACATAACCTGCCCAGGTGCCGATGATGGCAGCCGCTGTCGCTGTCAGCGTGGCCACCTTAAATGACAGCCAGGCGGCACTTAATAGCGCCTGATCATTCAATAGCGCCTCATACCAGCGCCACGAGAATCCGCTCCAGCTGGTCATGATGGGAGAGCTGTTAAACGAGAAAACGATCAACGTGGCAATCGGAACATACAAAAAGAAAAACCCGATGCCCAATGCCAGCATCCGCCCCAGGGGACTGGGATCATTAGGGGCAGTTCGCTTGAGCCAGCTCATACATTGCCCCTGTCAGCTTCATAGCGATGCTTCTGATTGACCTGGAAGATGATCATGGGGATCAGCAACAACAAAACCATGATGACCGTGATCGCAGAGGCCATTGGCCAATCCGCGTTGGTAAAGAATTCGTTCCACATAATACGACCCATCATGAGCGTATCAGCACCACCCAAGAGTTCTGGAATGACATATTCCCCAACCGCGGGAATAAACACCAACATGGCACCGGCAATCACGCCTGGCATTGACAATGGCAACGTGATCGACACAAAGGCGCGCCAGGGCTTGGCACCTAGGTCATACGCCGCATCGAGCAGCCGGGTATCTAGCTTCACTAAATTAGCGTATAGCGGCAAGATGAAAAATGGCAGGTAGGCGTAAACCAGCCCGATGTAAACCGCCCAATCGGTCCGATAAATCTCAAGTGGGGCATCAATCACACCCACTGCCATTAGCACGCTATTTAGAAGACCATCCGAGCGCAAAATACCTACCCAGGCATAAACGCGCAATAACAATGATGTCCAAAACGGCAAAATCACCGCCAATAACAACACATTACGAATAGAGTCAGGCGAGCGAGCGATGTAATACGCCATGGGATATCCGATTAGCGCACACCACAATGTAGTGACTGCAGCCATCTTCAGTGAACTGATATACGTGCTGATGTACAGAGAGTCACTAAACAGCAAGATATAACCACGCAGATGTAGCGTTAGATTGATCGCTTCATCTTTGAGGTCGGTCAGAGAGGTGTATGGTGGGATGCCAAACTTGAGATCCGCCAGACTAATCTTCAGAACCAGCACGAACGGCAACAACAGGAACAGCACCAACCACAGATAAGGCGGCGCAATCGTCCAGAAAGCCGACCATGCCGCTTTGTTACCGAGGCGACGCCCCAGTCGATCGAGCATCATGAGGACAACACCGTCACACTGTCACGCCCCCAACTGACATAGACCTCGTCGTCCACACCCGGGGGCTCTTCTTGCGCAAGCAACCGACTAGGCATACTGGCTTCAATCACTTTGCCCGAATCCAGGCGAATTTGATACAGGGCGTAGCTCCCCATCCAGGCCATGTGGCTGACCATGCCATGGGCCCAGTTGAAGTCTTGGGTTGGTGCTGAGCGGGCCACGCGAATCTGCTCCGGACGCAGCGAAACAGCCACTGTCATCCCCAACGGTTCGCTAACCCCGTGGTCGACATAGAACGGGCGCTGCAAGTCTTGGCTTTCAATCATGACGTGATCAGGCTCATCAACCGTAATCTCACCTTCAAACAGATTGGTCGAACCGATAAAGCCCGCCACAAACCGGGAGTTCGGAAACGCATACACCTCTTGCGGCGTACCCACCTGCTGAATCTGCCCTTCGGTCATCACAGCCAAGCGATTTGCCATGGTCATGGCCTCTTCCTGATCATGCGTGACCATAAAACACGTCACACCGAGCTGGTCGAGTATGCGCACCAACTCGATTTGTGTGTTGTGGCGAATTTGCTTGTCTAACGCGGACATCGGCTCATCAAGCAACAGCAACTTGGGGCGCTTGACCAAGCTTCTTGCCAACGCGACGCGTTGCTGTTGCCCACCTGAGAGCTGATGGGGTTTGCGTCGTGCGTAAGGTGACATTTGCACCAACTCCAACGCCTCATAGACACGCTCATGGATCTCGTTACGAGCGATACCCTCCTGCTTCAGCCCGAACCCAACGTTGGCCTCAACCGTCATATGTGGGAACAGTGCGTAGGACTGAAACATCATATTCACGGGGCGCTCATACGGGGCAAGCTCGGTAATGTCCTCGCCGTCAAGATAAATGCGTCCGGAGCTCACCGTCTCAAAACCGGCCAGCATTCTGAGCAGCGTTGACTTGCCACAGCCTGAACTACCCAGCAGAGCAAATATCTCGTTGCGATGAATCGTAAGACTGACCGACTGCACGGCGACCGTCTGTCCAAATACCTTTGTGAGGTCCTGGATTTTGACGAACGCCTGTGCGTCGCCCGAGAAGCCGGACAGGCTGCCTACCCCTTGCGTCATGATCGATTATCTTCCCGACTTCAGTTCAGACCAAAGACGTGTCTGCAAACGCTGGATGTTCAAAGGCTGCGCCTGAATCACAAATAGGTTCTTGGCAACCTCTGGTGGCGGGTAAACCGCCGGATTATTCGCTACGCCTGGAACCACAAACTGACGAGCCGCCTTATTGGCATTGGGGTAGAACATGTTGTTGGTGATATCGGCTGAGACCTTGGGCTCATTGAAGTAATTGATGAACTTAAAGGCAGCCTCAGGATTGGGCGCGTCAGCCGGGACAGCCATGGTGTCAAACCAGGCTGGCGCCCCGTCATCAGGCAAGAAGAAATCAATCTCGTAATTGCGCTTTGCCTCACGCGCACGATCGGCCGCTATCAACACATCACCGGAGTAGGCGTATACCAGGCAGAGGTCACCCGAGGCTAATTCATCGATGTAGCCAGACGAGCTGAACTGACGAATGTAAGGGCGAACTTTCTTTAACATTTCCAACGCCTGTCGGTAATCATCCGGGTTACTGCTGTTGGGATCCTTGCCGATATAGTGCAAAGCTGCCGGAAACACTTGCGCAGCCTCATCAAGCACAGAAATCCCGCATGACTGGAATTGCTTTGCCTTTTCTGGATCGAACAATAGCGACCAGTCGTTGAGTTTTACGTCAGCCCCCATGATCTCTTTCGCCTTGGTGACGTTAATGCCCAAGGCATTGGTGCCGTAGCCCCAGGGTACGAGATACTCATTGTTAGGATCCACCGGTTTTAGTAGATCCATAATGGCTGGATCAAGATTGGCCCAATTCGGGATTTTGGATTTATCCAGTTTCTGAAACAAACCGGCCTCGAGTTGTCGCGCGGCAAAGTGAGTCGATGGCACCACAATGTCATAACCAGACTTACCGGTCAGCAACTTGGCTTGCAAAGTGTCATTACTGTCGTAGGTATCGTACTGCACCTTGATACCCGTCTGACGCTCAAATCCGGGGATGGTGTCTTCAGCGGTGTATTCCGCCCAGTTGTATATGTTGAGCTGATTATCCTGGGCATTTGCCACACCCATCCAGCCAAGACTGCCTGCTACCAACACACTAAGAAGACGTGCAACCATTCGAGCCTCCCTGATCTGCGGCAAAGTAAATCCTTCACCTTGAACCTGACATAAAAAATCCCGTTTCATGCATCACAAAACGGGTCCGACAGGGTTGATTCTAAAGCTATTTTTCACTGTGGCACAGTGTGTCTAGTCAAGAGCAGGGAATTTTTTAAATACGCCCGTACCCGCCAAGCAACACCGGCCAAAGACGCTGCTCCAAATCAGGGCAGGTCTTACGTACAGAACGCAGCAAACGGCTCAGATTTTCTTGTAATTTCTGAGGGTCGGCAACGCCCTCGCGCGCTCGGTCAAAGTCAATTAGCCAAGCTTGGTCATGCGCATCAATCAGAATATTGTGCACATTCAGGTCTGCGTGCCATACGCCTGCCTGATGCAGGCGAGCCACCGAGGTCCCCGCCGCACGCCAGGCAACTTCGGAATCGCAGTCGCACAATGCGCCTCGGTGCTCAATAAATCGAGTCAGGATGGCCGCTCGATAAAAAATACCCGATCGCTTGACCATGGCTGAAACGGGCCGTGGCACCCGATGTCCAGCCTCAGCGAGTCTCAGCATCAGTCTGAACTCCTTGAATGCCCTGGTTAATTCCAGACCTAGCCAAAGATAATGGTCGCGATTGACCTTTGCCATCATGCCGCCTCTGCGGTAGCGTCTGAGCACCGCTGGCTCGTCATTGACCAATAGTTGCCAGGCGCTGCCTCGGCCACCTCTGCCTACGCGGATCATGTCCGCCTGATTGACGTCCTGGCCAAACACCTTCAGGGCGTCAGTTGGAGACAAACTGCCATCAGTGACGACCCAGCATGAGCCGAACTGCTCAACTTCAGCAGCAGGAGCCGATAAACGCTCACTCATTACGCAAGATTAAAAGTGGCGGGCTCTTCAGCACCCCGCGTAATACCAACGAACCTGCCAACCATGCGCCTGGCATACAAACCGCCAGACCAAGTAACCAAGGCGTCAATGACCACTGCATTGAAAACTCAAATACCCAGGTTGCCAGTGCCCACGCTGCCAGCGTTGCCCCGGTGGCGGCCATCAAACCAGCCAATGCTCCGATACCCAGAAGCTCGATGCGCTGCGCCCGCGAGAGTTGTTCATTGGTCGCACCAATCGCTCGCAACAGTGCCGCTTCACGCATACGCTCATGGCGACTGGCACTGAGCGCAGCGGCCAGCACAATTGCCCCAGCTAATATCGCAAATACAAACAAGCCTTGAATCGCCACCGACACCCGATCCAAGACCGACTGCAATTGCGCCAACAGTGCACCGACGTCAAAGATCGTCAAATTTGGAAATTGGCGGATCAAGGACTGAGTCACTGGCGCCATCTGGGCGGGCAAGTGAAACGACGTGATAAAGGTCTGCGGCTGATCTTTTAGTGCCGCAGTTGATAAAACAGCAAAGAAGTTTGGCTGCATGGAGTCCCAGTCCACCTGCCGCACACTGGTCATCTTCACCGGCACCGGCTGCCCCGCCACCTCAAATACCACTTCGTCACCCACGCGCATCCCCAGAAGGTCAGCGACTTCCTGCTCCATGGACAACTCCATGGCGTTGGGGTTTAGGGGCTGACCACCCAAGAGCTTGACATTCTCAGGCAGTGCGTCGGCGTATGACAGATTGAAATCGCGCTGTAACAGCCGTTGCGCCCTCGGCGACTCAAAATCCTCAGCGACGATCGCCTGGCCGTTACGCTCAATCACACGACCGCGAATCATCGGATAAAACTCAAGGTTTTTTATGCCAGCATCTACGAGCGCCGCCCTGACGGTCGGTACTTGGTCAGGCTGAATGTTGATCAAAAACCGATTCGGCGCGTCAGGCGGCACAGTCTGCTGCCAGCCTTGCAACAGGTCAGTACGAACGATGGTCAGGAGCAGAATCGCCATCATGCCGACCGCCAACGCGCTGATCTGCGCAATCGATGACGCCTTGCGGCGCACCATGCCCGCCAACGCAAACCGCCAGGCCGGTCGATGGCCAAGTGCCGGGCGCACGAGATTCAAAACCTTTAGGGCGCCTAGGGACAATAAACCAAAGACTACCGCGGCTAAAACGAAACCAGCTGCCAAACCGAAACCGTAACGTAAATTGCCAGCGATCCACCACATCAGAACCGCAAAGCCGATAAAGGCTAGCAAATAGCCCGCGATACTTTGCACTGGAAATGCTGGTACGTCATGGCGCAGGATTTGGGCCGCTGACACACGTCGTAAGGCCTGCAATGGAGGCAAAGAAAAGGCAAACAGCAGCCAGAGCCCGGCATACAAACCCTGTAGCGCAGGGACCCAACCCACGCCTGGCAGATTCTCACTGACAAAGCCCTGCATGAGATTGACCAGCACCATCTGCGCTGCCCATCCAATCACCAAACCGATCAACGACCCGACCAGTGCGACCACCATAAATTCGATAAAAAGCAACTTGGTCACAGCTGCCTGCGTCGCACCGCAGCATCGCATGACGGCAATAGCAGGTTGCTGGCGCTGACTAAAACGTCTGGCTCCGAGAGCCACCGCCACGGCTGCGATCAAGACAGCAATCATGACCACCAACGTTAAAAACTCATTGGCTCGCTCAAGTGTCCGAGTAATTTCGGGGCGACCATCGTTCACAGTGACCAGCTCTTGGGCTTGCGTTAGTTGTGGTTTTAGCCAATCACGGTATTGGTTGACCGCCGACATATCACCCGCCACTAACATGGAATGCCGCACCCGGCTGCCGGGTCCCACAAGACCCGACTGAGCAAGATCCTCTGCACGTATCAGTACGCGTGGCGCAACATTGACGAACTGCACCCCTCGATCGGGCTCATACGTAATGACCCTATCAATCGCCAAGGACTGATTGCCTATCGACAACGTATCGCCTACTTGCAGACCTAACAAAGCCAGGAGCTGGCCATCGACCCAGACCTTGCCTACCTCGGGCGCAGTAGCCGTGGGCTCATCGGGCTCGGCAATACCCAAGCTCGTCCGTAATTGCCCACGCAAGGGGTAGCCTTGTTCGACAGCTTTCACTGAAGCTAGTTGCAATTCGCCTGCCGAGCTACCCACCATCGAGGGGAAGTTCCAGGTGCGGATGGCCGATAAACCCAAGGATTTGGCTTGATCGATCCACCCCTGCGCAGCCTCGCCCTGTAACTCGACGACTAGATCAGCGCCAAGCATCTGGCCCGCATCGCGCTCTAGTGCCCTACCAACTCTGTCGGACAAAAAACCGACACTGCTGATGGCAGCAACCGCCACGACCACAGCCAAGCCCAACAAGCGCAGATCACCTGCCCTGAAATCGCGCCATGTCTGCTTTAACGCAAATCGCCACATTCGCCTCTACCTTTCAATCTATTCCTTAGACCTGCCTGACCGCATCGATCGCCTGCGACAGACGGTTGACCGCAATAACTCTCAGACCCTCAATGGCTTGCTTTGGCTTGTTAGCCGCCGGAATAATCGCCACCGAGAACCCCAGCTTGGCAGCTTCTTTTAGCCGCTCCTGCCCGCGCGGCGCAGGCCGGACCTCGCCGGCTAAGCCCACTTCGCCGAACGAGACCAAACCTACTGGCAAAGGCTTATCGCGCAATGACGACAAAATCGCCAACAACACCGGCAAGTCCGCAGCAGGTTCTGTGATCTTCACGCCACCCACGGCATTGACAAACACGTCCTGATCGGAGGTGCTCACGCCACCATGTCGGTGTAACACAGCCAACAACATCGCTAATCGATGCCCCTCAAGACCCAAGGCCAATCGTCGGGGGTTGGGCATGTTGGCAGCATCGACGAGTGCCTGCACTTCAACTAGCAAAGGGCGCGAACCCTCTTGCGTGGCCATGACGCAAGAACCAGCGACTTGCTCGGCGTGTTGTGACAAGAACAACGCTGATGGGTTCGAAACGCCTTTTAAACCTTTGTCGGTCATGGCAAATACACCCAACTCATTGACCGCACCAAATCGGTTTTTAAAAGCGCGCACCAATCTGAAGGAAGAGTGTGTATCACCCTCGAAATACAACACCGTGTCAACAATGTGTTCAAGTACGCGGGGACCTGCCAAAGCACCGTCTTTGGTGACGTGTCCAATCATGACGATCGGCACACCCGACTGCTTGGCCATGCGGGTTAGCTGCGCCGCACACTCTCTAACCTGTGACACAGACCCTGGTGCTGAAGACAGTGCGCTGGTGTAGATGGTCTGGATCGAATCAATGACGGCGACCGCGGGTGCTGGTTCACGCTTTAGCGCCTCTTCAATCACTTCAAGACGAATTTCTGCCAACAAATCCACCTCGGGACTCGAGAGGTTGAGCCGCCTTGCCCGTAAGGCAACTTGTTCGGCTGACTCCTCACCGGTGACATACAGTACGCGGGCACTTCTTGACATCGCGGCAAGCGCCTGCAACAGAAGCGTTGACTTTCCAATACCGGGATCACCACCAATGAGCACCACCCCACCATTGACCAAGCCCCCACCTAGCACGCGATCAAACTCAGCAATGCCCGTGGGCAGTCTGGGCAATTCACGGGCTTCGACGTCAGCCAAGCGTTGCAGTTGCGCCGTACCCGCGACCGCAGCATAGCGATGGGCAGCAGCAGCTGCTGTTTCCTCACGGGTTTCTTCAAAGGTGTTCCATGACTGGCAGCCCGGGCACTGGCCAAGCCACTTAGGACTCTCCGTGCCGCAGGACTGGCAGACAAACTTGGTTTTTGATTTGGACATGGGTAAGAACTTTAGGGCCGATCGAGAAAAGACCAACCAGTTCCCGAACTGACTTTGAATAATCTTCCGATAATACCCTAGGACGTCGATCCAACCCGATCAGGCTGACTTACAACACCACCCGCGGCACCCGCGCAGTCACGCCACTTAGTAGCTCATAGCCAATCGTGGCAGCAGCCTTTGCAACCTCATCGACCGAGGGTCCACCCTCGCCCCACAAGACAACGGGTGTGCCAACGCCAGCCGAACTCAAGCCCGACAAATCCACTGTCATCATGTCCATGGAAACGCGACCCAAAATACGAGTGATCTGACCACCAACGGCCACTGGTGTGCCCGTGGGCGCATGACGCGGATAACCATCGGCATACCCGCAGGCCACCACCCCCACCCGCATGGGCCGATCTGCCACGAACATGCGCCCGTAGCCAATACCTTCACCGGCCTGAACATCTTTAACGCTGATGAGCTCAGACCGTAGCGTCATCGCAGGCTTAAAACCCAGATCACTGGCGGCACGATCACTGAATGGGCTCGCGCCATACAAACAAATACCCGGCCTTGACCATAGACTTCGTCCATGACCAGCGGCTAGACCAGCCACTTTATCTGCATGCAAGAGGCACGCAGCTGAGTTGCTTAGACACCAGGCACCAGGCCGATTGGTCACCATCTGCACAAATCGTTGCAACGGATCATCGAGCCCATCGAGGCGATCGGCACAAGCGAAGTGCGTCATGTAGGTGACCTTGCCAAGCTTGCCGTCACGAACGAGTGCGTCAATCTGATCAAACGCTTGCTGCAAATTGACCGGCAAAAAACCAAGGCGGGTCATGCCGGTATCCAGCTTGAGGTAAATAGCCGGCAGCGAGCCGTCAAAAGCACGCAACATGGCCAACTGTTCAAGGTTGTGAATTACAGGCGTGAGTTGGTGGTGAGCGACAAGGCCAAGGTCGCTCATCTGAAATGGGCCTTCGAGCAACAAAATAGGCTTATCCCATCGAGCTTGACGCGCTCGCACAGCCTCATCCAAATCCAGCAATGCAAGCCCGTCAGACTCTTGAAAGCCGCTAACGGCAGCCTCGATCCCGTGGCCATAGGCATTGGCCTTAATCACCGCCCAAACGTTGGAAGATGGTTTCGTGCCCTGTAAGACCCCGCGAACGAGATCAAGGTTGTGGGCTAAAGCAGCGGTGTGGACAATGGCTTGAATCGGGCGCGGCATACGAAAACTCCAGTTAACAAGAGTCTAGCGCATGGCACGGCCAGTCTTAGCTGTCACATAAAAAGAATCAAAGCTTGTTATGAGCCCCATCACAAAATGGCTTGTTAGCTGACATCTTGCAGCCACAGAAGTATTTGGTCTCCGACTTCTCAGCTGTAAACGCGATTGGCGAGAATTCGCTGCCTTTGTGCGAGCCATCACAGAATGGTTGGTTCTGGCTTTTGCCACAGGAACACCAGTAGTAGGTTTTACCTGCCTCGACCTCAACTGGATAAGGTGCTTTCTGTGCGATGGTGGGTTGCATGTAGGTCTCCTTTTTGTTCAATAAACTAAAGCTTAAAAACAAACACGAACAGTCCGGTTAAAAACTCCACCCACGACTCTAACCCCACCGACGGCGTTGTGCGATGGATGACGGACAAAATGTGTGGGCAAGTCCTTGACCGATCGGCTTAGCGCGAACCTAACCAAAGTACGCTTGACTAGCCATCAAGCTCGCGACAGGAACGTTGGCTAACGCGCTATTTTTAGCGTCTGAAGTTAAACGGTGGCCCGTCAAGTTTCAACCAACTCGCCTTGAAATTTGGAGCCTAATGGCAGAAATTATGGATTCTGGAGTTGCATCACACTCAGCGTCCAAGTGCTGACGAAGTACAAAAGAGCAAAAACAGCCAAAAGTAAAAAACCACTGAGCCGCGAGATTATGGCTTGCGCTTCGGTCGAACAATAATGACCTCAAGACCAGCTGCCTCTAGATCAGGGATCAAATCCTCAGGTGGAATGCGTGTCAGCTTCCCGTTTCTGGTGACAATGAGATCAGTGTTAAATCGAACTGCATCAATTTTCGCTTGCAGCACGCCCGCCTCGAAAGCTTTCAGGATTCGGCGTTCGGTTTCAGCCCTGTCAGGCCGTTTTTTTTCAGCCATTGCTTGGACGCTCCCCGGATGACAAGATAACGGTCGTATCGTTTGCGTCTAAAACATACCACTCGCTGGCTAAGTCTTTATAGATGTTTTCAAAATTCCTCCAGCCCGCGGCAAATCGCCGACGGACGACTACCTCCGGGATGTTGTGCCCACCTTACACCACTCGCGCTTTCACACGGTCAAGCGCGTGCGTTACGTCCGGTAGCTTTAGAAAGACGCGTACGATCGAGTACCCCAGATCCGACCAGACAGAGAGCTTTTTCGCATAGCCGACTCCAGCCAATGTCGTCTCAAAGGCGAAAGATTTGTTTTGTTGAACCAGCCGATCCATTTCTTCAAGCATCAGGCGGCCGGCTAGCAAGGCTGCTGAGTCAGGGGAAAGGGGCGCAATGCCTGCAGCGATCAAATCAGCATTAACAAATGGCAGGGGCTGCAGGCATTGCGCAAGATATTGCTTGGCAAAGGTTGTCTTTCCAGCGCCATTCGGACCCGCAATTACAACAATCTCAGGCACATCAGACACGATCACTCCCACTCGATCGTTGCCGGTGGCTTGGTCGAGACGTCATACACCACTCGGTTAATGCCCTTGACCTCGTTGATGATGCGCGAGGACACTTTGGAGAGCAATTGATGCGGCAACGGCGCCCAGTCTGCTGTCATGAAATCCGACGTTTGAACCGCCCTCAGAGCAACCACATACTCATACGTGCGTCCATCGCCCATCACACCCACCGATTTCACCGGCAAGAACACTGCGAAAGCCTGAGAGGTCAGGTCATACCAGGATTGGTTGGTGTCGGGATCAATCGTATTTCTAAGCTCATCGATGAAGATTGCATCGGCTTCGCGTAGCCAATCGGCAAACTGCTTATTCACCGCCCCCAAAATCCGGACACCCAAACCAGGACCCGGGAACGGGTGGCGATAGACCATCTCGGTTGGCAACCCTAGTGCGATACCAAGTTTTCTGACCTCATCCTTAAAAAGCTCACGCAAAGGCTCGAGCAGTTTCAGATTCAATGTCTCTGGCAAGCCGCCCACATTGTGGTGAGACTTGATCGACACCGCCTTGCCCGTCTTAGCACCGGCCGACTCGATCACATCGGGATAGATCGTGCCCTGCGCCAACCACTTCGCGTTATCAATCTTGCTAGCTTCACGCTGAAACACTTCGACGAACTCTTTGCCGATGATCTTGCGCTTAGCCTCTGGATCTGTGACGCCATCGAGTTTACCCATGAAGTCATCGGTGGCATCAACGTGAATCACCTTCACACCCATGTGCTCGGCAAATGTCGACATCACCTGATCGGCTTCGTTTAAGCGCAACAAACCGTGATCGACGAACACGCAAGTCAACTGATCACCAACGGCTTTATGAATCAGGGCTGCAGCAACCGAAGAGTCCACGCCGCCAGATAAGCCCAGAATCACGTGATCTGAGCCCACCTGCTCACGAATCTTGGCAACAGCCTCATCGACATAGTCCGGCATGTTCCAGTCGGCATGGCAACCGCAGATGTCACGCACAAAACGCGTCAACATCGCCTGACCTTGTACCGTATGAGTGACCTCTGGATGGAACTGCACCCCATAGAACAAACGGGTCTCATCAGCCATGCCCGCGATCGGGCATGACGGCGTGGATGCCATCAACTTAAACCCGTCAGGCAATCGGGTGACTTGATCACCATGGCTCATCCACACCTTAAGCATCCCATGGCCTTCGGGCGTGCTGAAGTCCTCTATGCCATCAAACAGTTTTGTGTGACCGCGTGCCCTGACTTCAGCATAGCCAAATTCACGGTGATGCGCGTGGGTGACTTCACCGCCAAAGTGCATGGCCATGGCCTGCATGCCGTAACAGATGCCAAGCACAGGCACCCCTTGCTCAAACACAGCGGGCGGCACTTTTAAGGCATCTTCGTCATACGCAGACAAATGGCTGCCTGACAAGATGATGCCTTTTAAGCCATTTGCCTTTTGCTCTAGGAGGAACGCATCCGAGACATCACCCGGGTGCAATTCACAATAGACACCGGCTTCACGCACCCGGCGGGCAATCAGTTGCGTAACCTGTGAACCGTAGTCCAGGATCAGAATTCGTTCATGCATGCGAGTTATTCCGGGGTTAGTCCGCGCGATAATTCGGGGCTTCTTTAGTGATCTGCACGTCATGAACGTGTGACTCACGAATGCCAGCCGCAGTGATCTGCACAAAATTCGGTTTGGTGCGCATGTCTTGAATCGAAGCACAACCACAATAGCCCATAGAGGCTCGCAAACCACCAACAAGCTGATAGATGATCGCTAATACACTGCCCTTATACGGCACCCGACCCTCAATGCCTTCAGGCACATACTTGTCGTTGTTACTCGACGAGTCTTGGAAATACCGATCAGCCGAACCATCGGCCATCGCGCCCAGGCTACCCATGCCCCGATATGACTTGTAGGAGCGTCCCTGAAAGAGCACCACCTCGCCTGGCGCTTCTTCGGTACCGGCGAACATACTCCCCATCATGACCGATGAGGCACCCGCAGCGATCGCTTTGGCAATGTCCCCAGAAAACCGCACGCCACCGTCAGCAATCAGTGGCACGCCAGTGCCTTCCAGTGCTTTTGCGACATCCGATATCGCGGTAATTTGCGGCACACCCACACCGGCCACAATTCGGGTTGTACAAATGGATCCTGGGCCGATACCAACTTTGACGCCGTCCGCACCCGCATCAAGCAATGCCTTGGCTGCTGCACCCGTGGCAATGTTGCCACCAATCACCTGAACTTTGTCGTGGCGCTCTTTGATCCAGCTAACCCGATCGATCACACCAGCCGAGTGACCGTGGGCAGTGTCGACCACAATCACGTCCACGCCTGCGGCAACCAGCTTTTCAATGCGCTCTTCTGAGTCAGCGCCCACACCGACTGCTGCGCCAACACGCAACTGCCCAAAACTGTCTTTGCACGCCATCGGGTGCTCGGTGTTTTTGACGATATCTTTTACAGTTGCCAGCCCGCAAAGCTCGAACTGGTCATTGACGATTAGCACACGTTCTAGGCGGTGCTTGTGCATCAACGATTGGGCCTGATCGAGCGTGGCCCCTTCAGGCATGGTGACCAAGCGCTCTTGTGGCGTCATGATGTTTTTAAGGGGTTCGTCCAGTCGCTCTTCGAACCGAAGATCACGATTGGTCACAATGCCGACCACTTTGCCGCCCTCGACCACAGGCAAGCCCGAGATGCCGTGCTGCTTTTGCAGCGCGATCGCATCGCGCACCCGCATTGATGGTGTGACAGTAACTGGATCAATCACAATGCCAAACTCGTGGCGCTTGACGCGAGAGACTTCGGCGGCTTGCTCGTCAGCCGTGAGATTTTTGTGGATGATCCCGATACCACCTTCTTGTGCCATGGCAATTGCTAGCCGTGCTTCGGTCACGGTGTCCATGGCCGCTGATACCAAGGGGATATTCAGCGAGATCTGGCGAGTCAGTTGGGTTGTGAGCGATGTGTCGCGCGGCAACACATCAGAGTAGGCTGGCACCAACAAAACATCATCGAAGGTGAGCGCTGTTTGACTAAGACGCATAGAAAACTCCGGGCGCAAAGCAAGATTATACGTGAGCGCCGCAAGGTTTTCAGGCAAGGGTTGTCACCCTGGGGCGACAGCCCTTGCCTGCTTAGCCAACGTGCACTCTGGCGTTCCGGAAAAACCGCATCCAGGGCGAATCCATGCCGCCGGTGTCGGCCTCACCCCAACGCGCCGGATGCCACGACATCATGACATTGCGCGTGACCCGCTCAGGGTGCGGCATCAACGCGGTGAATCGACCATCCGCTGTGGTGACCGCAGTCAAGCCATCAGGGCTGCCGTTCGGATTGTATGGATAGGCTTCAGTGGCTTGCCCGCGGTGATCGACATAATGCATGGCCCGAATCACCTTGCCTGCATCGCCCTGACGCCTGAAGTCAGCAAATCCTTCGCCATGGGCAACAGCTACAGGGATGCGCGTGCCCGCCATCGCGCTAAAGAAAATAGAAGGTGAGTCAGCCACTTCCACCAACGACAGTCTGGCCTCATACTTCTCCGACTGGTTGCGCGTAAAGCGTGGCCAATGCTCGGCACCGGGAATCATCTCGGCCAAAGCCGCCAGCATCTGGCAACCATTACAAACGCCCAAGGCAAACACATCACCCCGGGCGAAGTACTCGGCAAACATCTGCGACAGACGATCGTTAAACAAAATACTTCGGGCCCAGCCCTCGCCAGCGCCCAATACATCACCGTAGCTAAACCCGCCAACCGCAACCAGTCCAGTAAACGAGACGAGCTCGGTGCGGCCTTGCTGCAGATCGGTCATGTGCACATCAACCGCTTCAAAGCCAGCACGATCGAATGCCCAAGCCATCTCCACTTGGCTGTTGCAGCCTTGCTCGCGCAGAATCGCTACCTTGGGGCGCACGCCTGACGCGATAAACGGTGCGGCAATATCCTCTTGCGGATTAAACGGCACGACACATGACATGCCGGGATCCTCGGTGTCATCCCAAATTTGGTACTCCGCGTCAGCGCAAACCGGATTGTCTCGCAAGCGGGCAATGCGCCAGCTGACATCAGACCAGCGCTTGGCCAGGTCCGAGCGTGCCCTGCCCCAAATCTTCTTGGCATCCCGGAAAATCTCGATCTCATCGGTCGTGTTCGGCATGCCAATCACATGGGCGTGCTTGGACAAGCCCGCACCACGCAGCACCTGCATGACAGCATCGCGCTCCGCTGACGGGACTTGAATGACGGCACCAGCTTCTTCATTAAAGAGTGCCTTTAACGTCAACTCATTGCGCTGAACAGCGACCTGCTCAGGACGAATCTTGAAGTCGCCCCAATCAGCCGCATAGGGGTCTATGGTCAGCAAGTCCAGATTGACTGACACGCCACAGTGACCTGCAAACGCCATCTCGCAAAGGGTGGTGAACAAGCCCCCGTCTGATCGGTCGTGGTAGGCCAGCACGATGCCTGAGTCAATTAAGGCACGCATCGTCGCAAAAAAACTGCGCAATGTCTCAGCGCTTGCCATATCAGGCACTTCTTCGCCCAACTGGCCTGCCACTTGCGCCAATACAGAGCCCGCCATTCGTTGACGCCCTTCGCCCAAATCCACCAGAATCAGCGTGGTCGGACCCAGATCGGTACGCAACTGCGGCGTAACCGTCTTTTTAACGTCAGCCACTGGCGCAAATGCACTCACAATAAGCGACACCGGCGCAATCACTTCTTTGGTTTGGTCACCTGCTTGCCAGCGCGTGCGCATGGAGAGCGAATCCTTGCCCACCGGAATCGACAGCCCTGCTTCCTGACAGAACTCACTGGCAGCCTGCACCGTATCAAACAGCACCGCATCTTGCCCAGGTGAACCACACGCTGCCATCCAGTTGGCTGACAGTTTGATGTCCTCAATGGACTGCACATCAGCGGCCACCAGGTTGGTTAACGCTTCGGTGATGGCCATGCGGGCTGAGGCGGGCCCATTGAACATCGCTAAGGGTGTGCGCTCTCCCATGGCCATGACTTCACCACGATCACCATCGTAGTCTGTCAAGGTCACCGCGCAATCGGCCACGGGTACCTGCCAAGGGCCAACCATTTGGTCACGACTGACCAAACCACTGACGGTGCGGTCACCAATGGTGATCAAAAACGTCTTGTTGGCCACCGTGGGGTGACGCAGCACACGATTAACCGCCTCATCGAGATCAATCACGGTCAAGTCCATGGCCTCAGACACGGGTGATTCGTGCGTCACATCGCGCGTCATCTTCGGTGGCTTGCCCAGAATCACATCCATGGGCACATCAACTGGCGCATCTTCACCGTAAGTCACTTTAAGCTGGCGCGCTTCAGTCGCATGGCCAATCACGGCAAACGGGCAACGCTCACGCGCCGCGATGTCCGCAAAGCGCGTCAAATCCTCCGGGGCAATCGCCAGCACGTAACGCTCCTGGCTCTCATTAGTCCAAATCTCGGCCGGTGACATGCCCGACTCTTCGAGTCGCACTTGGTGCAAATCAAAGATAGCACCCCGACCCGCGTCATTGACCAGTTCCGGAAAGGCGTTCGATAGACCGCCAGCACCTACATCGTGAATCGCAATAATCGGGTTGTCCTGCCCCAACTGCCAGCAACGGTCAATCACTTCTTGGCAGCGCCGCTCAATCTCTGGATTGCCCCTTTGCACCGAATCAAAATCCAACTCGGCTTGATTGGCACCCACGCCCATGCTCGAGGCCGCACCACCTCCCATGCCAATACGCAGGCCCGGACCACCGAGCTGAATCAGCAATGCGCCCGGTGGCAGCGGATCTTTGTGGGTCAAGCCATCATCGATGCTGCCCAAGCCACCGGCGATCATGATGGGCTTGTGATATCCCCAACGCAAACCGCCACCGCTTTGCTCAAAGCTGCGGAAATAACCCAGGATGTTGGGACGCCCAAACTCATTGTTAAAGGCCGCACCGCCCAAAGGCCCATCGATCATGATCTGCAACGGTGATGCAATCCGCTCTGGCATGCCATGATGGTCGGCCTCCCAAGGCTGAACGTCATCCTCAAAGCGCAAGTGAGAGACGGTAAAGCCTGTCAATCCCGCCTTGGGCTTGGAGCCCCTGCCAGTGGCGCCCTCGTCCCGAATCTCACCACCCGCGCCAGTCGATGCCCCTTCAAATGGGGCGATTGCAGTCGGATGATTATGGGTCTCAACCTTCATCAAGGTATGCACCACCGTTTCGCGACGACCATAGGTCGTTGGGCCCCAAGCATCGCCGGCCCACACCTCTGGCTCAAACCGCACCGCAGGTCCACCTTGCATGATGGCCGCGTTATCAGAATACGCCACCACCGTGCCGCGTGGTTGCTTAGCGTGCGTCTCGCGGATCATGCCAAACAGTGTTTTGTCGCGAGTCTGGCCATCGATGACCCACTGCGCATTAAAAATCTTGTGACGGCAGTGTTCACTGTTAGCCTGGGCAAACATCATGAGCTCGACATCAGTCGGGTTGCGCCCAAGCCCCACAAACGAATCCACCAGATACTCAATCTCGTCGTCTGAGAGCGCTAAACCCCAGTCACCGTTGGCAGCCTCCAGTGCAGACTTGCCAGCGCCCAGCACATCTACCGTTTGCACCGGCTTACCCTGGCGGGTTTCAAACAGCACCGACACATCAAACGATTGGTCGACCACGGTTTGCGTCATGCGGTCATGCAGCAAACCAGCAATCGCTGCTAACTCAGCATCAGATAACTTCTTCTTAGACAACAAGCCACGCTTAACCGTCAGCACATACCGCACCCCGCGCTCGATGCGTTTGACATACCCCATGCCACAGTTGTGCGCAATGTCAGTGGCTTTGCTGGCCCAGGGTGAGACCGTACCCAGACGTGGCAAGACCCTCAACACCAGAGCATCTGTCTCATCGAGCGGCGCATCCAAGGCGACACCGTAGTCCAATAATGCCGTGACCCGCTCACGTTCAGCTCCCGTCAGTGGCTCAGTGCTCCAGATGTAATGCTCAAAGCATGCCTGCACCGCAGCGACCGGTAGGTTCGCCGCAGCAAACTTATCGAGTAACTGCTGGGCACGAAACGGGGAAATCGCCGATGAACCGGCAAGCGTGAGAGTGTTAGACACGTCAAGCAACCACAAAAGGTGAACAATGGTTGCATTTTAGCCGGGGTAGTGCCCCTCTGAGGTCGAGCCGATCGAATACTCAGACATCATCGAGTGGAGCTTGCACAACCAAGGCACCAACTTGGTGCTAGAGCGATGATAGCGGGCGAAAGTGCCAGACCAATTGGCATCCGATAAGTTTGTTAAAGCAGTCTTGAAAACTTCAACTTTAGGGGTTACAAGAGCGACATATTCCTAAGATCATGGGCCTGCAAACATGCCATACAAAACCCTACCGAATTCCACGTTTCTAGATTTAACTTCCCACGGGCTGACAGCAGAAACATCGGTGGTGACTGCCTATAACTTGGATCCGTCTTTTGTGCGTCTGCTCGATAACGTGTTCCCTGATGGCTTGGGCATCAACGTTGGTCTGTTTCTGCCAAGGGCCAACTCACCTGAAAGCCTGCTGAACTCGGATTGGGCTACCCGTCAAACCACCTTAAAAAGCCTAGCTGATAGCGGTCAGTTATGGAGTAATTTTGGCGCGAGCCAAACAGACTTTGATCTAGCCCGCAGCTACCTAGAGGACACACTGGGCTTAACTGTCCTAGACCAAACCAACAGCAACTATGTTTCCTCGGCACAGGCGCGTTCGATTTGGGTTGAGTTGAAATCAGGCAGCGACTTCGCAAAACTCTTCGGGACTGACTTCTATCTATACGACAGTCCTGACGGCCCCGACACAGACCTGCCCTTTTGGAATGGTTCGCTGGCCGTTGATGAGCAATTAGACGTCTCGGCGATCTGGTTTGACACCGATTTCTTCGACCTTAGACGAGTCGAGGCGCAAAATTTCGCAGGAGATGCTCAAGCGGAACTCGTCCCTGGATGGCAATCGATCGGAAATGGTGCAAGCGTGCGCAGCGACTACGCTACTGCATACGAGTTTGCCAACAATATCTATAACTTCCCACTGGCTAATAAAAAATCGGTGCAAACAGCCCTCATTGGACTGACTGAGCCCGGCATTGGTTCTGCAATAGACTCGCCGGGGAATCTTGAGTCGATGCTGAAAAAGTTCATCAACGACACTCAAGAGCAAGCCTGGGTGGGTTCGCTCTCCACCCAAGGCGCTAGTGGACAACTCTGGAACCCAGCCTACGATGAGCGCGACTTGGATATCTCTGTCATTGCCTCTGTCAACCCGACAAGCGATATTCGCGTGTACACGGGATCAGGCCTGAATCCAGCCACGACGGGCAATGCCTCAGCCACTGCACTAACTGCTTTGCAGAGTGCGATCTGGGACACAAGTTATGACCCAGAGGTCATCTCCACTTCTTACGGCACGATCTACGCCATGAGCCCTGACTCGCCATTCCTTGCTGCTTTCAGAGAACTTGGGGTGGATGCAGCGCTAAGAAATCAAAGCGTATTTGCTGCCGCTGGCGACCAAGGATCCGCGCTGAATCGAGCAAACGGCCTGGTGAATGTTTCAGTGTCACAAACCAGCCCTTACATGGTGGCCGTTGGGGGCACCTCCTTGTCTACCCTAGCGGTAGCACAACAGGATCCGACCTTGGCCTTTGAGCCAAATCTGGTAGCGCTCGCCGAGTCGGGCGACAAACAAGCCCTTTGGCTACTCGTGGCAGGAGGGTTAAAGAGTCCAACGGACCAGTTATCTGAAAACGATCTCTTTATCGAGACTCTGTGGAACGAAAACTTTCTGGTTGGGACAACGGGTTCGATTCAGGACTACACTCAGAACTTTGCTGGGGCCGGCGGGGTTGATGTTAGCCAAAGCACACCAAATTATCAGGTGGCGTATGGCCTTGAACCCTTATCAGTGGGACCCAATCCACAAGTAGGTCGAGGCGTCCCTGACGTGGTGGCCAGCGCAGGCAGCAATATTGATTACATCACTTTGGATTCCGCGAATAACAGTACAGCGCTCGTGGGGGGCACCAGTGCTGCGTCACCACTGTGGGCAGCACTCGCTTCCCAGATCAATGCAATTTTTCTAAACCAAGGCTTGCCTAATCTGGGCTATGCCAATGACCTGCTCTACTTGGCTTCCGCGGTCTCACCCGGGTCTTTTAACGACATCACGATCGGTTCGAACGCTACCTCGTATCGGCTTGGCGGGAAATTCTCGACCAACGCCAGTGATCCCATCGCTGTCACACCCACGGGCTATGGTTATGAAGCAGCATGGGGTTATGACTATGCGACCGGCCTAGGCTCCCCTAACGGAGTGCTGCTGAGTCGAGCATTGAGTACGATCGCTCACAGTCAACTCTACTTCCCTGACAAACCGGTGGTTCTGGAAACAAATGACCAGCAAACCCTTGTGAGTCCGGTTTCCCAAAGTCTGATCTTCCAGCCAAGGTTGCCAGCTGCCGAAACGCTATCTTTCACGATCGGTGATCAATCGATCGCATTCTCAGGCGACCAAACGACAGGGTTTGGCTGGACCTCACTGTTAGCACAACAAGTCCTCCAACCTGACTTCTCGGCTGAGCTAGTGACCCTGTTTGATGGCTACTCACTGGGCCAAATGTATCAAACTGTCGTTGAGCAAGACACCGCTGTCAGCATCACGATCAGCGGTGAGACCACAACAACGCCGCTAGAGAGCATGACGTCGCCGTATGGCTTTGTGGGCTTTATCTCGGACGATGCTGGCGCGGTTAACGTGGCGCGTCCGGTTGCCATCGCGACAACTGCTTTGGGTGCAGATGATCAGGATGTCATTGTCAGAGCTCGACAAAATGGTGGCGACGACGTGTCAGTTACATTCTACCGAGTTGATGATCTACTAGGAACAATTGATGGCATCAAGCCGGGAGACGCGGCATATGGCGAACTTGCCTCAGGGCGGGCGTACTTAACGCAAAGCGGGTCGGATTCGATCTCGGGGCCTGGCTACGGACAATACACAGAAGAAGTGATCACTGGCGTTGATGCCGGGGATATCATCGCCATGACACTCACAAATGGTCAGAACACATTCTTCGGATTTGCTGCCGCCAACGAAAAAGTTGACGGCCAATCAGTTGTACACCTGCGTAACTATGGTCTAAATACTTGGGGCTGGGAAGATCTTTATGGTGGTGGCGACTTCGATTTCAACGACCTGATCATTCAGTTGGACTTCACTTCGACTGCTGGGGCGGGACTGCTGGTTTGATGGATATTTAGTGAGCCAATCCCGCTCAATCAACACGGGCGAGTTAAATACTCGCGCAGAATCCCTGACCGCTAGCAATTATCGGGTGGGAATCATCCGCCACATCGTTTTGTTTAAATTCAAAGACGGAATACCTGAATCGATCAAGCAATCAGTTGCTCAGCGCTTCTTGAGCATGCTCAACGATGCCAAGCGTGACGGGGGTGCTTACATCATCTCAATCGAATACGGCAGCCAAATTAGCCAGGAAGCCTTCGGTTTGGATTTCGAGCAAGGATACATAGTGACGTTTCGGTCAGAAGGTGACCGAAACTATTACGTCGGTGAGCCATTCATTCGTGACCCGGCTCATTATGACCCTGTTCATCACGCGTTCAAAGCTTTTGTCGGGCCGTTGCTTGACAAAGATGCCGGATGTTTGGTGTTCGACTTCAAACCGAACAGCTAGCTTGCGCGACGAGTTGACCCAAAACTCTTAACAAATCAAATCGAATATCCGAACAGTTTCCAAACACATCAGCAACACCACCAACACCGCCAACCGCGACCCAGAACCGAAAGCTTTCATCCGGACTCACTACCCCCCAATCTCCCCTCGCTCCACGAGCATCGCCCGCACATCCTTTTTAGTGATCTTGCCGTACCCTGACTTTGGCAAAGACTCCCAAAAAAAGAATTCACGTGGCCAGCGGTATTTGGCACAGCGTCCTTCAAGATGCGCAAAAAGTTGCTCAGGCGTAACCTCCTCAGCATCCGGTCGCCTAACCACCACAGCAACCCCTACCTCGCCCCATTTGGGATCTGGCACACCAAGTACCGCAACCTCGAGCACAGCCGGATGGGTTAAGAGCACCTCTTCGACCTCGCGCGGGTAGACGTTTGATCCACCCGAGATATACATGTCCGACTCACGGCCAGTGATGTAGAGCAATCCACGCTCATCCACCCTTCCCAAGTCACCCGTGTGGAACCAACCACCCTTGAGCGCCTTCTCGGTAGCCTCAGAATTGTTGTGATATCCCAATAAAACCGCGGGGCCCCGCACACAAATCTCACCGACTTCACCCGTGGGAAGTCGCTTCATGTCTTTATCCAGAATCGCCACTTCCATGCCCGTGCGTGGTCTGCCGCATGAGCCGATATTGGCGTTCGGATCCTCATCATTAGCCGAGTGCATGTGCGGCGGCAGCACCGTGATGCACCCGGTGACCTCACCCAACCCGAAATACTGCACCAGCACGCGGCCCAGCTTTTGTAGGGCAAGTTTCTGGTCTGCCCGGTACATTGGTGCGCCGGCATAGATCATGAACTTAAGGCTGCTGTGGTCATACTCATCCACAGAAGGATGCTCAACCAACACCTTCACGATGGTTGGCACGGTAAACACGTTGGTGACCCGGTGTTTTTCTACCAACTGCCAGAACACCTGCGCGTCGAGTTTCTCTGAAGGCATGAGCACATTGGCAGCCCCGCGAGCGACATTCAACAACATGTGGATACCAGCACCATGCGACAGGGGCGCAACGACCGCAGACACGTCAAACTCATTGGTACCGGGAATCAGATCGGCGAGATGGTTGGTCACCACAAACGCCATCTGGCCATGCGTCAACACCCCCGCCTTGGGTCTGCCAGTCGTGCCTGACGTGTAAAAAAACCAGCAGGGATCGTTCTCCGAGACTTCGGCCGGCGCAAAATCGCAGCCCAGGTGTTTATCAACGAGCACCTCATAGCTGTGCTCACCTACTCTGGCCGCACCGATAGCAATCACCAACCTTACGTCACCTGACTCGCGCTTGACCGCATCCACGTGGTCAGCAAACACATCCTCGTACACCATGACTGAGGCACCACTGCTAGCACCGAGATACGCCACTTCATCTGGCGTTAACCGAAAGTTGGTTGGCACCCAAACGCACCCCAGACGAAACGCCACCCAGGCTAGCTCCAAGGTCTGCAAACAGTTGCGTGATTGCGTGAGAATTCGATCCCCCTTAACCACCCCAAGATCAGTCAAAGCCTGACACATGGCGTTGACGCGGTTGTCTATTTCCCGCCAGGTCCAAACATCATTGCCGCGAATCACCCCCGGGCGATCCGGATGTAACTTGGCTGTTTGAGCCAGTAATTGGCTCAAATTCATCACTTGTGCTGCATGCATGTTAGACCGCCTGCAAGATACTCAGGTAATTGGCAACTGACGTGCCACCCATGTTGAACACTGCACCGCGCGCAGGGCCAGGCAGTTGCATGGCGCCGGCCGTGCCAGCTAGCTGCATGGCCGCCATCACGTGCATCGACACGCCGGTGGCACCAATCGGGTGGCCCTTGGACTTCAAGCCGCCCGAGCGATTGACTGGCAGCTTGCCATCGGCAGCGGTCACGCCATCAAGTGCCACACGGGCGCCTTGGCCTTGGGGCGCTAGCCCCATGGCCTCGTACTCCAGCATCTCAGCAATGGTGAAGCAGTCATGCGTTTCCACAAAGTTCAAATCTCCTAATCCAATGCCCGCGTCAGCCAGGCCCTTTTGCCAGGCCATGGCAGCCCCCTCAAAGCGAGTCGGATCGCGTCTGCTCATCGGCAACCACTCATTAACTTGGGTACGCGAGAGCCACTTGATCGCCGGCACCTTGGCCGAGCTAGAGCGATCCAGCGAAATCACGACCGCTGCCGCCCCATCTGAGACCAAGGAGCAGTCCGAGCGTTTCAAGGGGCCTGCCACGATCGGATTTTTGTCTGACACGTTGCGACAAAACTCAAATCCCAAGTCGCGCTGCAAATGAGCAAAGGGATTGTCGACACCGTTCTTGTGATTCTTCGCTGCAATGGTCGCCAAGGCGTCTGACTGATCGCCATACCTCTCAAAGTAGGCCCCAGCGATTTCGCCAAACACCCCGGCAAAACCCGCCGGAATACCTGCCTCTTCCTTAACGTATGAGCACTTAAGCAGCACCTCGCCAATCTGCGCGTTGGGCAAGGTGTTCATCTTCTCGTAACCAACGACCAAGACCCGCTTCATACGGCCCGCCAAAATCGCATCGATCGCGGTGTAGATCGCGGCCGACCCGGTGGCGCAAGCGTTTTCTAGTCGAGCAGCTGGTACATGGCGCAACTCAGGAATCGCCACGCCCACCATGGCCCCAGCAAAATCCTGTGGCACAAAGCCACCGTTAAATGTGCCTACGAACACACCGTCAATGTCCGAGACATCAAACCCGGACGATTCGATTGCCGCCAACCCTGCCTCACGAATCAGCTCTTCGATCTCAACAGCATCGTGTTTGCCGAATTTGGTGTGGCCCCAGCCAACGATCATCGGTGTGTTCATGTCTATCCCTCAGTTTTTTGAATATTGATTGGTGCAATGGGAATGCTGAGTAGTTCGCGAAACATACTAACGAAGACGCCATGCAGAGTGTCAAGTCGCTAGCCAACTAACCAACTGTCCCGAACGTTTCCAAAGCACCCACAATCTTAGCGCGATGAACGAGTAGGCAAGCATCCAACCGCTTTTAGTGCTGCGCTGAGCAATTGCCACCAAAATACAACTACGCCTAAGAGACCACTGCAAAGAATGCTGCGCGGATGACTAACTCTTGTTAATATATGACATATATGTCAAATTTATTTTTAGTAAGGTAGTTTCCGTGCAGCAAATAGACCTATACGCTCTCCAAGAAACCGTTTTAAGCCGTCTGCAGTCAATGAATGACGAACAGTTCGGGCGTGCCAAGCTATGCGGTGGTACGGCCTTGTCGCGTTGCTGGCTAGAGCACCGGATATCCTACGACCTTGATTTTTTCTTGCCGAATGGGTTCAAGGTGATGGATCTTGCTGTTGCGATTAAGCAGGCGGGCATTTCGTTCGAGACGCGTGATCTGGTGCAAGACGATCACAAAGCCAATCAATTGCACGGCGATGTGTTTCTCGAAGGTCAACGGCTTAAAGTCTCGTTCATTGAGGATGCGTATTTTGAGCTTTATCCGAGCGTATCGAAGCCCTTTGGCGAGTTGACGGTGCAAACGGAAGAAATCCCGGGCCTTTATCACCGCAAGCTGCGCACAGTTGCGCGGCATGGTCAAGGCGAAGAGCCTGATTCCTTCGACGGCGGTCGACAAAAAGCGCGAGATTTGTTTGACCTGCATGTCCTATCCGTTAAGCACATGCCGCTGCCAGGTTTCATCGAAAGCCTACCCTACCCCTTTCCAACCGGCTCATTCATCAACGGATTGGTCAGCATGCCATGGCTGGAGTTAATCGACGAGCTTGAAGAGTTGATTTGTGCACCACAGTGGGCACAAGCTAAAGATGTTGAGTTTTTACGGAATTCGCTCTACGCACAGATTGGCGCCAAGACTCTTTCCGATGATGACGATACCGGCCTGACTGATGAAGCGCCATCATGAAAAAACACGTAGCGCAACCAATGATCGAACCCTGGGAGGTTGTGAGCAAGAAAGCCTACTGGGATCGCGATGTGGACTTGCAAAGGTGGCGCGATCGCATCGCCACCGGTCATCGCTCCTATCTGCCAGATGCCATCAAGGCGATGCACCCGCGCGAGTTCATCCACTTCTATGGCAAAAAAGCATTTGTCCTCGATTGGCCAAGATTAAGAGCGCAGCTACCGACGCAAGTTCACAGACACTGCCCCATCTACGACGTGTTTTGGAGCCAGTTGGCCGGCGGCGGCTACGATTTAAGGCCGTTTGCTGATTACTACGATTTGCCCGAACGCCGACGCCAGTTCCTGCGCGCTGTGGCAAAAAAACCCGGCCAAAGCATCTACGAAGTCGCCATGTCTTTGAACATGCAGTACCGCCGCGCGCATGACCATACGACGGCCCTGATGAGAGAAAACAGGATCAGAGGCAAAGAAGTGATTGACAACAGCAGGCGTAAGATCAAGCTGTACCCCACCTATGGGCGAGCTGCTATCACGCATCGTGATAAAAAGGCATCGTCTACCGCTGCGTTAGATGCGCATCCGATTCACAAGAGAATTTAACATTAGTTTCCAAAATAACATCTGTGCAGAAAGTATAAAAATTTTTATACTTTCTGTACACTTAAGCCATGCAAACAATTGAAGCAATGGAACTGATTGATAACTTGCGTCGTCGGGGCGTGGGCGTGTTTACGTCCAGAGACCTTTCCCTTCTCTTTTGTGAAAAAGGCATCAAGCTCAAGAAGACAGTCGCTAATCTAGTGAAAAGAGGAGCGCTTATCCGAGCTGCTCGTGGGATTTACGTCCACGCTAGCCAACCCATCGTCGATTACGTCAGAGAGCAAATTGTCCTGTCGCTAAGGGGGTCAGTGGAGTTTATATACATCTCACTCGAATGCGCACTCCACCGCCACCATCTAATCACTCAAGTACCGACAGCCCTGACACTCATGACCACCGGCAGGAGTGCCCAGCTGCAGACTCCGTTTGGGCTGATTGAGTTACGGCACACTAGCAGAAACCCCGCCGACCTTTACCGCAGAACTGAGATAGCTGAGGGTCCTTTACCATGGGCCAGTCCATCGTTAGCTATCCAGGACGCGAACAGAACTGGGCGCGCCCAAGGTCTTTTAAAAGATTACCAGGAACAATATGGCTGAAACCCAAGCAACCCGTTATCACGAAACGTTACGCCGAGCACTTGAATCGTATGGCAACCGTGCCGACTCCGTTAAATGGATGGTCGGCAAAGAACTACTTCACCCGATCATATTGGAAGCATTGCTTGATCTGCCCGATTTGCCCGAAATGCAATTTCAGGGTGGCACTTGCTTGCGCTTACTTTACGGCAACCCGCGTTTGTCAGAGGACCTTGATTTTGCAGTGACCGACTTTTCAGACGTTGATCTCGGCAACTTCGCGGAACGCTTGGAAAAGGCTTTAAATCGTGGGTACGGCCTAAGCGGGAGAGTAAAGATCCCCACTTCCTCAGACAAAAAGCCTACATCGCGCCATGTCGCGGTCAGATGTTGGCAAATTGTGGTTGAGACTGCTTTGAACAGAAGCGAACCATCCCAACACATTAAGATTGATTTCGCCGAAATCTCATCATTCACTCGCGAAATTCTTCCCTTAATCGGACACTGGCAGGACTTTCAAGCGGCACCTCGCGTTTTGGTGCCAGTCCAATCAATCGAAGAAATTGCGGCCGACAAAACATTGGCGCTAGCTGTTCAAACCAAATTTTTGCGGGTGCGCGACATTTTTGACTTGGCGTTTTGCCGCCAAAAAGGAGCACAGCCACGAAAAGACTGGGTGTATGCCAAAGCACTGCAATACGGTGACCAAATCAGCCCCGACCTTTGGCGAAACACGACTGACCGAGTGTCCGAACACATCCGTAGCGGTGTATTCGCGAAAGAAATGGCGCGATTCCTAGTCCCAGATACCTATGACAACTTGATGAATGACGATGCCTTCATCGCCTACTGTGACGAATCAGTCAAATATTTCATGCAGGCTATGCAAGAGGATCAAGGCACGAATAGCGAACCTAGGTTTTTTCGATGATTGCGTTTGCAGGTATGCCGGCCAGACTCGAAAAACGTACTGGCCTAGCAAGCCTTAGTAACGCGGTGCAATGATAAATTTTTGCTCGTCAACGATTTTGGACACTTGAACGCAAAGTGCTCATCTCATGACACAGGACAATAAAGTGATCACAAACCAGTATCTTCAGTCGTGATCACTTTGTTTGAAGCCATCTTTTACTGTCGGTATGCCAATCCTTCTAATCAACAACCACTTACAAGCACTTACAACCACTTACAACCACTTACGACAGCCGACTATCTGCCCGCATCCTACTTCTTCCTCGTTGGCGGCAAATCCGTGCAGTGACCATCCGCGGCTTCCGCAGCCAGGCCCACTGACTCACCTAGCGTGGGGTGTGGATGAATGGTCTTGCCAATATCGACTGAATCAGCACCCATCTCAATGGCTAAGGCCACTTCACTGATCAAGTCACCAGCATTGGTGCCAACGATGCCGCCACCGATGATGCGGCCCGTCTGCTCGTCAAACAAAAGCTTCGTAAATCCTTCATCACGACCATTGGCAATCGCACGCCCTGAAGCAGCCCATGGGAACATGCCCTTTTTGACCTTGACACCTTCTTTTTTGGCTTGCTCTTCCGTGATACCCACCCACGCCACTTCGGGATCGGTGTAGGCCACTGACGGAATCACGCGCGCATCAAAATAGCTCTTCTCTCCAAACGCCGCTTCAGCCGCGACATGACCTTCATGCACGGCCTTATGCGCGAGCATGGGTTGCCCCACGATGTCACCAATAGCAAAAATGTGCGGCACATTGGTGCGCATCTGCGAGTCGACTTCAATGAACCCACGGTCAGTCACAGCCACACCAGCCTTGTCCGCGCCAATCTTCTTGCCATTGGGTGAGCGGCCTACGGCCTGAAGCACTAGATCGTAAACCTGAGGCTCCTTCGGGGCACCCTCGCCTTCAAAGGTGACATGAATGCCGTCCTTCTTGGCCTCTGCACCCACGGTCTTGGTTTTGAGCATGATGTTGTCAAACCGATGCTCGTTCTTTTTCAGCCAGACCTTAACCAGATCACGGTCAGCGCCTTGCATCAAGCCATCGAGCATTTCAACGACATCAAGTCGTGCACCCAGAGCGGAGTACACCGTGCCCATCTCAAGCCCGATGATGCCGCCACCGACAATCAGCATGCGCTTAGGAATCGCTGCCAACTCCAGCGCCCCAGTCGAATCCACCACGCGTGGATCTTCTGGCATAAACGGCAACTTCACGGACTGACTGCCTGCAGCAATGATGGCCTGGCCGAACTGAATCGTTTCCGCACCCTTCTCGGTTTTAACCTCAATGGTATTGGGACCCGTAAATTCAGCCACGCCATGAACTACGCGCACCTTGCGCGCTTTGGCCATGCCAGCCAAGCCACCGGTCAACTTACCAATCACACCAGACTTAAATTCGCGCAACTTGGCCAGATCCACCTTGGGCTTGCCAAACGTGATGCCGTGCGCCGCCATATGCTGAGCTTCCTCCATGACTGCAGCGGTGTGTAACAAGGCCTTTGATGGGATACAACCCACGTTTAGACACACGCCACCTAAGGTCGGGTACCGCTCGATCAGAATCACTTCCATGTCCAGATCAGCGGCTCGAAACGCGGCTGAATACCCACCAGGGCCAGCACCGAGCACGACTAGGGGGCCCGATGGAGCAGTGGCTGAGGTCGTTGCTGGGGCAGCGGCAGTCGCAGTTGCTGGCGCCGGCGCTGGTGCAGGCTTGTCAACGGCTGGTGCCTTTTGCTCTTCTTGCTTCACCTCAGGCGCGGCAACACCCCCTGCCCCTGGTTCAATCTGCGCAATCGGCGATCCTTCGCTGACCTTGTCACCGACTTTGACCAAGAGCTTGACGATCTTGCCAGGCTCTGATGCCGGGATTTCCATCGAGGCCTTGTCGGACTCCACCGTAATCAAGCTTTGTTCAGCTTCAATCGTGTCACCTTCAGACACCAGAATCTCGATGATCTCGACATCTTTGAAGTCACCAATGTTGGGGACGTGAATATCTTTGCTCATATCGTTCACCGCCCCCTTACAAGATGATCCGACGGAAGTCCGCCAGCAAGCTGCCCAAATAGGCATTGAAACGAGCAGCTGCTGCACCATCAATCACTCGATGATCGTACGACAGTGACAACGGCAATGTCAGGCGTGGCACGAACTGCTTGCCATCCCAAACCGGCTTCATGAAGGACTTGGAAACCCCTAGGATCGCCACTTCAGGCGCATTGATGATCGGCGTGAAGTTCGTACCGCCAATGCCGCCAAGCGACGAGATCGACATGCAGCCACCCGTCATTTGTGCCGGTGACAACTTGCCATCGCGCGCGAGCTTGGCAAGATCAGAAGTCTCTTGCGCCAGTTCCAACACACCTTTTTTGTCGGCGTTCATGATCACTGGCACAACCAGGCCATTGGGGGTATCGGCAGCGAAACCAACGTTGTAGTAGCGCTTAAGCACCAGATTGTCGCCATCAAGCGAGGCGTTGAATTCAGGATACTTCTTAAGCGCTGCGACCACGGCTTTGATCAAAAACGCAAGCATGGTGACTTTGATGCCCGCACGCTCGTGCTCTTTGTTCAAGGTCTTGCGCAGTTCTTCGAGCTCAGTAATGTCCGCTTCGTCATTGTTGGTGACGTGAGGAATCATCACCCAGTTGCGATGCAGGTTCGCACCCGAAATCTTCTTGATGCGAGACAAAGGCTTGGCTTCAATCTCGCCAAACTTCGCGAAATCAACTTTCGGCCATGGCAAGAGATCCAAGCCCACGCCTGATCCGCCCGTGGCTGCGGCAACTGCACCACCACCCTGCATCACACCCTTGACGAACTGTTGCACATCTTCCTGAGTAATGCGACCCTTGGATCCCGAGCCGTTGACTCGCGTGAGATCAACACCGAGTTCACGCGCAAACTTGCGCACCGAAGGCGAGGCATGCGGCAATTGGCCAGGCGCAGTCGGCACAGCGATATTGGCCGTTGGCGACGCTGGTGCCGTTGGCGACGCTGGTGCCGTTGGCGACGCTGGTGCCGCTGGTGCCGCTGGTGCCGCTGGTGCCGCGGTGGCTGCCGGTGCGGGTGTTGCTGCTGGCGCTGGCGCAGCCTTAGGTTCTTCCACCTTCACTTCTTGTGCCGCTTCTGTCTTGGGGGCAGGCGCAGCCGCAGCACTGGCACCTGCTTCTACGTGCAAAATCACACTGCCCTCGTTGACCTTGTCACCGATTTTGATGTCAATTTTCTTGACCACACCGCCCGTTGATGCCGGGATCTCCATCGAAGCCTTGTCAGACTCCACGGTAATCAAGCTTTGCTCAGGCTCAATCGTGTCACCCACGTTAACCAGTAACTCGATGACCTCCACGTCCTTGAAGTCACCGATGTCGGGCACTTTGACTGCTGTCAGATTGCTCATCTCAATTCTCTCCTCAGTGCTCGACGGTTAGGCGTAAGCCGGGTTGGGTTTGTTCGGGTTGATGCCATACTTGGCAATCGCCTTGGCCGGAGCATCTTTGGCTACCTTGCCCTCGCGCGCCAACTCCACCAATGTCGCCAACACCACAAAGTGACGGTCCACCTCAAAATGCTCACGCAACTTGGCGCGGAAATCTGATCGCCCAAAACCATCTGTGCCTAACACTTTGTAGCGACGGCCTTCAGGAATGAACGGACGGATCTGGTCAGCAAAAAGCTTCATGTAGTCGGTGGATGCCACGATGGGACCCTCGGTCTTTTCCAGTAACTGAGTCACATAGGGCACTTGTGGCTTGGCACTTGGATGCAGCATGTTGTGACGTTCGCAATCCATGCCGTTGCGGCGCAACTCGGTAAAGCTCGTTGCACTCCAGACATCGGCATGCACGCCCCAATCCTCTTGCAAGAGATCGGCCGCAGCAATCACCTCGCGCAAGATCGTGCCTGAGCCTAGGAGCTGAGCCTTAGGCGCGTCTTTGCTTTTGGCCTTGGCACCTGGCTTGATCTTGTACATGCCCTTCAGAATCCCTGCTTCATCACCCGTCTTTAAGCCTGGCTGAGCATAGTTCTCATTCATCAGCGTGATGTAGAAGTAGACATTCTCCTGGTCCTCGACCATGCGCTTTAAGCCACTTTGAATGATGACAGCCACTTCATGAGCAAATGTGGGGTCGTACGACACGCAATTCGGAATGACCGATGACAGGATATGGCTGTGACCATCCTCGTGCTGCAAGCCCTCACCGTTCAGTGTCGTGCGCCCTGCCGTGCCACCGAGCAAGAACCCACGTGCTTGCATGTCACCCGCAGCCCACGCCAAGTCGCCAACACGCTGGAAGCCAAACATGGAGTAGTAGATAAAGAACGGAATCATGATGCGGTTGTTCGTCGAATACGACGTGGCTGCCGCAATCCAGGAACTGAAAGCACCGGCTTCATTGATGCCTTCTTGCAGCAACTGCCCGTTGGCTGCTTCCTTGTAATACATCACCTGATCTTTATCGACAGGCACATACTTCTGCCCTTCGGGTGCATAGATACCTATTTGTCGAAACAGCCCTTCCATGCCGAACGTGCGAGATTCATCGGCGAGAATGGGCACCACGCGCGGGCCAATTTCCTTGTCGCGCAGGATCTGGTTCAATGAGCGCACAAAAGCCTGCGTGGTTGAAATCTCACGACCCTCGGGCGTGGGATCCAAAATCGGGCGAAACACTTCGAGCGCAGGTGCCTTGAGTTTCTCGTCTGCCATGACGCGACGCTTGGGCAAGTAGCCACCGAGTTCTTTACGGCGCTCATGCAGGTACTGCATCTCGGGTGAGTCTTCCGCGGGCTTGAAGTAAGGAATCTTCTCAAGCTGATCATCCGGCACCGGGATGTTGAAACGATCGCGAAACTCACGGATTGATTCAAGGTCGAGTTTCTTTTGTTGATGGGCTGGGTTCTGACCTTGGGCGACGTGACCCAAACCATAGCCCTTGATCGTCTTAGCCAAAATCACCGTAGGCTGACCTTCATGCTTGGTGGCGGCATCAAATGCCGCATATACCTTGTGGGGATCATGGCCACCGCGGTTCAAGCGCCAAATGTCCTCATCGCTCATGCGCGAGACCATCTCAAGCAACTTGGGATGTTTACCAAAGAAATGTTCACGTACAAACTTGCCGTCGTTGGCTTTAAACGCTTGATACTCACCGTCAACGGCTTCTTCCATGACTTTGCGCAAAATCCCTTCTTTGTCGCTTGCCAAAAGCGGATCCCAGTAGCCACCCCAAATTAGCTTGATCACATTCCAGCCGCTACCGCGGAAGTCACCCTCGAGCTCCTGAATGATCTTGCCGTTGCCACGCACCGGACCGTCCAGACGTTGCAAATTGCAGTTAATGACAAAGATGAGGTTATCGAGTTTCTCGCGCGCGGCCAGACTGATGGCGCCCAAGGATTCGGGCTCATCCATCTCGCCATCACCGCAAAACACCCAGACTTTGCGCTTGCTAGTGTCAGCAATGCCACGTGCATGCAAGTATTTCAGGAACCTGGCCTGATAGATCGCCATCAACGGGCCCAAGCCCATGGACACGGTTGGGAACTGCCAGAACTCTGGCATCAGTTTGGGGTGCGGGTAGGAAGACAAACCTTTGCCATCGACTTCCTGGCGGAAGTTGTCTAACTGCTCTTCCGTCAGCCGGCCTTCGAGATACGCACGACCATACATGCCGGGTGATGAGTGCCCCTGGAAATAGACCAGATCACCACCATGCTCTTCATTCTCGGCATGCCAGAAATGATTTTGGCCGCAACCAATCATCGTCGCCAGTGATGCAAAAGAAGCAATGTGACCACCGAGATCTCCGCCATCAGGTGGGTTGTGCTTATTGGCTTTGACCACCATGGCCATAGCATTCCAGCGGATATAGCTGCGAATCTTGGCCTCAAGCTCCATATTGCCTGGGTGACCAACTTGTTCACCGGTAGCAATCGTGTTCAGGTAGGCAGTGTTCGGAGAGAAAGGGATATGGGCACCCGAACGACGAGCCTGATCAATCAGTCGCTCAAGTAAATAATGTGCACGCTCTGGCCCTTCGCGCTCAAGAACTGCGGCCAGCGCCTGCATCCACTCTTCGGTCTCAAGGGTGTCAGGGTCATTTGCGGCCTGATACGTCAATGCGGGATTGCCCATTGCCATCTCTCCTTTGTTCAGAGCGCCGCTTTTGGGTGAACGAGGCGCTTGGTCTACTTGTCACTTGATTCTAGGGGCTACTTGATGACAGGGCAAGAAAAATTTCACTATTTGGATTTACTTTTTGTATTGTGAAATATTGTCACATGTGGCTAACTGAGCTTTGAGGCAATGACGACCCAAACAGACGATTGCTACTAAGGAAAAATCCAATCAGATTAAAAAAACAATTTGTGTTTTTATTCAAACAAATCGTACAATCTGATCGTAGCCCAAAAAACACATGAGCCTGTGCGACAAACCATGAGACGCCTAGATCGAACCCACGCATCGTCGGACAGATCGACTGATGACCGAGGTGCACTTGCCAAGATGGTGATGACCCTCCTTGACCATTGGAAATTAAATACTGAAGAGCAAGCAGTTCTGCTTGGCCTTGCGCCAAGCAATCGGGCTGCATTGTCCAACTACCGCAGCGGCAAACCAATCGGCACAAGCCGAGACCAATACGAGCGTGTAGGACATTTGCTTGGCATCCACAAAAATTTGCGACTACTGTTCCCGCACGATAGGGAACTGGCGTATCGCTGGATGACCACTCGCAACAAAGCCTTCGACAACTTGACACCTGTGGAAGTCATCAAAGAATGGGGGTTTGCTGGCTTGTTGCTCGTACGTGGCTACTTGGATCGCGCCCGCGGCCATTGACTGTTGCATCGGAAGTAATCAATGACACCCCTGTTTTCTCGAATCGCGCTGGTCGACATGCATCAGAGCGTCATGCGCAATATCGTTTCAATTTGTTATTCACAGGACTTGTTTGATGACTTAACAGATGACCCACATCTTTGGGAGCTTGCCCAAACCGTCGAAGATGACGTCAAACCACCCACCTATCGCTCAAGTACGCCCATCATCGACCGTCCCTTCGAAGATGCGGATTGGTTTAATGCCATTGCCTGGCCGTTTAAGCATTGGCAGGCCAGTCGGTTTTCTGATGGCACCTATGGCGTCTGGTATGGATCCGACTCGGTAGAGACCACAATCTACGAATCAGCCTATCACTGGTATCGGGGACTATTGACCGATGCAGGTTTTGAGAAGATGTCGGTGTCTGCCGACCGCAAGGTCTACAGCGTTTCCTGCGATGCGGCATTGCTTGATGTCAGAGCTGCTGCTGTCGAACACACAGACCTCGTGCACCGCACGGACTACGCATTTTGTCAGACAGTCGGTGCACGCGTTCACCGCGAAGGTCACCCAGGCTTAGTGACACCATCGGTGCGTCGATCAAGCGGTGAGAACATTGTCATCTTCAACCCAGCAGTGCTTTCTAATCCCCGGCACCACTGCCAACTGACTTATCGGCTTGAGGCTGGCCAGATTGCAGTTCAAAAGCAGCCAGGTAAGACTTGGTTCACGCTCGAGGCAGCTGCTTTGTGACCCATGGGTCTGTGGATAGACAAAAAGAATGGGGGCGACAGCCTGATAGACGATTAGCCGTCAGACAAGATGGTCTGGCTCGCTCCCGATGCTTTCGTGACCACGTCGGGACAACATCTGCGACTAAAAGTCAGTCAGGAGGCGCAAGCACTACTTCCTGCCGCCTGCCAACGCGCGGCATGGCACTGTAAACGAAGCAAAAGCAATAAAAACATTCAACCTTTCCATGCCAAATATGCCAACACACCCTGTCCATTTGGCCTCGCATGTTCAAAACAACCTCGATCAAGCACGAGCGGCCTTGATTGGGTGTAAGCATGTGGAATTCGCGATGCTGTTCGGATCCTTGGCTCGGGGATCTGAAACTCGCGACAGCGATGTTGACGTGGCTGTGCTGGCAAACAAGCCATTAAACGCTCGACAGAAAATTAAGCTAATCGATGCCCTTGCCTTGGCAACTGGCAGACCCGTCGATCTGATCGATTTACGTACAGTTGGGCAACCTTTGTTAAACCAAATCCTAAAGCACGGTCTGCGCCTGATTGGTTCCGACGAACAAATGGCTACACTCATGTATCGTAACGTCGTCGACCGAGCAGACTTTTTGCCACTACGCAACCGAATTCTCAAGGAAAAGAGCGCCGCATGGATCTCGAAGTGATTTCACAAAAGCTGGAGTCTCTCACGCGCTGGATAGACCGAATCCGTGGCACTTGCCCGCAGTCGGTTGCTGAGCTGCAAAAAGACATCGACGCTCAAGATATATTGACACTGAATCTGTCACGGGCCGTTCAGATGACCGTTGATGTCAGCACGCATATTATCGCCTGCACACGGGCACAGACACCCCAAACGATGGGAGAGAGTTTCGAGACTCTCAGCCAACTCGGTGTGCTAGATGCAGAACTTGCGGCTCGTATGCGTAAAGCGGTTGGGTTTCGAAACATTGCGGTACATAACTACGAAGCGATCAATTGGGAAGTGGTTTACAACATCGCCACCGAGCGCTTAGATGATTTCAGGCGCTTTGTTCGTGCAATCAATGTCTGGCTGCGCCAAGCATCGGCTCGGTAAAGCCAGACAGGTCATAGCCCTCTAACTTACGACAACCGCCCTTCGCACGAAATGCTAGACCCCCTCTCTCACAAAAGATCCGTGCGGCGGCTCGTGAAAGCTTGGACCAAAGGGCAGTATGACCATCGAACGCCACCCTAAAGTCGATCGACTACAGAAAAGGCAGGTCTTACAGATCAAAAGAAATCACACCGACAAACCAATTTACTGGCGGCAACCCGATCGACTTAACAAAGCGCCTAAGCAACAAAGTTAGCTGTGCTCAACGTACTTAGGTCGGTGCCAACTAGTTGAACAACGGCGTCAGATGCTGCTTCGTAATGTTTAGAGCTATTGCCATCGATGACGACATAGGTATTTGAGGCGAAGGTGAACCCAATAGCAGCAGGCTGTTGATTTCCTGACCAACCCCAAACCACATCGGCGATAGCGTCATTCAAATTGGAGAAACGAGAATCAAGGTTGTTCGTGTCAACCACATACGAGCTTGCGCTCACAAAACTGATCTGGTCATCGCTGGTAAATCCAGTAACAACGTCGATCCCTGCGGCTGCAACCGTGCCAATCACAACACGGTCCACTCCACTGCCAACATCAATGACATCCTCACCCACGCCACCCGTTAACGTGTCGTTACCTGCGCCGCCATCGATTGAATCGTTCCCTGCTCCACCGGTGATGATGTCACGAAATGTCGATCCGATGAGCGAATAGCCATTGCCGCTGCCTGATTCAGCAGAGACATTAATGAAATTGTCATTGCCTGACGTCGATGTATCGGCTGACAAGTCCACGACTCGCAGCCCCGCCTCGTAAGCGTCGTCGGCAAGCGCAAGGTTAAATTGAGCGTCAAAAGGACCTACCGCCTCAACGCGACTGACATTGCTCAAACCGGCCCAGCTCATCAAGGACGTCAGTTGGAACGAGGACTGCGTGCCAACGTTGTTGCCAATAACCAGCGCGTTTGAACCTGCGCCCCCATCGATGGAGTCGATAAGCGCGTTGGACGAGAATAATTCATCAACCTGCCTGTAATAGAGGCGGTCATCACCGTCACCGCCACTGAGCACATCAGCACTATTACCACCGGTGATGTGATCATTCCCGTCGCCGCCATCAATGGTGTCCGCTTTACTGCCACCGACCAGCGTGTCATTGCCTGAGGTGCCCACAATGTTGTAGAGAATCTGATTAGCCGCAGTAGCTCTGTCATAGGTATCAATATCAATCCGAACACTACCGAGATCTGTCGAACCAGCACTGCCGGTACCTGTCGCATCGATAATCAGTAAATTCCCACCCGCCCACTGATCAGTAACAACATAGTTTGCTGAAGTGGCATCAAATAAGTTGACGTTGGATAAATTGGCTTTGATGAGGTCTGACGCTTCGAGATCAGTGATGTGATCCACGCCCGCATTGACGTCAATATGACTATCACTCGATGATCCAAACACCGCGTTGTAGACAAACGTATCAGCGCCAGAACCACCCGTCAACGAATCGGCACCTACACCGCCAGTTAACTGGTCCGCACCACTTGCCCCTGTTAACACATCGTCGCCACTGCCACCAGTCAGGGTGTCATTGACCTCACCACCCGTGACCGACACATCAAACCCTGAACCCGTTGCCGCCGTCACTGAAATCTCACCAGCAAGACCAGTCGCATCAACATTGCCTTTCAGATCAGTGACGTCAAACCAATGCCCAGCACTTGGCCCAAACGCGATGAGTGATAAGGTCTTACCGTCGGCCAGCGCAGTGGCATCAACCGTCAGCGTGCCCACGGCCGTGTTGTCATACCGTAACGTCGTGTCGTCATCACCCGTGACAATGGTGTTGATACCTGCTGTCACAAACACATCGCCGATGTTGAAACTGTTGGCGCCCGTGAGCGAAATGCGTTCGACAGAACTCACCTTGTCAAAATCCGCATGAAAATTATCACCCTGCGGACTCTGAGCCGTTAGCGTGTCTATCGGGCTGCTGAACGCAATCGTGTCGGTGCCATCACCGCCGATCACCGTCGCGGTGTCTCTTAACTGAACATTGTCGGTGAACCGGAACACATCATTGCCTTCGCCACCGTCAATTGAATACGCCCCGGTGCCAGAGGTGATGTCATCATCGCCTCCCAACGTTTGGATGTTCGACACCCGGGTTGGTGCGATGACTGTGTTGTTTGCTGCGTCACCGAGCACCGTGACTGAGCTGGAGTAATCCATGCCATTGTTGACTGCCGCAAACGTCAAAGTCGACAAATCAACACTTGGTGTGCCAACGAGCTCCACGCGAAGCTCTTCATTACCCCAATTCTGCTGGGTGTTGATGCTGATCACCTGACCAGCTAGCTGACTGCCTAAAAACGTAGCTTGCACTGAATTAGCAAGCAATACATGCTCAATGCTGCCAGCGGTCAAGAGCGTGGCAGTGGTGAGATTTGCAAATGAGGTAGAACCGCGCACCCAAATGGTATCGCTGCCATTTCCACCGTCGATGACTTCACCCGTAGCCACTTCCGTGCTGCTGGTTAGGCCATACACGAACGTGTCATTGCCATCACCACCAGCCAATTCATCTGCACCGTCATCACCTTCTAAAACATCATTACCTACCCCACCCTCTAGCGTGTCAGCGCCAACCCCACCATCCAGAATGTCGGCACCTGCCCCACCGATGAGCGAATCCGAACCAGACGAGCCATACAGCGTCAAGGCTTGGTCACTGGCGGCGTTCGACCCATCGATCAAGTTGGTGCCCAACGGGTCTGTGTCTGGCATCAGGGAAATCGTGCGCAAACCCGCCGCGAACGCATCGGCATTTAAAGCCAAGGAAATCGCGTTGGTGTTGGCTGCCATCGCCACCAAAGTCTCAACGTCGCTGACATTGGCAAATGAGTCGGTAGCGACAATGGTGATCGGGCCCGAGTCCAGCAGACGTATGGTGTTTTCTCCGGCGCCACCAACAATGACATCTCTGACTTGGCCATCGGACACGAAGGCAGACACGAGGTTGTATTGAAATCGATCATCGCCATCAAATCCGAACAGGAAGTGCTGACCAGAATCCGCCGGGACAAAGGTATCCTGCCCGGTGGTGCCGAGCACCACCGGGATCGGGCTGGTGGTGACATTGCCTGATGCATCTGTAACCGCCAGCGATGTCGTGGTCAGCGCAAGTTGCGGCGTCACACTGAAAGAGTACGCCGTATTAGCGGCTGCCAGTGTTTGACTGCTCAACACCGTCGTGCCGTCAAGCAGTCGGGCTTGACCCGGCTCATCACTTGCAACGGACAAGGTGGCTGGTGGCGCGGCGCTAAAGCTCACGATCGTGGGAGCCGTCGTATCGGGATCTGGTTCGGGTTCGGGGTCTGGCATCACTTGACGCTCAGGTTCAGGCTCGACATACCGACTGACCCCCGGCACATCAACACCCTGGTAGTTCGGACCTGTGTAGATGGCTTGAATCACAGCCGCCCGGCTTTGCACCGGCAACACTTGAACGAGATCGCTGATCGGCAACGACATGCCGGTCAACGCGAGGTGCAGCACCGAATACTGGGCCGCCTCGCTTCGTAGCGCGATCATCTCTTCGGACTGCGCAAAACTTGTGAGCACCGCGGTCCTCGGCGTACCTGACTCAAGCAACTGCAACCAGTAACCTAAGCCCGATTCATCTGCATCACGGCCAAACGCACGTTGGTAAAGTGATTCGATATAGTCACGATCTGAGAGTGAGGCATGCTCAGTTTGATATTCACCTGACTGCACGAACTGCTCAGCGATTTCAATGATGGTGGCTCCTTGCCGCAAAGCAGCCACCCAGTGCGCTAAACCATCTGCATCTGGCACACGATTGAAGGCACTGAAGTACAGTCTGGCAACCGGTTCCACAAAGGTATCGAACTCAACTGACTCAACAAATGCTTGCGTGACGCCTACCGCGTCAATCGCGCCAGACTGCATCTGAGCAGCCCAAAACCGCACACCGGGCTCATCAGCCTCTCGTCCTAGTAATGACTGATAGAGTTGGCTGATAAACGCTGTACTCATAGGCTGCTACCTCAATGCTTGATAGGCGATTGATTGTCGCCATGATTCCCATATCACCACCCGTAGGGTGACAATTGATCCTGCTTTCATAGGGTATGTTTAGAACACCAGACTGCCTAATTACTTGCAAAAGCTTGCAGACTCCTGCAAAAAACAAAGCGTGATTTAGAAGCAACCTCGTTTAAACAACTCTGCCCATGGAGTTGTGTGCCAATCACAACAAAACGCTCATACTGCATGCCTGAGCTCAGACTGGCTAACAGGGGATTTTGTCGCACAACACGGTCTACAATAAGCATGTCTTGAACTATCCAGCGGTTTCTATCTCTGCGCTATCGCTCATATGCGACAACCACCCAAATCGGTTATCTCAACGCCGTTTCATGAACATGCGCATCTAAAGCGCAGGCGCTGGTATTGGCTGGCGCCCATGCTCGTGCTGGCCTTGTATACCTTGGTGATGGGGGCTTTTTTCTGGTTACAGCAGATTCGTGAAGACAGCATCATGTTCATCACGATTGACCAGGAGATGCGCCAGCAGCGACTGACCTGGGTGGTGATCGGATTATCGGTGGTGATCGTGGTGGCGTTGCTCGCACTCTGGCGCTACACCCGCCATCGCACCGAGACTGAAGCGGCCTTGATGGCAGAAACCGAGTTTCGCCGCGCCATGGAAAACTCGATGTCCACCGGCATGCGTGTACTCGATCTTGAGGGTCGGATTGCCTATGTCAACCCGGCGTTTTGTCGGATGATTGGCTGGAATGAGGCTGACTTGATTGGGCGCATGCCGCCCTTTCCTTATTGGGTGCCTGGCAAGTACGACTCGCATCGACAGACGCTCGATGCCGTGCTGTCCGGTAAAACGCCTTCTAGCGGCATCGAACTAGAGGCGCAGCGACGCGATGGCTCGCGTTTCACGGCGCGCATGTACGTGTCAGCGCTGCTGGCGCCAAACGGCACCCAGATTGGCTGGATGACCTCGATGACTGACATCACCGAGCCACGTCGCATTCGAGAGGCACTGACGGCGGCACACGAACGGTTTATGACCGTGCTCGAAAGTCTGGATGATGCTATTTCAGTGACTGCCGACACAGCAGACGGCATGGATTTGCTGTTTGCCAACCGCACCTACCGCAGTCTGTTTGGTGCACAAACCCATGGCCACCAGGAACTACTCGCGGGTCGGCGCGGGCGCTACAGCGACGAATCGGCCGAAGTCTACTCCACGCAGGTCGAACGTTGGTTCGAGGTACAGCACCGGATGCTGGCCTGGACCGATGGGCGTCGGGTGCGCATGCAAGTCGCACGCGACATCACGGAACGCCGCGAGCATGAGGAAGCCTCCCGAGTCCAACAGGAAAAAATTCAGATCACCAGTCGTTTGACCACCATGGGTGAGATGGCTTCGTCGCTCGCGCACGAACTGAATCAGCCACTGACCGCCATCAGTAACTACAGCATGGGTGCGGCCGCCATGGTCAAGGCGGGCCAGACCGAGCCCGAAAAGTTACTGCCCGCCCTGGAAAAAGCCGCTGCCCAGGCACAGCGCGCCGGCAAGATCATCAGTCGGATCAGGGAATTCGTTAAACGCAGCGAACCGCGGCGCCAGCCAGTCGATATCAAGACCATCGTGGATAACGCCGTGAGTTTGGCTGAAATCGACGCGCGCAAACGCGCCATCGACATCGAGATCAACCTGCCCACGGATATGCCTAAAGTATTGGCAGACCCGATTCTGATTGAGCAGGTGCTCCTAAACCTCATCAAAAACGGCCTGGAGGCAATGGACAAAAGCGCCGAAGCCATCCTAACCATCGAAGTCAGCCGCCACCACAACACCATGCAAGTGGCGGTGATTGACGCAGGCCACGGTGTATCTGACCCCGATCGCTTGTTCGAGCCCTTCTTTAGCACCAAGTCGGAAGGACTTGGGATGGGCTTGAACATATGCCGCACTATCATTGAGTCGCACCACGGTCAGCTATGGGCCGTCAATAACCAGACACCGACCAACCCGCACAAATCCGGCACAACTTTCCGGTTCACGTTACCATGTGCCCCAATCGAGATGCTTGAGAACAGCACCTCACCCGAGCAAACCCCTGACAACAAAATCAAAGAGGAGTTTCCTGCATGACGATGCCGCCAACTGCTAGCACTGTATATATCGTGGATGACGATGAGGCTGTTCGTGACTCACTGCGTTGGTTACTGGAAGCCAACACTTATCGTGTTAAGTCATTCGCCAGTGCTGAGGCGTTTTTGGCGGAATACCGGGAGGACCAGCCGGGGATTTTGATTGTTGACGTGCGCATGCCAGGCATGAGCGGCTTGCAACTGCAAGAGGAACTTATCGCACGCAAGTCACACATGCCGGTTGTGTTCATCACCGGCCATGGCGACGTGCCCATGGCAGTGAACACCATGAAAAAAGGCGCTGTCGACTTTCTGGAAAAACCGTTTAATGAAACCGATCTGCGCGACATCGTGACCCGGATGTTCGACATCGCCAACGAGAACCTGCAAAAGCAGCAATCCAAGCGCGCGCACGATGCCATGCTCGGTCGCTTGACCGCTCGCGAGCAGCAAGTCCTTGAGCGGATTGTGGCGGGTCGATTAAATAAGCAAATCGCCGACGATCTGGGCATCAGCATCAAGACCGTCGAAGCTCATCGCGCCAACATCATGGAAAAGCTGCAAGTCACGACTGTAGCCGACCTCATGAAAGTGGCATTGGCCAGTGATTCGTAATAACAACCGACAGCGCCGATAAACCATCAAACCCGACAAACGATCTCAGACACCCATGCTTAAACAGTCTTCACTTGCTTTGATGGTATTGGTTGCACTTTCCGGATGCAGCTCGACGACGACAGCCCCCCTGATAAACCCACCCAAGCAGGTCATCTCGATTCAAACGCTGGATGTTGACAAAATGGTCGCTGGTGTGACCTGCACCCTTGCAAACGACCAAGGACAATGGACCGTCACCACACCGGGCACGATTGAAGTCACCACATCAGAACAAGACCTCGTGGTGACTTGCACCAACCAAGATGCCAACAGCGGCACGGCCAAGGCGGTCTCTAGCCCCGCACCAAGCGTGTTTGTGCATCCTACGGCAGCAGTAGTCGCACCGGTGGGCGCAGTCAGCATCATCGAGGAGCAACTGCGTGGCATCATACAGGCCTACCCATCAACTGTACAAGTGATGCTAAATCAAGACATCATTGTCACGGCTAGTCAGTAGCGAGCCAGCAGCGGATCAATCGCAAATCAGTCGGCGGTGACCCGATTAGAGCCTACTCTTTACGAATCAAATAGTGCCAATAGCGAGTCAAGCTCAGGGATAGACTGTCGTTCAATATCCAAACGTGCTTTTGGAAAATGCTTGGCATAAAAGCCTGGATCAAATGGGTCGCGCCGGTCGATGCTTTTAAGGCGTTCTTTGCAGGCCTGGCTCGATGGCGGCACCGCCAGCCCCAGTATTCTTAATAAAAGACCCTCTAGACAAGGTTCCAAGGCGATGAGCTCAATGCCGTGGTGGCGAGCTTCACGTCGTTTAGCAGCAGCGGGAGGACAATCGGCGTCTAGCAATGCCACGGCTCGATCGGGTTTTGAGCATCGCAGCTCTCCAAGCAACGTTGCAATCACATGGTTGCCACCTTTACCACCAGCCTGCTTTGGCAGGACATACGGTGCGCCTCGCTTGCCGGCGGTATAGGTCGAGCGCAGATAGGCGACAAAAGCCTGATCCGCTTTGCCCTCACAACAGAGCAAAACAGTTTTACGGACGGATTTTCGCATGCCTAACCGTCGCTATTGAATATCCGGTACTGCGCCGTAGGCACCAGCACGATATCGAGCACTGAAATTATCACGTGCTGCCACACCGCGGATGTCTGACAGTCGGACGACCTCACTACTCGTATCTAGCTTGTCAACCAAGTAAATTTGTGTCTTATGCAACAAGTTCATGAGCCAGTCAGCATGACTCGTAAATAGCAACTGTGATCCATAAGGATTCGATACGGGTTGGACAAATAGATCAATCACCGCTCGAAGCATGTGCGGATGCAAGTCGGCCTCGATCTCGTCAATGATGGCCACACCACCATCGCGCAGCACAGGCAAAACAATCGATAGCAAAGAAAACAAGCCAACGGTACCCGAAGACTCGTTCAAAATCGACAAACGCGCCTCTTGATTAGCCAACTGATGAACGCAATAGGCCATCCAAGGGCCAGTGCCGTCCTCAGGATCCGCACTAGCCGCATCAATGCGCTCATAAACCACATCTTGGATATCGATATCCCAGCGATTGAGTTGAGCAAGCATGCTCTGTGATAGCCCAGGGTTTTTGCGGAATATATCGATAGCATCTAAGGTGTTGTATAGCCCTGGCATGCGGGGGCCTCTTGGGGTCAAGTTGCTTCGGACTTGTTTGAAGTACTGAACAATGCTGACTGCCTGCGGCAAGTTATGCTGGGCAAGCCAAGCCAGCCACGAAACGTTTTTACGCAAGTTGGCCGATAGTTTCTCCCCAAGACCTTGAATCTGGTACTGACCATCGACCCACTGACGCTCAAAAACCCGACTAAAAAGTTTGCTGCTTTTGATGCGTAGCCGTTCGTACCGCACAACTTGCTCAGCTATTTCAAGGTCATATCGGTAACAGTTAGGCTCGGCGCCCTCTGCATCCGAAAGCACAAACTCGACATGAATGCCTACGGGTGCATCGGTGTTAAAGAAGTGGGGACGAAATGGGGTGGCGTCCTCGAGCTTGTAACTAAACGATTCACTCACGAAATCCGCCAGTGCCGACAACACCCTCAATAGATTCGTCTTGCCCGATGCATTAGCGCCATAGATACCAGCGACTTTAGCTACTCGGTTACTGCTGCAAGGATTGTCTAAGAAATGATAGTTGTCTGGTGCCGACACACCGACTGAGAGATCCATCGAAGATCTCTGCGCAAAGGAGAGGTAGTTTTTTATTTCAAACGAAGTGATCATTTTGCACACTAGAAATTTGATTTCTGCATTTTAATGCTATTTTTTTGTTTCTATGGCAATTTTTTATCGACCTAACACTCAAATGCGTCGATAAACCGTGTCAATACGAACGCTGATTATCCTGAAAACGGAGGGTGCATCAGCCTCCATCACTGATGTCAACTGTCTCACCCTATCAGCTTGCAGCGCCGCAGCACCACGGTTATCAATCAAACCATCAAACAGAGAAACTCCACGCGGTGGCGTCTGTCTGATAAGAGATGAACTCGGTGGACATGACAAACGATTTCGCCACATCCTCGACACTGCCGCCTGACTCAATGACTTGCATCCAATAGTTTTTGCCTGCCTCGTCTGCAGTGCGATTGAGTAGGCCCTGATAGAGGCTATCGACTTGATCTTCGACTGCCTGTTCGGCAAACCCCGTTTGCAGGCCGTCCGTGAACTCTGAGGACAGCAGAAACTGTATTGCCATATCACCAAGCGACAGACCTGCTTCAGCCTGCGCGCCCCAATACTGAACCCCAGTTGCATCACCCTCGCGTCCCAGGACGTTTTGATAGAGCGCGACCACAGGGCTGATGGCACCGTGATCAATGTAAAGCGTTTGATCGCTAAATTCGATCTGCTCCACATTAATCAGCGTATCGACGGTTGATGGATCTGTCAGAGACTGAACGGTCGTTGCACCCCTTGACCAGATGATGAGGTAGTCATCTGATGCGCCTTGATAGCGGGCCGTATCCAAGCCTGATCCGCCATGCAAGGTGTTCACACCACTGCCGCCGTAGACAATGTCATTGCCTTCGCCGCCAAATATCTGGTCATTGCCACCACGCGATCCGACAATGTCATCACCTGCCCCACCGTCGAGGATGTCATCATCTTCGCCCAACTCAATCCATTGCGTGGCGCTATCACCCACCGCGACGTTATTGCCTGCACCACCTGTGACGGTGACAGCACCCGCAATTCCTGCAAACTCAATATCGTCAAGCTGCAACACTGACCCGGCCGGCAGTCCTGATGCATCAATAATAAGGGCTTCAACAGGAGATGCACTGGCACTGCCGGTGATCACGATGGGCGTTCCCGGACTGCCACCTGTGGCGGTTGGGGTAATCATGCGCACGTCGACCGTCGTACCGGTCGGCAAGCTGTTGGTAAATACTTCTGCACGATATGACATCGATGCATTGCCACCGATACCCGTATCACCACTGCCACCACCTGCAAGGTTTTGTAGCATCAGCCCCAGACTGCTGGCACTGGCTTGTGCTGTTTGCGGCGCCTCAAAACCACTGGAGACAATCGACACGCCAGCCGGGATCGTCATGCGCGCTGTCACACCCTCTTCAGTAGCACCAGCCTGTGAGAACACCGGCACGACAGCCGGATTAGCTGCGGTTGCTGGCACCGACAGGTTAGTCACTTCAGCGCCATCAGCACCCCGGGTTGTGGTCACAGGCACGCCATCAATGACCTGCCGCACGAGCACTGGTTGATTAGCTTGTGCCGGACCATCGTCCTGCACAACCACTGGGTCATCGACTGGCGTGACATCCACGGTCATGGTGTAGGCAGCCTGTGAATAGCCCGTACCGTCATTGACCTCATACTCAAAGCTGGCATACCCATCGCCATTCTCGTTGGCCGTTGGCGCAAATTGCAACAACCCAGCGACCAGATCAGCTCGTGCAATCACTTGATTTAACGTCACATCAGTACCGTCAAGACGTAACGTGCCATCCGCAGGCAAGACTGTGATTTTGATTTGGCTCAGATCATCGCCATCCAAATCCGCATACCCAAAATCCCCAATCCCAAATGTGTAGGACTCATCTTCGTTGACAGTTACCGTGCTGTTGGCGGCGGTAGGCAAGTCATTGGTCCCTGCCACCGTCACTACAGAGGCTAACGACAACGTGGCCGTGTCCGAGCCACTGTTACTCATCCCACCGCTGTCTTGCAGACCGGTGATGGTCACCACGCGTGAACTGGCGGTGCTCGGCGACTGACTGCTATTGCTGTAGGTGATCCCGTTAATAAGTGTCTGCATGGCCGCTTCAGACAAGGTAGCCCCAGTCAACGCAACCGTGGCGGTCTCACCCGTCACGCTCACGGCATACGAGACACTATTGTCCTCTGTCGCCCCACTGTTGCCATCAGTCAGTGCCACCGCACTGCCATCGATCTGAAGCGATTCGGTTGAATCAGCGACGTTGGTCACCGTCAACGTTAATGCCTTCAATGTCTGCCCTGATTCCACAGTTGAAATAGCGGCATTACTAAACAACGTTTGCGCACTACCGTCTTCCGTAAACGTCGGATCGGCTCCCGTTGCGGTCAATGTCGGGGCATCATTGACCGCTGTTATCGCAACGGTCGTGGAACCGATGTCTGTTCCTGCACTCCCATCAGCAAACGTCCAGTCCAATTGCACTGAGGATGACGGATCATTTGACAGATTGCGATACGTAATGTGAGAAAGCACGTTGTCGACAAGTGCAGCTGTGGCAGTCGCTTCCAAACTGGTGAAGTCAACCCTGAGCGTGCCAGCGTTATTGCTAAACGATGCAAACGTCAGACCGGCAACCTGTAAGTCTGAGCCTGTCACTGAAAATGACGCGGTTGACGTATCAAACCCAAAATCATCGTCTGCATTGGCACCGCCATTGCGTGCAATCGTCAACGAGGCGCCGTTATAGTTTCCAGAGGCTGCGTTCAATGCATCTAATTCGATATCGCTGACCGTGACACTGCTATCGAGCACAACGGCCGATCCACCCTCGGTAAACGATGGTGCGCCGTTTAGACCAGCGAAAGCTGGGGCACCGTTGACTGCCGTCACGGCAATATTGAAGGTTTGGCCCGTCACAGCCGCCGCACTGTTTTCACCACCGTCGGCCAACCTGAACACAAAACTGTCAGTCGTTGTCAGCCCACCGCCATGCAGATACTTGATCAAGCCATTGTCGATGTCCGCCTGAGTAAACGTGCTGCTAACCCCCAAGAGCTCGCCCACATCCACCAAACTATTGCCGTTTGTGTCAATGAACAGATCGCCATTGCTCGTGCTGGTCGTCACGGTGTAAATCAGACCAGTGCCAGCGTCATCGGGGTCACTCGCATCCAGTAGCGTGTCAACAATCGTGCCCGACCCACCTTGCAATACTGTCAGCCCCGAGTTGACAGCCACCGTGGGCGCATCGTTGACCGCCGTCACGGTGACAGTTGACGTCAACGCCAAGGCAGCGCTATTCGTTCCGCCGTTGGCAGTCCCACCACTGTCCTGCAGACCGGTGATGGTCACCACACGGTTACTGTTCGTACTCGGTGCCTGACTGCTGTTGCTGTAAGTGATGCCATCAATCAATGTCTGCATGGCTGCTGCAGACAAGCTCGCCCCGGTTAATGCAACCGTGGCGGTCCCACCTGTCACGCTAACGGCAAACGAAACATCATTGGTGGCCGTTGTTCCGCTATTGCCATCGGTTAAAGCCACCGCAGTGCCATCAATCTCAAGCGATTCGGTTGAATCAGCGACGTTGGTCACCGTCAGTGTCAAGCCTTGTAAGGTCTGCCCTGACTCCACCGTTGAGACTGATGCATCCGTGAATAATGCTTGTGCACTGCCGCCTTCCGTGAATGTGGGGTTCGCCCCAGTGGTCGACAAAGTCGGTTCATCGTTGACGGCTGTTATAGCAACCGTCGTGGAACCAATGTCTGTGCCTGCACTCCCATCGGCAAATGTCCAGTCCAATCGGACCGACGTCGGGGGATCATTGGACGAATTACCATACTGAATACGCGAGAGAACATCATTAACCAGCGCCGTCGTAGCGGTCGTGCTCGAGCTTGTGAAGCTAACCGTGAGCGTGCCACCGATCTCAGTGAAGGTTGCGAACGTCTGCCCACCTGCTTGCAGGTTGGTGCCTGATACCGTAAATGAAGCACCTGACGTATTGAACGCAAAATAATCGTCTGCATTGGCGCCACCGTAACGCCCAATCGTCAACGACGCCCCGCTGTAGTCCCCGTTAGCCGCATTTAACGCCGCCAACTCCACATCACTGACCGTGACGGTACTGTCAAGCACAACAGGCACCCCACCTTCAGTGAAAGACGGTGCCCCATTCAAGCCAGAGAAGACCGGCGCATCATTGACCGCCGTGATATTGACATTCACCGTCCCTAAGATCACCGAACCGCCGCCACCCGCCCCACTATTGCCGCCGTCATTGGCACTCAATACCAGCGTGGTGTAACCAAGACCACTGCCATTGGGTGGTCCCTGGTAGTAGATATTGCTAGCCGTATTCAGATAGGTATCAATATTGCTAGCCGTACCAAACAGAAATAAAGAGCCCGTCCCCGAACCACCCACGGTCACCCCAAAGCCACTGCTGGCAGACAGCGTCCCGGCACCCACATTGAGGTTAACCGTGATATTGCCAGAACCGGAATCCACATCACTTAGCGTAATTGAAGACAGATCGACAGGACTTCCAGTATCTTCCGTCACCGTGATGCTAAACGGCACCCCCGTCATACTGGGATCGTCGTTGACTGCAGTCACAGTGACCGAAAGGAGAAGGGGCGACCCCGACACATTTGAGGTTGGGCCGTCTGACATCGCATTGAAGAACTGTCGACTAGGCCCAGACGTCCATGCCATTGGAGTCGAGTCTGTGACAGCATGAATTTGCAATGCGTCCGGTGTCCCGTTGTAGTTCGACACTGGCACGAATCGCAAAGATGAGTTTTTGTCTAATAATAGACCTTGCCATGTATATACCGCGGCTCCAACGTCGTACCAGTTTGCCCCGTCAGTCGAGTATTGCCAGGCACCTTGGGTCGCGGTATTTGATGTGATGACGATGCCAGAAAACTGATCGCCTTCCGAATCCGAAACAGAATTGGATAACGATGAAATGCTAAACCCAGTTGGACTGGTCGCGTCCTCTAAGATTGACCCGATACTATAGGTAGGTACGTTCCAAGTTGGTGCGGTGTTGGCCATTTAGCGGTCTCAATGTGTTGGTTTGACGAGGGGCAATATCAAAACAGCGCTTCTTTGATCACCGTTAAACATCTCACGATGACATTGCTTAGTAGCAATCTTGGCGGGAAAGTTTCCCTTGCATGGCCATAAAACGCAAGACAATGGCTGCGTAAACCGTGATTTTTATTGGCTTTGCAAGGATATCTTTAGAAAAATAAAACTTGCTTAGTGAAATGCGCGCACTGGTCACTACCGAGCCTGACCACTCACACTTCGACCTAAACTTAAGGCAAGAGTCAAACCTACGAAGGCGAACACCCGATCGCAAATACAACAAAGATCAAGACAAGGGGAATAAACGATGAATACGCCAACACAACAAACACCCACAGAATTGATGCCATTGCCACTCGATTACGAGGTTTGCGGTCAAGGTCCTGCGCTACTGTTGTTGCATGGGTTTCCGCAAAACCGCGCCATTTGGCAACCGATCAAGGCAGCCTTGTCACCTCATTTCACGTTGGTCATGCCAGACTTACGCGGTTACGGTCAATCACCTAAACCAGCAAGTGACCCAGCCCATCTGACTTACTCCAAGCGCGCCATGGCAAACGATCTCATCAAGCTGATGGATGAGCTCGGGCATGTAAGGTTTGGGGTGGTTGGGCACGACCGCGGGGCGCGCGTAGCGCATCGGTTGGCGGCTGACCATGGCGAGCGGATCTCGCGCCTGATGCTCTTAGACATATCGCCAACGCTTGCGATGTACGAGCAAACCGACATGACATTTGCTGCCGGTTACTGGCATTGGTTTTTTTTGATTCAGGCTTATCCGTTGCCAGAGACCATGATTGGTCAAGATCCCGTTTTTTTTATGGACCAGTTCATGGTGAAACGCTATCCCGGACGGCACATCTTTGAGAGCAAGCGATGGGAAAGCTATTTGGCAGGCATCCAAGACCCGGCCTGTCTGCATGCCATGTGCGAGGACTATCGTGCGTCATTTACGATCGACCTTGAGCATGACCGTGCCGATCGTCAAGCGCAACGTAAACTGCAAATGCCTGTGCGCGTGCTGTGGGGCCAGCACGGCATGATCGAGAAATGCTTTAAGCCTTTAGAAGATTGGGCACAGGTGGCAAGCGATGTCTCGGGTCAAACCATCGATGCGGGTCACTATATTCCCGAAGAAAGACCTGAGATGCTGCAAGCGGAAATACGGGCGTTTTTTAGCTAGCGTCGCAGATTCGCGATTAGCCGTAGGGTCGAGATGTACAGCCACACCAAGGTCACCATCAGACCGAGTGCGACGTACCAGTTGATGTAGTCCGGCTGTAGCTGGCGTTTTAGGGTAACCGAACGGTGAACTGGTGGGGTAATCCTCCCCTAGGATGACGTTTTCGGGATGATGATCCATCATCGCCAATTGGCATGAGCTAGCTGACTACTATGCTCGCCCGAGTCACATGCGATAATCACAGCAGAAGCGAGGATGCTCCCTCCTCTGCCAGACAGCACTAAACGCGGGTACTGACCGTCACGATGACACAAGAACGTCAACCAAACCAAGATGGGCTGAGAAAAGCATTTGGCAAATCACCGCATAACATCGACAGCGGCGATCATCTTCGACTGCCCATCGGCATACAGACCTTCTCTGAAATCCGCGAAGGCGGCTACTACTACGTTGACAAAACACCAGACATTGAGAGACTTGTTGCTCAAAACAAATACTACTTTCTGTCTCGCCCCAGGCGCTTCGGAAAAAGCCTCTTATTAGACACGTTACGTTGCCTTTTTGAGGGTAGACAACGCTTATTTGAAGGCCTTTACATCCATCATAAGTGGGACTGGCAAATCAAACACCCTGTGATCCGTCTGAGCTTTGGCAGCGGTGTCATGCGCAACCGAGATGAGCTCGATGTTCGGATCCGCGATCAATTCCGAATTATTCGAAACGACCTCGGTTTGCCGCCCGGCTTGCAGACAGATATCGCTGGTGAGTTTCTAGCGCTGATACGTGACGCACAAGAACAGTACCAACAGACGGCTGTTGTACTCATCGACGAATACGACAAACCCATCCTCGACAACATCCTTGATACTAGTCGAGCCATGGAGTTGCGCGAAGGTCTAAAAAACCTCTATAGCGCGCTCAAAGACGCCGACCCACACCTTCGACTGGTTTTGTTAACCGGGGTATCGAAATTTAGCAAAGTCAGCTTGTTCTCTGGACTAAACAACCTTCGAGATATCACGCTTTCGCCTGATCATGCGACCATTTGCGGCTACACCGACGCGGACATCGATCAAGTGTTTAAACCAGCGCTTGGCAACCTGAATCGCGACATGATCCGTGACTGGTACAACGGTTACCGCTGGGGCGGACAAGATGTTGCATCGGTATACAACCCGTTTGACGTTTTGCTGCTACTACAAGAACGGCGGTTTGGCGCTTACTGGTTTGAGACGGCCACACCGACATTCTTGTTGGACATACTGAAGGCGCGTGGGGTGTTCACGCCATCGCTTGATCACTTGACCGCAAAAACGCAACTGCTTGGCCAGTTCGATGTCGACGATATCAGTACCGAAGGCCTCTTATTCCAAACAGGCTACCTGACCATTAAGGACGTCAAAGAGCCTAAACCCGGACTGCAGCTATACACGCTCGGCTTTCCAAATCTCGAGGTGGAGAGCAGTTTGAATGATGCTTTATTGCCTACACTTGGCATTAATCGTCAGGATGCACAAACACTTCAAATCAAGCTGCTCGACTTGCTTGAAAACCACCATGTCGCTGGTCTGCGAGCCCACTTGCAAGCCCTCTACTCGAGCATCCCACACGATTGGTATCGCAACAACCCAATTGCGCAATACGAAGGTCACTACGCAAGCGTCTTCTACAGCCACTTTGCAGCTTTGGGGTTGGCCATTACCGTCGAGGATGCCACCAACCATGGTCGTGTAGACATGACGGTGGAGTTCGGCAACCACATATACATATTCGAATTCAAGGTAGTCGAAAAACTGCCTGAAGGCCGAGCGTTAGCGCAGATCATTGAGAAAGGCTACGCTGATAAATACAGAGCTAGCGATAAGTTGATCCACTTGGTGGGCGTAGAGTTTTCTAGTGAAAAACGCGAAATTGTGGCGCTTGATGTGCAAACCATTGAACCCAAGGCCACGGCGTAAGCGCAGCAAGAGGCAACTGATCCTAGGCGAGTACTTTTGCAGTCACCGGGTAGCAAGTAATGTCTCGGATCAAACCATCGATGCGGGTCACGATATCCCTGGAGAGCGACCCGAGGTGCTGCAAGCTGAAATACGGGCGTTTTTTAGCTAGCGTCGCAGATTCGCGATTAGCCGTAGGATCGAGATGTACAGCCACACCAAGGTCACCATCAAACCCATTGCGACGTACCAGTTGATGTAGTCCGGTTGTGGCTGGCGTCTTAGATTGTCAATGCGCTCAAAATCAAGCACTAGATTTAACGCAGCCGTCAACGACACAAACCCAAACCACAACACAGCGCCCCAACTGCCCTCTCGCAACCAGCCCACAGGCATCCCCAATAGGCTTAAAACAATCGCCACCAGGTAGGCCAATGCAATGCCCGCTGTGGCCACGTAGACCGCCAACCGAAACCGCGGCGTGGCGCGCAGCCAACCAGCCAAATACAAAGCCAGCATCACCACAAAGACGCAGGCCGTTGCCAATACCGTCTGCAGTGCAATGCCTGGGTATCTGGCCTCAAAGGCAAACGCCAAGCCACCCATGAACAAGCCACCAGCCACGGCATACAGGGGCGCAAGCCACGTCGACAGTTGGGGTTTGAGGCTCGCGATGAACGCAAAACTGAAAGCCACCACGCCAGCCCCAAAACCAAAGTTACGGGCCAGGGTCGCATCGTCCGCAAACAGAAACCAGATGGCGTAACCCGATACGCACGACAACAGCAGTAACCAGACAGTCGCACCAATCACCTTAGGCACGGCAAGCGTGACCGTACTTGGTCGGGTTGGCGCAGGCACATGAGCAAGCAGCGGACTGCCGACCGCTTTAAGGTGACCTGTCATTAGCGATGGCGTGCGCGGTGGGGAAACGAACATAAGGGAAATTGGGGTGATCAGAGTGATGGGGCTGATGTAGGTGAGTCAACGATCTCGTGTAGTCACAAATTGTACGGCTGTGATCGCGTTTTAGCCGTCATGGCCACAGCACATCGTGACCGCAGCGCCTTTTTACTAGCGACAGAAACACGCTTTGCACCATGTAAGCGGTTTGGTGTTGCCCCTGCCATACCTCAGACAGGCCCTACACCGAAGTCATCAGCAAAGCGGTCGATCTGGTGCATTCGCTCATGCAAGATCGTCACGATACCGACCGCTCCGTCTGACAAATATCGCCAGTACACAATATGGTGCTCGTAGCGCAAGCAAAAACCAGACACCCCAAACTCGCCTGGCACAGGTTTGGACAACACACCATGTGATGCAATCCGCTCAAACGCCGCAAACATCCCCTTGATGTATTTGTCTGCTTGGCGCTTTCCCCACTTTTGTTTGGTGTATTGATAAATTTCGTCGATTCGCAGCGACGCCGCCGCTTGGACACGGACTGGCACTCGATCACCGTTCGTGACGACTAATCACATCGGCAGCCGATAATGGCTCGTATGAATCTTCCGGCGCAGCGAATGCCATCGCCAATTCCGCCTTCAACCGCTCAAAGGCCATAGCCTGAGTTCGCTCTTTGTCGCGACGGATCAAGTCACGTATGTACTCACTGACGTTCTCATAGGAACCGTCTTCACTAACATTCGCGGCGACAAAGTCGCTCAGTGCACCGCTCAGACGCACAGTCAACGTGGTTGTGCTCATTCGAGGTTCCTAGACACAAAAGTTTTTATGTATTCATTCTAATCAAAATTGAATACACCTACAACGTGGATACAACAGGCTCGCCTGCCGCAAACCTCTCCTGCTGCCCCCTCGAGTTCCAAGGTTGCTGCCATTTTTTCCTGAGAGGAAATCAAAGACAACCCCCGTCCGTTGCCAACAAGTATTGAGCTACCAGGCTGTCAATTCCTGCTAGCGTGATTAATGGCGTGAGCTCCTAGGCCTCGCGCGAAACTAAGTCGATCAAGTCGTGCGCGGTGTGGCGCAGACTTATCCGACCCAAACGCATGGAATCGTGAGCAAAGAGGTTGAACCGAGGGACAAACCGAAAGGCAAGTGACACCCGAATCACAATCAGCGTGCGCGCCTTTGATCATGGATTTCCACTACCATAAGTGCTGTCATGAGTGCTCGTTAGGTTTCTGTCGTGAGCGTACAATGCACAATGTTGACCTTGTAGGCTTTTGTCCAAACTCATTACGAGGTCAGATTCGGCATCAACGGTCGCCGGCAGATTAGGGCGGTTTGATAATGGTTTCGCGCGAATAACCCGATACTCTTGGTGGAACATTAAATGGATAGGATCACTCTGGAGCCTGGCAAACGAGGGGGCAGACCTTGCATCAGGGGTTTGCGCATTACCGTTTACGATGTTCTCTCGATGCTTGCTAGCGGCATGACACATCAGGAAATCTTGGAAGACTTCCCTGAGCTTACCGTTGAGGACATCATGGCTGTATTGGCCTATGCTGCTGACCGAGAGCATCAGGTTTATTCGTTGAGGGTTAATTGAAGCTGTTACTCGACGAAAACCTCTCTCGCCGATTGGTTCCTTTTCTTGAACAAGACTTTCCGGGCACATCCCAAGTTGTTCTCGTCGGCCTAGAGTCTGCCAGTGACAGGGAAGTTTGGGATCATGCGAAACAAAACGGCTATGTTGTTGTGACTAGAGATGCGGATTTCCAGGAACTTTCTTTGGTCTGGGGTACGCCACCCCAGGTAATCCGCCTAATAACACCTAATGTTGGCCGAGGCGCTATCCTCAAGCTGCTTCTAGATAACAAGAATCACATATATGAAACGCTTGGTGATCACGGTTTGGCTTGCATCGAGTTACTCGCCTAGGCCCCGCAAGGCGTGAACACAGCGGTCAGGATCAGATCGATGTGCAAAACCGCCAAGCCGTTTACGAGGCTGCTAAGCTTGCCAGACCGCATCGGTGGAAAAACCGGTCAACTCGTGACTGGAATCGGCCGCAGCAGGTTTCGCTTAACCCGCCAAAAGAGCACTACCAAGCCGAAGCCAGCTTAAAACGGGCGGCATGAAATTCGGACATCTTTCGTGAGAAGCACCGACTCATGGCCATCACATTGTTATTAAACATATCCTCCTAGCCGGTTGTAGTAGCCGAGCAAAAAGGATAAAATGTTTCTAAATATGAAACGATCGTTTTGTTTTATGAAACACAATGTCTTTCACTAATGTCTGTCGCTGACCTACTCTTTCCTAACCAGTACCGCCGCAAAGTGCTGGCGTTTCTAGCAATGAATCCGGATGTTTCGGTTCATCTGCGTGAACTTGCCCGCCTGACACACACATCTCCGGGCACTTTGAAAAAGGAGCTCGACTTGCTGGTCGCTGCAGATTTGGTGAAATCAAAAGCGCAGGGCAATCAAGTTCAGTTTTGCATCAACCCCGACCACCCCGTTTACCAGGAATTGCAGGCACTGATTCGTAAGACCATCGGTTTGTATGATGTCTTGGCTAATGCGTTGAGACCACTAGCCGATCATTTGGAAGTGGCATTCGTGTTTGGGTCTGTGGCCAAAGAAACCGAGACATCTCACAGTGATATCGATGTTTTGATTATTGGTGATGTCACATTCGGACAAATCCACAACGCGCTCTATGATGCGCAGAAAGTCTTGTCTCGAGAAATCAATCCCAAGGTTATGTCGCGCGACGAATGGACACGCAAACGGCAAGAAGGGAATGCATTTGTAAAAGACATCGTTTCAAAGCCAAAGATTTTTATCATCGGTAGTGAGCATGACCTCTGAAAATTTGCGCAACCTAGAAAAAATTGGACAGCTTGATGCTGTCGAGTTTTCTCAAGACTTATTGGATCGAATGCTTGCGACAGCCCGTAGTCGTCTGAAAGATGCCCTGCGCGTAGAAAACAGTACCGAGACCCGTTTCGATTGTGCGTATACAGCGATCAGAGCGGTTGCCGATGCCGCGTTATTAAGGCAGGGGTATCGGACATCGACATCCAAGCCAGGCCACCATCAAACGACCTTGCAATGTTTGGTTCACACGCTAGATGTTCCGACACTCACCGTACAAATCCTAGACGGCTTACGCAAACAGCGAAACGTGACAGACTATGAGGGCGAGCTTGTCACCGAAGCTTTGCTGCAAGAATGTCTTGAGCAGGCCCGAGACTTGTTGGCGTTGGCCGAACAGCGTCTGGAGTAACGTGGATATCAATGAATCAAAGATCACGTCAGAAATCGCTTGCCGATCCTGGGCTGTCATGGCCAGGGTTAGGGTTTTAGCGGGCGATTAAAGTATTCTTGTATTTTATTGAGGGCTGTGCCCTTTTGTTGCGCCTATAACTTGGGTTCGTTTTGTAAAAACAGTTTGGAAAATTTACCAATACTAAGTTTATATTAGTATTTGCCGGCTGATTCAGTCGCGTTTCTTGTTGTTTGATATTGCATACCGAGGCGTTATTCTTTGCAGAATTTTTAGCCAAATTAGAGGATTGAGTTGGCGGCAAGGGCCGATTTTGTTGCCGATTTGTGGGAATTCAGATTGAGTCAAAAATGTAATTCGGGTAATTTATTTGCTCAAAAATTAAGCAGACTCAAAAATCCTCCCTTTTCTGAAAATGACCTAAAGGTAGGTTTCTCTCGTGAGCCGCCTACATTTCGGTAGGAAAATTGGTTAATTGATCTTGCATGCTGCATGAGTTGAATATGCATGGGTCCCAAGTTTGGCGCTTCAAACAAAAAGCCGTCAAACACACAAGCCTGCCTTCATCGCGTTTATCCAGTCCAAGCAAGTTTCACAGCGCTCATGAAAACATTTTCTTAATCTGAATGAGAATCGCCATGACGATGAGGAAAATCACGATCCACTTCAGGGTCTTGAGCGTTAGCCTTAAGAGCCATCCAGTTAACGACACCATACCGCCAACCACCTGAGTAACCTCTTCAGCTGAAACGGAGGTTGACGGGGCTCGTGTCTTTCTGGCCGCCTCAAGCTGTGCTTTTTCGCTGCGACGCGTCGCTTCAAGCAGATCTTTTTGAAGATCAAGTTGTTTTTTTATCTGTACACAGTTTGGGCATATCCCATTGCGTATCGCCGGGGACTTGTAGCCGCATTCCAAACACACCCATTCACCGTCAATTTTTGCCATGATGTATTCCTGACGACTCTTGCCAAAAACGAAATTTTATATCAAGCGAATTAATAGTCACGCGCAGTATCAGGCGGCTTTCCAGAAAACAAACTGGCAGCCTTGACTGCTTTGATGAGCTGGTTGCTTGCGCGCTTGTAGTGGCGACGCATCTGGGTTTCTTTCTGCTTGCCGTCGCGTACCATTTGATCCGCCTTCTGGGCAGAAACCTTTGCCAGGAATCGCAGGCTCTGAAGCTGCAACTTGTTCTCGGCCTTCTCTGTTTTACTGAGCCGCGGTTGCTCCAACTTTCTTAGCACCTGGCCTGCCATGATGAACGCTTGGGCATTGCCTTCGTCAATATTCTTTTTAATCGCCATCTGATCCACAAAACCGTTCTGCCCTGCCTTCTCGGCTTCAGCGATTTGTCGTTGATAGGCTTCGTTGCGCTCGTAGTTAAGGATCTTCTGGGCGATGGATCGAGCGATTTCTGGGTCCTTAATTTCTGGCAGGATGACTGAGTGAATTTGATCGAGCGCTGGATCCGGTACGTCTAATATCGTTCGAGCCGTCAGGCCGTGACGAATGGCGTTTAATGCCGCCGCCCGTTTGCCAGCGGCAGATTTAGGGCCGGTGGATCGCTGGGCGTTGAGCCGATTGGCGGCCTGCCTGCGATCACTCGTCATCGGTTTCTCTGTCATTGGACACGGGTTGCATCTCGATGGCGTGAACGTTGCGACTCAAGTTCTCGTTTTGTAGGCGCAGGCGTTCAATGACGAGTTTGCGCTTGACTAACGCTTCATACGACGCTTGAAATCCCTGCATGGCTTTTAATCGGTCGGCGATGCGGGCGTCTAGGTTACCTAATGCCGCGACTTGCCACTTGGTTGCCTCAGCCATCAGACTTTGCACACTATGTCCTACTGCCTTGGCAGAAGCAATCAGTAGAGGTTCATTCCAGATGTTGTTCGAACTACCGAGCAGGGTTGGCTTAGGCGGATTGTTTACTTTCAGCTTCAACCAGTCGCAGGCAGCCGTGAAAATGATTTCAACCTTTTGCGCCTCAAGACGCCGTATCCACCACATGCAATCAAAGATCTTCTCGGCCAGGTAGATCTGCATCGGTGTTTTGGCTTCGAGCTCGGTAATGGTGGCTTGCAGTCCATCACGGTATTCATCGGCAGACTCGCCTGGCAGCAATGGAATGTGGCCGCCGGATAGTTTGCTGATGATGGAAAGTGGCAAATCGTCTGTCGAGTGTGTCGTTGATTTTTTGCCCATTGCGATCGTCCTCAGGATTTGGTGTTGGTTAGTCGCACACCTGGTCTATCATCGGGAGTACCAATGAATTCGACACCCATTGCTTCAAGAGCAGTCTTAATTGCTGATAGCGTGCGGGCTTGAACCGGCGGTAGGCCGCTCACGGCCTCTAGCCGCTTTATGGTTGCGATTCCAACTCCAGAGGCCGAGGCCAACTCTGCCACTGTCATTCTGACAATCGCACGAGCCGCTTTTATTTGTTCACTTGTAATCAAATCTAAAAAGCTATATAGTTAGCTATATAGTATCGTTTTATGGGTTTGTAGACGTATGAATGATACCTCTTTTGAAAAACTTAGGGTGCTCATCGAGCACATTGAGGACGCTTATGCTCCGAATACTATCCGTGCCTACAGGAAGGACATGGAGGAGTTCATCAACTACTGCGATACAGTCGGTGCCTGTGCGTTACCGGCGCAGCCTGAGCTAATTGCAGAATTTCTGATGACCACCAGCAAGCTGGGCATCAAAACCTCCACCATCCGCCGCAAGAACTCTTCAATCAGTGCGGTTCACCGACTATCGAATTTGCCGGATCCGACCAAGCATTCTGAGGTCAAGCTCGCTCTGCGGAAAATTCACCGAGCCTTGGGCCGCCGATTTGATCAGGCATACCCGATCACACGCCCCGTCTTGGAAAAACTACTCGCTGCCTGTGCCAATGATATTCGAGGCAAACGTAACCGGGCTTTGCTACTTTTTGCTTACGACTCGATGCGACGTCGATCGGAAATTGTTTCACTGCGTATCGAAGATATCGCATGGGGCTCAGAAGGATGCGTATCCATTCTGCTCAGAAAGTCAAAGACCGATCAACTTGGCAGCGGACAGTGGATTCACTTGGGTATTGGGGCCTCTTATGCGGTCAAAGACTGGTTGGACAGCGCTCGCCTTGATGCTGGCTTTCTGTTTCGCGCCGTACTTCCATCTGGCGAGATCACGGAGGGTCTGGGTGATGGGCAAGTTGGGCGTATCCTGAAGTCCATCGGTCGAAAAGCAAAACTGAACGAAGACGTCGTGGCTGGCATCAGCGGTCATTCGATGCGGGTTGGCTCAGCGCAAGACATGCTGGTTCAAGGTGCGAGTCTGCCGCAAATCATGGTCAAGGGCGGTTGGGCGAAGACGGATACGGTCATGCGGTATGTTGAGCGGGTAAGAGTGCCGGTTTTTTCGATGGCAACTGGCGCGTAGTAGACAATCCAACACAGGGCGCAGAAAACTACAGATCCACTCTTTGGTCGCTGATGACGATGTGCGTGAGGATCAAGGGCTTTGTTGTTCGCACACGGAAGACGTTTTGAATGCTTGGCAACATAAGTGGGCCTACGATCCCTGCGTTGACCTCCTTGAGCCGATCAAACGTAACGGTCAAGACCTGCATGCCGTTGACGGTAATCTCAATTTGCGCGTTAGGTGCCGTAACGTCTACGGCAGCACCACAGATATAAAAGTTGCTCGCGTAATCAACCCGAACAAAAAATTCGGCTTCCCCTTCCAAAACGTACTGCTTCAGATTGGTGTCATACGACAAACCACGCCAAGTCACCGCGACGGGTTGGGGAGATGCATCAGACGAGTCTTGCAGGCGCCTTGCCCATTCAGCTTGCTCACGATCGATCATCATTTTTGCAATCAGGTTGGCCAAGAGATTGGGGGATTCCAATAACTCACTGGAAAAATCACCAGCGATGTACTTTCGGTATCCTCGGGCGTTCTCGGCGAGCAGGCGCCGCCAAACATCAGCCAGATCTCGCCTAATCTCCTTGCCCCATTTAGAAAACAGATGCCGACTGTTTCTGATGTCTTGATCGGTATTACGTTTTCTGGACAGGCTTACGTGATGCTGCACGACGCTTTGTGTAGCAACATTGATAGACTTGCCCATGGCGCGTAGCTTGTAGCAAAGGTCGATATCCTCTGCGCCATTCAAAAATGTTTCGTCAAATCCACCGACAGCTTCAAAATCTGCCTTGCGAGTGAGCACGCAGGCACCGGTGACTCCCACAACCTTGCGATGATGGGTATGCAAATCAGGAATTTCGTGTGAGTGACTAAACTGAGCCTCAGGAGATATTGTCACGCCGACATGATCAATGCTACCGTCCGATACCCTGCGCTGAACATTACCGACTAGACCACTATTCAGTGAGGCTGATTCGAGGACCGCGAGCATCTGTTCAAACCACCCGCCTGAAAATATGAGGTCGCTATTCAAAAGCCCCAGCACTGCACCGTCGGCTAGTCGAACCGCTGCGTTGTTGTTTGCCGCAAAACCAAGATTTGTCTCGTGCTTAAGAACTTTGACCCTGGGATCATTGAGCGAATCGAGCCAGGCCCCGGTTCCATCCGTTGAGGCATCATCAGCCAGAATGATTTCATAGCTCAAGCTGTCGGGCAGTGATGCCTGCAGCGAGGACAGCATCTTCTTACTCTCTGCCAAATGGTTGTAGAGCGGTATGACAAAGCTCACGAACAGATTGCCTGAAAAGCTTTCCCTCGCTCGACGCGCTACCAATGGACCCGAAGAACGAACAGATCTCAACTAGTCATTCCTTTTGGCTTGGTTTCCCCGCGCTTTTGCTGGCGTCGGCAGATTACAGAAGCTTTCAAGAACCAGGTCACTCATCTTTGAGATTTTTTTGCCAGTCAGCAAGCTCCAACGTTGATGCATAAGACTAACCTCCATCTTCCCGCAGGCACCCGAGACGGTAAGGCAATTTCTCGAAAATCTTTGCACAGTCTCGCGTCCACATTTTTCCGCAGCCTCGACGTTCTGTTGATGAGGTATGGGTCTATTCTCAGGCAGTCAGTTCATTAGCTCAAGGTTTTTACACCCGCCGCGAACAACACCACCGCCAACGCAATCTGTATCCATCTGCCAGATAGTTTTTGTGCCCAAAGGCTACCGAGCACAATCGCAGGCACTGAACCCATCAAAAGGTTCATCAGCATGATCCAATCCACAAGCCCTGCGATCAAGTAGCCAGTGCCGGCGACCACAGCCAACGGGATTGCGTGAACTAGGTCGGTGGCAACCAACTTATGCGGTGTCATCCGAAGTGGATATAGGTACAGCAGCATAACCGAACCCAACGCGCCCGCACCGACAGAGGTTAATGCAACACAAAGCCCCAGAACCGCCCCTGCAATCACGGTCAACATTGGCTGGGCAGCTTTGAACTTCGACGGTGCTGAGAGGCGATTGCTTTTGGCGCGAGCAAGTACAGCCGGTGCGACCAACAAACCTAGCGCGGTGATGATAATCACCAGCCCAATTGCTGTGGTGAGCCATTGCACCTTTGCTATTGGGTCACCCAATGCGACGACCAACACGACCAAAGCTGCAATGGGTAGACTCCCAGCCCACAGTCGTTTAACGATTTGCCAATCGACTTGGCCCCCCTTCTGATGAATGCGTGCTCCAACTAGTTTCGTAATCGCTGCAAACCAAAGATCAGTCGCTACGGCAGTCGTAGGTGACACACCAAAAAAAATCAGCAGTAGCGGCGTCATTAGAGCCCCAGCCCCAACCCCGGTCACTCCAACAATAAAGCCGGTGATGGCGCCGGCAACGACGTAAGGTAGGTCTATCACGAGCCCGCCCGCAAGTGCATTTCCATCAATCGAGTCGGGCAGTACACAATTGCAGTGACTTTTGCGGTGTTCAGCCGTAGCTTCAAGACCTTTCGCGTCGTTCCTAGCGCGGCGTAGCCGGACTGGCCCACGAGTTCCTGCGAGGCGGGCAAATAAAGTCTGTCACTTATCCACTTTTCGGCACGAGGGAAAAGTCTGGTCATAAGCTAACTTTAACTAGTGGGCGCCTTTCCCATATCGGGGCTTACCAGCTTTTGGAGCTGGTTATCACCGCATGCAATCTTCAAGCCGCGAATTTGCTTGCGATTTGATTGACCCTCACAATTGACGCAATTTGTTTTACAAAGACTAATTTTGAAATAAAATTGGTATTTACTCACATTATGATTTAAAAAACAACTGCAAATGCATATTGCGACACACAAGTTAAAGAGATTACATGAACACCGAGCAGCCTAACGTCGAAATTTATGGTCTTGACAAGCCCGCGGTATGGAGCACTGAGATAGCTTTTGAGCATCTGCGCAGCCTCGGCGTTTGCGACTCAAAACGCACAACTGAGCGGCATCTGCACGAGTTAGGCCTGTGGCCTCAGGAGTTGGTGGCTGATTCCGTGACTGACGAATTCGGTCAAACAGCAAACCGCTTGCTTGTGGATTGGGTGATCGAGCGTGCTCGAGCCAAGCGCAACTTGGTAGTCTTCGGGCAACTTCATCGACCACAGCAATTTCCTCATCTGACCGTGCTTCACGTCAACGATCCCCGCGGGGCACGCTACTGGCTTCCCATCCATGGCGATGTGAACCAGGCGAAGGTAATTGAAGGTCTAAAAGAAATTGCCGCGTTTGTCGGCAAATCGCTGCTGTTACTGGCTAGCGGAGATCTAGTGCCGTGGCTACTAGGTACACCGCTGCCAGCCGAAATTGAGTTCGCTGAGTCGGTCTATGCGCCCCGCTTGTCAATCGACCTGGACACCAAGCCAATAGGTGAGCTGACGCCCCATCTCAAACGCTTGGAAGCCGAGAGCACTTACATCATTCGCGAGGCTGTGGCGGAGGCAGAAAACCCTGTTTTGATGCATTCAATTGGCAAGGACAGTGCCGTCATGATGCATCTGACCAGAAAAGCTTTCTATCCGGCCTCACCGCCTTTCCCTATGTTGCATGTTGACACACGCTGGAAGTTTCGCGAAATGTACCTGTTTCGCGACAAGATCGCGCAGATCAGCGGCATGGAACTGCTCGTCTATACCAATCCGGAAGCGATCGCCAAGGAGATTAACCCTTTTGATCATGGATCGAGCCTATTTGTTGACATTACCAAAGTTGACGGTCTGAAGCAGGCGCTGGACAAATACAAATTTGACGTCATGTTTGGCGGCGCTCGCCGCGATGAAGAAAAGTCAAGAGCCAAGGAGCGGGTTTTTTCTTTCCGCAGCGCAACCCATCGGTGGGATCCCAAGCAGCAGCGTCCAGAACTTTGGAATCTCTACAACACCAGAAAAAACAAGGGCGAGAGCATCCGTGTGTTTCCTTTGTCAAACTGGACTGAGCTCGATATCTGGCAGTACATCTACCTGCAAAACATCGCTGTTGTCCCACTTTACTTCGCCAAGAAGCGTCCTGTGGTTGTACGCAACGGCATCATTTTGATGATTGATGATGATCGCTTCAGGCTTCTGCCTGGCGAGGAAATTCAAGAGAAGATGGTTCGGTTCCGAAGCCTCGGCTGCTACCCACTGACCGGCGCGATTGAATCAACAGCAGACACCTTGCCAGAGGTCATTCTTGAAGTGCTCAATGCCAAGCGGTCGGAGCGTCAGGGCCGTGTGGTAGACCATGACTCACCCCATGGCTTTGAAAAGAAGAAACAGGAGGGTCACTTCTGATGCCGCGCACTAAACAACCCACAAAACAAACAGTGACCGACTCTCAGTCTAACAAGATGAGTAATCGAAAAATTGTTCAGTCTGCCACCATTGAAGAGTTTCTCCAGCAACAACAAGGACAGGATTTGCTGCGATTTATCACCTGTGGCAGCGTCGATGATGGAAAAAGTACCCTCATCGGCCGGCTCTTGTGGGAGGCTCAGCAACTATTCGATGACCAGGTGGCAGCTCTACAGACTGACTCAAAAAAGTTCGGCACGCAAGGCGAAGAAATCGATTTCGCCCTTTTGGTGGATGGGCTTGCCGCTGAGCGGGAACAGGGAATCACGATTGATGTGGCGTACCGGTTCTTCTCTTCATCAGCCAGAAAGTTCATCGTTGCTGACACGCCAGGTCACGAGCAATACACCCGAAACATGGTGACAGGTGCATCCACCGCCGATCTTGCAATTCTTTTGGTGGATGCCAGAAACGGAATTTTGACGCAAACTCGGCGGCACGCCTTTCTGACATCACTTGTTGGAATTCGCCATGTGGTCTTGGCGATCAACAAGATGGACCTTGTTGGCTACGATGAATCCGTTTATCGCACCATTGAGTCGGAATTTGAGGGTTTTGTCCGAGACCTAAGATTTGAGTCAGTGGTAGCGATTCCCTTGAGCGCCTTAAAGGGTGACAACATCACTTCTCGCTCAAAAAACACGAATTGGTATCAGGGGCCGACTTTGGTTGGCTACCTAGATACAGTTGAGATCCAACGTCAGGTGTCAGAAGACTTTGTGTTTCCAGTACAGTGGGTGAATCGACCAAACTCAAGCTTTCGGGGGTTTGCCGGGACCGTTGCAAGCGGTAGTGTGCGTGTGGGGGACGAGGTGCGGGTGACGGCCTCTGGTCAGATCGCAACTGTCTCAGAAATTGTGACAATGGATGGGAATCGCGAAGATGCATCAGCCGACCAGGCGGTCACGTTGACGTTAGACCGCGAGATTGATGTCTCGCGTGGAGATGTTCTCACCCTGTCCCAACGGCCGTTGGAAATGACAGATCAGTTCGAGGCCACAATTGTGTGGCTTTACGATCAAGCCGGCTTGCCCGGCCGGACATATGACTTAAAACTGGCCACCCAGTGGATGCCAAGTTCGGTTTCTCACATCAAGCACAGAATCAACGTAAGCACATTCGCAAAGGAGGCTTCTGCGCAACTTAGGCTCAACGACATTGCGGTTTGTAATATCTCGACGTCTAAACCGATTGCCTGCGACACTTACGCTAAGAACCCGCAGCTGGGTAGCTTTATTCTAGTTGATCGGTTTACGAATGCCACCATCGGTGCTGGGATGATTCGTCACAGTCTCAGAAGGTCACAGAACGTCCACAAACAAGCGCTGAGCATCACCCGCGAAGATCGTGAGCGACTAAACGGTCACCCAGCTAAGGTGTTTTGGTTTACCGGACTATCGGGATCGGGGAAGTCCACTATTGCCAACGCGTTAGAGAAGGAGTTGCACCGTAGAGGCATGCGAACCTATGTTTTGGATGGTGACAATATCCGGCAGGGTCTAAACAAGGACTTGGGATTTTCTGAGGCCGACCGGGTAGAAAACATTCGCCGCATCGCTGAAGTTGCACGACTGATGCTAGATGCTGGTTTGGTGGTCATGGTTGCATTTATTTCGCCATTCAGGCAAGAGCGGGAGATGGCACGAGACCTAATTGGAAAGGATGCGTTCGTAGAGGTCTATGTAAACACACCGATTGAGGTTTGTGAATTGAGAGACCCTAAGGGACTCTACAAAAAAGCTAGAGCAGGGAAAATTCCAAATATGACAGGGATCTCAGGCACTTACGAGCCACCAGAGCAGGCTGAGTTTGTAGCAGCCCCATCAATGAGCCTAGCTGAAACAGTCACCAAATTAGCTGCAATCGCTCATGTCCAACCTTAAACTGTCAACAGCAACTAACTTTGTCCGCTTTTTGACGGAATATTTTGTCCCACAGTTAACGGGAAATAGTCTTCGGTTTAGCGGGATTCAGTAGTGAGTTCAGCCAGCATCTCCTCCTCAGTTAAGTTTTACTCTGGTTTTGGAGAGGGAGAAGCGCCGAGCAGGCCTGCTCGGCGCTTCTCCCTCAGTCGGTAACTTTCGCCTTTGATGTTTAGCGTTGTGGCGTGATGCAACAGTCGATCCAGAATGGCGGTGGCCAGTACCGGGTCGCCAAACACCTCACCCCAGTCCACAAAGCTCTTGTTGGACGTCAAGATGGTGGATGCCTTCTCGTACCGCCTTGTGATCACTCTGAAGAAGAGACTGGCATCTTCGCGCCCCATGGGCATGTAGCCAATCTCATCCAGAACCAGGACTTTGGGCTGAACCAGTGTGGTGAGCACCTTCTCGAGCTTGTTCTCCTCTCTGGCCCGTTTGAGCTTAGTGAGCATTTGATCCAGTGTCATGAAGAGCACTCTGTGACCGGCTGTGATGGCTTTGACTGCCAAGGCGATGCTCAGGTGGGTCTTGCCCACACCTGGCGGCCCGAGCAGGATCACGTTCTCTGATCGTTCTACAAACCCTAGGCCAGCAAGCTCCCTGATGACCTTCTTGTCGATTGAAGGCTGGAATGAGAAGTCGAACTGTTCAATGGTCTTGATATAGGGAAGCCGAGCCAGTGTTGTCCGCTGTTCGATCCCTTTCTGTTGTCGGTCACCCAACTCAACGTTCAAGGCTTCGGTCAAGAACTCTTTATAGTTCAGCTCCCGTTTGGCTGCCGTCTCGCAAACCGTCTCTAACCGCTCAGCCAAGGTATTCAGGCGCAATTTATCCAGAAGTGCAATCAGCTCCATCACAGCACCTCCTCGTAGACCGACAGATCACGGCGTTGAACCTTGCCGACCACTTTCTCCCAAAGCGGTTTGTGATGACTACTGTCAGTAGCCCAACCTGCCACTTTGGGACGAAGCCGATGATAAGCAACCCATTGGTCATAGCTATCAGCGACGCGCAAATCGCCCTCGAGCCCGATGTAGACACGCACAGTTTGCCCCACGAGGTGAGCCGGAACCGAGTAGCGATTGCCCCTAACGTCGATATAGGCGTCCGAGCTCACACGGCGCGGTTCGATATAGGCCGTATCAAACCGAGGTTGGCGAAGCGGGTGCAGGAAGGCTTGCTCCGTACGGAATGCATCGCAGACCACCTGTCCTGTCGTGCCGTGCACCCGCGAATCTACCTCGGTACTGAGCCAAACATGAAGGTGCTGGTTCAGATCATCAAAGCTGTCGAAGGCCTGGTAGCGGACAAAGAAGTTCTCCTTCACGTACCGCACCATGCGCTCGACCTTCCCCTTGGTCTGGGGCCTGGCTGGCTTACACGCCTTTGGCGTGAATCCGTAATGCTCACCCATATCGATAAAGCGTTGGTTAAACCGGATGTTGCCATCTTTGCCGTGACTGATAACGGCAGCCTTCTGGTTGTCAACCAACACCTCCATGGGCACGCCGTCAAAGTGCTCAAAGGCTCGGATGATCGCCTCGTAGGTGTGGTTGGCATCCAAGCTAGTGGCTGCCCAGACATGAAACCGACGGCTGTGTGTCAGTTCATTGACGCAGAAGTACGCTTTGGTACGGACGCCGCCAATCACGGTCATGAGTTCGCCCCAATCACTTTGCAGTTGGCGACCCGGGTAAGTCTCAAACCGTACCGTTGCCTTGCTTGGACGCAAGACGCGCTTGGGATGGATATAGTCCCTGACGATGGTGTAACTACCCTTGAAGCCAACCGCCTGCAGCTCACGCAGGATCACCTGGGCATTCCAGACGCGTTGCGCGCCAGCAATTCATCAATTCTCGGCTTAAACGGGTCGAGCTTGCTGCGCATCGGTCGGCCAGGCTTGCCCGTCGGCGCGCTGCCTCGCTTAAGCGCTCGGCTAACCGTCTTGGGGCTGACCTTAAGTTCGGCGGCAATGTCTTTGACATACGCGCCTTCGTTGATTCGATTCTGTATCATGAGAAAGTCTCCTCGTCGCAGCATCGGGGACCTCGTATTTGGAAGGTAAGAGAGCCAAATACGGTACCCGGCTGCGACAATGAGGGGACAAAATATTCTGCTAATTTACGGACAATAATTCAGGCAGTGACATAAACTTACAAAATAAGTGGCCACGTTCCCGCTAAGCTTACGGCCATGGCTCTATAGCTCTACTTGCCGCGCCAAGCACAAAGGGGAGAATTACCTTAGGAATAAACCTGGAGCAACTAAAAAACCTTCTTTCCACTCTGCCCATTATAAATTTGGATATCATCAAAATATCTAAATTGAATAATATCAACAATCTCGTCATTCAAGAAACTAGAGTTTGCAGGGAAACCTAACGAGTTATAGTTTTTAAAAAGCTCGTCAGCTGGAATGTCATAACTAACTTCATTGCAATCATAACGCTTCGAAGTGCTATGAGGAATGAAATCAAGAAGTGGGATATCAGGAAAATGAAGATTCCACTGATCTGTCAGTGTATCCACCAAAAATACTTCATAGTAACTTTCAAAGAAAATAAAGTCAACCTGAGGCCTCCAGTGAAGATCAAGCTGCCGAGACGGCTGATCTTTTAAAAATCTAACAAAGTCAATAAAGCTGATTGATCGATTATCGCCGATATTTTTTATCTTTCGAATTTTATCAAGAACTAATGATGCCTCAGCCTCTGGAACAGATCGAGCAAACTTATCCAAAAAAGCTGATACTAATCTTTCGAATGGATTTCTAAAGCATATTATTGGCCTCGAATTTGATGGGTATAAAGCTCTTTTATCAGCATACCTAAACTTATGCTCAGTCATGTGGGGATTTTGTTCACGTGAAATTTCTTTCGAAGCAACCCCAAGAGAATATTTCAATGTAGAACAGGCATTTTTTGGTATATAAGTAAAAAGAATATTTAATGAGGGATAGTAAAGCAAGCAACGATTAAGCAGACCGAAATCCGATGCAGGAAAAATAAGTCTCGGATGTATACAACTAGATTTATTTATTTCTTTCATGTGCGCCATCTCTCATTAGCAATATAATAGTGAATTCTAGTAAGGGGCAGTTTCAAGTGTGAAGTACAACCGTAAGCTTACGCCTCTAATAAGGATTATCGAAACAATTTGTACGACTTCGCTACCGGCTGCTTTGGACCCAATTAAAATCCCGCTAATATATGCAAAAAACTAGCTCCATTAACTCTAAATCTTGCAAATATTGACAACATAAATCACCCGAAAATCGCATGAATGATAGAATTACAGTATTATTCAGCGCGGTCCAATTGGATTTTTAAGAAGCTACCATGAAATCTTCAAAACACTCTGAAAGAAAATTTATTGGTCTAATGCAATTGATTGCATTAGAAGAAGACTAAAGAAAGATAGAGCAGGTCAAGGCATTGCAAAAGACCCTTCACTCTCTTTAATGAAATGCTCAAGACATAAAATAGAATTTCGAACTCTTTGAGGATCCAATAAATAATCTTCGCTGATATAATCGTGTTTAGACGTTATTTTGCAGCTAAGTATCATCTCATTAGCCATTGGGAAATAATATGAGTCAACAATTGAAACCCCCTTTCTTGCCGATTTTGCTGAGTAATTTAAAATATTTATTAATAGCCTTGGCCCATAAGCATGAAAATGAATCCTTCGGTCGCTGTTAATAAATTCAGCAACGCGTGCCAGATGCTTCGACCTAGATACACTACTTGGAATTTGTGTCTTGTCGACAAACTCATGCACATGCTTTATTTTATTTATTCGCAACAACTCAGGATCTCGATGTTCATCAATAAAATGCCTTACAGAGAACAATTGTCGATTGTAATCAAATTCTGACGTCAGACAGTTCGGAACGACCAGAAACAAGTTTCCACCAACCTTTGTAACACGCAGACATTCGAGAAGTCCCTGAATGGGATCTTCCAGATGCTCTAAGACGTGAGACGCACCGACACTATCGTATTTATCGTCTTCAGCAGGAATATTATCCATCGAACCCACCAAGTCAACTCTCACCTTGTCGGCATTGACATTGAAGTGGGACGCTATCACTTCGGCTGATGCGTAATCTAAAAAATCTACGGTATCACCCTTATTTTCAAGCGGAACTACTCCTGGACCAATCTCTAAAACTTTACCGATGAGACACTCTCTAGAAAATTTGAACCTAACATTCAGTCGATACTTCTTTGCTTTGAGCAAGTATGTTGACTGACACCCAGGCAAGGCCATAATCATTCGAAAAAAATGGTTTTTTCTCCTTAGATCGTAATTAGGCTTAGATGAAATCAAAAGTGACAATTTTCAACTCCCAACGTAAGTTATCGCATGCGGTACTCTTTGGTGCTGGTCACACCGGCAGCTGAGAAGGCTAGCGCTTCTGTTTAGCCAAATTTAGCAGCATCTCATAGCAAGCTTAAAATCAACTTGCCAGCAGCCGCTGCAAATCTAATTTGTAAACAGGGTTATTCAGCACTGACAAATTAGTTTAAAGGTGAATTTTTAAAAACGCATACCAAGTTACCTGCACGCTACACTTTTTGGCCTATGTCACTAGACTGTAGCAGCATAAATCAAACAAACCAGCAGTAGTTTGTTTTAGCTGTGCTCATCAAGAAACTAGTAGATTTGCACTGACACATTAACAAGTATAAAAAGGAATGAATTTGCTGACAATTGGAACGATACCATCAAATTACAAAATATTGTTTGTTAAGCCAAGGATACCCGCAAAAATCCAGTTACTGATAACTATTTTTTAATATTCACATTTTCTATACTACTATAAATAACAGGTGAATGAAATCTGAGCTCAATAAGCGAATTAAAGTAGGCAACCTCTCAATGCCCCCACCCTGAAAGCTCCTTAAACATACGCACACCAGCACTGTGGCCTTCTAGTGTAGCTCTGAATAATTTCAAAACTTTTCTTTCGTCTACTAAATTCGCTGGCTCGTCGGATTTTGCTAGCTCTTCAATGACTCTTGACTGAATCGAACATTCAATAGATGGTCTATCAAGATCTAACCGATACCCAAAGTATTTAAAGAAATAGAAAGATTCCGTCTTGGCTCTTTCGTATTCTCCCACCTCGTCAAAATCGTGGCTGTGGAAAACTAGTGCTCTATCTACATAGACCTTTTCAAAACCCTGAATTAAGATCTCATCAGCCCAAAACTGATCTTCACCAAACTGCACGTCTGGATACGGAATTTTTTCCCAAATTGATTTTCGCAAAGCAGAATTGTTATCTGAAAAAAAATGCATTGCCTGCCTGATGCTTATATCACATGAATAAAAATATTTTTCGATGCCCGCGATTTTTACATTAGAATTAGATTTTAACTTGTCGAAGTGTAAATTAAGGGAACGTTTTAAATGAGCTGAATGCTCAGGATACGCCTCATGTCGCCCAAAACACCCGGCAATATTTTTATTTCTCTCAAAGGGCGCAACTAAGTATTTAAGCCAATCGGGGCTCACGGGTAATGCATCCTGTGTTAAGAAGGCTACATACTCTGATTTCGCGAGCGCCACCCCTAGGTTTCTTGTGCGACCATGTTGAAAATCGTCTTTTCGTATTGAAACGAGCGTAAAATCGAAATGCTCTTGGCACCACTGAATTGACCCATCGGATGATCCACTGTCGATTATTATTAACTCTAATGGACCCATTATGTTTTGTGACAGTACCTTTGATACAACTAATTGCAATAATTTCCCGCCATTAAGTGTGGGTATAACAACAGTCACAGCAGGACAAGCATTGCGCTGCCGACTAATAATCCTATAGGACTGATTCAAGTAGAATTCTGTTGTAGTTGTTTTAAAATTTTTCTGATTTGCACTCTTTCCTAGTTCCTCAGAAATGAAATTGCGCACTATTTCAAAAGACTTGTCCCAATTAGTCGCCGAAACCCACCTGTACGCATTAGTCGCTTGTATGCTTCTTTTTTTAGGATCTGAGAGAAGCTTTTGAATTTCTTTTGCAATTTCAATTGGATCAGGCGCCACAAAACTAACCACTTCAGGTGGATAAATTGCCCTTGTGCTTTCGCTATCTATTTCCACAACGGGTAGCTTGCACGCCATCATTTCTTGCGGCACTAACGCGTAGTTTGTTGTTGAGAAGGTTACTCCAAGGTCGCAAGACCTGTAGAGTTCCCCGAGCTCTTTCGAGCTTAAAATCCCGTTATCAAATGCTACGATGCTCGTCGGAACTGAGACGCTTCCTTCAATATCCCCAAATAGTTCGAGACATATTTGATAGTCATCTGATTTCAGCAAGCTCAGTCCTTCCATTGCAAGTGCAACAGCTCGGCGATCAGTTCTAGCTCTTGCATAAACCGCAATTCGAAATATCTTCGAGTGGGAAGATATAGACTCTTCTGTATTGTTTTCGTTATGATCAGCTTGCTCAGCAACAGTATGGCATGGAAAATAGTATTCCGGATCATACGACAACGGGAAGCAAACTGAAGTTCGGCCGTACTTAGTTCTCATAAGATTATCTAGCCAGCTACCCGCACATATTGTTTTTAAAGATTTTTTATATGTAAATTCAGCCTTTAACGAGTTTGCTCCTTTTGGATAAAAGTAGGGCTCAAAATCTTGTACTAGATAGAATTTTTCATGAAATCCATTGTGCAGCGCGACAAAATCAACTGTATCCCAGCTTGTCGCAACTACTGCGTCACCAAAAGCGAACGCATAATGCCCATCTAAAGGTCGCACACAGGAATTAAGTACTTGGTAGTTTGATGAAATGCTATTCTTTGGTCCTAGAGGATGTCTGCTAGGATCAAAATCTTTTATCCAAATAACACATGAAAAATCATATTTTTCTAAATGCTTAATCAATCGAAAAATTGTCATGTGCCCACCACCACCTTTTGTAAAATCAGGCACAACAAAGTGTATGACTGGTTTGCCAACATTAGTTTGTTTTCGACAGCTTCTTGCCGAGTACTCTCTTATTAGGCATAGTAATCTATCATTGTTATTCGGTACATATTTTTTTGAAGCTGGTACATCATCATATTTTGCTTTTCTTTTTAACTTATTTTCACAACCTAAGGTTAGATTTATACTGTAATTCGCAGAAATCACATCCATCATAATGGGAAATTGCTCTGGCCATCTAGTGAACAAGTAAAGTGGATTGAGACCTGGAATCTTGGTCCAAGGATATATGCTCCAAAATATATCATTCTTAAACAATGAATTCGGTTCTCTATTTGGCTCATTCAATCCGAAATTTATATAATGCAAAAACGGATCGGTTTTTCCTGCACCGATGTCCTCATGGACACAACAATAATGTGACCCGTCGAAATACGGCCTAATAAATTTTCTGGTTATTTCTTTTTTTAATGGAAGAATGTCAATATAATTGAAGCCCTCTCTTAAGTAGGATTCATATTTTTTTAGAATAATTCCTTTATTTTTTTTCGTTGGCTCTATTCCCCAATAATCACCGAGAATTCGCCACGGAAGCCAGTAATCCGATAAGTCACCGGTTGATTTTGATGAAACTTCTCTTATAAAACGGCGAGTGATATCACTTTCTTTTTCAAGGAACGCTAACTGCGGCGTTTGTTTCAGCTTCTGCTCTACATATCTCTTCAAACTATTGGGATAATCAGATTCAAGTATCAACCTCCCATAACCCGCTGCCTCTTTGAGATCATTGCTGTTTATCGAATGTTGGAACGATTTGTATATCTTTTTAACGTTAATTCCATTTTTATTTTCTATATTTTTACTATTCATTTTTTAAATGTGCTGTGAAATTTTTATTGAAATTATGAAGAACGTGTAAGAGTGCCTGCCTGTTTGTCTTGACCTGACCTTGTGCCAACGTAGTGAACCGTAAATATATTTTTCGCCAAATCGATACCGTCTGTTAGGTTTGTCATGGAACTTACCTTTTGAGATAACAGATGAGTTTTCATTAACCCCATCTTGGCACTCTGTTGCTTGACTCAACAATATGGCGTCTCCTCCTGACAGGGGGAGTCGATTTAATTCATTTGGTAGACAGATATCACTTTCAACAATAATCGCCAAAACCTAGCCATTCGTAAACTTCGACTTCCTTATTTTTATCTCATAACAGGACTGGAAATCCCGATTTTTAACTTATTCACTAATCCAGTAAGCCTATGGTGCCACGCATTTTCCTATAAATGAGGAATTTGAAACTCAGATTTTCTAACAAACAACGACATCTTGATTGCCTTGGTTCCTTGCTCTAAATAATTTTAGAATTTTAAAATTCGCCTTCTCCAACATAACCTCTATAGCCCCATCAGCATAAACTGTATGCCCCCAATTGTCAGTTGTATTTGAGTCTTCTGCAGCGTAATTTATAGGCAGAAACCACCACCCTTCTTTACATAACGTTGTGCGAATTCTATTTATCACCTCTAATTTGCGTCTTTTATTTTTCTCAAGCCAATCACAATGACTATTCCCGCAAAATGTGAACAGAAACCATCCTTTGGGGCGCAAAATCCTATTTACTTCAATAAACCAATCTGTAGCAACGCTGGGTGAATGATGACTCCAGATTGAGATTGCAGTAACCCCAGAAAAAAAGTGATCTGGATATGGAAGAGGAGGAGATGTTGAACTTAGATTAAAAGTTACATTTGGAATATTTGCTTCAGCCCAATCAATTGCAGATTTAATAACGTCGCATCCGAAAAGATGCGAATCATCGTAAGTTCTAAGAACTCTTAATAGAGAACCACTTGAACAGCCAATATCCAGCAACGTTTCAGATTGGAGATCAATTTTACTCACTGTTAGACAGTCTATTACTAAATTTGCAGAGTAAAAATCGCCCACCCAAAGTGGGTCTGCCCGCTGCATTCGGTGTATGTTATCTGGAGGCACCTTTGTTGTGATTTTTGTTCTACGTTCAAATTCGATTGGATTGGCACTTGCCCATTCTTTGACCAACTGACCAGATGGCCTATTTCGAAAGTCTAAAATCTTTAATTGACTAAGTAATTTATCTGTCACAGGAGTATTAAATTTCATCACAAACGCTTATCGGTTGAGTGTCAGTCGGATATTACCGATTTGTTAAAAGAATAAAAAGTGAGCTTCTTCCACGTCTGCCGTAACAGGTTGCTTAAATGGGGAAGTATTTGTAGTGCTTCTCACTTTGCCAGCCATTCATAGTTTCAAACTTACAGTCAGGAAGCTATAAGCCGTGCACGTACCGTAACAATAACCAAGCTAAAGTGTAGATTTAGGCCAGCCTTAGCCCGATAATCGGTTCTATCTACCCTTCGGTTTTAACCAACCCTGTAGTTCAAACCACCCTTCAGTCCCACCTGCCCTACCCCAACATCGCCACGCACTGCCCAAACACCCGCTCCCACTGCCCGATATTGCCGCGCTTTAAATCAGACTCCACGGTTTTAAGCAAGCCGTGGCTTAATTGCCCCACCAGCCCCTTCACCAAAACCTGCTCCGCTGGTGCGAGCTCATTCCAGACGCCGGCATCAAATATCTGCTTCTTCAAATCAAAGCGCAGCTCCCACTTCGCCCCGAAATCATCGACAGATTCTTCAAACCACCCTTCAAAGGGCTTGGTCTGACCATCGATCAAGGGGATCTCGACCTTCGGGTGCTGGGTAAAGTTGGCGGTTGCATCACTCTTTGCGTTTGTCTTTGTACCTGACTTGGCGGTGTTGTTAGAGATGACATTGGATGCACCAAGCCGCAACTCAAAGGCGGGCCAGGTGCTGACGCCATCCGTCAAGTTCTCAAACACCAGCCACAGGTGCTCGTAGTCTGGGTTGGTTTGGTGATTCTTTAGTCGCACGCCATCGTGTCGCAGCGCCTGCGGCAGTCGGTCGAGTGCCTCTGCCAGGCGTTTGGCCGCTGCGACTATCGCTTCTGCATCCACGCCCTCGCGTGGTCTTTCTTCCAAAGCCTGGGTCACGAGTTTGGGAATGAGCTTGAGCAAGGCCCAATCCGACGCAGAGAGGTCCCTCAGGACAGTTGCTCTTAAGACCTTGATCTCGCCTCGTCCGGCCGGGATACAGTCGATTTGATCAAGTTCTTCGGCCACGTCCGGCCAGTGGGTCAGACCCGTTGGAACTGACACCTCGTCATCTGTCAGCGATTGCGTATTAAAAGACTCTGAGGCGTTTGTATCGCCTGCCGTTAAGCTCGCTGTTTTATTAAACCGAACCCCGAGCATCCCGGCTTCAATAAAGGTTTGAAACGCCAGTTGCTGGCGCGACACGCCCGCGCTCTCCAGACCCTTAAAGTACCACTGCAGGATTTGGGGCTCGTTCGGTTCGTTCAGTTCGTCCTGCTCATCCGTGTCATCTAAAACTTCCACACTCACCGACTCATAGACCACGTAGTCCGGGTGTAGCGCCAGCATCTGACGCCAGCGATATGCTAGCGTTTCGTGACGATTCTCGGCATCCTTGTATTTGAGGAAATAGTTCTCGAGCTCTTCTTGCACCTGATGCAGCTGTAAGAGAATTAACTCCCCTTCTTCAGTGGCATCTTTGAGCTGAGCCTCTAGGTCGTAATTGCGCTGTTGCAGTGACTCAAGCTCAGTTTTAAGAACCTGCTGTTGATTTTTTTGTCGATACGCCTGCATGGCATCAACCACAGACACCCCTGCGAGCGTGTTTCCTGCCAGACGCTCAATACGGGCGGTTAATTGCTTGAGCTTGGGTGTGTGCTGAATCAACCCTTGCGCTAGATAACCTACTAGCGGCTTGTCATCGCCTGCTTCTGCAGATTGTGATATTCCTGCCGTGCCCCCTGAGAGACGGGCGCGCCATGTCTGATTGATTCTGTGCAAGACGTCGTCAAAGCCAAGCTTGACCTGTGTCTGTGTCACAAGAATCGCCTGACCACGCTGTGCCTCATAATCAGATAGCAGCTCAGCCTGCTCATCGAACCAGGCGGTTAGGTCCTGAGCAAACGCCTGATCAGATGTCTCGCCGGGCAAAGCTTCTAGGAGCTTTTCTTGGGGGGACTGAACAATGAAGATATAGCGGTCGTTCTTCTTTGCGCTGGAGGAGCGTCGCACACCAGCCACTCGCCCGTGCCCTGCACTACCCCGATTGACACCTGCACGAGCTTCTTCAGAATGTCCGAGCACCACAACGTCATCTGCACCCGCGTCGCGCAGGGCATCAGCTACCTGCTCGCCTAGGTGTTGATCTGTAGACACTACATATAAATTCATCATCTCAACTCGATTTCACGATTCAATGTTCTTGTTGCATGCACTGCTTTTATGCAATGGGTCATGTTTTTGGTTTTCTGTGACTTCTGTTTTTCATCTTTGTTTGTTGCTGCTCTGTAGTTGCTTCACTGGTTCCCATCTGGATCGAACCGCTTTTAGTTGCTGAACTCTCAAGTTCACCAATCCACAGTGGCGTTGGTGCTGTTGAACTACCGCCCGAAGATTTCTGCGATATCGTCATCACTCCAGTCATCATCGTCGTCATCCGCGGTACTTGCCTGCGATGCAGGGGCGCTGCGGTGTTGGTGCTGGTGCTGGTGTTGATGATGGTGCTGCTGCTTGTGGCCATGAGCCCGGCGTTCAATCCTCTGCGGCACGCTGACTTCGGGATCACTCTCAATATCAAGGTCTTCGGCGAGGTAAGCAACTTGTTCGCTTGCTTGAGTAACTGGCGCTGGTGTAGATGCGCGAGTCTGCTGTGTCATTGCCGCGCGGGGCGTGATTTGTAGATGAATCGCCACCAGGTGCTCTTTGCCCGTGGGACCGCGCAACTGAGTAGCGGGTGTGATCTGGCACACATGCTGGCCACTGAAGACCAATTGACCTGTGACGACGAATTGGTCTGCACCCTCGCCTTGCAAACCCAACACCACTGACTGGATGGCCTGGGCCTTTCTGCGGGTACCGACAAATTTGTTCTCATTGGTCACCTGGGACTTAAGCTTTGGTGACATGAACTTGCAGCCGTATACCAGTTTGATGCCTGGCGGCAAGCCTTTGGCTCTCATGGCAAAACCTTCCAACCGAGCATCCGTTCGTGGGTCGCCAAGCCAGGCGTTTTGTACGACCACGTCGCCCTTGCCTTCAATGTGGCCGAGCAGGTCGATCTCTAGCGATGGCACTGGATGAGTCCGTGCTGCAGGTTGCTTTGAAGTGGCCTGAGCCGCACTGGGTGCTGCTGCAGGTTGCATGCTTGCTTGCAGTTGTGCTGCCCTCGCGCTCTGGGAGATGTCGATGCGCTCAATGGCCAAGCGCGGTGACAAGGGTGTTCCTTGGTGGAATTCCGTTGCCATGAGGGTAGCGACGTCGTCCATCACCCGAACCACGATGCAGTCATCGAGTTGCGTAAAGGTGTTGTCTTCTACGCCAGCCGCAGCCAGGAAATCAACCTTGGCTTTGGTGCCCGGGGCAGTTGATAAGGCCAAGGGGTTGATGTGTTGACCGCTGGCAGACGGCATCAACCGCACTGTATACAAGCCAGGTGGCAACTGAAACAAGGACGGTTTGGCGCTCAAGGCTGCCGATGATTTGGCGGCTCTGGCCTGTTTTGAGGAGGTGGGCATAATTGATCCTACTAAAAAATTCACGTCGTCAATACATGTCGACTTTGATGTTGTCTTGCTGGCTCGACCAGTTGTTTGGTCGCGTGGCTTTTTGGCTGTCTGTCATACGATTGATTACAGCTTGGGTTGCGTCACCGCTGATGAGTTCACAATCGCTATGGCAGCACGTATACACTGTGCGGGTTACTGCATAAACGCCGAGTCAGTTATGACTGCCATACGTCCGGAATACATACCAACCAAAATCCTGTCACTGATTCTGTCCATGCGCGAGGATTTGCGTGCTTTGGGTTTTCATTTGGCGCACAAACGCGCTGAGTTTTTTCAGTGGCTGGTCAATCATGGCGTGCACGAGTATCCGGTGCTGCTTGAGCTCGAGGGTGTGCGCGACCACACTGACTGGCTCGCTGATAATCATTGGGCTCAACCTCCCCACCCGTTTGGCGTGAACCTCGTTGGTTACGCCTTCGGTGAGCTGGGCATTGGTGAAGACGTTCGCATGGCGGGTCGTGCGCTGATGGCTGCCAAGGTTCCTTTCACACTCCTGAACTTTAAGCCTGGTGACGACATCCCTCAAAACGATCACAGCATGGCTCAGTTTGTGTCTGATGACAGTCCTTATGCGGTCAATATCTTTTGTATGACGGCCCAAGAGAATGGTCGCCATTTTTTGACGCAAGGTAAAGGTCGATATGGCGGCCGCTACAACATTGGCTACTGGCCCTGGGAGCTCGCTGGCTGGCCGCGTGACTGGGAGCTGTCGTTTGACTTGGTCGATGAGGTCTGGGTCTCGACCTGGCACACCTATAGCGCGCTGGCTGACATTTGCCCAAAGCCGCTCTTTCGTATGCCCATGGCTGTCGAGATCCCAGACATCACTTGGTTTAAAACCCGAAGCCATGCTCGCGCACACTTTGGCTTGCCCGATCAGGCAACGCTGTTTTGTTTTTCGTTTGATTTCAATTCTTCCATGTACCGAAAAAACCCGCAGGCTTGCGTTGCGGCATTCATGCAGGCTTTTCCGGTTGATGTTTTCAACAGTGACGACGTCGGTTTGGTGATCAAGGCACATGCCCCCTCCAAACCGAACCCAGCCTGGCAACAACTCAAGCGCTTGGCTACTCAAGACAGTCGTATCCATATCATCGAGGGCACGCTATCGAAACCAGACTTGCTCGCCTTGTACCAAGCCTGTGACTGCTTTGTGTCATTGCATCGTGCTGAGGGATTTGGTCGTGGCATCGCTGAAGCATTAAAACTGGGACTGCATGTCATTGCCACGGGGTACTCGGGCAATGTTGATTTCTGTGAGGCTCCCGGCGCTGATCTGGTTGACTACCAGTTGATTCCGGTCAAATCCGATCAATACCCCTACGCACAAGGACAGGTTTGGGCCGATCCTGACGTTAATCATGCGGCTAGGCTGATGCTTGAGTTTGTTCAATCTGGCGCACCTAGACAGATGCAGTCTTGGTCGGCGTTTGATGCCAACGTGGTCGGGCAAACATACAAGAAGCGGTTACAACAAATCAAATCAGAAAACCCGGAGCTCTTCTCTTAACGGGTTAAATGTTGGTGTTTTGAACAGTGCTCGTGATCTGTCATCAGCACTGTCTCAACCCCGCCCACGTCTGCCTTCAGCTCTGCCGTGGCGCTCAAAGTGCTGCCATGCATCAACAAAACTCCCCTCCTCGACAGCCTTAGCGACATCAGGATAGGCTTTGAGATAAAACGCCTCATCAAACTCTTCACGAGCTTGCACAGATGGGACAGCACTGTAACGATCGGACTCAGTGGGTTTGGTTTTATGTAAAAAGAAAATCGAATGGTTAATAGTGTCTTGAACCAAAGCCCGACTGACTTGCTGTGGAACATCACCCTGTATGCAAGCCTGATATTGCGCCAGATCCATCATGGGGTGACGCAACACCGGACAGATCTCAATGTGGGCAAAGCCGGCTGCTTGTGCATCACGCCAAATATCTTCAAGCACAAAATCATTCTCGATCACGTTAAAGGTGCGCATCTCGTACTGCGACTCTGGTGACTGCGAGTGATGACGGCCGGGCTCAGACATGCCAACAATGCCACCAGGCTTTAACACCCTAAAAAATTCGGTCAGCACGGTAGCCACATTCGGAATGTGATGAAACGCATCGTTCACCACAATCCGGTCCACACTGGCGTCGGCTAGGTTTAAGCGATTTCCATCAAACGCCAAATAGGCTGGCTCAATCGACTTAGCCGGTTCAACCGGCTCTGGCATCACCGGCGGATAACGCTTAAACAATTCACGACCAATATCGAGCGCTTTGACTGAGGCGTCACAACTCGTGACCTGGCAGCCAAGTTGAATCAGGATACGTGAGAGCCAGCAAGAACCTGCCGCAAAATCCAGTACATGCATACCAGTATCTAATCGCAATCCGGCTAACAACTGACCCAGATTGGTGACTGCAGGCGCGCAATCCCTGGGGTGATAGAAAGGCTTTTGATAGAGGTAGTTGTGACCACCGCGTCCTTCGAAGTATGCATCAGCAAACTCGACGTGCTCGGCAATCGTGTGCCGGTCTATCAAGTCCTTGGGCGCAATCGGGTCTGCCGAGATCGGGTGGTCAGAATCACTCATGCGGGCATCATACGGCAAGCCATAACCCAAGCCAATCCTATACCCAATGGATTGTCCCAGATTACTTTGAGAACCCTCTATCAGACTTAGCATCCCTAAGCTGCCCCGACCTGCAGGCGCCAAATTGAGCGCATGGTCTGAGCGACCTGACTAAATGGACCAAATAACTTAAGTCCTTCTTGACCAAGCTTTGTCACCAAGGCTGGCGCTGATTGTGTCGATGCTCTGGAAACAATTAGCGGCAGTTGTTCAACCAGTTGGGCAATGACCTGCCGATCTGCATCGGTTAGTCTCACCATCACCAGGGGCAAGTCCACCAATTGGTCCTGTTTAGCAAATCGAACTTCTAGTTTGTCACCAAAGGCGTTGCTAGACTCCACAAACCAACGCTCAAACACCGTTTCACCGCGACCACGGCCAAATTCAAGTCGTGGATTCGCATCGAACACACCGTTGGCTTGAACGGTAGCCAGGTGAAACTCCCAGCCCTCAAATGTGCCCCGCCCAGTCATCACGTTGCTTAAAGACAGTCCCAGATGGGCGTAACCCTCTTGCTGCACCACGCGGGTAACATCAACACGATCAAATCTAAGCGTGGTCGGAACAGCAGCCAGCAGCTTGGCCAACTGTTGCAACCCTTTGAACCAACTGACCCACTGTCTATCGACCATCATGAGAACTGCGTACTGCGAGATCATCAGATCACACAGGGTTTTAAGCATCCGCCAGTCAGATGTCGATAAGGATTGCAAACCGAGCATGAAGGCATCGAGGTGTTCTTTGGCCTTCGGTGGCACCAACCTTAACTGTTGGTCAGTGCCGGGCGGTTGGGACAACCAATAGGGCCATGCTGACAAGCTGCCATTGTTGGTAAACCCAAACCCGAGCGCACCATCGGCTGAGATCACATCGAATCGCAGGCTAGCCCTGCGATTGCCATGAATATCGACGTAGTCATCGATTTGCCAACAGTGGTGATTGGCACTGCTTTGCTCGATCAGCTTGTCAATGCTACGGTAGTCGTATTGACCCGGGTACTTCCATCCGGCGGCGGTGTTTGTTGTCACTGTGTTTGTGCTTTGGAAGTTCATTGCTTCATTGCAGGCCTAGTTGCCGATTACTTAACCGCTACGCCCCAAAGGTCCCAGTTCCCGCCCGCTCTGACTCTGACATCGTTAAATCCCACCTTAAAACAAAACCGCTGCAGTCGTTGCGCCGTGAATCCAGTGCGGTGAGCCATGTAACCATTGCCTGACTTTAAAGAGGCCTGATGCCCAAACAGCATGTCTATTGGCCGGATGGGCCCTGCTTTGGAGTCATAGAGCACTTCGTCAGCCTGACCTTGGAGAATGAGCTCTGCAATTTGGGCGAGATCGGGCACGTTAATCAACAGAAACCCGCCAGGCTTTAGCACCCTGAAAACCTCTTCAAAGCCCTGTTCGGCTTCATGGTCATCTAGATGCTCGTGGGTGTGAGAAGAAAACACGGCATCGGCCCCTGCGGTTGGCACACCTGCCATGTCTGTCACGCTAGCCACAATGTTTGGCCTAGCAGCCGGGTTGATATCCACTCGCACTTCTGCCCACTCGTCGTCTTGGAAGCATTCAGGCAAAGGTCGGCCATTGGGGCTGCCAGCCCCAACGTGAACCAGCACCTTGGGCCCGGCTTGATTCAGGCATGGCACAAAACTCTGTAACGCTTGGGTGGATAAATCCATGGATGTGTTGGGCTGCTGTGGCGGTGTTGGGCGGTGTTGGGCGGTGTTGATCTGTGTTTGCTTTTTTGATTGGCGTTATTCGGCACTGACTGAGTGCTTGTCATGAACCCGTCCAAGCCCGCCGTAAGGACCCACCAGAAAATCCTGATTTAAGCCGGGGTGATAGTACGGATCAGTAAAGGCGGTTTGTGTGGTCATCCAGCGCCGCATGAAGTACTGTCGCTCGCGCCGGGCTCTGGCCTGCTTTTGCGGGGTGTCTTCCTTGCCACGGGTGGCCGATTCATGGTGGATCAGAGGAAAGCGCGTGGTGAGCACCACGCGCTTTCCTGACTCTCTGATGCGCAAACACAAATCGACATCGTTAAATGCCACAGGCAGGTTGGTTTCATCCAAGCCGCCTGCTTCCAGGAAGTCTTCGCGTCGGATCATGAGGCAGGCGCCAGTGACCGCCGATTGCTCGCGATCTACCCGGTTTAGACCCATGTAGCCGGGATCGTTTTGCCAGCAGTCATTAAAGGCATGCGCAGCCAAGCCATTGACACCGACCACGACACCGCCGTGCTGCACCAGGCCATTAGGCCACAGTAATTTCTTGCCCACTACCCCGACATTGTCTCGGCCAAACTGCACCACCATTTCTGTCAGCCAACGCGGATCGACGATTTCAACGTCATTGTTTAGAAACAGCAACAACTCGCCTGTGGCGGCTTCAGCTGCCATGTTGTTGATCGCCGAGTAATTGAATGGCTTGGGGTATGACAACACCGTGATGCCTGATTGTTCCAGTTCGTTCAGATAGGCGAGTGTTTCGGCACAATCGGAGTCGTTGTTGACCACGAGCACTTCAAGTTCTGGGTACTGGGTTTTAGTGATGAGGCCGTCGATGACAACGCGCAACAGCTCAACGCTGTTGCGGGTGGGCACAATCACGCTAACCAAGGGGGCTGGATCTGGCATTGGCCAAACCACTCGGGTGACTGAATCTTCCATCCCGACTTGGGCACCTGGCATCTGATGGTTTGCCAGCCAGGACATGGCGGCTAGACGCGATGAGTCAGACGGGTGTCTTTCGTGACCTTGATACAGGACTTGCCGTACGTGGATAGGAGACTGTTTCATGGCAGTCGTGTGTGCCACCACACAGGCCATGAAGGCATGCCAGGCAGAGGCTGGGTCTTGTAGTGTGATTAGCACCTCGAGCGTCTGACCGTAGTCAGTCAGCACAGTCTTGACTAAATCAGACGAGAGAAATACGCCGCGCGATACGTAGTCAAGACTATAGAAGAGGGTTTCATCCCAATCGGGCTTTAGCCAAGGGTCAGTTCGGTGACTTGCGTCAATGGCCATGACGTCATCATCGACATAACCCCAAAGCGATGGCTTGGGTATTTGTTCCGTTTGCCCCGGTTGTTCTGTGTGCAGTGCTCGGTAAGTCTCCAGCTGTGCTGCCATGACATCTAGCGCATGGGGCAGGAGCTTGTCGCCTGCCCAAAGCGGCACCACCACATCAGCCATGTCAGCAGCGGCCGCTAATCCTTTGATAATGGCTTGCGCAGACGCTTTAAAACACTCGACCTGGTTTTCTGGCAATCGCTGGCCGAAGACGCTTTGAACGGACTGATCAGCGTGTGCGTCAGCGGCGTCGGTTTCAGGGGTGATCACCACCACCGCACAGCGCAAGGCTGTCTCACCTTGGGGTGGCGCTATTTGGTACAGGTCGCACCAGGCTGCGTAATGATCAAACCCAAAGCTCACTGGGTATTGACGTTCATAGCTTGTGAGGATCGGCAAGATGGCATCCAGACCATGACCTGACGCCCAAGCATCCTTGACTAGGCCAGACAGTGTGTTGGATGTCAGGCAAAGCTCAATGGGTGAACCGTTGACCGGCTCGCCCTTGTCAGTGATCAGTTCAAGTTGGTGACGTTTACCGTCGGCCAATGATGACGGTAAGTTAATGACAAAGCCGTGACCTTGGTGCGGTTTGCGAGACAACTCTGACAACGAGCGGTTCGCGGGAACCGTAAGAATCTCGCGCAACTCACCGTTAATCGATTCAAACACTGATACCTGTCTTATCGCTTTGCTCTGTGCGCCCGCCCAGGCCCAGCCCACTAGCTTTAAGCCACCACCGTGGAACACACGATTGGCTTGCTGATCGGCAACCTGCGCATTTTGTCCCTGCCCCAAAAACACCGTACCTGCTAACCATGGCCCCTGATTGGCCACACGTGCGGTGATTTTGCTGGCACCCGATAGCCACTGCTTATCTAACTGCGCTACAAACCCATGCCACTGTGCACCGTCAGGTATTGCTTCGCCTGTGTCTTGCAAACCACTCAAATACTCATCGGCTCTCACCAAATGCCCAAAAACATCGTCGTAATAAATCTCAACGGCCAACATCGCATCTGGACTGTCGGCGTCCATCGCCCACCCCTGCAGCACATCGCCATAGAGCCCTGTGATCGAACCGAGCATGGCAGAAGAACGAGATGAGGCGTCTGTGCCCGCTGACAATGTCGCTACTGGAATAGCTTTGGCAGTGGCTTTGGTAGTAGCCTTGTTCAAAACTGAACTACCCGACGATTGTCCCTGCCCTTTAGTAACCCCGGCCGCTTGCTTGCTGTTCGTTCGCTGTGAGGAATTTTTTGATGCGGCGGAAGGTTTGGTGGTGGACTTCGCCTTGCGAGGGGGTTTTATCTCGAGTGGCAGCACGTCAGTGGCAGTAGAGAGTTTGACAGCGGGTTTGACACCGGGCTCAGCACTTTGCACGTTCACTTTCTGTGCTGGCTTCGCTTTGGTGAGAACTTGAGCCATCAGGCAGTCACCAAATCACGGTCAATGGCTTGGCGTTGGCGTTGGCCCCTAACGCCACGCACCTGTTTGCGCGTTAACACCGCTTTCTCGGTAGACCGAGCTTGAATAAAAACATGTCCATCGACCACCGGCAGATCAACATTCAGTTCTGTCTCAATCTGTTGGATGAAAGCAGTTTCTGGCGCAAGCATTACCGCGCAATTAACGCCTAATAACCCAAGCCATTGCGTCCAACTTAAGCCCTCTGGGCAATACACCGGTGCCACCCGAGCCGTGCGTCTTAACAGTTGCGCACCGGGGGTGTTTTGAGTGGTGATGAACTGGATGCCCTCACTCAGGCCAGCCGTACGGATGATTTTTAGCCACGTATCGACCACCTCGGGATCCTGTAAATCATCCACAATCAGTGCCAAGCCATCCCCTGTTGGCAATGACTTGTTCGCTAGACGGGCTTCAATGTTGTTTGAAGTGGGGTCGGTCAGCTCGGTCAGCTCCGACGACCGTCTGGCATCTAGCCTATCACTTAACACTTTGCCCAACACTTTGCCCAACACTTTGGCGAACACTTTGACGAGTGCGCTGGGCATGTGCCGGGTATCGCCCGTCACCGCCCTCACCTCGTCCATGTCTTTCGCGAGCTGATCTGCCTGTTGCGGTAAACGATAGTTCAGTTGCAGCGATGGCTGCATACGGTTGAATGTGAGCGTCACTGCAGTGTCAGTGCCCGTGATCTGCCACGTGAGTTCGATATCGTGATCTAAAGACTCAGCCCGGTCGGATGCTGGGAAGGATAGCGGTGTCTTCCGTTCTGTCGTAAGATTTGTGTTCAGCTCTGTCTTCGGTTTTTTATTTGGCCCAACCGACACTTGGCGTTTAATCACGACGGTCATGTTTCCAGACGGGTGCCACTGTTGCAAGCGTGCTCGGGCAATTGTCTCTCGGACGGACTTTAGTGGGTCTTGCTTTAGATGGTCGTCATGCAATCGCTCGGCCAATGGATAGCGTTGACGGATCACCGCATTGTTGTGCGCTGCAAGCGCCCGTTTGCGCGCGCCAAACGATTGGCCGCCCGCGTGACCGACAAACAGGTTGGTGGCGGCCACGTGGCGCCAGCCAAGCTGGCGGGCACGCAGGCACCAATCGGTCTCCTCACCATAGCCATCGATGAGATCAGTCTCATCCAGATAGCCGACTTCGTTGATGGCCTTGCGTTTAACGTAAAAACAAAACCCGCAACCGGCCACCAGTTCCTCTGGCGACAGATTGAGTTCGCTAATGACCGCATCAATCTGTTGTTGAGCCTCTAGGCTTGGCATGGGCTCGGGGTTGCCCTTGCCTGCCAGCGTCATGAACTCGCCATCGTTTGACCAAGGTGTGGCGGACGCGGTGTTGTCACCGGCGTAAGCGGCTGACTTCAAGCGGTCTAACCAGTTACCTGTGACACGGGTATCGGCATTGAGCCACACCACATCGCGCTCTGGGTGCAGTGCCATGCCACGGTTGATGTTACGAATAAACCCGAGATTGGCGGCTCGCGTGACCAGAACAATCTCGTTCTTTTGCGCCAGGTCCTGCAGCGCATCTCGCAGCAACGGATCTTGGCTTGCGTCATCGAGCACCACGATCTCATGGGGCGTGGTTTGCTGCTGACGGGCTTTGATGAGGCTCTCAAGACAGGCCAGCACATGCTCACGACCTTCAAAAACAGGCACAAGCACATCGACCATTGAACGGTGATTTGTGCTTTGTGTTGCGCTTTGCACTGGACTTTGTACTGGGCCTTGCTCTGCAGTCTTAACATCAATCGCAGCAGAGCATGCCAACGGACTACCGGCCAGTTCCTGTCCGTGCGCAAACCGCAAAGACAACGCCCGAATCGACCATGGATCTTGGGATGGGACTTTAATCACAAACCCACCCACCGAGCTGATGCCTGCTTTAGCCAACCAATCCACGGGGCTGTCTGCCAATAATTGACCCTGGCGTTTGTTTTGAGGGTCGGTGGGGTTGGTTTGTTCAATGACGAGCGAGCACGGATCTTGCATAGCCCATCGATCTAGCGCCCAACCTTCGATGACCTCACGCTTGGCATCCCAGCGGCAGTAGCCAAGACAACGTGGCGTTAGGTTTGACGCGGTTGCTTGTGCATCGATCGTATCGAGAAACTTCAAGATGGCACGCAACTCCGCACCCTGATTTAACCAGCGCAGCCGCTGCTCTAATGCGGCCCGCCAATCTTCTTGTTCACACAATCTGTGGCCAGCCTCTGTGGCTGCGGCCAGCACCTGCCAGTATTGACTCCATAGCGCCAAGCTCTGCGGATCGTGATCAACCGCTGATTTCAGTAGGCCCAAGGCGGCGACTGCATCATCGGTTGCCACTGATTTCGCGAGCAAGGCCGTCATGACGGATTTATCCACCCCACGATTGATAGCGGCAGCCAAGCGCAAACGCGCCCCGACAGGGTCGGTATCGAGCGATTGCAATGCATTTGCCAGAAGCGCATCTGTGCTTGCTTCAAGCTGCCGGGTAGCGGTTGTCAACACTGCTGTCTGAGAATGGGGAAGGAAAGGAGAGGAAGGGAGAGGAAGGGAAAGAATGTGAGCCCAATCTATGACCACAGACCACCTAAAAAAAGCAGTTCTTTAACATCAGCGTTTATTTGCTGTGACTGCGTTTTGTGGGTGAACCGCGTTGCACTACCAAACCCCGATCGGTGCGCTTGCGCGTACCGATCGGGAAACTACACCTGCATTAGACGATGTCGGTGACAACGACCACGTTGCCGATCGTGTTTGCTGCTTCCGTAGAACCAGCAATGTAAGCCACGACTTCAGCACGTTGTGCGCCATCATTAAGCACGCCCAACCAGTAGTCCAGACCCTCTTGTTCCGCATTGCGGTTAAAGGCGTTCTGATACATCTGGTTAACGAACTCTTCATTGTCCAACGTGCCGTACTTGGACTGGAACTCTGAAGACTGCAGGAAGTACGTCGCAGTATCAAAGTACGTGTTCAAGCCAGCATCGATGGTGTCTAACCAGTACTGCGCACCACCCTGATCGGCAGAGCGATCCAGGGCTGTCTGGTATAGACGCATCGCGTCGTCTTTATTGCGGGCATCATCGGTTACCACGATGCTGAACTGATCACCGTTGTCCACGATGCTGGTGCCAAAGCTGATGAAATTGACATTCGTCATTTCAACACCATTGCCACTACCCGGCGCACCCGTTAGGGTCACCACGTCACCTTCAACCGCTACAGACCAGTCATTGATGTCACCTTCTAACTGCATGACGTCAAATCCCAGACCCGCATCCACGGTGTCAATGCCCACGCCCGACACAATCGTGTCAGCGCCAGCACCCGCCGTAATGGAGTCGTTGCCCGTGCCGCCAATGATCGAGTCATCACCGCCTGAGAGCGTCAGCGTGTCATTGCCCGCTGAGCCATCAATGGTGGTGTTGCGATCACCGTTGACCGTGATGTCATCGTTACCGTTACCCATCTGGATAACGCGCTCGGTGGTGTTAAAGACGGCACTGATATCCCCGTCCCAATTAAAGACCCACCCATTCGCCCCCAACAGTTCTGGCGGAATGAATCCGAAATTGAGGGGAGCGAAGGGATCACCCTCTGGGGTGACAACCACCAAGCCAGGAGGACCTGGGTATTGCGGCACAGCGGCCGGCCCCAACCAACTTGCCACATTAATCAAGCTCAACGGACTATTAAGACCCAAAACCGTACCGAAAGCGTTGAACATCGGCTGGGAGATCGACTCGTTAGCTTCAAGTGCTTCACTGACCTGAGCACCACTATCTGGCTCGTTATAGTTCAAACTCATTATTTACTTCCTCGTGTAAGGATCTTCTTGCCCAGCGCTTTGTTTTGCGACTGTGGGAGATTTCGAACCATTCTAGTGACAGCTAAATCAATACATGCGAAGGCGGCGGAAAACCGAGTAGCAATGATGATTATCAGCAACCGCAAGGTTACAAAATCTTTCATCCCCGAAGACCCAACAATCAAACACCGACTCGATAGCCAGCGGAGGTTTTACCGTGAACACCACCGTGTCAGTTACCACTACTCACTCTCTTTGTTTGACCCAGTTGAAGGGTCTACTACGAAGCAGTGACGGTAGCGAATTGTATCGACTATCGGTTGTGTGAAAAGGGTGCCAATCATCAGGAAAACCCGACTACCCAGGCAAAGTAAAGCTGAGCTGGCAAAGCGTGGTAACTAGATGTTCGGTGATTGACGTTTATCTTGACGGCGGCTGCTACCCATGCGCGCTCTGCCGTTGACCGCAGAAACTAGTGAAAACTTAGATAATTGGGTGAAGCGAGTTGCGCCTATGATCACCTACCAAACCCCGATCGGTGTGCTTGCGCGTACCGATCGGGAAACTACACCTGCGTTAGACGATGTCGGTGACAACGACCACGTTGCCGATCGTGTTTGCTGCTTCCGTAGAACCAGCAATGTAAGCCACGACTTCGGCACGTTGTGCGCCATCATTGAGCACGCCCAACCAGTAGTCCAGACCCTCTTGTTCCGCATTGCGGTTAAAGGCGTTCTGATACATCTGGTTAACGAACTCTTCATTGTCCAACGTGCCGTACTTGGACTGGAACTCTGAAGACTGCAGGAAGTACGTTGCAGTATCAAAGTACGTGTTCAAGCCAGCATCGATGGTGTCTAACCAGTACTGCGCACCACCCTGATCGGCAGAGCGATCAAGTGCTGTCTGGTATAGACGCATCGCGTCGTCTTTATTACGTGCATCATCGGTTACCACGATGCTGAACTGATCACCGTTGTCCACGATGCTGGTGCCAAAGCTGATGAAATTGACATTCGTCATTTCAACACCATTGCCACTACCTGGCGCACCCGTTAGGGTCACCACATCACCTTCAACCGCCACAGACCAGTCATTGATGTCACCTTCTAGCTGCATGACGTCAAATCCCAGACCCGCATCCACGGTGTCAATGCCCACGCCTGACACAATCGTGTCAGCGCCAGCACCCGCCGTAATGGAGTCGTTGCCCGTGCCACCGATGATCGAATCATCACCGCCACTTAAGATCAGCGTGTCATTGCCCGCTGAGCCATCGATGGTGGTATCGCGATCACCGAGCACCGTTACCTCGTCGTCACCGTTGCCCATCACAATGACGCGCTCGGTGGTGTTAAAGGTCACGTTAATGTTGGCATCCGTATCAAACACCCAGACGCTGGTTGAAGCCAGGTTCTCTGGGGGAATGACCAGATCAACATCAGTGCCAGCGGGTGAATCGATATCGACCACCACCATCTGAGTCTCTGAGCCGGTCGGTTGCGTGACTGCACCCGTACCGGTCCAGCTACCGACGACAACAGTGGTCTCAGGATTAGACAGGTCCAACACGCCGCTGATCGAAGTCAACACTGTCGGTGTGATCGAAGGGTTGGCTGCCAGATTTTCCGATACCGCAGCCGAGGTATCTGGCTCGTTATAGTTCAAGCTCATTTCTTACTTCCTTCGTGTAGAGACCTTCTTGGCCGCCGCCTTCTTGGCAGCAGCTGGCTTCACGGGCGCCTTGTGAGCAACCGTGGGAGACTGGCGAACGATACGAGTGACTGCAGGGTCATCCCATGCGGAGGCGGCGGTAGACCGAGTAGCAAGGGGGGTTATCGACAACTGCAAGGCCACAAGATGTTCCGTCCCCGAAGGTCCAGACAATTGAACACCAGGCTCAATGGCCAACGGGGGTTCGCCCGCGAACACCACCTCACCTGATAGTTGAAACTGCTCTGCGCCTGGGCCGGTCAAATCAAACACGACCCCAAGCAATGATTTGGCTTTCTGGCGGGTGCCCACAAACTGACCCGCCACGGCAGCGGCGTAACGCCGTGTGCCTTCGATTAAAGCGCCGTAGTTCAAGCTCACCCCAGCGGGTAGGCCTTTGACATTCACAGCAAACCCCTCGATACGCGCATCGCCATCAGGGTCGCCTAACCAGTCGTTTTCTACGATGGTGTCACCCACGCCTTCGATGTGCCCTAACTGGCGCACCGGTAATTCAGTCGCTGCAGCGGGGGCCGCAGTGGGTGCAGCAGTCGGTGCCGCTGCCGTGCCAGTATCCCGCCCGGCCGCACCACGCACCGTGCTCGGGAAAGCGGTTTGGGCACCACCCCCTGCTTCAAACCCTTCCGTGGCCACCCGGTCAATTTTCAGTTTCATCTGCTGCTGTTGGCCAGCCTTGTGAAACTCGGTCAACAACAGGCTACCCACGGCAGCCTTGACCCGAACGATGACACAGTCACCAACTTTAGCCAACGTATTGCGCACCACCCCGTCACCCGGGAAAAAGTCCACCGTGCCTCGACCAACCGGGGTTGGATTCAAAGTGATGACGTTACCTGGCGCCTCGGAGGCTAATCGGATGATGTACATGCCCGGCTGCAAATAGGCAATTTTTGAAGAAACTTCGATAGCAGGTTGACTACTGTCCATATTCTCTCAACTTAGAAACCAACTTCTCTGGCCTGAACTTCCCAGTCTTGCCAACGGATCACCCCAAATATTCAGACCATCTTGGTCACGATCAATTGATCGTCTATCCGGGGGCATAAAAAATACCCTTCTTTAGCTTCAGCCTGTTTCGGTGTCGCTATTTCGCTGCCACCCATCTCATTATTAAAACCTTGGTGTGCAGGTACTGCAACTTTTGGGCTACCACTCGTAACTTAGTTCACCAGTGCTACACAATTTGTGTGAGTAAGCGACAGGCAGGCTACCGCAGGCCAGTATCCATCGGACAACTCGCCTGCCACCTGCATTCCTAGGTCAAACAGGCACCGCACTAGCCGTCACAGCAAGCACATCAAAGGAACTACAGCACTTCAGATACAGCACCTTGACTGTAGCACCTTAAAACCTTATTCACCCTAGGGGCAATTCTGTATATTGCACTACTGATGGATGGGAATCAATCATCTTTAAATCCCAAATCGATCCCAAATCAGTAACTAATTGCATTTATAACATGTGATGTAAATTAGGTTTAGTCACATCTACGAATCTAGCAACCAAGATAAACAACACAAACCAACCAACGATATAAGGGTTAACCCTGATATCGTTGGTTGGTTTTCTCTTGGGCTGATCTTTCATTGGTTGCTCTTGAACTGTTACCTGACTTTTACCCGCCCGTTCATATGAGATTGGCCGGTACGCAAAGGCAACAGGGGCCGGCGTTCGTAGCGCCGGCCCCTGTTGCGTTCACTTGGCAGATAAGGCTTTGACCGTTGGTCAGGCGACGAAGTTGATGTTGCCGTTGAGTAAGTCGTTGATGCCCACACCCACGAGTTGGACCACATCCGAGACCGATAGCGTCATACCGTCAATAAGCTCGGTAGAACGGAAGTCCGTCACGCTCTGGATATTCAGGTCAGCAATGCGGGTGTTGCCCGCGTTGTCCTGATAGGCCACCAGATAGTGGTTGTTGTCGTGGGTCTGCAATGCCCCAAAGCTGATATCGGTCAGTGGATCTGCCAAGGCTTCGGCTAAATCTGCTGCATTGGCAAACGTCACCGCGCTGGAGAACACCAGCACATTGGCCTCTGACACGGTGACGGTGTCACCCAGTTCAAGCGTGTTGCTAAAGATCGCCGCACCGAGTGCTGGGCCGCTCTCCGGTGATACGTCACGCAGCAGTCCACTGTAGGCCGTGAGCGAGAAATCGAGACGGTCAAGCTCACTGCCTGCATTAACGCCACTCTCAAAGTTAAACACGCGCGTCATGCCTGAGCTCACCCCCGTGCCCTCGCCTGCATTGGTGCTGGCATCTGATACCGGGCCACCAAGCTTGCCACTGCCTTGACCCCACCAGCCCAATTGCGGCACGTCGCGCGCATTAACGACGCTGCCGGCCAGCGCCCGGACACTGTCGCCAGGTGTCGGCGCAATCAGGTCTGAACTCATGTTGCTGGCGTACAGGCCAATCACACTGCCAGCGGTACGCCCGTCGGCCATGAAGATCACATCAGCGCCGCCGCCGGTGTAGAACGTATCCGAACGGTTAGCCACCTGAGTTCCCAGGAAGGTGTCGTTGCCGATTGACCCGCCGAGCACGTTGCCCGCTGTCGCTGAACCGACCACAATCGATCCCACGCTATCAACCACGGTCAGACCATAGGTCAGGTTCGGCGCACCATTTGCCATAATGAGACCACCGTCGGCAGACACCATGGTTTGGTCCACGGTGCCAGCGTACGACTTCACGTTGTTCGAACCATCTTGCATGTAGATGCCCATCACCACGTTCTGGAAAATCGAATTGCCGGTGGTGGTGTCGGCACCAAGCATGTTGTTCAGCGTCCATTGCGCCTCGCTAAACGAACCGTCGGCGTTGGTGGTGATGCTGGCAAATGCTGCCCCCTTGTCGGTGGTGGCAATCAGGTGATAACCACCGGGCACCGCGGTGATGCCCTCGAAGTGCGTGATGGCCTCTGGCCTGCCCTCGTAGCTGTAATAGCGGATGTCACTGATGGTGTCAGTCACAGAATCGTAGCGTGCGACATAGGCTTCATTCACGCCAATGCCGTGCTTGGAACCACCGACGATGGTGTATTGCGAGCCACCCTGCTCATCTTGCCAGATACCGTAGACGGTGCTGAACTGATCAGTGCCACCGAATGGCTCATCAAAGATCGTGTATTGGCCAGTGCGCAGGTTGTAGATAAAGCCATTGCCCGAGCCTGGTTCGCCATAGATGTCGTAGTTACCGACCGCGATATCACCCATGGTGCTGTGCAAGATGGTGTTCCAGACCTGCTTGCCACCCACGAGTTCTGAAGGCACGTCAACCTGCAGCCAACGCCCGCCTTCACCATTGACCGGACCCTCATAGACCATGCCGCGATTACGTACCTCGGCACTGTCGCCATCAACGTAACTGCCCACCGCACGCACTTGTCCTAACCCAATGCCGCTGTCAAACACGCTGGTGTTCGGGCCATAAAACGTCGCGCCCGTGACCGTCTGGCCAGCAAACTCAGGGGTTAACTGATACACCGTGCCCAAGGTGCTGTCTAGCATCGGGCCTTTGTACAGCATGGCACTGGTGACGCCGCCGATGACTTGATTGCCCGTCAAAATCACGTTGCCGCCGTGGTCAGCGCGCACACCCGTGACAAATGACGCATCACCAAACAAGCTGGTGTTCATGGTGGCGTTGCCCGATTGACCCGTCACTGCGTCTGTGACCAGCTTGGATATCAGTAGCGTGGTGTCGGACGTCACAGGCCTGACGGCCGTTTGCAGCTGGTTTTCTGATAAGGTGTCAACGCCTGCGGCTTGGGCCATCTGATCCAGATAGAGGGCAGCAGTCAGTTTGTTGTTTAACACCACCTGATCGGTCTGTTGGGCGCTTTGCGCCATTTCATAGACCAGATCAGAGATGGCCAAGCGTCCTGCAAAGAGTTCGCCATACCAGTAGTCGAACCCTGCCGTGTCAGCCACCCGGCTAAAGAGATACTGATAGGTCTGGTTGATAAAGTCAGTGACTAACTCGACTTGAGTCGCGTTGTTGCGATCAAGCGGCACACCGACTAACGCGGAATATGGTGCGTTCTCGGCCGACTGCGCAAAACTCTCACCCATTTGTGTCATGACCGTATCCAGTGAGCCGTTTTGCAGCAATTGCGTGACAGCCTCGGTGGCCCAGTAGTCAAGCCCACTGGTGTCACCAGCACGCCCGAAATACCCCACGTAAAGCGCCTCAATCTGCGAGTACACCGCTTGCGGCTGCAAGCCGTAGTCGATGAACTCACTGTCTTGGCCGCTGTTGCGATCAACCACAACCGCCATGTTGTTGTTCATGGCGATGGCACCACTGGCGTTGGGTAGAACTGGCAAGCCAAACCGATCCACGCCAAACTCATTGCCAATGACCGATTGGCCTTGCACGCCGTAGGCCAATGTCACGCCATACCCATCGTTGCCCGAGATCAGGTTCGCTTGCGGATTGTTTGGATCGACGGTGACGCCACCCACCACGTTGCCCGTGCCCAGACTGGCCAACAAGATGCCACCGGCCTGGTTACCAAACGTGGTGGTAAGCGTAGCACCCAAACCAATGGCAGAATTGAGCACATGCACGTCATGCGCAAAATCCACAATCGCAATGCCATAACCCGTATTGCCCGAGAAAGTGTTCTGTGGAATCACCGATTGGAAGTCACCGCCTACGGTGATGTTGTGAGCGTGACCACCAATAAGCAGACCATGCCCGCCATTTGGCAGCAACCCATTACCCACGGTGTTTAAGCCAACGATATTGGGATCGATTAACACGCCGTTAGCGTGACCACTGATTTCAATGCCATTGCCCAAGTTGCCCGAGAGCACGTTGGTGCGCAACTCATTGCCTAGCCCCGAGGAATCTATTTTGATGCCGTTCTCACCGTTGGGCGCAGCGCCCTGAAATGCAAACAAGCCACCGAAGGTATTGAACGAGATAAAGTTGCTAGCCGTGTCGGTGACGTAGATACCGTTAAGCAAATTGCCACCCGAGACGTTGCCTAAGGGAATCACGCCACCGACCGTGGTACCGCTTGAGTCACCATTGACCAGTATGCCGTTACCGTCATTGCCGACTAAGGTGGCGTTGTTCGCCCCCACGCCAAAGAAGTTGGCTTGCACAATGGTGTTGTCTGAATCAGTGATCTGCAACCCATGGCCACCGTTGCCACTAAGCACGTTGTAGTAAACAAACGGCTCATCGACAAAGGTGCAACCGATCAGAGCGTTGTTGTTCGCATTCAAAATGAGCACACCATTGCCGCTGTTGCCCAGATCAGCATTGCCGTTGGCGGTGGTACCGACAAAGTTACCGTTCAGAACGTTGTTCTCTGATCGGGCATCAATCAACACCCCATGCCCGCCGTTGGCTGAGATCTGGTTGCCCAACGGCGGAATCACGAACACCGGTGGCACAGTGCCTTTGGTACCTGTGGGGTTGTTCACTGCCCCGGTAGCGGCATCCACGTAGACAGTGCCGCCAATGGTGTTGCCCGTTGTTGCGCCAGTTAGCCAAATGCCGTGGCCTGCGTTACCCATGTCCGTGTTGCCGTCCGGATCGGTGCCGATCCGATTTGCCACGAGTGTATGACCCGAGCCACCTGAAATCGTGATGCCATTGCCACCATTATTGGCAATCACGTTGCCCACCACCCCTTGCACCTGGGATTCATTCAAGCCAATGAAATTGCCCGATGCCGTGGCACCGATCAAGATACCGTCACCACCGTTACCCAAGAGCGCCCCATGGGCTGCCAAACCAATGTAGTTTTTATCCAGCGTGATGCCACTGCCAGCCAAGGTGATGCCTGCGTCACTCGCATTGCCAAGTGCCAGGCCAAACAAGCTTGACCCTTGTGCGGCCACCGTAAACACCAGCCCCGCAAAGTCGTTGAAGTCTAACGTCACCACTGGCGATTGGGCCGCGAGATAGCCCGGAGCGCTCGTGGCGTCAATCGACACGGTGGAACTGATCACGGGTAAGGCACTAGCCAAGCGGATCGTGCCTGCCACCGAGAAACTAATCGAATTGCTTGCGTCCGTGCTGTTGTTAGCCGCTTCGATAGCAGCTCGCAATGAGCCGGCACCCGAATCGTTCAAATTGGTGACAACGAAATTGGCCATGACCCTACTCCCGATGGTGTTGGTGACAACGTTAGTGATGAGAAAAAATCGATAAAACCGCAACTGATGACAAACAACAACTGATCAGCCGGTTGATTATCAGTCCTCACCCCACCAGATGCTGACAAATGCTTGCAAAAAGTGGCTAGCCAAAACCGCACATTTTTAGGTAAACTTTATTTAGTAACTGTGACTCACTAACCACATGAATTTACCTACAGTTCTTGCTCGCAGCTTTGACGATGACCCTTTGAACCACTTGTAAGAGGATTTTTGACATGACAACGGACGTATTGACCACGACACTTGATGACATGGTGCCCGCGAGCCTGGGCAGCGACCGGCCCTACAGCGCAGGCCTTGGTAACGACATCGTCAGTTACAACGGCAACTCAGCTGATTACCTGATCACCCAGGATCACGCCAAAGTGATTGTGTTGCCGCTCGGCGACCTGAGCGACCCGGATATTTGGGTCAACGTCGAAAGCTTGCTGTTTGTCGACCGAGCCCATTCGGTCAACTACGACAGTGCCTACGGGCAGATTGCGGCCCTGTATGACAAGCTCTTTAATCGCCAGGCTGATCTCGACGGGTTTCAATATTGGGCTACCCAAGCCAAAAACGGTGTGAGTATGGGCGCGATCGCCGTGTCAATGCTCAATTCGGATGAATACACCCGCATCACCGGGAAAGACTTCGACGCCCTTGAAACCACTGAACAAGTGGAAATCCTGTACGAGGAGATCCTGGAACGTGATGCCGATCAAGCGGGCCTTGATTACTGGGCCAATGAATTGTCTTCTGGCAACTCTGCCGACAATGTGGCCGCAACCATGATGCTCCCAACCTTCCAGGCCAGCCGCAGCTTCATGGAGCCAGCCCTGTGGAATTTTTTCATGTGAAAAGGCGAAGCTGGCAATGAAGCAGCAAAACTAAGCAGCAAAACTGCCTGGCAACATCAAACTTAAAGACCATATCTGGTGACTGATATCGTTACCGAGTGGCCTGGCAGTCGATACAATCTGTCACATTGTTAATTTCATCATTCATTGTTTCGCGTGGGGGGCCAATGCCCACCACGCCATCGATGTGACACACCATGACTTCTGCTGCCCAAACCATTTCTGCTGCCCAAACCCATTCGCTTTCATCCAATCCACTGCTTGGCTGCGTTCACCAGCTCGTTGACTACGCCGCTGTCAAGCCCGAGCACATCGTGCCGGCCATCGAAGCGCTGCTCGCTCAGGCCCGTGGGGCCATCGATGCGGCCGCGGATCCGTCATTACCGGCGACCTGGGAAGCGATCGTGACGCCACTGGATGACGCCACCGAACCACTGTGGCGAGCTTGGTCAGTGGTGGGGCATTTGAAGTCAGTCGTCAACACGCCTGCTTTGCGTGAAGCTTATAACCAGATGCTAGGGCCGGTCAGTGAATTCGCAACCTGGGTGGGCTTACACGAAGGACTGTTTAAGCAATACAAGCGCTTGGCTGACAGTCCCGAGTTTGGACAATGGCCTGCTGTGCGTCGCCGGGTGATTGAACTTGCGCTGCGTGATTTCCGGTTAAGCGGTGTGGAACTTGAGGGTGACTTAAAAACCCGATTCGCTGAGGTTTCCGAACGACAGTCAGAAGTCTCGCAGAAGTTCTCTGAGAACGTACTGGATGCCAACGACGCCTGGACACTGGTACTGGACAGCATCACGGAACTCGATGGCGTGCCTGCCGACGTGGTAGCTGCGTTCAAGCAGGCAGCGATGGACGATGAGGCCATCGATACCTCATCTGGCGACAAATTCAAGCTGACGTTAAAGATGCCCAGCTATTTGCCAGTGATGCAATACGCCACCAATCGTCAACTACGACATACCCTCTATAAAGCCTACGCCACGCTCGCCTCTGATGAGGGTGATCCGCAATACGACAACTCGGCACTGATCGAGGAGTCGCTTGCCTTACGAGCTGAAAGCGCAAAATTACTAGGGTTTCACAACTTTGCCGCGTTGCAGCTTGAGACCCGTATGGCAGACACCCCAGAGCAAGTGCTGCAGTTTCTGCGCGAGCTCGCCGCCCGGGCATTGCCTTACGCACACCGTGACCTCGATGAACTGAAAGCCTTCGCTAAAACCGAGCTGGGCTTGGATCCGATGGAACCCTGGGATGTCGCCTTTGCCTCCGAGAAATTGCGTCAAGCCAAGTACGACTACTCCGAAGAAGAGGTCAAGCAGTACTTCACCGAACCCAAGGTGGTGTCCGGGCTGTTTGAGCTCGTGAGCAAGCTCTTTTCAGTTAAGCTCATTGATGAACCGATGCCAGCTTGGCACGCAGATGTACGCGCCGCCCGCGTAGAAAATGCCGCCGGTGAGCTGATTGGTCATTTAGTGATTGATCTTTATGCCCGCACCGGCAAGCAAGGCGGCGCCTGGGTTGGCAGTGAACGTAACCGTCGCCGCAGTTTGCAGGCATTGGCTACGCCCGTGGTGTACTTAACCTGCAACTTCGCCAAGGGTCAAGGTGGCAAACCAGCTTTACTGACACATGATGACGTCATCACCCTGTTTCATGAATCGGGTCACGCCTTGCATGCCCTGCTGTCAGAAGTCGATGAACCGGGCGCTAGTGCATTTGCCGCGGTGGAGTGGGATGCGATTGAACTGCCATCGCAGTTCATGGAGAATTTCTGCTGGGAGTATGACGTCCTGAAGTCGCTCACAGCTCACGTCGATACTGGGCAGCCGCTACCCGAATCGCTGTTCAATAAAATGAAAGCCGCCAAGAACTTCCAAAGCGGCATGCAGACGGTGCGCCAGATTGAGTTTGCGCTGTTTGACATGCTGTTACATCACCAACCGGATGGCATGGGCATTGGCGAAGTGATGCAAACACTGGATGCCGTGCGCAATGAAGTGGCCGTCATCAAACCACCCACCTGGCATCGGTTCCCACACGCCTTTACCCACTTATTTGCCGGTGGTTATGGCGCTGGCTATTACAGCTATAAATGGGCGGAAGTGCTCTCGGCAGATGCATTCGCAGCATTCGAAGAGGCGCAAAGCACGCTGGACCCCACCACAGGCGAGTTGTTCAAGCGCGAGATCCTGTCTGTGGGTGGCATGCGACCAGCGACTGAGTCGTTCAAGGCCTTCCGCGGCCGTGATCCGCAAATCGATGCGCTGCTGCGTCACTCGGGAATGATCACATCAGACCAGGAGCCTGCGACAGCCTAGGCGAAGTTTGACTACGTGAATGCCAAAGCAGGCAAGCTCAGGTTTTTATAGAATGAGGGTTTGAATTGTCACCAAACTGTGACACCGCGGGATATTTGACTCCCGGCCTTGTTGATCAAAGATCTGACGCCCACATGACCATGACTGCACCAAACCCCGCCCGCCTGATCGATGGAAAAGCGCTAGCAGCGCGCCTGCGTGGCAAGCTACAACAAAAGATTCAAGACTGGGTTGAGCAAGGCAAGCCTCGCCCTGGCCTAGCCGTGATTCTGGTGGGTGCAGACCCGGCATCGGCCGTGTATGTGCGCAACAAGATCAAGGCCTGTAAAGATGTCGGTATCGAGTCGTTTCATCACACATTCGGTGCGGATCTGTCTGAAGCAGCGCTCTTGGCCCAGATTGCCGAACTGAACGCAGACCCTAACGTGCACGGGATTCTGGTGCAGTTGCCACTGCCCAAGCATATCGATCCGCAGAAGGTCATCGAAGCGATTGATCCGGCCAAAGATGTTGACGGGTTTCATCCTGCTAATGTGGGTCTTTTGGCGATTGGCAAGCCGCGTTTTATTCCCTGCACACCGTTTGGTGTCATGAAAATGCTCGAAGACGAACAGGTGCAATTGCGTGGCGCCACGGCCTGTGTGGTGGGAGCGAGCAACATCGTGGGCAAACCCATGACGCTGCTCTTGCAAGCCGCTGGCGCCACAGTCACGATTTGCAACTCCAAAACACGTGACTTGGCATTTCATACTAAACACGCTGACGTGCTGGTGGTTGCCACCGGCCGCCCCAAAATGATCACCGGCGACATGATCAAGCCCGGCGCCGTGGTGATTGATGTGGGCATCAATCGTCTGGATGACGGCAGCTTATGTGGTGACGTCGACTTTGAATCCGCCAACACTGTGGCCAGCGCCATCACACCGGTGCCTGGCGGCGTGGGCCCGATGACCATCGCCATGCTATTGGCGAACTGTCTGGGCAGTGCCAAGGCACATCACTGACTCAGTCTTAGGCAGGGAAAGTCGCTAGCAAGTAACTAGCAAGCAATAGCAAGTAACAATTAAAAAACTTAGGCAGCAAATGTATGACAGACACCATCACCCGAGAAGAGTTACACCATCGCAAGCTTGATCTGCGTTTTTACAGTCGCTCTGACGGTTTGTATGAAGTGGTGGCCGAGATGATGGACACCAAGTCGCATGAATTCAGACTGCAATTACGCGATCAAGCGCTGGCACCGGGCACACCGATTCACCACATGATCATGACGCTGGTGATTGACGAGTATCTGGTGGTCAAAGACATCAAGGCGCAGATGAAAGCTACGCCGTTTGGCGTTTGCCTAGAGGCACAGAACACGCTATCCGGTGTGATTGGGCTACAAATTGGTCCGGGCTGGACTAAAAAAATTAAAGACCTGCTCGGTGGCAGTGCTTCATGCACGCACCTGATGGAGCTACTAGGCCCCATGGCCACGACCGCATTTCAGGGCATGGCGCCCAAACGCATGCAAGCCGTAGACCGCCCAGAAAACGAGCACATGCGGGTGGGCAAGGTCAACAGTTGCTACGCCTATGCTGAGCACCGGGAGGTGATTGCCAGGCTTTGGCCAGATCTCTACAAACCCAAAGCAGGTAGCTAAGCACACCAATCATCAACAGCAAATCGCATGGAGGCATGCGCGCCGCTGTCATGCCTTAGCGTCACTTCCGTGTGAGAGACGGATAGATACCAAGTTTGCCGCTGTGCATTGGGCTTGCGTTTAGCAAAACCAGCTGGCGTTAGCAGCGCTAAGCACCAAGATGGCTGAGGACCGCTCACGGATCGATACAAGATACCACCGACACCAGCCTGCCTGACAGTCCTGGCAAACTGTTGTGTCGCGTTGTAGTCGGTCGGGTGCTGCCAGTATCGCGCGTCATCCGCAAGCGGTGCCTTTTGAAGGTCAACCACCGTGGTATTCACCTCTGCCGCAAATGCTGTATGGGCAACAGGGTCAAGACGGTCAAGATCCGTGGCATCGCGCAAGAACCGCCATCGCCAATAGCCTAGTTCGGCTCCGGCCGTTCTGATTGTCTGGGCACCGTAAAAAACACCCGGGTCAGAGGCCGCTCTGAATCGTGAGCCACCACGATTGGGGTAATACCTAAACGGCGTTGCCAATAAATAATCAAGCTGCTGCGTGTCGTCGGGCAAACCCGGTTTGCTGGTTTCAACCAGCGTTTCTAGCAAATCCTGCTCTTCCAGAGTATCCACGAGCTTCATGGTTGCCGCAATGTATTGCGACTCCACCATGCGCCAGACTTGGCCACGCCAATCGAAAGCTTCAGACGATACTGCGGTTGGCGTCCAAGTAATGAGCGACATTGACCAATCCTTCTGCTGTAACAATTAAATCAATCGGCCTGCTGTTGAAGGCCGCGTTGGGACTCTGTAACCATTGGCGGGCGGTCTGTTCTTGACCGACGATGGCATCGAGCGATCTAAAGACCCTGATGAATAACAGGGCAAGCTCCCATTCTTTGCGGCGTTGATCGAGCAAATACTCACCCTTGTATAGCCGAGAAATGGTGGGCTGGCTAAGACCTAGTAGGCAAGCCAGTTGGCGACGCGTCACATCAAGCCGATCGGCTGCCCGCACAACCGCCTTTGTCAACACCGTGGCGGGATCTGCGACCGAGTGTTTTTTTTTGCACACAGTATTGTTTTGATGAAATCATGGCAAGACCCATGTTTATTTCTATAGAATAAATTATACATATTTATTTTTATAGAAATTAGCAAATTCGAAACGCTGCACATCAAGCGCATTGAAGTTGACTGCCTCCCCGTCCTAAACGACGAGGAGGTTGTCAACCGTAGTCGGTCAGCGCACCAGATCCGTTGCGCATGAAATACCGTGCGCTGACTCAAAGCCTGGTGGCGCATATCCGAAGCCAAACGCACACCCATGTCGAGCCTGATGACTAAGCCCGCTGGCCAGACGCTTGGGGCAGACGCGTGATAGCCAGAGCTCACGCCAAGCGCAGAGAGTCTGAATCAAAGAAGCGAAGGCATGGTTAGGTTAAGCCCAACAAGCAACCACCAACCCCACAAACTGACTTGAATCAAGGCAAGGGAACTTGCGCGACTGCTAACATTCCAATCTAGTGCATATATTGCTTCACACAGAATCATGACAGCGTACGCCAACACAAACACACACGGCCTAAACCATCTCTTGAAGCGCCTGCTGGCCATCGCGATTCTTGGCCTGGTGGCTCTCTTGGCGGGTTGCTCAGAACGCTCCCCTGATTGGCACCTCTACGAAGTCAGTGGCCACTTGCCTGATCTGGAGTTCGAACTCCAGGCTGCCGGCGGTAAGACCATGACCGAGAAAGACCTTGAGGGCAAAACCGTGCTCATGTTCTTCGGATATGCAAGCTGCCCTGACATCTGCCCCACCACCATGGCACAGTTAAGCGAAATCATGACCAATCTCGGTGATGAGGCTAAGGATGTGCGCATTGTGTTTGTCAGTGTTGACCCCCACCGCGACACACCGGATGTTTTGCAGGCCTATGTCGATGCGTTTAACCCCAACGCCATTGGGCTAACTGGCGATGAACGAACCATTCGGCGTTTAGCGCGCAAATACCGTATCGCCTATCAAATTGAAGCGCCCAAGCCTGGCGACAATCCGGATGTCTATAACGTCACCCACAGCCAGGGGGTGTACATTTTTGACAACGAAGGGCAAATCCGTTTGCTCGCCTCAGACTCGGAAGATACAGCGGCTTTTACCGAAGACCTCAGAAAACTGATTCGGATGACGAGTTAGGCGTTCGTCGCACTTGTGGAGTTGGTTGATACACTGTTCCAACCGGCTAGTTGCTTAAAGAGTCAGCATGAAGACTCAACAGTGCAAGCGATATGGATCACCCCCTTGCAGAACTGATATCAATTGAGCCAACCTTTTTGTGACAAGACGGTGTTGGCCAGTTCGATTTGCCTCGGCGTGAATTGCCTCTTGCGCTCACCCCATTCATAGGTGAGCCTTATCAACTCGCTCATGGAACTTACTTGCGACTGCGTCTGCACCCAGTGGACTGTCGACAACAATTCAAGTCCAAATGATGACTCAAAGCCCTCAACGAGCCATGACACTCGATCCACCCTTGCGCTCGTTTCCGGATAACCCTCCAGAAAACGAATAGCCATTTCTAAAGCACCGGGCAACAGCTCTAATTCTTTGTCTGGGGCATCGCCACCGTCTGCATAACCCACCAGCAGCTGTCCTTCGATCGCATGCAGAACATGTCGCAGGTTTTCTGCATAGGGGCCGTAGAAACCTTGCTTGTACCTTAGCCTTAATGGTTCACCCGCGAGTTGCAGGAAATACAATAATTTGTGGATTTCCAACAAACTCACTGCTGGATCCATGAGGCCTTGAAGATATCGGCTCATCAGCGCGACCAAGGCAGCTCGGCCCGTGGTCATGTGACATGCCGATGTCACTGGCGTCACCGCCCTGGCAGCTGGCGCACCCTGAGGCTCAAACACAGTCACTTGAACATCTGGCAATTCAGAAAAAATAGTCTCTATGAGCTGGCTAACCCGATCCCAATCAAGCCCACCTAGTCCACAGCCCAAAGCAGGTATGGCAACTGACTCAATGTTGAACCGGCGCAAATCAGATACCAAGGCGCGCAGGCCAGATTCAATATCCTCGATCCGACTTTTGTCGCGCCAGTGTCGTTTGGTTGGAAAGTTAATGATGAAGCGAGGATTCATGGGCAAATTTGTCTCATAAACAAACATCTCGCCCGCAACGACCTTACCAAGCCTGCACGCTTGCGCATACGCTTTGAAATTATCTGGGAACGCCTTTTTGAATTGCAGGGCGACACCTCGCCCCATGACGCCAACACAGTTAACGGTGTTGACGAGCGCCTGTGATCGCTCACGAAGAATGTCGCCGGTTTTGTACGTGATCAAAGCCATCCCCCCAGGAGCTACCTAGTAGTACCAATCAGGCTTAATGTCCACTTTTGGCCTGTGGGCAGTACGATCTAAAACAGATACCACCAATCCATACGTGCGACGATTTTGCACGACAATTCGTTGCACAAGAGCCCACGGAAAGCACTCCTCTACCAAAAACTCGGCCTGTTTACGCTCCTTAACAGATCTATCCACGCGCGGGCCACCCCAAAAATTTGTAGCGATCGACTTCCAATCCAGCTCACTCAAGGCACTTAGATGCGCTCGGTCCTCGAAATATGCAGCTCCGGCATTGCTCAGCGTAAAGGCCCAACGCTTTTTATTAGAATCAGCCCACTTCACTGCCAATTCTAAATCTGCTTGGAGATGCAAGATTGGCTCCTGTCCACCACGATAAATCAAATTGGGCTGGTTGGCTCGATGCAGAAGATAAAGCATCACGGACTTGGCACAAAAATAAAACGGTACACATTGTCCCACGCGCAAACCTGGATGACTTCGGAGCGTCAACTCAGTCAATCTCCTGCGCTTGATTGTGGGCATGCCAATCACCGTTCCCATGCCATTGCGCTTAGTCATCCTTGCATCGCACCACAAATATCCATCCGACACAATCGAAGCAAGCCGATCCACATGGACGATATGGAAAATTTTTGGCGCATGAGGCACTAACAACTTAACGTCAACCCTTGGTTCTCGTGAGCCAATCACACATTGCTTCAGCTCGACTCTTACGAGTCGAGACACACTGAGGATTAACGTAAGAAGACAGTTCCCTTCGGTGCTGTCAACAGTACGAACCAAGCGCTGGCATGGCACAGTGAATTAATTAGGGTATATTTTACTGTATTTATATACAGTATTACTATCTTGAATGACATTAGTTAAGACTTAATTTGCTTGAACAAGCTTTGCTGCGGTGTTCGTTAAAGCAGTGCGCAAGCCTTCGTCAGTCACCGGTTGGTGGAACGACAACATGATGAGCGTCTGATCAATTGTCACGCTCTGCTCGCCAGACAAAGCCAACAAGTGGGCCAAGTGTTCTGTCAGCGTATCAACCACTATCGAGCTACCCTGACATCTGCCCCACCAACATGGCACAGTTGAGCGAAATCATGGCCAAGCCCGGTGATGCAGCTAAAGATGTGCTCATTGTGTTTGTCAGTGTCGACCCTCATCGCGACAATCCAGATATCTATAACGTCACCCACAGCCAGAGGGTGTACATATTTGACAACGAAGGCCAAATCCGTTGCTCGCTTCAGACTCGGAAGGCACAGCGGCTTTTACTGAGGACCCCAGTTAACGCGAAGATATCAGACAGTTATTCGAATAGCCATGGAATTCACAGGTTGGTTCATGCGAACTCTCATCCAGTGTTCGGCTGCCTGCCTGCCATGGCAATCAATCGGATGATGACGCCTGCACCGAGCACGGCACCGGCCAGATCAAAAACATGCGGCACGCCCAAGGCACTGTCTGGCACGATTGTCAAAACACCCGCAACCATCAAAAAAATCCGACCAAGGGCGCCAACAGGCTGCCGGAACCACCCAACACCGCCCACCGAGATCAGAAAGACCCCAGCAATCGCTGTCATGACATCCAAGAAGATAGACAGTGGCTGACCAATCATCAACAGCGTCGGCGAGAACACAAACATAAATGGAATGACATAAGCTACCCAGCCGATTTTCATGGCTTCAATACCAGTTCGCATGGGTGGTGCACCACTGATACTGCTCGCAGCGAACGCCGCAATGGCCACCGGTGGCGTGATCATAGACATCAAACCGAAATAAAGTACGAACATGTGAGCAGCAAATGGCTCAATACCGGCTTGCACCAGGGCTGGCGCGATCAAAGTGGCGAGCAATAAATACACACCCGTGGTTGGCATACCCATGCCGAGCACTATGCAGACAACCGCTGAAACCGCCAGAAGAATGAAGACATTGTCCATGGCAATGCCGAGCAGGGCCAAGGTCAAGGCAAACCCAAGCCCTGAAATATTGAGTGCACCAATTAAAAATCCAGCCGCCGCCAGAATCATGAACAACGTGACAACGGTTTTGCCGGTATCCACGATGCCTGACCAAACTGCCGTCACCGACAGGCGAGCACCATCGTATGAGCGCAACATACCCACGATGATCAAAGAGGCTGTCGCCCACAGGGCTGCTACTGAGGCACTCTCGCGGAAATAAAAAAGTGCAACGAATAAAACTACGAAAGGCACAATAAAGTGCCAGCCACGTCTGATGATCTCATTGACACTTTTACTGGAGATCTCCACCTGGACGATTGAATCACGCCCGGCCAGCAAATGCGCGTAGATAAACATCGCCAGGTAATACAACAATGCTGGAAATACAGCTGCCACCACGACTGCTGAGTAGGGTACTGATAAGAACTCTGCCATCAAAAATGCAGCCGCCCCCATAATAGGCGGTGTGAGTTGCCCGCCGGTTGACGCAACCGCCTCAATCGCGCCAGCCCTCAAGCGGCTGTAACCAGCCCGCTGCATGAGCGGAATGGTAATGATGCCTGTTGAAGTGACATTGGAAACAGCACTACCGGAAATCGAACCAAACAGAGCCGACCCCACAATTGCGGCTTTGGCAGGTCCCCCAGGCCTGTTACCAACGGTAGCCATGGCTACGTCGGTGAAAAACGTACCACCCCCAGCTTTGAGCAATGTTTGCCCCAGCAAAATGTAGAGCACCACGACTGCCATACCTATCTGAACCGGACTGCCAAATAAAGCACTCAAATCCATGGCAAGGTATATCACCAACCGCTCTATTGGAATTTCACGCGTACTCAAGGCACCGCCCAATAGATGCCCAAACGCGGCATAAATAATGAAGCCCAGCACAATCAGGAACAAGGGCATACCCGCCGAACGGCGTAACGCCTCTAGCAGCAACACAATGGCCGACCCGGAGATAAACAGTAGCTCTGGCGTTCGGTAGGGTATATCAAACAGTAGTTGCTCATACTGAACAGCCACGTAGCCAAACAAACCAACAGAGAACCCTGCCAGACTAATACCGAATAAACCGGGCTTAAATGGAATTGCATTTGGAGACTCGGTGGAGTCAATTGCACTTTTAGTCACTGCTGGGTGAGTTAGATAGACAATGGCAAGCGCGGCTGCCAGAACAATCGATATAAACTGAGGACCGTGAAGAGCAGCATTGAATAACCTGCTGGGCAACTGCAGTGCCCATGTCAGGGAAACCAGCACAATAGTGGCTGCCAGCAACGCGATCGTGATCTCGAGCCACGCTTTTTTAGGTTGGCCCACTTGATTGGTCAAATTGCCTTGACCTGGATAACCATCACTCATCCTAGTCCTGCATTGCCGTTACTACACAAATACAATTCACTTGACCACCTGGACTGTTGGTCCCGGTGGTCAATGTGCTTAGCTCAATAACTCATCAACAGAGCCACCTACCACTTGCCAGCCTCGCGATAGTAACGCTCAGCACCCGGGTGGTAGTCCACGGGGTGCCGCTCAAGCATGTTGTCTGGTGTCAGGTTTCTGAGTGTTGGGGTTGCCTGCGCCAACTCCCCTGTGTTCTCTGCAATAGTCTTTGTGACCGCATACACAACATCATCAGAGACGCCTGCGTTGGTCGCCAGGAAACCGCTCCATGACATCACATTCACATCCTCATCGACACCAGGCAACTTTGAGCCCTTCGAAAGCTGTCGATGCTGCGCCCCAGGGAATACATCTTGCATTTGTTTCAATGCTTCCGGTGTATTCGGAATGGGAATAAAACGTATGCCGCCCTGGCGTTCCAGCTGGCTATTAATTTCCCGTGCCTTACCACTGGTGGGTCCCACCACGGCGGCATCAACCCGCCCTTGCCCGAGCATTTCCATACCCTGAACATAATTGGCTACCGGAAGGCCTTGCACATCAGCTGAAGTCAGGCCAGCCGTATTCAAAATTGCATCCTGTATGTAGCGTATCGTCAGGTGAGAGGCGTACCCACTTGGCATGCGTTTACCTTTCAGGTCTGCCAGGGTTTTGATGTCACTATCGGCCGGCACGGCAATGCCGATTGGAAACTGGAACATCGCGCTTACCAAGCGCAAATCATCGTGTTTGCGACCATTGAAGATGACGTCACCTGACTTTGCCCAAGCCAGCTCGACGGTATTCAGGATGGCGAACTCCACATCGCCGTTATTTAACAGCACCACGTTTTCCGATGAGCCAGAAGTGGGTTGCACCAGCAGCCGTGCTGCATCTTTTTGCGTCACCAGCGACGAGATCGCTGAGCCAACAGCGTAATAGGCCGAACCCTGTGGATTGGTTGCCAGTGACATTGTGCCTTGTGCAACAGCTACGCTCACCGAGGCAGCCGAGAACAACCCAATTGCTATACGGGCATACGATTTGAATTTCATATATTTGTCTCCTGATGAATAAAAGTGATGGGACTCTGAGGAATCCTCTTGCTTTTACTGCGGCTATGGGTGTACCGTTTTTTTGAGATTTACGGTATCACATGAGACAGCCAGATGGATAAAAATCTCAATATTTTCAATTTTCTAGAACAAAAACTAAAAAATTTTTTCAACTTGGGAGACAGTGTTGGGCGGTTCAGGGAGCAACAAAAATCCATTGGCTGACGTCGCTTTTGATGAAGCATCGACAACCTCCTGTCAGCCACTTTCGCCATTTGCGGGGCTAACCGTACTCGATGTCAGTCAAGGCATTGCTGGCCCCTATTGCGGCACGATTCTTAGCCAACAAGGCGCCACGGTTTACAAGGTCGAGCCGCCCGCTGGCGATTGGGGTCGTGCAGTTGGCGCGAGTACCCAAGGCATGAGCGCGTTAAGCACCAGTGCTAACGGTGGCAAGCTCGCCGTGTGCATCGATGCTAGCAATCCTAGCGGGGTCGCGCTGATGACGCGTCTGGCCAAACAGGCTGATATTGTGATCGAAAGCTTTAGGCCTGGCGTGGCAGCCCGCGTTGGCTTGGATGCGGCCGTGTTGCAAAAAGCGCGACCGGATCAGATCATATTGTCTGTCTCTGGGTTTGGCGAGCACGGTCCGGGTGCTAAGCGGCCCGGCAGTGACACCGTATTACAAGCAATGTCGGGCATGATGCACTTGAATGCGACCAATGACGGTATACCGCGGCTCGTGCCCATGTATCTGATTGACATGGTTACCGCGCTATACGCCTCGCAACTGGTCAGTGCCGCATTGCTCGAGCGGGAACGCTCAGGCAAGGGCCGTCACTTAAAGATATCGTTGCTTGAAGCCGCAGCAGCCTTACAAATCGTGCCCGGACTCGAGTCGGTGTTGCGTAGCAGCCTGCCAGCAGGCCAGCCCCCAGTGCCATCAGGCGTATTTAAAACCCTCGATGGCTTCCTCAGGGTGACGTCGCTCACGCAACGCAATTTCGAAGCGCTCTGTCAGGGACTCCAGCGAACTGACTGGTTAGAGAATCCCGACTTTGGTACCAGCCAAGCACGACTGGCTAATGCCGATCGGCTCAATGCTGCTGTAGCAGATATTCTCAGCCAAAAAACTGCCAAACAATGGTTGGACACGCTTGAGCCGCTAGGCGTGCTGTGCGCAACGGTGAACGACTACGCTGCGTTTCGTGAAGACCCACAGGTCAAGAGCATGGGGATTTTTGTGGATGTTGAGCAGCCTGGACTCGGTACCGTACCGATGCCCAGACATCCTGGCCTGACTGCCGCTCCTGAGCCCTCACCTACCCTTGGCCAACACTCAAAAGAGGTGCTATTGGCATTGGGCCTAACAGAAACGGAGATCGAGATCTTGATTGACTCCAAAGTCGTTCTCATGTCTAGCGTGACGTCGGAGCCCGCTAAATGACTAACTCAACTGAATCCAGGGCCAGCCTTGGCAACTATCGTGCGGTTGTCTGCTCTCAATATGGCAGCTTTGAGGATCTGCAGCTTCAAACCTTACCGCGGCAGCCTTTGGCGCCAACCCAAGTCCGTATCGCCGTCGCCTATGCTGGTGTGAGTTTTGCGCATTCGCTGGTGGTTGCTGGCCTGTATCAGCGCAAACCACCGCTGCCGTTCACACCAGGCACTGAAGCAGCTGGCACCGTCATCGAAGTCGGGGCAGAAGTCGGTCATCTGCAAGTCGGCGATCGGGTTTGCGCCGTGCTTGATTGGGGTGGCTACGCCGAAGAGGCAGTGGTTGATTCTGTTGGTGTATTCCCACTTGCACCAGAACTACCTCTAGCACCCGCCATTACATTACCCATCTCCTACGGCACTTCTTATGGTGCCCTGATATGGCGTGCCAGATTACAGGCCGGGCAAACTGCACTCATATTTGGTGCTGCTGGCGGCGTTGGGCTAGCCGCTGCCGAGATTGCTCGAGCCGTGGGCGCCAAAGTGATTGCCGTGGTAAACGGTGAATCGAAAGCCCATGCCATGCACGAACGTGGCTTTGAGCAAGTCATAGACGCCAAATCCTCTAATCTGCGTGAAGCAGTCAACGCTTTGACTTCGGATCATGGTGTAGATGTCGTGTTTGATCCGATCGGTGGCGATACGACAGATCAAGCATTGCGATTGTTAGCCGACGATGGCAGGTTGCTCACCATTGGCTATGCAAGCGGCACGATTCCTCAAATACCCACCAACATTCTGCTCTTAAAAAACATCAGCGTGATGGGATTTAACTGGGGACAATATGTTGGCTGGGGCAAGGTTGACGAGCGCCTGGTCTACGGCGATAAAGTCCGAGCGGCTATTGAACAGTTAATGGCATGGTGGCAAAGCGGAGATATCCAACCAAGCATCTACAAGACACTACCACTTGGCGAATTTGTGCAAGCCATGCAAATCATCAAGAGCCGCGATGCCATTGGACGTGTTGCGCTTGACACCAGTCAGTGATCGAGAAACTCAAGGTCAAACCTCACTTACTCAAGACGTACTCAAAATAATTGCCAGACTGAAATATGGAAACAGGCTGAGCGAGGCCAGCAGAATCTCTATCGCCATCTCAAACTCTGAGCCGTGTCAGCAGTGCCACTAATTTGACAATTGTGGTGAAAGGCTCGGGCTCTGACCGTGCCGTGTACTTTTGCGCCAATGACTCGGCGCGTTGCGTAGCCACAGACAACCGGTTACGTGTAATACCGAAGAGTCCCGCTGCCCCCTTCTCGTAACCGGGGATGTGGGTTTTGAGGCGACGCATTACCTCATCTCGATGGATTGGGGCTTGAATGTCCTCGTAGTGAAGTAGGAGCCAAAGCTCGAAGCTAGGTACTGATGCAATCGCCTGAAAACGGATAAGCGCTTTGTTGTCATTTTTGAGCTTACCGTCCAGTGACTCGGCCACGGTTAAAGCATCGTAGTAGCTGACGTGATTATCACGGTCAAAAACAGCGTACACCTGCTCGAATGCGCGCGGCTGGATCTTCTTGTGTTTGTCGCCGAATTCAAAGAGTTCCTTGGCATAGTGCACCACCTGGATGGGGGCAGTGCCGAGTTCGCTGGGCCAAACTTCGACATTGGTCGTGTGCAGTCTGCAGGCCTTGCGGATCTCGCAGAAATAGTTAGGCTCGGTCTTGGCACCTTCCGAAACGATCAAGATACGGTCATAGCTGGCACGCCGCGCTAACTTGCGCTCGAGCTGCTGACGTTGGCGTTCTCGTGGAGAATTGTCACGCGCCATCAGTCATGCAATCCCAATGTGTGGTCGAGCAGCGGAATTCCACCGTACCGCCCAATTAAATAGCCCCGTTCCAGGGCCTCGTTCTTGCGCGGACTGAATTCCGACAAACTCACGAGTTTCGAGGCCTGATCAAGATCTTTCTCCACGAACCAGATCTGGTCACGTCTAAACAGATCCGGGGCATCCAAAAGCGAGGTGTCATGGGTAGTAAAAATTAGTTGCGCACCGCCGGTGTTGACTTCTGGACGGTGAAATAGCCGCACGAGTTCTCGCACAAGCAAGGTATGCAGGCTGGTATCCAACTCGTCAATTATTAGCGTCAGTCCCTTGCCCAGGATGTCGAGCACTGGACCAGCGAGAAACAGCAAGTTTCTTGTACCGTTGGACTCATCCATCAGATCAAAGACCGCTTGACCCTGTTCTGTCACGTGTGAAAATCGCAGCTGATGCTCTTCTACTTCCTCATTGCGCAATTCCGTCTTTCCGGATGCCAGATCAAAATGCACCGCCTGTCCAGGAACCTTGCGCGTAACCACCTCAATGTCTGAAATGCTCATATCAGCGGCTGACAAGAAGTCACAGATCTGCCGACGACCTTCCGCTTGCTTTAGCATCTGGATGGAGACCTGTGGGTTCAGCTGCGCCTGCTCATTAAAAATCACCAGGCCATTGACGAACCAATCGAATAACGGACGAAGCGCATCGCTGTTGAGCTGGACTGCCATCGACAGAAACAAGGCATTCGGACGCGTCGCCCCTTCCCATAGATTCTTTGGTCCCTTCAAGCCAGAACCAAATTCATATACATCCTTGCCCGCCTGTTCATCGTAATGACGCTCGAACCAACGCTGGGGCTTAAAGGCCTTGTAGACCAACAAATGCTCGCTGACGATACGCTCGGTTGTCATTGAAAACCCGTACTGATACCGAACACCGTCGATGATGCATGTCACTTCAAATGCTGTCGGTTCTCTAGCCGATTGATCATCAAGTCGAAATGGCTGTACGGCAAATGCCTGTCCAGGCTGAATCACAGTCGCCGACTCCGCGACCACCCCCCGCATGTACTGCATCGCCTTGATCAAATTAGACTTGCCGCTGGCATTGGAGCCGTAAATGACGGCGCTGTGCAGCAGCCTTGGTGCGGCCTTAAGGCCTGTGCTCACCGTATGCGTGTCTTGCAGCGTCTTGTCCTTGGAGGCGACAAGGCTGAGCACCTGCTCTTGGCGCAGGGAACGAAAGTTCTCCACCCTAAACTCAACAAGCATCATGCGACCCATTTTTGTATAAATAAAAATTATATTTGCATACAAACTGCAATTAATTAATTTATTATACTATTTGTACAAAAATAAACTAGATTTCAACGGGGCTGCTGACGCTTCATTAGTACAAATCACAGTACTGACTACGTCTACAAGTTTGCCTGTCTTTACTTAGGCGATGATCTCAGCTTCCCCAGATCCACTCATCGCGGTCAAACTCATTGACCAAACTCTCCCACTGCTGTTCTTGGGCTAGCTCGACTTGGCGATCAGGCGATCTATCGCCCTCTTGAGCCGAAAGCGCGAATAGCCGATCCCAGTCTGCGCGTGGCATGAGCTTGGTATCGAGGTTGTTGTGCTGGTCGTTGTTTGCGTTGTTAGGTCCGGACTCACTCATCGATGGCTTCGTTAGGCGCAAAAGGCCGCAAAGTATGGCATAGGTTTGAATGAACTCGCGTCTGCACTTTAGCCTAGCGCCTGGCCGCATCAAGCTTGGCCGCCGCATCCCTCAAAGCCGTGCGCAAGCCCTCTTCAATTACCGGGTGGTAGAACGGCATGGTGAGCATCTGGTCAATCGTCATACCCTGCTCGCCAGACCACGCCAACAAATGTGCCAAATGTTCTGCCACAGGCCCTACCATCTGGGCACCAACAAAACGACGGGTTTGGATGTCAGCATAGATGTGCATCAGGCCCTTGTTTTTAAGCATGACGCGCGAACGCCCTTGGCCACTGAAATCTAGCTCACCAGTGACAAATTTGCCTTTTTCTAGCTTGTCAGGACCCAAACCCACCATCGCGATTTGCGGGTCGGTAAACACAACCCCCAGACCAATGGTGCGTTTACCTGGTTTGACATCCGGATAATTGGCTGCATTCAGGCCAGCAATATGACCTTCGTCTGCCGCCTCATGCAAGAGCGGCACATCATTATTAACATCACCTGCGATAAACACGGGCAGAGCGCCCACTTGCAGTGTCTGCCGATTAAAAGCCGGAACTCCCTGAGGATTGACTTCGATATTGGCGCTCGCCAAATCAAGGCTAGCGACGTTCGGACGGCGGCCCGTTGCCACCAAAACATAGTCAAATCTCTCAATACATTCGCTGTTATCTAGTTTGATATATCTGACCTCAACCTCGTCACCGACCCGTTTGGTTTCAAGCACCCGAGCATCGGGATCTAGATAGAACTCATCCTGGAATATTTTTTTAGCAGCCTGGCGCACTTTAAGATCCGAGATACCGGCTAGCGAGCCGCTCATGCCAAACACCCGAACAGTGACACCTAGTCTTGCCAAGGCCTGGCCGAGTTCCAGGCCAATCACCCCAGGTCCGAATACCACCACCCGCTTTGGCAAATCATTCCAGGCAAACACATCGTCATTAACCACCAGACGGTCACCAAGCTCTTTAAAAGGTGGCGGCACACTAGGGCTAGAGCCCGTGGCGATTACCACCGTCTTGGCATGAACCCTGGTGTGATCGTCGACTTCGAGCACGCCTGGAGCAACAAACCTAGCAAAACCACGCAACTTGTGTTCAGCCGGAATATTCTCCACACCCTCAAGCACAAACCCTACAAAGCGGTCACGCTCACGCTTGACCCGATCCATGACCTCTTTACCGTCGACTCGAACTACACCGTCTACATGCACACCAAATGGATCCATGTGTTGTGCACTGTGAGCGGCTTCAGCTGCAGCAATCAAGAGCTTTGAGGGCATACACCCTACCCGCGCACAAGTGGTGCCATACGGCCCACCTTCGATCATGATGACAGATTGGGTATTGCCCGATTTGATCGCCGCTTTATAGGCGGACAGGCCAGCAGTGCCCGCGCCGATGATGGCAACGTCTACATCGATTGATTTCATGGCGGTTCCAGTTGTTTGCTTTGACACATCAGCAACTACTGTAACGCAGCCAACCTCAATGGATCATGAACTCAGATCAAACCTGACCCTACTGCCATGGAGCATAAACCACCATATGAAGCCATGTGTCTGAACGATTGATTAATTCCAATCGATATTGAGCTTACGACCAGTTGCGGCGCAATCGCGCAGATACATGTTGATCAAGGTTTGATAAGGAATGCCGGATTCTTCAGCCATGCGTTTGAAGTAATCCAGGGACGAATCATCAATTCGGATAGTGACCGTTTTTTTAAGTCGCCTAGCATACAGATTAGGTCCGGCCTTGGAGAAATCATATTGTTTACGCATCGAAAATCACCCTAGATAGTTACGAGCCTCACTTCGAGTAACTTTGCGGGCAAAATGCTCCTGATCACATTGCCATGTCTACGTTCGCAATGAGACACCATCAGTAAACGATACAAATGACTGATACCCAGCACCAGAAACCGGCGCTCCTGCGATGAATGATCCGGGTCAGGCATCAGTTTGGCAAAATCATCGGCAAAGACCGATGTCGCTTCTTCGAATGTGACTTGATGTTCAGTCAAGTTGGATTTGGCTTTGTCTGGATCCCACTCAAACATGATAGACATGTATTTACATCGTCATTACAAAAAATCAAGCCAGCATTCTGACGCTTTCTTTTGGACGGGGTGGCCGATCTGGGCAAAAATACCCTAACGGGTGATGGCAAATAACGAGAGTTAGCGCGCGTGATCAAAGAGATCAAGAAGCACGTTTGATACAAGACCACCAGGCTGACTAACGATACCCATCCGGGTTCATTTGCTGCCAGCGCCAAGTATCCGCACACATCGCATCAAGGCCGTGCTTGGCTTGCCAACCCAGTAGTTTGTGTGCAAGTGCTGGATCGGCATAGCACACGGCCACATCGCCGGGGCGGCGATCGACGATTTCATAAGGTACAGGCTTGCCGCAAGCGGTGGCAAATGCCTGAACCACCTGCAAGACGCTGTACGGCTGGCCCGTGCCGAGGTTCACAGTCAGTGGCATCGAGAGATCGCTTTGGGCAAGCGCATCGAGCGCTGCCAGATGACCTGCGGCGAGGTCTTGGATGTGAATGTAGTCACGCAATCCAGTTCCATCTGGCGTTGGATAATCATTACCAAACACTGAGAGCTTGGCGCGCTTGCCAACTGCCACTTGAGCTATGAATGGCATCAAATTGTTCGGCGTGCCGTTCGGGTCTTCACCAATCAACCCCGACGGATGCGCACCGACCGGATTGAAGTAACGCAATAGCGCCACACGCCAATTCGAGTCAGTCGCGCAAATATCACGCAACACGTCTTCAACCATCCGCTTGGTGCGTCCGTACACACTCGTAGGTGCCAAGGTGGCTCGCTCATCGTATTGCCCCGTACCCTGCTCGCCATACACAGTCGCCGATGACGAGATCACCAGTGAGTAGATACCTGCACGCTGCATTTCCTCAAACAGGCACAGACTGCCACTGACGTTGTTGTCGTAGTATCGCAAGGGTTGGGTTTGGGACTCACCTACTGCTTTGAGTGCCGCCAAATGAATCACGGCTGAAATCGGGTGCTTGGTAAATACGTCTCTTAAAGCGCTGCGGTCACGCACATCGGCTTGCACAAAACTCAAGTCACGGCCCGTGATCTCGCGCACGCGCTCAAGGCTTTTGTGGTGGCTGTTCGATAGGTTATCAAGCACCACCACCTCAAAACCTGCTTGCAACAACTGCACTGTGGTGTGCGACCCGATGTAGCCTGCCCCACCAGTCACCAAAACCGATTTCAAGCTTCAGCCTCAATCAGCGTGGCTTCAAACCCAATCTCGTCTAACGCAGCAATCACTTTGTCTGGCATCACTTCAATCATGTCAGCGACTTCAACGATATGGTCATGTAGATCAGCCACCACGTGAGCATCAGACGAGAGTTCTTTGATCGCCTTGGTAATGCTAGACACACAGTGGTTGCAGGTCATATCAGGCACGTGCAGCTTCATAATGTTCCCCTCGAAATGCGGTTAAGCCTAGATCAAAGCATAGCGCGCAACCGATCTTAAAACATCTTTAATCAATCTCACCATCGAGCCGCACAGGGCTTTGGCATGAAAGGCTGGTGAGGTTGCAGTCACGACTTGGCTCGGGTGATACATCGCGAATGATCTCATGCGAGGGATAACCCTTATGGTTTTTCTTAAGTGGCCTACAATGCCAGCATGAGCAAAGTAGATCTCTCTATCGACGGCATGACCTGCGCCGCGTGTGTGCGCCGGGTAGAAACTGTTTTAAAGAAAATCCCCGGGGTCAATGACGCGAGCGTCAACCTCGCCGCCAGACAGGCAGCGCTTGATATCGATGACACAGCACTGAATGCAGAACTCAAAGACAAGTTGCTAGCTGCCATCGACAAAGCCGGATTTGTCGGGCAAATACAAGAACCTGATGCCGCACCCCACTCGCTACAAGAGAAATCCGCGCAAGAAATCCAAACGCTAAAACACGAATTCTGGATTGCTGCCCTCCTGACCCTACCCGTGTTTGTGATGGAGATGGGCGGACATATGGTGCCCGCGTTTCACCATTGGCTCATGGGTGTCATCAGTCTGAGCACCCAACACTTGATACAGGCGCTGCTCACCACGCTAGTTCTGATCTGGCCAGGCCGCCATTTCTTTACGCATGGTCTACGAGCCTTGTCACGGGGCCAACCGGAAATGAATTCTCTGGTGGCAGTGGGCGCTGGCAGTGCCTGGCTGTATTCAATGGTGGTCGTGTTCTTGCCAACACTCATCCCTGAGTCGGCGCGACACGTCTACTTTGAGGCAGCGGCCGTGATTGTGACCCTGATCTTGTTAGGCCGACTATTTGAGGCGCGCGCCCGCGGTAAAACCGGTGCCGCTATCGAGCACTTGATTGGCTTGCAACCCAAACAGGCCCGGCTCCTGGACCAAGCCACCGGTCTGGAGACAGATGTCGCGATTGAATCGGTGAAACCCGGCGATATATTGCGGGTGCGTCCGGGAGAAAAAATTCCCGTCGACGGTCAAATTCTCCAAGGACATCCCTTTATTGATCAATCCATGATCACGGGTGAACCGGTGCCAGCAGAACTCGCCCCAGGCGATGACGTGGCAGGCGGCACCATCAACACCACCATCGGTTTTACGCTGAGGGCGACCCACACCGGCTCAGACACGGTTCTTGCCCGCATCATCCGCATGGTGCAGTCAGCTCAGAATGCCAAGCTGCCGATTCAGGCCACTGTCGATAAAGTAACCGCTATCTTCGTGCCAGTGATCATGGCAATTGCAGTGCTCACCTTCATAACTTGGTATGCACTGACCACTGACATCAGCGCTTCGCTCGTGGCAGCCGTGGCGGTGCTGATCATCGCCTGCCCGTGCGCCATGGGATTAGCCACACCCACCTCCATCATGGTCGGCACAGGACGTGCCGCCCAGCTTGGTGTGTTGTTTCGCCAGGGCGATGCCTTGCAACAGCTCAAATCAACCTGCATCGTAGCTTTCGACAAAACCGGCACGCTAACCCAAGGTCACCCGAGCCTAACTAACCTGCAGATCACCGGGGAACACGAGTGGACGAGCAATCAGATACTGCAGATCGTGGCCGCAATCCAGCACCAATCCGAACACCCGATTGCGCGCGCCATCGTGGATGCGGCTGATGCGCCGCAACCGCCAAACGCAAGCAAGCAAACCATCGAGCACACGGTAACCAGCGTGCAAGGGTTCGAAGCGATCAAGGGTTTCGGTGTCAAAGCAAGCGTTTGCGTTGATGGTCAAACGCTAGCGGTTGCTGTGGGCTCGGCTGCGCTTATGCGCGAACTTGGTATGAATCCAGCGCCGTTAGAACAAACCGTCAATGCCTGGGCTCAAATGGGCCAAACACCCATTCACGTTGCCATCAATCAGACGATTGTGGCCATCATGGCCGTCTCAGATCCCATCAAACCAGAGGCCAAACAGACCATCGAAGAACTGCATGCCCGAGGCATCCAATGCGTGATGATCACCGGTGACCATGCATTGACTGCCCAAGCCGTGGCCAAGCAGCTAGGCATCGATTCAGTGCAAGCGAACGTGCGCCCCGAGGACAAAGCCACTGTGATCCAGTCCTTGCAGACCAAAATCAGCGACCCCAATAAAGCCGGCAAACCTGTCGTGACCTTTGTGGGTGATGGCATTAACGATGCCCCAGCGCTGGCCACGGCCGATGTGGGTATCGCCATCGGCACAGGCACCGATGTGGCGATTGAGTCAGCGTCAGTTGTATTGATGTCTGGTGAGTTAAACAAAGTGGTGACTGCCATCGACCTGTCACGCGCCACCCTCAGAAACATTCACCAAAACCTGTTCTGGGCATTCGCCTATAACGTAGCGCTCGTGCCTGTTGCCGCTGGCGTGCTGTATCCGGTCAACGGCATGTTGCTCTCACCAATGCTTGCAGCCGGTGCGATGGCATTTTCCAGTCTGTTTGTGGTGAGCAACGCGCTCAGACTTAGATTTATTCAAGCGGTTAAGCATTAACCACTAAAAATCATCACAACCATCGCCAACCGACGGCGACAAGCCTTAATCAGCCTGCCAACGTCGTGCGATAGACCAGGGATCGGGACGCTCAGCTGGAACCACGGCGTTCTTGGGGGTGCCTACTGCCAAGAAGCCGACAAACTGTTGCTCCAGGGTATCGAACCCCAGATACTCTGGCATGTCCTCGGTAAAGGTCGCGAGCCCCGTACTCCAGTAGGTGGCAAACCCCATGGCATGCATCGCGTTCTGGAAATTCATCACGCCAGCGCCCATGGCAAGCGTCTGCTCGATTTCCGGGACTTTGGGGTGGTCGTGGTGGATTTGGTAGGCCAAGCCGATCAAGAGAGGCAAGTCCGCCAACCAGGCCCGGGTGGAGGCCTGTTTTTCTGGTGTCATGGGCTTACCGGCTGCCGCCATGATGGAAATCGCTTTCTCTCCAACCGCCACAATATCTGGCTGTCGAATCAGTACAAACCGCCACAGACGCAGTTTGGCGTGGTCCGGGGCTCTGACCACACAGGCTAACGCAGACTCGATGTCAGCCTCAGTTGGACCTGGCGCACCGACAAGCTTGACCGAACGACGTGATAACAAACGATCTAAAGTGGAGTTGGACATGCGGTTACCTACAGCTAAATGCAAACACCAAGCCAGAAGCCAATACTACTTCTAGCCCATTAAAAAACCCACGATGCAGTCGCCTGCAGCGTGGGCTTTTAAATCAACCAGTCGATTTATTCGATGGGCTGAATGTTGGTGGCGCTTGGGCCCTTGGCACCCTGGCCAATCTCAAACGACACTTTTTGGTTCTCTTGCAGGGTCTTGTAGCCCTCAGAACGGATTTCCGAGTAGTGGGCGAACAAATCTTTGCCACCACCATCGGGCATGATAAAGCCGTAGCCTTTCTCTGAGTTAAACCACTTAACGACACCAGTTGCCATGATAGTACTTCCTTGAAATAAAGATAAAAAATGCCAGACGATCAAGGAAGAGACTGAGTACCACTGGAAACGCCATGGGCGACAGTTAAAACTGCAACCGCGTCGCTTGAAAATCTTGCAAATCTAGTGTAGCGCGGTTTAACCACAAGTCAAGCAATTAATCATGACAATCGGGCATCGGGTGAACAAAATGCCGCAAAAACCGCGCAAAACCAACGATTAGGCAAAATTTTATGCCTGCAATGGCTCTGCAGAGCCTCTCTCGCCCCAAAACCATGGGGTAGATCATTAAAATCGAGTCTCTCCAATGCACAGACACTTATCGCATGCCGTGGCACAAAAGATTCTTTGATTTGACAGTTGGCCTGGTAGCGGCCGTGTTACTGGCAGTACCAATTCTGGCGGTCGCCATCGCTGTCAAGCTGACCTCAACGGGACCCGTCCTGTACTGGAGTCAGCGTGTCGGGCGAGGCAACCGGTTGTTTGACATGCCCAAGTTCAGGAGCATGCGCACCGATACGCCGGTTGTTGCCACGCACTTGTTGTCCGATCCCGATGCCTATCTCACCCCGATCGGCTCCATACTTCGCCGCACGAGCCTTGATGAGTTGCCGCAACTTTGGAGCATCATCAAAGGCGACATGAGCATCGTGGGACCAAGGCCTGCGCTATTTAATCAGGATGATTTGATCGCCGCAAGAACCAGCGCCGGCATTGATGCTTTAACCCCGGGGTTAACCGGCTGGGCTCAGGTCAATGGCCGAGACGACCTGCCCATCCCGGTGAAGGTTCAATTCGATTACGAATATTTACAACGCCAATCCCTATCGTTTGACATCAAGATCATTTGGCTTACTTTTTTGCGCGTGATTCGTTCAGATGGCGTGGCACACTGAGATCGGCTCAGGCCGCCCACAAAAAATATCGGCAACCCATATGATCTTCGCTATCGGCGTCAGGCAAAGGCTAAACTGCGTCCATCGTCCATCTGATCACCAATGTCACGCATGAGTGCCGACAAACGCACGATTCGCCTAGACCTGACTGACCCCCTGCTCGATTTGCCGCGGCCAGTCAAGCGAGCCATTGTTTTGCTGCTTGATACCTTGCTCTGCGTGGTTTGCGTGTGGCTGGCTTTTTACCTGCGGCTAGACGAATGGATTCGTTTGTATAACGACCCTTACTGGCATGGCGACTGGGCATCCGCTATCTCGGTGGCCATTGCGATTCCTTTATTTGTGACGCACGGCTTTTATCGTGTGATCTTTCGACATGCCAATCTGGTCGCCATCGGCATGGTAGCCCGTGCGTTTGCTCTGTATGGGGCAATATACGCCACCATCATCACGGTGATTGGGTTGCCAGGCATCCCGCGTAGCGTGGGCATCATTCAGCCACTACTACTGTTGGTCGGTGTTGGTGCAAGCAGAGCCATCGCGCATTATTGGCTTGGTGGTGCTTATCACCGAATCCTGAAGCGGGCATCCCTACCCAAAGCACTCATCTATGGTGCCGGGGTAGCCGGCCGGCAGTTGGCAGTGGCCATGGCGGGCAGCCAAGAGATGCGGGTCGTCGGATTCTTGGATGACGACAAACGACTGCATCGGCAGATGCTACACAACCTCAAAATTTATGACCCGACAGACCTGCAAAGCATCGTCAGTGACAACGGCGTAACGACGATCTTATTAGCCTTGCCATCGATTAACCGGCACCGGCGCAATGAGATTCTTGCGATGTTAAAGGCAGCTAAAGTCGCCGTGCGCACACTACCAAGCGTGACTGATTTAGCCCAGGGCAAGGTGACTGTCTCGGACTTGCGTGAGCTGGAAATTGAGGACCTTCTGGGCCGTGATCCTGTGCCACCAGACCACGCCCTACTCTCAAAAAACATCCAGGACAAAGTAGTGCTGGTGACTGGCGCTGGTGGCTCAATCGGAAGCGAACTATGTCGCCAAATCGTGGACATCAGCCCCAAGAAACTGGTGCTACTTGAGCAAAGTGAATTCGCGCTTTATCAAATTCACGCCGAACTAGACCGACGCGTACGTAACCTTGCCTCGGATAGCAACAAGCAGTCAGCTGAACTTGTCGCTCTACTCGGTTCGGTACAAGACGAGCAGCAGATGACCGACATCATGCATGAATTGAGGCCCGATACGGTGTACCACGCAGCCGCCTATAAGCACGTGCCCTTGGTAGAAGCCAACCCGACGCAAGGCATTAAGAACAATGTATTTGGCACCTTGGTGACGGCCAAAGCCGCGCTAGACGCTGGCGTGAGCGATTTTGTGCTGATCAGCACCGACAAAGCTGTGCGCCCTACCAACGTGATGGGTGCGAGCAAACGGCTCGCTGAGATGGTGCTGCAAGCCATGGCAGCAGAATCCGCTTCAGACAGCAAAACGACCCGATTCTCCATGGTACGGTTTGGCAATGTGCTCGGGTCCTCAGGTTCGGTCGTGCCGAAGTTTCGTCAGCAAATTCGTGATGGCGGTCCTGTGACCGTCACTGACGCTGAAGTCACCCGCTATTTCATGACCATCCCTGAAGCAGCGCAACTGGTGATCCAGGCCGGTGCCATGGCCAAAGGCGGCGATGTATATGTGCTGGAGATGGGTGAATCGGTCAAGATCATGGATCTGGCCAAACGCATGATTGAGCTCTCGGGCTTGACCCTCAAAACCCCTAGCCACCCGGATGGCGACATTGCCATCGAAATCACTGGGCTGCGCCCCGGTGAAAAACTATATGAGGAACTCCTCATCGGCAACAATCCCCAGGCAACCAGCCATCCACGCATCATGCGTGCTAACGAAGAGTATCTAAGCTGGCCCGAACTGACGACCCGATTGGAAACGCTAGCCGAATTAATCCGACACGATGACCACGGGTCCATAGGCATGCTGCTGCGGCAATTAGTCTCAGGCTATGAGCCGAGCAAAGGTCGAGGCCAGAAAATTTAGCGATTTATCAAACATCTGGAGACGTCAAAGCCCTACGGCACCACCGGCGCTGCCATCGGTTGCCCAGGCACCATTTGCTCGGGCCTACCATCAACCAGCCAATCTGTGACACCGGCACCTAACCACATGCCCACCAACGTCACCCAGGCGGTGACAGCAAATATCGCACCACCGGTGATACCAGCACCGACCGCACAGCCGCCGGCCAGCATTGATCCGAATCCCATCAAGACGGCGCCCGCGATGTAGCGTCGCATGCTGTAGCCGTCCTTGAATCCCTCAAGCTTAAGATCCTTACCAACCCAGGCACCAATCAAGGAACCCAAAAACACCCCAGGCAGCATCCCGGCATCAAACCCAAACTCTGCAGTCGGGGTATCGACCACTCGCATCAGCCATTCGGCCGATGGACCACTGAAGGTCATGCCCTGAATCTGGATCGCCTCAAATGAATGGTTCAGCACAATCTGTGTGAAGCCCCAAGCCGCTGCCACCATCAGCCCGGTGCCGATACTGGCAATCCAGATCCACTTGGAGATGTTTTGATTTAGACGCACAAAATAAAGCGCCGCCATGGCCCAGATCAGACCAAACACCAGCCCAGCCACGTGATTGAGTTCTAAGCTAGCCAGAATATCGCGTGACACACCACCATCGATTGTCCACCAAGAGGCCATCTCCTCGCGCAGGGGTGACAACACACCGCCCAATGAGGCTTGTGCCGTCACCGCAAATATCAAACCCGCTAAAAGCGCCCTCAAATTACCATTGGCTGACAGCACCAGCAGACGACTTGCACACCCGCGCGTCAAAATCATGCCCACGCCAAACAATAGGCCTCCCAGCAAGGCTCCTGACAAACTGCCGGTAGCTGAAATCTGGCGCGCATTGTTGGTATCGAGCAAACCCATCAACACCATGATTTGCACGGCAATCACCGCCGAAGAAAAGGTCAAGAGCCAAATCGACAGCTTCTCACCAAACCGCATGTGCCAGAAATCAATCACAGCGGCTCGCAGACAGAATCTCGATCGTTGCGCAAAAAATCCAAACAAAATGCCAACGATGGCGCCACCCGTGGCTAAAACAGCGCTTTCGCCGTAGGTTTCAATCAGGGATTCGAGCATGGCTAGCCTTTGTCATGGTTCGTGCGTTTACACGTATCTACCTTTATTCATGCCATGCTAGAACAGTTTATGAATACTGGAATTGATGAGAATCAAGAATCACTGATTTGAGCGCGCGCAAGCCAGCGTTGGGCTTTCAGTAACTGCTGCAGTGCCCGGCGCTGCGCGCTAATGCGCTGCAAGGCCTGCTCCATCGCCTCTAACGGCCACTGCCCGTTCGCCCCGGCATGCAGCACGCCTAATTTCAAGTCCTGATACTGCGCCTCAAATGCGTCGGACAGCACGCCCTGTTCGAGTGGGGGTTGCTCGAGTTCGAGCGCTTGCGTCTTGGACATCACTGGCGTCTTTGCTGCTACGACCGTTTCGAGCAAATGCTCAAAAGTTTGTATGTAGGCAGCATCCGACACTGCGCTATAAGGTCGCTCAAACAAATCCTGTGGCAATGTAAACACTTCAGCGACATGATCTGTCACGTTTTCCAGGTAGCGTCGCACCCGTAAAAGCTCGGCAAGCTTCTCGCCAGTTTGGGCATCCATGGCCTGACGGCTCATGTGATCAACAAACGTTTCACTGGCTTTGAGCAAATGCCGCAAATCATTGAGCATCTGTTGCTGAGCCTGTTTGTCGGGTTTTTGAGCACTCATCAGCAGATAGTCTCTGGCCATGATCAACATTCTTTCCAACTCACTGGCCAATGCACGTGCAGCTAGACCGGGCACGGGCAAGGTGGTCTGATCCAGAAACACAGGTGTAGCCGGGTCTTGGTCGGCCATGCCAAACCGCCCTTTGAGAAACCGCGCCAGGCGATCAGCGATCGGCCACATCAATACGATGCCAGTTGCTTTGACCAAGGTGTTAAAAAAAGCCAAGGTCAAGGCCGTTGAGTCAGTATCACTAATCCAGTCCCGAACTGACACAAGCACCGGAGAGAGCCACGGCAACAACACAAATGCCACCGAGGCTGTGATCACGTTGAATATGACATGGGCACTAGCCACCCGTTTGGCATTAGAGGTCGCTCCCAAGCTCGCCAGCACTGCCGTGACCGTGGTGCCCACATTGGCACCGATGACCACAGCGGCTGCACCGGTAATGTCGATCATCCCACCTTGCGCAGCAGTCAGCGCTATTGCAATTGAAGCGCTTGATGACTGCATCACCACAGTCATCAACAGACCCACCAGCAACTGCAAGGCCATGGCACCCACGCCTGTGCCGCTTGGCACTTGAAACTGGGTAGACAAGCCCGTGAAGCCATCCTGCATCACCGTGATGCCATAAAAAAGCAGGCCAAACCCGGCCACCGTGCCTCCCCAGGCAGACACCTTGTGTTGCCCGCCAAGCTTAAGTAACGCGCCTATCGCAATCAGCGGTAATGCCGTTGCCGCAATATCGAGCTTGACACCCGCCAAAGCCACAATCCAGCCTGTCGCAGTGGTTCCGAGGTTGGCACCAAACAGCACCCACATTGCACCAGCCAGTGACAGCAAACTGGCATTGACAAACCCGATCGTGGCAACTGTGACTGCACTCGAAGACTGCACCAAGGCTGTGGTCACAGCACCTGAGGTCAACGCACGGCCACGCGTATCTGTCGCCCTTGCTAACACCTGCTCAAGGGCGGAACCCGCTGCCAACCGCAAGCCATCCGATAGCATATGCATGCCAAGCAGAAACAGGCCTAAGCCTCCAAACAGCGATGTCCACTGCAGTGTCATTTACAATGTCCGGCGTAGTAACTATTTAGAGAGATAGCTCTTAGGGCAACTGGATCGAGCCTCAATTCAGATTGGTCCGAATGAGTCAAGTTTTTAATTGCTGCCATCCAAATCAAGATGACAGATTCATGACGTTTCATCATACCCGTGTAAGCCATTATTTCCCACACCTAGGCCACGCCTTGCCCACAACTAACCATTAGCCGGCACACCACCTGGTGCGGTTTTGCGATTGGCTGTTTTAAGACCACCTCCAAACCCTGTTCTGCCCAAGGCCAAAGACAAAGCATCAACGACTTATTCCTGCTGCTGGTTGCCAGGAATCATGATGTCGATGGTGAGGTCTTCGATGGCAGCCATTAACTCTGACACACCTTTATGTCCATGAATTCACTGAAGCAACAATGGTTCTCCAACGTACGCAATGACCTGCTCGCGGGCCTGGTGGTCGCCTTGGCGCTGATTCCTGAAGCGATCGCCTTCTCGATCATCGCGGGCGTGGACCCCAAAGTAGGGCTATACGCATCATTCTGTATCGCTACCGTGATTGCCTTTGCAGGTGGTCGCCCGGGCATGATCTCAGCAGCGACAGCCGCGATGGCGCTGCTCATGGTCACACTGGTCAAAGAACATGGCCTGCAATACCTATTGGCAGCCACCGTTTTAACGGGTGTATTGCAAATCATCGCTGGCTGGATCCGCTTAGGCAACCTGATGCGGTTTGTGTCCAAATCAGTGATTACAGGGTTTGTAAATGCATTGGCGATCCTGATTTTTATGGCGCAGCTACCAGAACTTATTAACGTCTCATGGGTGGTCTACGTGATGACAGCAGCAGGCTTGGCGATCATTTATCTACTGCCGTATGTCACGCGGGCTGTGCCCTCACCGCTGGTCACGATCGTGGTGCTCACCATCGTCGCCATCGCACTGGACCTGGATGTTCGCACGGTTGGCGACATGGGTGAGTTACCCGATAGCCTGCCGGTGTTTCTGATTCCTGACATACCGCTAGACCTTCAAACCCTACAGATCATCTTGCCCTACTCGCTGACCATGATGGTCGTGGGTTTACTTGAATCATTATTGACAGCCACGATTGTGGACGAACTCACCGACACTAAAAGCAACAAGAATCGCGAGTGTGTCGGTCAGGGCGTTGCCAACATCGCCACGGGCTTTATCGGTGGCATGGCAGGTTGCGCCATGATTGGCCAATCAGTCATCAACGTCAAATCTGGTGGCCGAGGCAGGCTATCGACGCTAACGGCAGGCATTGCTCTATTGATCCTGATCGTGTTTCTCGGTGACTGGGTCGCCCAGATACCGATGGCCGCCCTGGTGGCTGTGATGATCATGGTGTCGATCGGCACATTTGACTGGCAATCCATCATCAAGCTTCGTGAACACCCCAAGAGCTCAAGCATCGTGATGCTGGCTACCGTCTTGGTCACCGTGCTCACCCACGATCTGGCTAAAGGTGTGCTGGTCGGCGTATTGGCCTCGGGTTTCTTCTTCGCGGCCAAAGTAGCTCGGATACTGGCCATTCGCTCACTGACACAGGATGAAGGTCGAGAAAGAACCTACGTAGTCACAGGCCAAGTGTTTTTTGCGTCGGCTGAACAATTCATCAATGCCTTTGATTTTCGGGAAGTCATCGAACGTGTCACCATTGATGTGAGCCGCGCCCACTTTTGGGACATCACGGCAGTCAGCGCCTTGGACAAGGTGATTCTTAAGTTCCGCCGCGAAGGCACTGAAACCAATGTGATTGGGTTGAACCAGGCCAGTGCCACCCTAGTGGACCGCTTTGCAGTGCATGACAAGCCTGACGGCCTAGACAAATTCGCATCGCACTGACAGATCAGAGAACACAATGAACACTGAAACCACACCGACCACCGCCACTACTCACCCATCGATCAAACCGATCGTCCTGGCTTGCGTTGACCGATCTCCTTACGCAAGACCGGTAACGGACTACGCGGCCTGGGCCGCTGGTCGTTTGAATACCGGACTGGAGTTGTTGCACGCCATCGATCGACATCCTGAGCTTGGTCCTGACCAGGACCACAGCGGTGCTATTGGCTTTAACGAGCAGGATAACCTTTTAAAGAAAATCGTTGACGAAGACGAGCAGCGCAGCCGACAAGCCCGCGAAACAGGACGCGTCTTTTTAAACGAGCTGAAGCAACGTGCTCAAGGATTAAACCTTTTGCCAACCCCTTTACATATCGACATACGGCAGCGCCACGGGTCACTGGTTGACAGTTTGCTAGAGCGTCAGAACCAAACCACCTTGGTGGTCATGGGTAGACGTGGTGAAGCATCAAAAACGCCCACGGCCGACCAAGACCTCGGTCGCAACCTGGAGAGCGTCGTTCGCTCCATGAAGTGCCCGATCCTGACCGTGACCGATGAATTCAAGCCCGTCTCACACCTGATGATTGCCTATGACGGTGGGAGTGCTAGCCGCAAGGGCTTGGAGATGGTGGCTACAAGCGCGGCCTTTCGAGGTATCCGGTGCTCTATCGTGACGGTCAAAGACAAAGCGTCCAGAGATGCATCCAAACAGCTTGAGCAGGCCAAGCGCAAACTGAATGAAGCAGGCCTTGCTGTCGATACACATTTACTCATCGGTGATCTTCAGACCCTGATTGCCCAGAGCGTGCACACGCTGGGCATTGATCTCTTGGTCATGGGTGCTTATACCCACTCACCCTGGCGATCATTATTTATGGGCAGTCACACGACCGATTTACTCAAAGCCGCACAGGTGCCGACCTTGTTGTTAAGGTAAACGGGCGCCAGTGGTCGACAAAGGGGCTCAGAGACCTAATGCGATCATTCCTGGAAAACAGGGCAAAACTGGCATTTTTTAACGTCCTACGTCAGTCAAGACGAACCGCGACCCCACAGCGTTGAAATGGGTGCGGCCCAAATGCCATCACCAAATGGCAAGGTTTGATCACCGTCATAGAGCAAAACGCCTAGCTTAAAGCGATCACCAGCAATGGCCGCAAACTTGCGTAACCCATCTAAGTCCTTGCGCCGCACAGTTGCAGAGGCTTTAACCTCAATGCCTATAACCTCTGCAGCCGCGTTCTCTATAACAATGTCCACTTCAGTGCCCGTCACATCGCGGTAGTAAAAAAGCCGATACCGTCGTGAAGAGCTATTGACGTGTTTTAGTAGCTCAGAGTAAACAAAGGTCTCTAGCAAAGCACCAAACCGTGTTTTGTCTCGGGCAAGCTCCTCATGCCCAAACTCTGAGATTGCTGCTAGAAGCCCAGAATCAATGAACTGTAGCTTTGGAGTCTTCACTACCCGGTTTAACCGATTAACGGCCCATACGGGCACGCGGCTAATCAAATACAGCTGCTCAAAAATGCCGACATAGCGATTCGCTGTTTTAGTGTCCAAACCAACTTGACCACCAAGCTTTGCATAATTGGTCATCTGACCGGCCGTATGTGCCAATGCCTCGAACAGCCTGGGCATTTTGTCTAGCTTATCGACCTGCGCAAGATCGGCAACATCACGAACCAAGATAGAGTCAATATACGCGCGCGCCCACTGAGCACGACGATCATCGTTACCACGTGTCAAGGCCTCTGGATAACCGCCTTTAATCACCAGGTCTGCTAGCTGCTGCCCAAGCACAAGGTCCGTCGATTCCAACACCTTGCCACTGAATGCCGATTGCACCCAATTATCAAACGGCAGTTGATCTCCATGCTGACGGATTTCAGCCTGAGACAATGGCAACAACTGCTGGGTTTCCATTCTTCCGGCTAATGAATCTGCAACGGTCGGCAATGTCATCAAATTGGCAGAGCCAGTCAACAAGAACCTTCCAGGTCGTCGATCCTCATCGACCGCCTTTTTTATCGCGAGTACAAGCTCAGGCACCCGCTGCACTTCGTCGATTACGGCTCGATCAAGACTGCGTATTAGGCCAACAGGATCGTCCTGAACGGACAGTCGCGTGGTCTCATCATCCAGTGTGATGTACTGCATGTCTGCTCTAGCGAGTTGCCGCACGAGCGTCGTTTTACCGGCCTGCCTTGGACCGAGCAATAGGACAACTGGCGTATCGGAAAGCGCCGCTTCAATACGAGGTGTGATCGCGCGTGTAAACACGGGTTCTCCTGACTGTTATGCGTTTTTTTAGGGCAGTTTATCTATCAAGCCCAAAAATTATGGAAAATTTTATCAAGAATTATGGAAAATATAAGTATTTATTATGGATTCTTTTGAATCATTATCGAATCATTCGCCAAGTCCTCACCCAAAACATACCCGGTCGCCCGAGAAATCGTGGCGAGCCCTCGACCTTGATCATGACCCCTGCCAGCAGAGAACCATAGCCACTGTGATACTTTGACTGTCACCACTCAAACCCTCATACTTCACCTGGTTCACGGAGCTCTTGATTGCCGACTGTCAATATTCCACTGTTCCCCTTGTCCTCACCGCTGTTTCCCGACAGCAGGATGCCATTGCGTATCTTCGAGGTACGTTACTTGCACATGATCAAGCAATGTCAAAAGGACAGTGAGCCTTTTGGTGTGGTGGCCCTGCGCGCAGGCGGAGAAGTGCAAAGACCGGGTGTTGATGAGTCCACTTACTCGATCGGGTGTCTGGCGCACCTGACCGATCTGATTGAGGTTCAGCCCGGACTTCTGATGATCGACACCACCGGCGGCAAGCGGTTCCATATCGAGGCTAGTGAACGCGGCGCCTACGGACTTTGGCATGGCCGCGTCAGCTTGCTCGACGAAGACATGGCGGTCGATATCCCGCCAGATTTGCAGCCACTGGCAGACAAACTCGGGGCACTGATCGCTGACGCCCAGAAGCAAGGCTTGGAAAAGCAGCTACCACTGACTCGCCCCTATCGACTCGATGAGTGCGGCTGGGTTGCCAACCAATGGGCCACACTGCTGAACATCGACACCGTGATCAAAGTTGACCTGCTGTCTGAAGAGGATCCGCTGGCCAGACTAACCAAGGTCAAGTTGCTGCTGAGTTGAGTTGGTATCCGCCTAGGCGATTACCCCAACCGCTGCGTCTTTAGGTTTAGGTTGACCGGTCTCCTGCACGTAAGCGGGAGCCGGATGGGTGGTCAATCGATGACCCGCCTTCAAAATCTGGCTTGGCACGTCGTGTTGAACAAGGCTCGGTAAAACGGCACCCACCTGCAAGAGTTTTTGCAGGTCAATGCCAGTATCAAAACCTTCAAGCTCGAGCATGTGAACCACTTCCTCGGTGCAAGCGTTGCCGCTAGCGCCAGGGGCATACGGACAACCACCGATACCGCCAAGGGCTGCGTCAAACCGATCAATGCCAGCATCAATGGCGGCCAGCACATTGGATTGAGCCAAGCCTCGTGTGTTGTGAAAGTGCAATGTGAATGTCACTTCTGGATAGTTGGCTTTGGCCTTGCGACACAAGCGACGCACCTGAGACGGAAATGCCATGCCGGTGGTGTCACACAGGGTAATACGTCTGACACCTTGGCGTGCAAAGTTGTCAATCAGCTTTAAAACCTCAGCCTCAGCGATATCACCCTCCATCGGACAACCGAACGTGGTCGATAGTGACACATTGACAGCCACCGGCTTGGCAAGTGTTTGCTGCTGCAACACTTCGATGATTTGACCGAGTTGCGCCATGGACTGCTCGCGCGTCATGCGAAGGTTGGCACGGTTGTGGGTTTCACTGACCGACATCACCAGATTCGCTTCATCAATGCCACAGGCGAGCGCACGCTCAGCACCCCTGACGTTGGGAATCAGCACCGTATATTCAACGCCGGCGACACGCTCGATCTCATGCATGACGACTTCGGCATCCCGCAGCGCTGGAATAGCTTTGGGCGAGGTGAATGATGTCGCTTCGATCTTGGCGAAACCACACTGACTCAATTGATTGATGAACGCAATTTTGTCCGCAGTTTCAATGAATACTGCCTCGTTTTGAAACCCGTCACGCGGTGATACATCGTGCATGTATATGCGAGGTTTGGCCATGCAAGCATCTCCGAATAAAAATACTTAATGTTCTATTTTAGGGGTTTTCCCGAATAAGTTGTTCCGCACTGCAGCATGAATGCCGCTTTGGCAAGCACCCGAACGACGTTTGAGCATCACTTCAGAGTGAGTGCGCGCTGTAACATCATCCTTAACTCATGAGCAGCCACAGACAAGACTGTCGGCTGTGACTTTTGAGTCAGCAAGTTTTTATTCAAACGTAAGGAGATCTCGTGAAACTCGTTCGATATGGCGCCCCTGGCAAAGAAAAGCCTGGTTTGATTGATGCCGATGGCAAGCTGCGTGACCTTTCCAAGAAAATCAAGGATATCGGTCCGGCTGAACTATCGCCCGCGGGCTTGGCCAAGATCGCCAAAATCAAACCCGAGTCGCTACCCCTGGTCAAAGGTCGCCCACGCATGGGCGTGCCGCTAACAGGTGTGGGTAAATTTTTAGGGATCGGGCTGAACTACTCGGACCACGCCAAAGAAGCGGGTATGCCGATCCCCAAAGAGCCGATCATGTTTCTGAAGTCAACTTCGAGCTTGAGTGGCCCCAATGATCAAGTCATGCTGCCCAAGGGGTCAGTGAAATCTGACTGGGAAGTGGAGTTGGGCGTGGTCATTGGCAGCAAGTGCCAATACGTCAGCAAAAAAGATGCGCTCAAACATGTGGCCGGCTACTGCGTGGTCAACGATATCTCTGAGCGTGAGTATCAGCTGGAGCGTGGCGGCACATGGGATAAAGGCAAAGGCTGTGATACGTTTGGCCCGGTAGGCCCTTGGCTGGTCACTGCTGATGAGATCAAGAATCCACAGCGACTCGATATGTGGTTTGATCTGAACGGTAAGCGCTACCAAGATGGCAACACTAAAACCATGATTTTTGATGTGGCGACGATCATCAGCTACGCCAGCCAGTTCATGACCTTGATGCCCGGCGACATTATCACCACGGGCACGCCACCGGGTGTGGGCATGGGCGTCAAACCCAAACCCGTATTCCTGAAAGCTGGCGATGTCATGACCTTAGGGATCGAAGGCTTGGGTCAACAGCGCCAGCAAGTGGTGGCGTACAAGAAACAGAAGTAACGCTGTACTCGACTACACGTAGCATGGGCGGTGGCTCTGACACCGCCCATGCCTTACACCCTGAGTGACGTGCCGAGCAGTCGAGCTCAAGCTCGAACTCAAACCACCTCAACATTCAATTGACCAAGCCCTGCAAATCGGCCAACCATTTTGTCTCCGGCAACTACAGCACCCACGCCTTCTGGCGTTCCGGTAAAAATCAAGTCCCCTGCTCTTAATTCAAACAGTCCTGAAAGGTAAGAGATGCTTTCCGGGATGTTCCAGATGAGTTGGTCCAGATCACTGTTTTGTTTGACCGCGCCATTAACTTCCAGAGAGATCTGACCAGCATTCAGAATGCCCGTTTTTGTGACGGGATGGATAGGACCAATCGGACCACTCTCATCAAATGCTTTGCCAACTTCCCAGGGTCGCCCCTGCTTTTTGGCTTCACCTTGCAGGTCACGGCGTGTCATATCCAGGCCAAGTGCATACCCAAAGATGCAGGATGCCGCACGATCAACCGGAATGTCTTTGCCGCCACTACCCAAAGCCACGACCAACTCCATCTCATAATGCAGATTCGCGGTCTTGGACGGATAGTGAATCTTGCCAGTGGTGCCATCAGGCACAATCACCAGCGCATCAGCGGGCTTACAGAAAAAGAAAGGATCCTCACGACCGGTAAAACCCATTTCCTTGGCATGTTCGGCATAGTTGCGTCCCACACAAAACACCCGGCGCACAGGAAACTGCTGACTGCTACCAATCACAGGAATCGAAACCACAGCAGGCGGGGCAAATACGTAATCTGACATTGATCAGTCCTTAAAAAATTAACAAATGATTCTAGCGGACAGCATGAGCTAAGTGGTTTTAAAACAAACTACCGAGCGAGCCCACCATATACAGCGCCCGCCAAACGAAGTAGCGCCAGATCACTGCCCTTGGGACCAAGCAAAGAGACGCCGTATGGTTTACCACTTGCAGTGCGCATCGGAATGCTGATCTGCGGCAAGCCTGAAAGTCCAGCCACGCAAGTGATGCGCATGGTACGCATGCGCACGTCATCGACCGATGCAAGAGCAGCATCGAGCCTAGGCGCGGTACTGGCCGACGAAGGCAACACCACCACCCCGTGCTCAGCCACCAACTGTTGCACGCGTTGCTTGACCATCTCAATGTCGGCCCAGGCATTTTTGGCAACCGCCTCGGTCACAGTCGATGCAAATTTGAATCGATCCGCAATTGCCTGCCCCATTGCAGGCTTATATTGATCAATCCAGGCACCGTGAACCATCCACGATTCTCTGGCACTTGCCACATGATAAGCACGGCGCCAATCTTCTAAAGTCTGCCCGACTGGCAATAGATCCTGGGACTCGGGTTGCACGCCTAAAAGCGCAGACAAGACGCTTTGCACCTGCGCCAAACCAGGCTTCAGTTCAGCCTCAGCCATGTCCCATAAATCTTGCCAATGCAAAACCTTCTTCAACGGATGCTGCGTAGCCGGCAACAACACCTCACCGACTTTCTCAAACACATCAATATCTTGCGCAAGCCAAGTCAAGGTATCAAACGATGGTTGCAAGGGCAAAACCCCAACCGTTGGCAAGCACCCGTGGGTGGAACGCAAGCCCCAGATACCGCAATAGCTCGCTGGCACCCGGGTAGAGCCACCCGTGTCACTACCCAAGGCAAAATCAACCAACCCTGCAGCGACTGCCGCTGCAGAACCGCTTGAAGAACCGCCGGGCACACAGTCTGGCGCATTGGCATTGAGCGGCGTACCGTCATGAATGTTGTCACCATTTAAACTGTAGGTCAGCTCATCGGTAATCACTTTGCCTTTGAGTGTTGCACCTGCATCAAGCAGTGACTGCACCATCGGGCTTGTGAGCGTGGCTGGCGCATGGGTCTGTAACCAGACAGGGTTACCAAACCCGGTCGGCCAACCCGCAACGTCATAGATGTCTTTGACAGCAAACGTCAGACCACTTAACGGTCCATGGGAAGCACCATCGATGACAAACTTGCCATGGCTAACCCAAGCCTTCGCTGTATCATCAATGTCGAAGGCGCGTGTTGAAGAAATCATTGCCGCTGAGCTCCTGATGCCTTTGGTTTTCAATAACCAATGACTTGACCGTCGCGTCGCGTATCTGAACCACCCACGTAAGCCACGGTCTCGCCAGCATGTGAAGGCAACTGCGCAATCAATTGGGCACTCCCGAAATCGATGCTGTTATTAGGTTGCACTTTGGGGTTATGGCCCATGGTTTTGAGCTGCTCGATGACTGACGCTGGCCATTCGGCCTCCATGATCAGCTCACCAACATCATTAATACGCCAACGAGGCGCATCTGACGCCGCCTGCGGATTCAATCCTTCAACGGCACACCGCAAAGTCACCTGCAAGTGTCCTTGGGCCTGCATGTTGCCACCCATCACCCCAAATGCCATTAAAGGCTTGCCATCACGGGTCATAAAGGCTGGAATGATAGAGTGCAGCGGTCGTTTGCCGGGAGCGACCTGATTCGGGTGACCTGGCTCAAGGCTAAACGCCATGCCCCGGTTGTGTAGCGAAATACCGGTCCCTGGTACAACCACGCCGGAACCAAACCCCTTGAAGTTGGATTGAATATAAGAAATCATCCGGCCTTGTGCGTCTGCTGCACACAAATAGACCGTGCCACCAGAGCCAGGCTGGCCAGAAGGATACTGCCCTGCTTTGTTCGGGTCGACAAGACTGGCACGCTGCTTCAAATATGCATCATTGAGTAGATCCTCTGAACTCATGCGCATGTGATCAGGATCCCCAACATGAGCATACAGGTCTGCAAACGCCAGACGCATGACCTCGATTTCAAGGTGTGCCCGTTCAGCCGATCCAGGCTTGGTCTGCTCATAGGGCAGGTGCTTCAAAATGCCAAGCGCAATCAAAGCGGCGATGCCCTGACCATTGGGCGGGATTTCGTGGACGGTCACATCATGATAGGTTTGGCCGATCGGCTGCACCCATTGCGTTTGTTGTCCAGCCAAGTCATCCAGCGTCAAAGATGCACCACATTCTTTCGCGAAAGCCGTTATCTGTTGGGCCAGCCGACCTTCATAAAAGGAACGGCCTCGCGTGCGGGCGATCTCACGCAGCGTCACGGCCTGATCCGCAAAACGCCAAATCTCACCCGCTTTAGGTGCCCGCCCCTGCGGCATGAATGCGGCGAACCCTGGCTCGTGGCCCAAATCAATGGTGGCCTGATGCCATTGCTTGGCAATCACGGGCGAGACCGGGAATCCGTCCATCGCATGGCGAATCGCATCGACAAACAGATCTTCAAACGGTAACGCACCAAATCGCTCTGACAAGTCCGCCCACGCTGCCACTTGGCCAGGCACAGTGACCGTCTCCCAGCCTTGCTTGGGCATAGCCTTCAAGCTCTTGAAACGCTCGGGTGTCCAACCCGCTGGCGCACGACCACAACCATTCATGCCGTGCAACTGTTTGCCATCCCACAAAATGGCAAACGCATCACCACCAATCCCGTTCATGACGGGTTCAACCACGGTCAACGTGATCGCTGCGGCCAAGACTGCATCGATGGCATTACCACCGCGCGCGAACGCAGCTGCACCAGCCTGGGAGGCCAGGGGCTGAGAGGTGGCAATTAAATTGCGAGCCATCACCGGCTTGCGGTGAATGGAGTCAAATGAGGCGAGGTCCATAAACAACTATCCCGTGGTTTTATGCATAAAGACGCAAGGATAGGTCAAGGGCGAGGTTTTGGCTACGCTGCCGGCAAAAGCCTAAGGCACCAATCGATCGGCGCCACCCATATATGGCCGCAAAACCTCGGGCACAAGCACTGATCCGTCTGCCTGCTGGTAATTCTCAAGCACCGCCACCAGGGCTCTGCCCACCGCCAGACCTGATCCATTTAACGTGTGGACGTACTCCGGCTTACCAGAGGCTGGCCGGAAACGCGCCTGCATACGTCTGGCTTGAAACGCCTCGCAATTCGAGACCGATGAGATTTCACGCCAAGTGTTTTGTGCAGGAATCCAGACTTCGAGATCGTAGGTCTTGGTGGCGCCAAATCCCATGTCGCCCGTGCACAACTGCATCACGCGGTATGGCAGTCCAAGTGCTTGCAAGACGGCTTCGGCGTGGCCGACCATTTCATCGAGCGCTTCATAAGACTGCTCGGGATGAACAATCTGCACCATTTCAACTTTGTCGAATTGATGCTGGCGAATCAATCCACGAACATCTCGTCCGCCACTGCCTGCTTCAGAACGGAAGCAGGGTGTGTGCGCCGTTAGCTTGATCGGAAGCTCTGCTTGCGCCACGATCGAGTCACGCACCATGCTCGTTAACGTAATCTCGGAAGTAGAAATCAAGAACTGCTCTTGAGCACCCTCATCTACCTCACCACCACGCGTCACCCAGAACATGTCCTCGCGAAACTTTGGCAACTGACCTGTACCCACGAGCGTGGACGCATTCACGATGTAGGGGGTATAGCACTCGGTATAACCATGCTGTCCAGTCTGCAAATCCAACATGAATTGCGCCAGCGCACGGTGCAAACGCGCCATCTGGCCACGCATGAAACTGAACCTTGCACCAGACAGCTTGGCACCCACTTCAAAATCCAGGCCCAGTGGCTCGCCGATATCGACATGGTCTTTTGCTTCAAAACCCAGTGACGCAGGATTGCCTTGCGCATCGGGCGTTGGCACCCAGCGCCGCAGCTCGACGTTGTCATCACTGTCTTTGCCCAGCGGCACCGACTCATGTGGCAAATTCGGTGTTGCCAACAGCAGCGCATTTAATTGCGCCTGGATTTGATACAACGACTCTTCGAGTGCCTTGAGCTTGCCGGGGATTGTCTGAGACTGCGCCATGACCTCAGAAGCATCCTCGCCTTTGGATTTCAAGGCACCGATTTGCTTGGCCAGGGTGTTGCGCTGGGCTTGCAGCGTTTCAGTCTCGGTTTGAATCGCCTTGCGTTGCGATTCGAGCTCATTAAAGGACGCCACATCAAATGTCACGCCACGTGTGGCTAATCGCTCGACAACAAGGTCAAGGTTTTTTCTCAGCAAAACAGGATCAAGCATGGTCGCTACGAAGGCAGATAGTCATCAAAGTTGCATTGTAGCCTTGCCAGCCACGACAACTCATTGGCGCTGCGCACCGATCAATCTGGCACCACCGCCCAACGAATCACGAGGCTGATCAGCCACAACAGACCAGCACCGGCTGCCCACAACAAAACGAACCAGCCAACACGCTGCCATGCTGGCCTTGGCGCCTCGCCACCGCGATGGCCATCATCCATGGTATCCATGGCTGTCGCCAACCTTGCCCCTAAAGACCCAATACGAATAGGCGGTATAAGCCAGAATCGTTGGGATCAGCACCACACTACCCACCAACAAGAACTGCAAAGACTTGTCGGGTGCGGCCGCCTCCCAAAGCGTCACCGACGGCGGCACGAGGTAAGGAAACAGACTCATGGCAAGGCCGATGTAGGACACCACAAACAGCCCCACTGCTGCCAGATAGGGCTTGCCCGGACGGTTACGCTTTAGCCCATCAAATACCGCAAAAGCACACGCCAACACCAACACCGGCACAATCAGGGTGTACAAACGGTCAGGCCACACCAGCCAGCGTTGCAAGTAGTACTCATGCAGGGTCGCTGTCCAGACACTTAATACCACCATGGCAGCTAACACGAGAATTAACAAGCGTGGCGCATACCGTTTGGCATGCTGCTGGACCTCACCCTCGGTTTTAAGAATTAACCAAGTTGCACCCAACAGCGCATAACCTACCACCAATGCCAAGCCAGTTAACACCGCAAACGGTGAGAACCAATCCCACGCACCACCAGCATACGAACGACCTTGCACCGCGATCCCTTCCACGATGCCACCAAGCACCATGCCTTGTGCAAAGGCCGCCACGGTTGAGCCGCCGGCAAATGCCAGATCCCAGAAGTTGGACTTGCCACGCACTTTGAACCTGAACTCAAAGGCGACGCCACGAAACACAAGTGCCAACAGCATCAAAAAGATGGGGATGTAGAGTGCGGGCATGATGATTGAATACGCCAGCGGAAACACAGCAAACAAACCTCCGCCAGCCAACACCAGCCAGGTCTCATTGCCATCCCAGACCGGCGCCACCGAATTCATCATCTGATCACGGTTGTCCTGCCCTTTAACAAACGGAAATAGAATCCCCACACCCAGGTCAAACCCGTCTAGCACCACGTAAGCCAGAAGAGCAAATGCAATCAGCCCTGCCCAAATCAATGGAAAGTCAATCATGATTGCTCCTTGCGGCTTGGGGTTTACGGGCCAGAGACGGCGGCACAAAGCCAGCCGCACGAGTGGGCAGTTTGACGTCCATGGTGGGTTCGGACGCCACCGGCGGCTGTCGCATCTGCCTCAGGATGTAGACCAAGCCGGCCGTAAACAGCGTGAAATAGACCACCACAAAGGCCACCAGGCTGGTGGCTACCATGGATGTGGTGATTGGTGAGAGCGAGTCTTCGGTGCGCAGCAATCCATAGACGGTATATGGCTGGCGCCCGACCTCGGTCACAATCCAGCCGGCAATCACTGCCACAAATCCTGCCGGTGACATCAAAAGCGCAGCCTTTAACATCAGTGGCGTGTCATAAAGCTTGCCCTTGCGGCGCAAATACAAACTCCAGAGTCCAACGGCGAGCATCAGGAACCCGATCCCCACCATGACCCTGAAAGCATAGAAAGGCGGTGCCATCGGTGGCCAGTCAGCTCTGGGAAACGCATCAAGCCCCTGCAAACCACCGGTCAGACTGTGCCGCAAAATAATACTGCCCAACAGCGGAATCTCGACCTTGTACTCCATTTTGGCTTCTTCTTCATTGGGAATGCCAAATAGCACCAGGCCAGCCGGCTTTTCTGATTCGAAGTGACCTTCAATGACCGCTATTTTCATGGGCTGGTGCTGCAAGGTATTTAGGCCCTGAGAGTCACCGGCGAAGATCTGGATAGGGGTCACGATGGCCGCCATCCACATCGCCATCGAGAACATCTTCTTGACCGCCTCCACACTCATGGAGCCATCAGCCTTGCCGGCGCGCAGCTTAAGCAGATGGTAGGCACCGACGCCACCGACGACAAATGCTGTGGTCAAGTAGGCCGCCAGCACCATGTGAGCAAACCGGTGGGGGAATGAGGGGTTGAAGATGACTTTCATCCAATCGACCGGGATGAACTGCCCAGCCTCATTGATTGCAAAGCCGTCTGGTGTTTGCATCCAGCTATTGATGGAAAGAATCCAGAATGCCGAGGCAAAAGTGCCAAACGCCACCATGCCCGTGGCAAACAAATGCAGGCGCTCGCCAACTTTCTGCCGGCCAAACAGCATCACCCCTAGGAAACCGGCTTCCAGGAAAAACGCCGTGAGTACCTCATAGCCCATGATCGGACCCAGAATCGGACCAACCTTATCGGCAAACACACTCCAGTTGGTACCGAACTGATAGGTCATGACTAGGCCGGACACCACACCCATGCCGAACGAGAGGGCAAAAATCTTCTTCCAGTAGTTAAAGAGATCGAGGTAAACCGTCTTGCGCGTGAAATGATGCAAACCATTTAGCACGAAGAGGTAACTGGCCAATCCGATCGTAAACGCCGGGAAAATGATGTGCAGCGCGACCGTAAACGCGAACTGCAACCTAGACAAGTTCAGGGCATCAAACCATTCCATGTGGGTTTCCGTCTATCAGGGCGGCAGGTCATGCGCCGCGGTTTAGCGTGATTTCTGCCGATTAAACCACGACAGATGTAACAAACCTAACACTTAGTTACAAAAAAACCCATCTCATAGGCTCAGCAACGCCCAACTTACCCGCCGAACTAACCCTCTGCGTCCGAGTCACGCATTCTTGCCTGCTCATCAAGCTCGCGCAATTGCCTAAGTTTTTGTGAAATATTGATCTCTAGCCCCCGATTAACGGGCTGATACCAGTCAGGTGCAGGCATATCATCGGGCAAATAGCGTTGACCAGCGGCAAACCCATCGGGCTCATCGTGGGCATAGCGATAGCCTTGGGAATGCCCCAAGTCCTTGGCTAGTTTGGTCGGGGCATTGCGCAGGTGATTGGGTACCTCGCGAGAGCGGTCCTGCGCGACAAATGCTCTGGCCTGGTTGTAAGCCTTATAGCCCGCGTTGCTCTTAGCCGCCACAGACAGATAAATCACCGCCTGACCCAGCGCCAGTTCACCCTCTGGCGATCCAAGCCGATCAAACGCATCAGCTGCATCGTGGGCGATCTGAATCGCTCGTGGGTCTGCCAACCCAATATCCTCCCAGGCCATGCGAATAATGCGTCTGGCCAGATAACGAGCATCAGCGCCGCCATCAAGCATGCGTGCGAGCCAATACAATGCAGCATCGGGGTCAGACCCACGGACCGATTTGTGCAAGGCTGATATCTGATCGTAAAAGTTGTCCCCACCTTTATCGAATGCACGTCCTGACTGACTCAGCACACTGGCAAGCTGATGCTCATCAACAACACCCGTATCAAACGACTGCAGGACGATTTCGAGCTGGTTCAGCAATCGCCTGGCATCTCCATCGGACTGTGTGACCAGCCAGTTCAATGCCCCTGCATCAAGCTCGATCGGGACTTGTTCGCGCGCCAGTGCTCTGCGAGCCAGCAGCCTGAGATCATCATCCTCGATGGCTTTAAGCACATGTACTTGTGCGCGCGACAACAATGCCCGGTTAACCTCAAACCCAGGGTTTTCTGTGGTGGCGCCAACGAAGACGACCAGACCTGACTCAACGAATGGCAATAGTGCATCTTGCTGCGACTTGTTAAAGCGATGAATCTCGTCCACAAACAAAAGCGTTTGTCGACCGGTGGTATCCAGTGTTTGTTGAGCCTGGTCCATCGCAGCCCGGATGTCCTTCACACCTGCAAACACCGCCGATATCGCAATAAAGGCGCAATCAAATAAATCCGCCATCAAGCGGGCCAAGGTGGTTTTACCAACGCCAGGTGGCCCCCAGAGAATCATGGAGTGGGGCTCGCCGGCCTCAAATGCTATGCGCAATGGCTTGCCCGGGCCGATCAGATGCTGTTGACCCACCACATCATCTAGCGTGCGCGGACGCATCTGCTCGGCCAGTGGCGCTTTGGGTTCGCGGCTAAACAGGTCCGCCATGATGGTTATTGCAACCGGATAACATCGGTGTCCGGTGGCGGGTCAATGACGAACTCATTGGCACCGAACTCCGATTGCGCACGCAGCGTTAAAAGCTCGATCCGCGTGGTCTGCCCGAAGCCGTCAACTAATAGCAGTCGAGCTGGCCGACCTTCGCGCATGCCAATGTCGAGTTGTGTCAAACCGGCGTCTGGCCGTTTGGGTACGGCACGTAACCACATCATGCCATCGTCATCTGGCAACTCAGACACTTCAAAAGCATCTTGCAATTTGCCCTGTCCAAACAAGATTGCAGCCGGCGAACTCCCAATCGATTGATCAAGTGCGCGCACGGTCAACTGTTGCAAATCAGGGTCATGCTGGTACAGCGTGCGTCCGTCACTGGCCACTAACTGTGGTTGGGGTGTCTGGATATCCCAACGAAACTTGCCGGGCCGATCGAATGCAAAGACACCGGTTTGTGCGCGACTCGTGCGCCCATCGGGGCCGACGGTGAATTGCTCGAACGTGCCGCGCGCAGCTGGTACTGTCTGTACGAACTGTTCGAACTGTTCAATCGCGGGTGCCGCCCAAGCCGCCCCCCCTGACAAGGCCAACACGCCAAGGCCAACCAGCAAGCGTCGACGAACCGAGGCGTTGGCACCTGTCATGCACTTAATCTTCATCGGAAGGGCCCGCAGGGGCAAGAATCTCACGATTGCCGTTGGACTGCATGCTCGACACCACGCCAGCCTGCTCCATTTGCTCAAGCAATCGCGCTGCACGGTTATAGCCGATACGCAAATGACGCTGCACCAGTGAAATAGAAGCGCGCTTGTTCTTTAAAACAATCGCGACGGCCTGGTCATATAACGGGTCTGCCTCAGCATCCGTAAAGCCCGTGACGCTACCAACACCGTCACCGGTCTCGCCAGCCACACCCCCCTCTAGCAGACCTTCAATATAGTTGGGCTCGCCTTGTGCCTTGAGGGACTCGACCACCCGATGCACTTCGTCGTCTGACACAAAAGCCCCGTGCACACGAACTGGCAGACCGGTACCCGGCGGCATGTAGAGCATGTCACCCTGACCCAGAAGGGTCTCAGCACCCATCTGGTCCAGAATAGTACGTGAATCGACTTTGGAAGACACCTGAAAAGCGATTCTAGTTGGGATATTGGCCTTGATCAGTCCAGTGATGACATCCACGCTCGGACGCTGCGTGGCCAGCACCAGATGGATGCCGGCCGCCCTGGCTTTTTGCGCGAGACGAGCGATTAATTCTTCAATCTTTTTACCAACCACCATCATCAGGTCGGCAAGCTCATCGATCACCACCACAATGGTAGGTAGCTCGGACAATGGCTCTGGCGCCTCGGGCGTTAATGAAAACGGGTTGGGTATCACCTCATCGCGCTTTTTTGCATCACGGATTTTGGTATTAAAGCCACTGAGATTGCGCACACCCATTTTGCTCATGAGCTTGTAGCGCTTTTCCATTTCAGCGACACACCAATTCAGCGCGTTGGCAGCCTGACGCATGTCGGTCACCACCGGTGCCAGCAGATGCGGGATGCCCTCGTAGACACTCATCTCAAGCATCTTCGGATCAATCAGAATCAACCGCGTGTGGCTGGCATCGGCTTTATAAAGCAGTGACAAAATCATGGCGTTAATGCCAACCGACTTACCAGAGCCCGTGGTACCAGCCACGAGTAAGTGAGGCATTTTGGCCAGATCAGCCACCACCGGATTACCGGCGATATCTTTGCCAAGGGCCATGGTTAAAAGTGATGCACTGGCGTGATAGGTTTGGGAGCCAAGAATCTCCGAGAGTTTGACCATTTGCCGCTTGGGGTTGGGCAGCTCTAGGCCCATCAGGTTCTTGCCAGGGATCGTCTCCACCACCCGAATACTGACCAAGCTCAGCGCGCGTGCAAGGTCTTTAGCGAGGTTAACAATCTGACTGCCTTTGACACCCGTGGCAGGCTCAATCTCATATCGGGTGATCACCGGCCCAGCTTGCGCGGCCACCACCGTCACCTGAACACCGAAGTCGGAGAGTTTTTTCTCGATCAGCCGCGAAGTGAATTCAATGGTCTCAGGCGATACGGTCTCGACCATCTCTGGTGGCGCATCCAGCAAACTGACTTCAGGCAAATCGCCAGCAGCCGCCTCCTGAAACAACGACTGCTGCCTTTCTTTTTGGACCCGCTCAGATTTTGGCACGCTCGCCACAGCGGGTTCGATGCGAACCGGTTGTTCATGCGTGATTTGATCATGGCGTTTTTCAACATCCTCATGGCGCTGCGCCAAAGCCGCCTCGCCCAAGCGTCGATCCTGACGAGCCTGATAGGCGTAATAGATCCCCATCACACCGCGCTCTAGCCAAGTACCTAGCCGTTCACACACCATCATCCAGGAAAACCCAAAAAACAGGCTCGAGCCGATCACCAGCATGGCGATCAGTATCAACGTGCTACCGGTGAATCCCACCAACATGTTCAATAGCGACGACCAGGCATAACCGATCACACCGCCAGCGCCACTGATCGTGGCAGTCTTGCTTGGCAGGTCAACGCCCAGTGAAGCCAAGCGCAAGGACTCCAGCCCTACCGATCCTGCGAGCACCAAAACAAATCCAACACCCTGCTCCCAGCGCACACGATCCAGTGCTTGATCGCCTTCGTCACGAAAGTGATGCACCAAACGCCGGTAACCGGCGTAGACCCGGTGCAAAAGCAACACCACTAGCCACCAGGCAGAAAAGCCCAGCAAGTAGTAGAGGATGTCAGCAGTGTAAGCGCCCAAAATGCCGCCACGGTTAACCAACACCGACTGGGTTGCCGAGTGCGACCAACCGGGATCGGCCGGGCTCCAGGTCGCTAAAACCAGCGCCAGCCATGCAGCCAGCAGAGCGAACAGCACCCAGCGAGCTTCCCGTAGAAACGAGAGCACACGCAGTTGCAAAGGTGAAGGTCCATTGCGGACGTTGCGCGAACTTCGGGCCGAGCGCCCTGCTCGCGCCGATGCGGCGGTGACTTTAGACATGAGCGCCATTATATCTTCGCCTAATAGTTATCATTTTATTAATATATAATAAATGTAATTGTTTACAATCACCGCTATACTATTTCAATAGTTACTTTTACACGCAGGAATATCATGTCTGACATCAAACACGCCAAAGTCCTCATTCTCGGTTCCGGACCTGCCGGGTACACAGCAGCCGTTTACGCTGCGCGCGCCAATCTGAATCCTGTGCTGATCACCGGCATGGCGCAAGGCGGGCAATTGATGACCACCACCGAGGTGGATAACTGGCCAGCTGATGCACAAGGCGTTCAAGGCCCTGATCTCATGCAACGGTTTCAGGCACATGCCGAGCGTTTTAACACCGAACTGATTTTTGATCAGATAGAAAAGGTCGACTTGTCAAAGCGCCCCTTCACGTTATTCGGCGATGGCGGTAAGACCTACACTTGCGACGCCTTGATTCTGGCCACTGGCGCTTCTGCCAAGTATCTTGGCTTGCCATCAGAAGAAGCTTTCATGGGGCGCGGTGTATCTGGCTGTGCCACCTGTGATGGTTTTTTCTACCGCGACCAGGACGTGGTGGTTGTCGGTGGCGGTAACACCGCGGTTGAAGAAGCGTTATATCTCTCAAATATCTGCAAAACCGTCACGGTTGTACACCGTCGCGACAAATTCCGAGCTGAGCCCATCATGATCGACAAGCTCATGGACAAGGCACAAAACGGCAACGTTAAATTGGCGCTTTATCGTGAGCTTGATGAGGTCCTGGGCGATGACACTGGCGTCACGGGTGTGCGCTTGCGTAGCACCAACGGACAAGCGCCGATCGATGTCGCAGTGACGGGCGTATTCATTGCGATTGGCCATAGTCCCAACACCGGTATCTTCGAAGGCCAAATCGAAATGGAAAACGGCTATATCGTTACTCGCAGCGGCTTAAAGGGCCTGGCAACCATGACATCAGTACCAGGCGTCTTTGCGGCAGGTGACGTACAAGACCATGTCTACCGCCAGGCCATTACCAGTGCTGGCACAGGCTGCATGGCAGCACTTGACGCTCAACGCTGGCTGGAAAATGAGTCGGCCTGACAAGCCAGCAGCGCTGTCTGAAGCGCAGGCCAAACTACTGGCGCAAGCCTACCGCCAAGTCATACCTCTGAAGGGTCACACGCGAGTGACCCATCAACCTGCAAGCTCAACTACCCGCGTATCGCAACAAGTGCTCGCGCGCCGTCTGCGCGCCACCACCGGATCCTCGACAAACGCCAAGCTCTCGGATGGTGACCCATACTCGCTTGAAGAAGCACCGGAAACATTCAGAGTCTCGGGCGTCTCTGGCGAAGCGCTGCGGCGTCTTCGACGTGAGGCCAGCAAGATTCGGGAATCACTTGATTTGCATGGGCTCTCGCGCGACCAAGCGCGCGTGGCGATGCATCATTTTGTGCAGACCGCTGCAGGTCGGGGCATTACCCGCGTGCGTATCGTGCATGGTCAAGGCTATGGCTCTGAGGGTGGCACATCGGTGTTGCGCTATCTTGCGCGCCATTGGCTTACTCAGATGCCTGAGGTTTTAGGTTTTGTGACGCCCCCACCTGCCGATGGTGGCAAAGGTGCGGTGCTTGCGCTACTACGGTCTTCGCATGCGCGCCACGAAAGCTTTCGCTAGTTCGCCAGGCTTAGGCGTAATCAACGACACCAACACCATGACCAGCAACGCGGCCGGTGCTCCAAACACACCCGCAGCACTTGGTTGTATACCCCACCAAAGCTCGATGGGCTCTGCCCGAGAAACACCAAACACCAACTCACGAAGCCAAGGCTGGGTCGATGCCATGTAATAGCCTGTGACCAACAAACCTGTCAACATGCCCCATGAGGCGCCTAAACTGGTGGTGCGCCACCAAAAAATGCCCAACACCAGCGCCGGAAAAAAAGACGCAGCCGCAAAGGAGAATGCAGCAGTCACCATGAAGATAATGTCACCCGGGGTCCGGGTAGCGACCCAGGCGGCCGCAAAAGCGACGAATAGCAAATACACCTTGGACATGATGACTTGCCGATGACTTTTCATGTCGGGTGACATCACCCGAAAGCTCATGTCATGAGACAGGGCATTTGACAAGGTCAATAACAGGCCATCGGCTGTTGACAGTGCCGCGGCCATGGCACCGGCAGCAATCAAACCTGACATCACGTATGGCAGCCCTCCTATTTCCGGGCCCGCGAGCACCACCATGTCGGATGCCAGATGAAGCTCCGCCAATTGCACAATGCCATCGCCATTGATGTCTCTTAGATCCACCAAGGATCGATCAAGCGCCGACCAGACGCTGATCCATTCAGGCAATTCAGCAAATGACATACCCACCACTTGCTGATAGATTTCATTTTTAACGAGTACGGCCAGGGCTGGCGCCATCAAGTACAGCGCGAGAATGAAAAATAATGACCAGAACACCGAGCGTCGGGCCGCACTCACCGACGGTGTCGTCAGTGAGCGCATCAGGATATGTGGCAAGCCCGCAGTGCCGAGCATCAGACAGACAAGCAGCGCCAGAAAGTTATTCTGTGCATCCGACCAAGAGGCACCCTGCGAACCGTTAAAGGGCGACAAAAAAGGCTCCGGCGCCTGTGCCCGGGCTCGATACTCATCACGTTCAGCCGCCCAACGCTCGCGCGCTGCTTGCTCTGATTCCGGATACTTGGCCAGTTCACGTTCAAGCTGTCGGACCTCCAGCATGGAGGCGTCTGACTCGCGCGCACGCAACAGCTTGGTGCGCAAAGCGTCTTTTTCTGTTTGCCAGGACAGTGGCAAAGCATCGATATGGATTTGCTTTAAATCGCTTTGCGATTGCCAGTATTGACGTAGTTGGGCCTCGGCAGGATCTTGCTCGATTTGTTTCTCACGCTCAGCGACCTGGGCGAGCACCTGACCGGCGCCTAACTGCGGCAGTATTCGGTCGGTCTGATTCATCGACAACCAGATAACGGGTAGCAAATAGGCAATCACCAAAATGATGTATTGCCCAACCTGCGTCCAAGTGACTGCCCGCATTCCCCCTAAAAACGAGCAGACCAGCATGCTGCCCAAGGCAATAAAGACGCCAAGTTCAAACGACAGCCCCGTCAACCGTGTGGTGATCAGACCGACGCCGTAGATCTGGGCCACAAGATAACTAAACGAACACGCCAGGGTGCAAACCACGGCTACCAATCGGGTGGTGTGTCCTCCAAACCGTGCCCCCAAGAAATCGGGAATGGTGTAACAGCCGAAACGACGCAAGTAAGGCGCAATCAGCAGCACCAGCAAGACGTAGCCGCCGGTCCAACCGAGGATGAAAGCCAGCCCGTTAAACCCAATCAGATAGAGCGTGCCGGCCACGCCAAGAAATGACGCGACCGACATCCAGTCAGCTGCAGTGGCCATGCCGTTAAAGACTGCGGGCACGCGCCTGCCCGCAACGTAATACTCCACGGGATCCGATGTCCGACAAAAAATCCCGATGGCTGCGTACATCACCACTGTTGAGAACAGAAAAATGTAGCCAATCCACTCACGGGCAATGCCAAACACCTCGAGTGCCGCCAACGCGCCGATCAGTAAACAGAAACCGAGCGCATAGTAAGCGTAGCGTTTGCCCAAGGTGATTTGCCATGCCCGGCCCGTTAGTGGCGCGCCTTCACTCATCGGTTGTCCTCTCTGAGACATATTCGGCCTGCTTATCGCGCTCGGCACGGTCCATGACCAGACTGAATACCCCGATGATGATCAGGTAAACCAACGGGACCACAAAAGCGGCCAAGGCAAACACAAAGGGCCAACCCAATACCGAACCGGTAATGCCAAGCTGTGCCAACGCCAGTGGGACCAGCGTTGCCACCAGCCAAGCCATCAGACAAATGAGCACCAGCCACCGACAAAACCGCCAGTAGCTCGACTTGCCCTCTTGCATGAACCGGTCTGCCATGCGGATTCCTCACCACTAAACAGGACTTTTGCGGCCTGACTGATTGCTGAATCACTTAACAAAACGGCCGACACATTGTGCCGGCCGTGATGCGTTTCTGGTTTTTTTGGTTAGTGCTGTCGGATTTACGAACCAGTGCTGCCAGTCCCACCTTGCAGGAATTGTCTCCCCACCTGCATAGTTACAATTTTGCACTAACACTAAGCGGTGCACATCGGGGAATGCCCTAAGTTAGCGCACCTGACTCTATTTCCAGCTACATATTGTCGATCATGACTTGCCCAAAGCCGGAACATGAGACTTGCGTCGCACCCTCGAGCAAGCGAGCAAAGTCATAGGTCACTTTCTTGGACAGGATCGATTTCTCCATACTGCTGATGATGAGGTCAGCGGCCTCAACCCAACCCATGTGACGCAACATCATCTCTGCAGACAGGATTTCCGAACCGGGATTCACATAGTCTTTGCCGGCATACTTGGGCGCCGTGCCGTGGGTGGCTTCAAACATGGCGACCGAATCTGACAGGTTTGCACCTGGGGCAATACCAATCCCACCGACCTGGGCAGCTAGTGCGTCTGACACATAGTCACCGTTCAGGTTCAAGGTGGCAATCACATCGTATTCGGCTGGACGCAACAGGATCTGCTGTAAAAATGCATCAGCAATGCTGTCCTTGACGATGATTTCACGCCCCGTTTTGGGGTTCTTGAATTTGCACCATGGGCCGCCATCGATCAACTCGGCGCCAAACTCTTTTTGGGCCAGCTCGTAACCCCAGTCACGGAAACCGCCCTCAGTGAACTTCATGATATTGCCCTTGTGAACCAGCGTCACAGAGCTGCGATCATTGTCAATGGCGTACTGCATGGCCTTGCGCACCAGTCGCTCGGTCCCCTCACGGGACACGGGCTTGACACCGATACCTGAGGTGTTGGGGAAACGGATTTTATTGACACCGAGCTTGGATTGCAGAAAGTCGATCAACGCCTTGGCCTGCTCGGATTCAGCTGCAAACTCGATACCGGCGTAGATGTCTTCCGAGTTCTCGCGAAAGATCACCATGTTGGTCTTTTCTGGCTCGCGCAAAGGCGAAGGCACACCCTTGAAATAGCGAACCGGACGCAAACAAACATAGAGGTCAAGCTGTTGGCGCAGCGCCACGTTCAACGAACGAATGCCACCGCCAACTGGTGTGGTCAAAGGACCTTTGATCGACACCACATAGTCTCGAACTGCGTCAAGCGTCTCATCAGGCAACCAGACATCCGGGCCGTAAACCTGGGTTGATTTTTCACCCGCATATACTTCCATCCAGTGGATTTTGCGCTTGCCACCGTACGCCTTGGCAACGGCTGCATCGACAACCTTAAGCATCACTGGCGTGATGTCCATGCCCGTGCCATCACCCTCAATGTAGGGGATAATCGGCTCATCAGGAACATTCAGTGAAAAATCCGCATTAACTGTAATTTTTTGGCCGGCGCTAGGCACTTTGATATGCTGGTATGACATGAACACTCCGCAAAATCGGGGTTAGAGAAACCCCTAGTTTAACTCGCATACCGACCCAGGAAACACCAATGTTTAACCCCAGTCGAGATGAGGTACGCACTTTTTTGATTCAAGCCTGGCAAAAGCGCCAGGGCAATGGTGTGCTCACACCACTTGAGACCATGGCCGCTGACCTGATTGAGCGGCACCCGGAATATGTCGACGAGCTGCAGGATCCCGAGGCACTGGAAAAAGATTACTCAGTCGAACAAGGCCGCACTAACCCGTTTCTGCATCTATCCATGCACTTGGCGATCGCCGAGCAGATATCCATCGATCAGCCACCGGGTATCCGAGCCGCTCACGCCAAGCTCGCCGCCAGACTCGGTGAGCATGACGCCGTGCACGAAATCATGGAGTGCCTAGGGCAAGTGATCTGGGAGGCTCAAAGGCTGGGTCAGCCATTGAATAACGAGACCTACATTGACTTGATCGAGCGCCGCGCAACAAAAACCGGCCGCAAGTGAGAACTTGGGCCGGCGTCCAGTACAGCACCATCAAATATCAGAGGGACTGCTTTAAAAACCTATTTTTTCACCGACAGGGGTGATGGCAAGGAGGCCAGCCAGGCCGAGACGTTTTGGATGTCTTGCTTGGACAACTGAGTGGCGAACGCCGCCATGATGGCGTTGTTGCGCACGTTGGCCGAGGCCGGTAGACCCCGCGCACCGCGCTGATAGGCAGTCAATGCATGCTCAAGATAGTCTGCATGCTGGCCAGCTAGGGTTGGATAGCTCGGATCAACACCTTTGACCGCATCGGCACCATGACAGGATGCACAGTTCAGACGCTCCCACACCGCCTGCCCTTCTTGCAAATTGGCAGCCTGCGCACCTACTGCGAACAGGCTACCGGCCAAAGCGAGTGCACTTGTGGCGATGGCTTTCTTGTCCAGTTTCATATCGAGTTTCATATCCATTCCTGTTCCTGTCCGGTCTTATTTCAAGTTGGCGTAGTAAGCCGCCAGATCAGCCATGTCCTGCTCGGAAAGGCTAGCCGAAATCGCATTCATGGTCGGATGACTGCGCTCGCCGTTGGCGTACGCACGAAGTGCCACAATGATGTACTGTTCCTGTTGACCGGCGATCATGGGTACAGCGTAGACCTCGGGGAAACTAGCCTTGTATCCAGGGATGCCATGGCAACCGATACACATGGAGATTTTCTGGCGACCGGCCTCGATGTCGCCCTTGACGGGCTCAGCTGCCAGGGCAACGCCCGACGCACCCAGCGCAACCATACAGGCGGCGCCGACAACTGAGCGGCGAAAAACTCGGGATACAACTTGAAGTGACAGATTCATGCGTGCACTCTTTAGTTTTGTGAAACGATGTGATTCGAAAGCGCAAAGCTTTCGACCCAGAAAAGTTACCGGATTGTACGATAATTGTTGATCCAGATATAGGCAGAACAACCACTTTTGTTGTAGGAAAGCCCCCAATGACTTCTGTAACGAGCACCAGCCAAGAGCCATCACGTTTTGAAGGCACCGACCGATACGTTGCTACTGATGACCTAAAACTCGCCGTCAACGCCGCACTGACCCTACAACGGCCTTTGCTGATCAAGGGAGAGCCGGGCACCGGCAAGACCATGCTCGCCGAAGAAGTGGCTGCAGCACTAGGGCGCCCATTGTTGCAGTGGCACATCAAGTCCACCACCAAAGCACATCAGGGTTTATACGAATACGATGCTGTCTCGCGGCTGCGTGATTCGCAACTTGGTGACGAAAAAGTCAAAGACATTGCCAACTACATCGTCAAAGGGGTGCTGTGGCAGTCATTTGTGTCGGATGAACCCACGGTGCTCTTGATTGACGAAATCGACAAAGCAGATATCGAGTTCCCCAACGATCTGTTGCGCGAGCTTGACCAGATGGAGTTTCACGTCTACGAGACGCACGAGACGATCAAGGCCAAGCACCGACCATTGGTAATCATCACATCAAATAATGAGAAAGACTTGCCCGATGCGTTCTTGCGTCGCTGCTTTTTTCACTACATCAGGTTTCCAGATCGCGACACCTTGAAATCCATCGTTGCGGTTCACTATCCAAATCTGCACGCCGATGTCTTGCGTGCTGCGCTCGATGCTTTTTTTGCGCTACGCGATGCACCAGGCCTTAAGAAAAAGCCCTCCACCTCCGAGTTTCTCGATTGGTTGCGCCTGTTGATCTCCGAAGACATCAGTGCCGACCAAATCGATGCTCACAACGCAACTTCCGTGCCAATTCTGGCGGGTGCCTTGCTTAAAAACGAGCAAGACGTGCAACTGCTCGAACGTCTGGCGGCGGTCACACGCAGCACCACTCGCAGACAACCATGACGTCTTTTACCCGAGCCCCCTCACCCTGCACCCTGGAGCACGGCATGGTTCGGCTCGAACCACTCACGCTCGAGCATGCAGCTGCGCTCGAATTGGCAGCCGCCGACGGTGAGCTGTGGCGCTTGCGTGTGACATCGGTTCCTGAGCCGGGCGCTGCAACAGGCTACATCCGCACGGCACTGAACGGGCTAGCAGCTGGCCATATGCTCCCTTTTGCTGTGCGTGACCTGAGCACTGACCAGATCGTGGGCAGCACACGCTATCACGACATCATTGCTGATGTGGGCAGGCTGGAGATTGGTTACACGTGGTATGCCAAGCGCTATCAGCGCACTGGTTTGAACACCACCTGCAAGCTCATGCTCATGAGCCACGCTTTCGAAGCACTAGGCGCCAATACCGTAGGCTGGCGCACTGACAATTTCAACTGGGCTTCGCAACGTGCCATCGAGCGCTTGGGCGCCAAGCGCGATGGCGTAATCCGCGGCCATGCGCTCAGACGCGACGGCACCGTGCGCGACACGGTCATGTATAGCGTTACCGCTGGCGAGTGGCCTGAAATCAAAGCTCACCTTACTGACCTCCTAAATCGCCATGCTGGTTGACTTCTTCTATCACCTGCGCTCGCACGAGCTCAAAGTCAGTGTCAAGGAATATCTGACACTGCTCGATGCGCTGAGTAATCCGCTAATGGCACCAAGCCTGGAGGATTTTTACTACCTCGCCAGAACCACCCTGATTAAGGATGAGTCGCTGTTTGACCGGTTCGATCGTGCTTTCGGTACCTACTATCGAAGCCTGCAAGCCAAGCTGCCAAGCAAAGAGATTCCGCTGGATTGGCTGGTCAAGGAGTTTGAGCGGCGCCTGACGCCTGAGCAAAAAGCTGAACTTGAAAAGCACGGCTGGGACAAACTCATGGACATGTTCCAGGAACGACTCAACGAGCAGCAAGAGCGGCACGCTGGTGGCAACCGCTGGATTGGCACGGGCGGTACCTCGCCGTTTGGCAACGGGGGCTACCACCCCGAAGGAATCCGGGTCGGTGGCAAATCGGCGGGCAACCGCACTGCCGTCAAGGTCTGGGACGAGCGTCAGTTCCGTGACTACGACGACCAAATTGAACTCGGCATCCGAAACTTTAAGGTAGCACTTCGCCGCCTGCGTCGTTTCGCGCGCGAGGGTGCAGACCTTGAACTTGACCTGCCCGACACGATACGCAGCACCGCCAGAAATGCCGGACATCTGGATTTAAAGCTGATCCCCGAGCGTCACAACAGCGTCAAAGTGCTGATGCTGCTTGATGTCGGTGGCAGCATGGATGACCACATTGGGCGCGTCGAGGAGTTGTTTTCTGCTGCGCGCAGCGAATTCAGAAACCTCGAGGTGTACTACTTCCATAATTGTCCCTACGAGCACCTGTGGCAATCGAATCGACGACGCCAAATGGAACGGTTTGATACTTGGGACATTCTGAGAAAATTCAATGCCGACTGGCGGCTAATCTTCGTGGGCGATGCGTCCATGAGCCCCTACGAAATCCTGCAACCTGGTGGCTCGGTCGAGCACTACAACAAAGAGCCCGGGGCTCAATGGCTGCAGCGCATGGTGAGCACTTGGCCCAAGGCCGTCTGGCTCAACCCCGAACCCCAAGCCTCATGGCCATACCGTCAGTCAATAGCGATCATTCGCAATATCTTGCAAGAGCGCATGTTTCCGGTCACGGTCGCCGGCTTGGAGCAAGCCATGCGACTGCTTTCAAAGTAACCGTCCGGTATCACCGCGCGCAAACACCGATTGCGCCAAGTTAAGGGCACGGCTATGGTTGCGGTTCATAATCTCACAAACAGTAGGCCCAACCAGGTTCTGCTGCACGATTGTGGCTAACAACAGATTGTGCAGATTTGGAACCTTCTAGGCGCATCGCTATCCAACAAACCAGAAACCCCTTTTTGCCCTGAACAAAACTAGGTTGCATATGACACGCTTGAAAACGATTTCTAACTGGGTCGTGACCCTGACTCTGACGGTTCTGTTCCTGCCTGCCCAGGCATTGACCTTGCCAGCCGGTGTAGAAAAAGTCACAGAAGTCGAAGGGATTTCGGAATACCGCCTTCAAAGCAATGGTTTCCGGTTTTTGCTGGCGCCAGACAATGCCAAGCCTTCGGTGACAGTCAACATGACCTATCTGGTTGGCTCCCGACACGAGAATTACGGTCAAACCGGTATGGCTCACCTGCTCGAGCACATGATTTTCAAGGGCACACCGACTACTCGCAATGCCTTAGCCGAGTTCTCCAAACGTGGACTCAGAGCCAACGGCACCACCTCAGAGGATCGGACCAACTACTTCGCGACCTTCGCTGCCAACCCAGAGACGCTCGACTGGTACATTCGTTGGCAGGCTGACGCGATGATCAACTCCATTATCGCCCGTGAAGATCTCGATTCTGAAATGACCGTGGTCAGAAACGAGATGGAGCGCGGCGAGAACAGCCCCTTCCGCATGCTCTACCAAAAAACCCACGCCACAGCCTTCGAATGGCATAACTATGGCAAGAGCGTTATTGGTGCACGCTCTGACGTCGAAGGGGTTGATATTGACCAACTTAGAGACTTTTATCGCCTGTACTACCAACCCGATAATGCTGTTTTGATGGTAGCCGGCAAATTTGATGAGCAACAAGTCATCGATACCGTCGCAGGCGCGTTTGGGCCCATTCCCAAGCCTAGTCGTGTACTGCCGCGCGAATACACCGTCGAACCGGTTCAAGACGGTGAGCGTCGTATCACCTTGCGCCGCGCTGGCGGTACGCCCTTAGCGGCCGCCGTCTATCGCATCCCGTCAGCCGGTCATCCAGATTACCCGGCACTTGAACTAGCCACCATGATGGTGAGCGATACCCCTTCTGGTCGACTGTACAAGGCACTGGTACCGACCGAACTTGCCAGCGATGTGTTTGGGTTTGCTCGTGACATGTATGGCCCAGGTACGGTTATGTTCGGTGCCCAGTTAAAGCCAGGGATGGATCCCGAGAAGGCGTTGTCGACCATGACCAGCACGCTTGAAACGTTGCAAACAGTCCCCTTCACTGAAGAAGAGCTCAACCGTGCCCGCAGTCAATGGATGAACAGCTGGGATGAGCTCTACAGCAATGTTCAGCGAGTGGGGGTGGCCATCTCGGAGCCCATTTCGCAGGGCGACTGGCGCTTGATGTTCAAGAACCGTGATCGCATCAGAGAAGTCAAGCTCGAAGACGTGCAACGCGTGGTTGATCAATACTTCGTGGCGGCCAACCGCACCGAGGGGCTCTACATCCCGACCGACAGTCCGGTTCGTGCACCCGTTAAGGATCGGTTTGACATCGAGCCCTTGTTAGAGGGTTACGTCGGTGACATTCAGGCTGAGCTCGTTGACGCCTTCGATGCCACCCCTGCCAATATCGACAAACTGACTGATCGCCGTTTGCTGAATTTACCGAGTGGGCCCGTCAAGATGGCGCTGCTTAACAAGCCAACTCGTGGCCAACGCGTACAGGCCAACATTCTGTTGCGTTTCGGTGACCTTCTAACCTTGAAAGGCAAGGCAACGGTATCGAGTGTGACTGCCGGTATGCTGGACTATGGCACCGAAGCCATGACGCGCCAGCAAATTCGCGATCGTCTTCAGGAACTCAATGCCGAACTGAGTATCGGTGGCAATGACACAGACGTGTCTGTCAACATCTCAACCACCGGCGCCAACCTGCCGGCTGTGATCGACCTGGCTTTGCACATCATCAAGCACGCCAACTTCCCGGAAAAAGAGTTAAACGAATACATCACTCAGACCATCACCAGCATCAAAGCCTCGATGGCTGAACCCGGTGCATTGGCCTCGCGAGCCTTGGCTCGCTACGAAAGCCCGTGGCCAAAAGATGATGTGCGCTACGTACCCACCTTCGAAGAAGCGATTGCCGAGTTCGAGGCCATTAGGCGCAGTGACTTGGTAGCCTTTCATAACACCTTCTATGGCGGGGGCAACATCACGGTGGCGGTGGTTGGCGCATTCGACCCTGATGCCGTCATCCAAACCGTTACGACATCACTGAAAGATTGGCGTCGGGCACCAACGTTTGAGCGCATCCCCTACCCTTACGTTGATGTCAAGCCCACCATGATGCGCATTGATACACCAGACAAAGCCAACGCAGTCTATTTGGCCAGACTATCCATGCCTTTGCAGGACACTGATCCGGACTATGCGGCACTAGTGATGGGTAACTATCTGCTTGGTGCATCGTCAAACTCGCGTCTGTGGATGCGCATTCGGGAAACGGATGGACTGTCTTACGACGTCAGAAGCATGTTGTCTGTGTCTTCGTTTGAGCCGAGTGCAGACTGGACTTTCTCCGGCATCTTCGCACCTCAGAGTTGGGATCGATTTGAAGCAGCGCTGAACGAAGAGCTGACCCGGGCGTTAACCGAAGGATTTACGGACGCCGAAGTCAATGAGGGCGTACAGTCGCTTATCAATCTGCGCGAACTGAACCGGGCGCAAGACAGCATCCTGGCCCGAAGCTGGATCAATTATCTGGATGAGAATCGTACCTTTGCGTGGTCGGCGCAGTTCGATGAAAAACTCCGGGCACTTGATGCAGCAACAGTCAACGCAGCACTGCGCAAGTATTTGAAACCCGATGCACTGGTTCAAGCGTTAGCAGGCGACTTTGACCAGCAACCCAAACCAGGCCAATAAGCTCAGCCCGCTTCCTTGATTAAGTAATCATCGCCCCGCAGGCTCAAGCCAATCGGCTTGAGCCCTTTTTTTACCTTTTCTTGTTGAGCATCAAGGCGCATTGGCTCATATATAACAGTCGCAATCAGGATCAGAACAGCGGTATAACAATAGAAACCTTTTGAGACTTCACCATGACAAAAAGCGATAACAGCCCCATTCACGCCAGTACCCTGTTGAACCGAACTGGCCAGGGTCGGCACTTCCTGCAAATCCCAGGCCCAAGCAACACGCCAGATCGGGTACTGCGGGCCATCGACTTCCCAACCATTGACCATCGAGGGCCAGAGTTTGCAAATCTGGGACTACGCATACTGCAGGCCATCAAGCCCGTATTTGGCACCACCAACCCGGTGATCATTTATCCTGGCTCAGGCACGGGCGCTTGGGAAGCAGCCATGGTCAACACCTTGTCGCCTGGCGACAGAGTGCTCATGGTCGAGACGGGACAGTTCGCTACTCAGTGGAAAAATCTCGCACAAAAGCTCCAGCTGCAGCCTGAGTTCATATCGGGGGACTGGCGCACGGGCGTGAATCCTGCGGACATCCACGCTAGACTGGCCGCAGATCCGGAACGCGAGATCAAGGCAGTGTGCGTTGTGCATAACGAGACATCGACTGGCGTGACCTCTGACATTGCCAGTGTCAGAGCTGCCATGGATGCAGCCAAACACCCGGCACTGCTCATGGTGGACACCATCTCCGGCATTGGCAGCATTGCTTACGCACATGATCAGTGGGGGGTTGATGTCACCATCGCCGGCTCACAAAAGGGCCTGATGTTGCCGCCAGGTCTCGGATTTAACGCCATCAGCGACAAGGCCATTGAAGCCAGCAAACACGCCAAGCTACCAAACGCTTACTGGCGCTGGGACGAGATAATTGCGGCCAATCGCAATGGGTATTGGCCGACCACGCCAGCCACCAACCTACTTTACGGTTTGGCCGAAGCGCTTGATATGCTGCATGAGGAGGGGCTGCATAACGTATTTGAACGTCATCAACGTCACGCCCAGGCCACCAGGCTTGCCGTGCAGGCTTGGGGACTCGAGATACTGTGCACCAACCCTGACCAGTACAGCCCGGTGTTAACGGCCGTGGTCATGCCCAAACGAGCAGATGGCACCTACTACGATGCCGATGCTTTCAGAAAACTCGTTCTAGGGCGCTACAACATGTCCCTGGGCACCGGACTAAACAAACTCCAAGGCTGGGTATTCAGAATCGGCCACCTTGGGCACTTCAATGACCTGATGCTGATCGGCACCTTAGGTGGTGTGGAAATGGGGTTGGCCGCTGCAGGCGTCCCCCATCAACGGGGCGGCGTACAAGCCGCGATCGATTACTTAGCCAAATCCTGATAGACAACGATTCGCATCGTTAATCTGCTGGCTTTTTTAATCCGCAGCTGCAAGCAATTGCAAGCATTTAGTTGACCATACCTTTATAAGTCAAGGACTGTCCGGCCGTACCAAGGGCAAAACCAACCGCCACAAAGGAAATCTAATGCTAACTCTGAGACACTGTGTATTGTTTGCCGGCCTCGCGGCTGCTAGCTCCGTTGCAGCCCAACCATCAAAATTTCAAGGTGCATTTGGCCAAATTGGTATTGGCTATGAATCTGTATCACCCACCCACGACAGCAGCACCTTGAGCGTAAACAACGTGTCAATCCCTGTCTCCACCACGTCAAACAGTACGAGCAATGCCACGGGCACCATTTCGATTGGCTGGTATCAAAGTATCAACGATCGTTTTTTACTGGGTCTGGGTGTTGAATATTCACCATTTGCTGGTTCAAGCGGCGACATGTACGTCACGACAGCACGTGCATTGCCCGGTCAAAACAACGTCACCAACGACTACAAGTACCAGAAAAAAGATTCGTACAACATCTTTTTATCTCCGGCGGTCGCCGTGGGCACGGATGGCTTGGCCTACGCCAAAATCGGTTATACCGGAGCCAAAGTCACCAACTACAACTCTCTGACCTACAACTTCAAAGGGTACTCGCTAGGCTTAGGATACAAGCATATATTCCAAGGCGGATGGTACGGGTTTATTGAAGGCAACTACTTCAACTATGGCAACCAAACCGAAAGCGCAACCAACACAGTCGCACAAGGCCGCACGCTCACATCTTCAGGAACAAACGGGCTGACATCCTACAATATCCTGGTCGGTGTGGGTTACAAGTTCTAATCGGTGACTAATGAATCAACGGCGCAGACCATTTGCTTCTTGGTGGATGGTCTGCGCTGAGATTACAGTCGCAATCATGAGAAAAAATCTTTAACCCGATCAGTCCAGGACTTGCTGTGCGGCGTGTGACGATGGCCACCCTCGCCTAACGACTTTTCAAATTGACGCAACAGATCCTTTTGTTCATCTGTTAACTTCACCGGTGTCTCGACCTGCACATGGCAGTACAAATCACCCGGATAACCGGCACGCACACCCTTGATACCTTTACCACGCAAACGGAAGGTCTTACCCGACTGAGTGCCATCAGGAATGGTGATCTCGGCCTTGCCACTTAACGTCGGCACCTGAATGTCGCCACCTAAGGCAGCGGTGGTGAATGGAATAGTCAACTCGCAATGCAAGTCGTCCCCATCACGCTGAAAAATCTTGTGTGGCTTGATATGGATCTCGACAAACAGATCACCGGGGGGGCCGCCATTAACGCCAGGCTCACCGTTGCCTGCCGAGCGGATTCGCATACCGTCATCAATACCTGCAGGAATCTTTACCTGTAGCGTCTTGTTTTTACGGACACGACCCACACCGTCGCAGGCCTTGCAAGGATCTGTGATCTCCTGTCCTGTGCCATGACAGGTCGGGCAGGTTTGCTGCACACTAAAGAAACCCTGTTGCATCCGAACCGCGCCTGCGCCACCGCACGTGCGGCACGTTGAGGGAGACGTGCCAGGTTTTGCGCCTGAGCCATGGCAGATTTCACAAGTCTCCCAGCTAGGCACACGAATCTCGGTCTCAAACCCATGAGCAGCTTGCTCTAGCGTGACGTCCATGGCGTATTTGAGATCTGCACCTCGATAAACCTGGGGACCGCCACCACCACGACGTGCACCACCGAAGATTTCCCCAAAAATGTCACCAAAGGCATCCGCGAACCCTGGCCCACCAGCGCCGCCACCCATGCCTGCGGCGTTAGGGTCTACACCCGCATGACCGAAACGATCGTAGGCTGCGCGCTTTTCCGGGTCGGACAGAACCTCATATGCCTCTTTGGCTGCTTTGAACTTGTCCTCGGCTTCTTTGCTGTCGGGGTTACGGTCAGGGTGCCATTTCATCGCGAGCTTGCGATAGGCTTTCTTGATCTCGTCATCCGAGGCGTTTTTAGCCACGCCGAGCACTTCGTAAAAATCTTTTTTTGCCATGGTTGTGATTCAAGGGTTATTCGTGACCGCGCCCGACAACCCAGTTTCGAGCTGTCGGGCGCTAAGCCAAAGGCCTAAGAGTTTATACCTAAGGTAATGCCTATTCACCGATCAGTCACGCTTGACTTCTTTAAAGTCGGCATCGACCACATCTTCATCGGCTGGCTTGGCTCCGGCATCTTGCCCTTGTCCGGCCGCCGCCTGAGCCTGCATATCGGCGTACATTTTCTCACCAAGCTTTTGCGAAGCCTTCGACAGCGCTTCAACCTTGCTGTCAAGTTCAGCCTTATCGGCGTCCTTTTTCAAAGCCTCTTCAAGCTCAGTGGCTGCCGTTTCGATAGCTTCTCTCTCGCTCGCCTCAATCTTGTCCCCGTGCTCAGCCAATGACTTACGGGTGGCGTGTACCAATGCATCCGCTGCATTCCGAGTTTGAGCAAGTTCTGCCAAACGATGATCTTCAGCCGCGTTTGCTTCAGCATCCTTGACCATGCGCTCGATCTCCTGCTCGGTCAGGCCGGAATTTGCCTTGATCGTGATCTTGTTTTCCTTGCCAGTGCCTTTGTCTTTGGCCGAGACGTGAACGATACCGTTGGCATCGATGTCAAACGTCACTTCAATCTGCGGCACTCCACGTGGAGCCGGCGGAATACCCTCAAGATTGAACTCGCCCAGCATCTTGTTGCCCGATGCGATTTCACGCTCGCCCTGGAACACCTTGATCGTGACCGCAGGCTGATTGTCGTCAGCTGTGGAGAAGGTCTGCGAGAATCGTGTCGGTATCGTCGTGTTCTTGGCGATCATCTTGGTCATGACACCACCAAGCGTTTCAATGCCAAGCGACAACGGCGTGACGTCCAACAACAACACGTCTTTGCGATCACCCGACAACACCGAGCCCTGGATCGCAGCACCGGCTGCCACTGCCTCGTCAGGGTTGACGTCCTTACGTGGATCACGACCGAAGAACTCTTTGACCTTTTCCTGCACCTTGGGCATACGGGTCATACCACCCACCAGGATCACGTCGTCAATGTCACCGACTTTAACGCCAGCGTCCTTGATCGCGGTGCGGCAAGGCTCAATGGTGCGCTCAATAAGATCCTCCACAAGCGACTCGAGCTTGGCACGCGTAATCTTCAGGTTCAAATGCTTGGGACCAGAAGCATCAGCCGTGATGTATGGCAAATTCAACTCGGTCTGCTGACTGGAAGACAATTCAATCTTGGCTTTCTCGGCAGCTTCTTTTAAGCGCTGCAAAGCCAGCACATCCTTGGACAGGTCAACACCCTGCTCTTTTTTGAACTCGGCAATCACGTAATCGATGATGCGCTGGTCAAAATCCTCACCACCCAAGAAGGTGTCACCATTAGTGGAGAGCACCTCGAACTGTTTCTCACCGTCAACATCTGCGATCTCAATAATCGAAATATCAAATGTGCCACCACCCAAGTCATACACTGCAATCTTGCGATCGCCACGATCTGACTTGTCCATACCGAAAGCCAAGGCGGCTGCCGTTGGTTCGTTAATGATGCGCTTGACATCGAGCCCGGCGATGCGACCTGCGTCTTTGGTAGCCTGACGCTGACTATCGTTAAAGTAAGCCGGAACCGTAATGACAGCTTCGGTCACGGGTTCGCCAAGATAGTCTTCGGCGGTTTTTTTCATCTTGCGAAGAATATCTGCCGATACCTGGGCAGGCGCCAACGGTTTGCCTTGAGCCTCAACCCAGGCATCGCCATTGTCAGCGGCCACGATCTTGTATGGCATCAGGTCAACATCTTTCTTGACAGCGTCCTCAGAAAACTTGCGACCAATCAGACGCTTGACAGCGTAAAGCGTGTTGGTGGGGTTGGTAACTGCCTGACGCTTGGCTGGCGCACCGACCAAGGTCTCGCCATCTTCCATGTAGGCCACGATCGAGGGCGTGGTGCGAGTACCCTCTGCGTTCTCAATAATTTTGGCCTTGCCACCCTCAACCACAGCAACACAGCTGTTGGTCGTGCCAAGGTCAATCCCGATAATTTTGCTCATGATCTTTACCTTTTTGTTTGTAACGTCCGCTTGGCGGTTTGCCCAACAGACCTTAAATTCAGTTGCAATTCAGATGTATTGAATATGGGGCTGTCCTGCTCAGTTTCAAGAGCTTCGCACAACATTGAAAAAATCACGTAACCCTTTGAATTAAATAGTCTTATAAAAAGACCAGTCAATTAGCTAGCCACCGTCACCAGTGCCGGTCGCAAAACCCGATCAGCAATCAGATAGCCTTTCTGTAGAACGGCGACCACCGTGTTGGCGTCCTGCTCGGCAGGCACGGTCGCGATAGCTTGATGGTGGTGAGGGTCAAATTTGTCACCGGCAGCGGGCGCAATTTCTTTCAAATGATTGCGTTCAAACGCAGACGCAAGCTGCTTTAACGTCGTTTCAATGCCGGCTCTCATGTCATCGGCACTTTGACCAGCCTGGGCTAACGCAGCTTCTAAACTATCTTTAACTGGCACCAGACCTTCTGCGAAGGATTCAATGCCAAACTTGCGCGCCTTGACCACCTCTTCCTGAGCTCTACGGCGCACATTCTCCATTTCAGCCTGCGCTCTAAGCAAATTGTCATAGTGCTCCTGAACACGCGCCTCAGCGTCAGCTAGCGCAGCTTGCAGTGCCTGTACTGGATCAGCTGGCTCGCCCGAGGTTTGTTCTTGCTCAGGGGTCTGATCCTGGGCCTGCCCCTGCGCTTGAGCACTGTCTTGGTTTACCTGCTGTGGTGTTTGCTCTTCAGGGCGTTCAGCGTCCGTCTTTTCGGTCATTGATTATGCTCCAACATGTTTTTAAGCCGATGCAAGAGCATATGGGGGTGCCTGGTAGAAATTCAAGTGAACGCAGGATAGAAAACCGAGCCAGCCAAGCCGTGCGATCTAGAGTGGGCTGCTTGTCTGGTAAGCAAATCTTATTCTGAGCGTCAATCCGGCCTGATTGGCCACCCGGAGAGCTCCCGTTGGACCATGTCGGTCAGCGCATCAAGCCAAGGCGCATCATCGTTTAAACATTCGATGTAATTAAAGCGTTCGCCACCGGCATTCATGAAGGTCTCTCGAACCTCGATACTGATTTCTTCCAATGTCTCCAGACAGTCCGCCACAAAACCTGGGCAAACCACATCTATGCGTGTGACCCCCGACTTGGCAAGGTTTTCCAGGGTGGGCTCGGTGTAGGGCTGCAGCCAAGCAGCCGGTCCGAATCGACTCTGGAACGTAACAAGGTATTCATCATCAGCCAAACCGAGCTTGGCCGCCAAAGCGGCTGCAGTCTCGTAACTGTCGCGACAGTATGGATCCCCCAGTTTGGTGCAACGCTGGGGCAAGCCATGGAAACTCATCACCAGCTTTTGTGGCTTGCCATGCTCAGCCCAGTGCGCACCAATCTTGTCAGCCAAGGGATTGATGTATAGCGGGTCGACATGAAAGCGTTTAACAAAGCGCATCGCAGGCTGGTCACGCAGATGCGAAGCCACGCGTGTCACTTCGTCAATGACAGTGGCCGTGGTGCTCGACGAGTACTGCGGGTAAAGCGGCAAAGTCAGGATGTACTCACAGCCTGCGTTGTGCAATTGCATCATCGCATGACGAATACTTGGCTTCCCGTAGCGCATGCCCACGGCGACTTCAACCTCTAGACCACGAGCTTTCAAACGCGCGCGCACGCCAGCAGCTTGGCGCTCGGTGTAGACCAGCAATGGCGAGCCACCCTCCATCCAAATGCCCTCATACCGGTGTACAAGCTTTTTAGGCCGGGCCAGCAGGATCGGACCATTCAAAATAGGCCACCAGACAAACTTGGGGATCTCGATGACCCGCGGGTCAGACAAAAACTCGCGCAAATAACGACGAATGGCCGGTGCAGTGGGTTCATCGGGCGTGCCCAAATTAACCAATAGCACACCCACCTTGCCAACCTTGAAAGGAGCTGGCCAGACTTTCAAACGAGTTGGTGCAGGTTCGGGCCAATAACGCCCACGTGGTTCAGGTGCTTCGGGTGCAGACAAAATAACCTCTCAATCCCATGAATTCACATTTTCTTGCTGATCGATGACTCAATACGCTTGACTACTGTCGTTCGCCACCGGTGGGGGTACCAACGTGACTTAAGGCATTGGACAATAACCTAGATGTAATGTCGACAATCGGAATAACCCTTTCATAAGCCATGCGCGTTGGTCCAATCACACCAAGCGTACCAACTACCTTGCCATTAACACCATACGGCGCTGTGACCACAGACAAATCCTCCATGGGTACTAACGACGAGTCGCCACCGATGTAGATTTGTACGCCCTGAGCCCGGCTAGAGGCATCTAGCAGCTGTAAAAGGTCGGTTTTTTTCTCGAACAGTGCGAACGTGCGACGCAGTCGCTGCATATCGGAGGCCAACTCGGTGATGTCAAGCAGGCGGGTTTCACCGGAGATAACCACGCTGTCTGACTCATCAGACGGCTGCGCACCGGCGTCCACGGCTGCCTGCATCAGGCGCGACATATCCTCGCGCAGACTTTCGAGCTCGCGCGCCAGGGCTTGGCGCACCTCAGAGAATGGCTTACCGGCAAAGTGCTGGTTAAAGAAGTTGCCGGCTTCGGTGAGTTCCGAACCGGTGTACTCGCGTGGCATAAACAAAATCCGGTTTTGCACATCCCCGTCCGGGGTGACGATGATGAGCAGAACCCGGTTATCCGACAGTTTGATGAATTCCACATGCTCAAATACCTGACTGCGCTTGGGCGTGAGCACCACGCCAGCGAACTGCGTCATATTTGACAACAAAGAAGCCGCTGCGGTCACTGCCCGGTTCGGGTCAGCGGTGGGCAATAAGCTCTTGATCTGCTCGGCTGGCAACAGCTCAAACGGCTGGGTCGCCAGAATACTGTCCACGAATAGCCGATATCCTTTAGGCGTGGGTACGCGGCCAGCCGATGTGTGGGGACTATGAATCAGACCGGCATCTTCAAGGTCGGCCATGACATTTCGAATGGTCGCGGGGGACAAGTCAAAGATCTTTGACAAGGTGCGCGACCCCACGGGCTGACCGTCGGCGATATACCGCTCGATCAACGCCTTTAGCAGAGACTGGGCACGATCATCCATGTTGCACTCGATTAAAGCTCATTCAAACCTATAATCAATCGGAAGATTAACTCACAAGTCGTCGCTTGCATGCATTTTGCCACTATCGCGCTCATCGGTCGCTACCAGGACTCGCAATTAGCGGATCACCTGCGATCGCTTGCGAGCCTCCTGCAAGCCGCCGGGCGGCGCGTTCTGGTCGAATCGGAAACCGCCCGGAACTCCGGGTTAACTGATCTGCCAGTTGCAAGCTACGATGAGATTGGACAAACGGCTGATCTGGCCATCGTGGTGGGTGGCGACGGAACCATGCTTGGTGCGGCTCGCCACCTTGCCCCCTGGGCAGTACCGCTGGCGGGCATCAACCATGGTCGACTCGGCTTTATCACCGATATCGCTTTGCAAGATGCTCATGCGGCACTGGCCGACCTGCTGCAGGGCAGATTCGACACCGAGGAGCGCCTGCTGCTGGCGGGCGAAGTGATCCGCGATGGCGTATCGCTCTACAGTGATACCGCGTTAAATGACGTCGTGGTTAATCGAGCCGGGCGCGGCAGCATGATTGAGCTTCGCATCGATATCGATGGCACCTACATGTACACCTTGCGGGCTGACGGCTTGATTATCGCCACACCCACGGGATCAACCGCCTACGCACTGTCAGCCTCTGGGCCGATCCTGTACCCGGGTATGCAAGCCATGGTCATCGTGCCCATCTCGCCACAAACGCTGTCAAACCGCCCTATCGTGTTACCTGACAATGGCACGCTGAGTCTGACGGTCATCGGTACCGGGCGCGCCGAACACGGCGTGAGCGTTCACTTTGACATGCAGACTTGGTCAAATGTGCAGCCCGGCGATCAGATCATTGTTAGACGGGCACCCAAGACCATTCGTTTCATTCATCCAAGCGGCTACAGCTTCTTTTCCACATTACGCAAGAAGCTCGATTGGAATCGCTTGCCTGCCACTGGCCACAACGCGGAGTAGCCACATGCTGCGTGAGTTAAGCGTTCGCGACTTCGTGATCGTCAAGACAGCTTGCTTGCGACTCGAACGTGGATTTCATGTGCTGACCGGTGAGACTGGCGCCGGCAAATCAATTCTGATCGATGCCCTGTCGTTAGTACTCGGCGCGCGGGCAACAAGTGATGTGGTGCGTCCAGGCGCTGAACGTGCGGACATCCACGCCATCATCGAGCCCACTGCCACGGTGATGCAATGGCTCAAAGCCAATGACCTCGATCAAAACGATGATGAATTGATTTTGCGGCGGGTCATTGATCAGCACGGCAAAAGTCGCGCATACATCAATGGCGCGCCGGTGACTGTGACGCAATTGCGAGAAATCGGTGAACAGGTTGTTGATATTCATGGCCAACATGCTCACCAGAGCCTGATGCGCGCCGAAGCACAACGAGACCTGTTGGATGAACACCTGCAGTTATCCGATCAGCGGGCAGCCATTCGTAACCAATGGAACGCTTGGCAAACGATCCGCCAAAAACTCGAACAAGCCACCCAAGGCGCCGCGAAAATAGCCGAACAACTCGAAGTGCTGAGTTGGCAGGTGAAAGAGCTTGAGCAACTAGCGCCCAAAGCGGGTGAGTGGCAACAAGTCAGTGAGGAGCATGCGCGACTCTCAAATGGACAGGCACTCATCGATGCCAGTGCCACGGCTTTGGCTGCGATCGATGATGATGAGGCCGGGGCGCAGCGCACCCTGGCGCGAGCAATCGACCAGATCAGGCATGCCGCCCGTCACGACGCTCGGCTTACTGATATTTTGCAGTCACTGGAGTCAGCTGACATCGCGCTATCTCAGGCGCGGTCGGATCTAAATCACTACGTTGACGATCTGGAGCTCGACCCACAGCGTTTGGCCGAGCTGGACCAACGCATGCAGGCATTATTCAGTGCCGCACGCAAATACCGCTGCGAACCCGAGCAGTTACCTGAAACCTTTGATCAGATCAAAGCAAAGCTGCACTCCATGACAGCCGATCAAGATCTTGCTGCCCTTCAGGCGCAAGCCTCGGCTGCGCAGGCCCAATACGAGACGCACGCCCAAGTGCTGCACCAGGCGCGAATCAAAGGTGCCAAGACACTCGCAAAAACCGTCACCCAAAAAATGCAATCGCTCGGTATGCCGGGCGGGCGATTCGTGATTGAAATCGAACCCTCAACGCCAAGTGCCCATGGTTCGGACCGCGTGACATTTCTGGTTTCTGGACATGAGGGGGTGGCACCGTCCTCATTGAGCAAGGTTGCCTCCGGCGGCGAGCTCTCACGCATCTCGCTGGCGTTATCCGTTGTAGCCAGTCAGGCCACGCATATCCCGACACTGGTGTTTGATGAGGTCGACAGCGGAGTCTCAGGGGCGGTTGCAGAGATGGTGGGCCGCTTGCTGAACCAACTAGGCGCCAATCATCAAGTCTTGTGCGTCACCCACTTACCCCAAGTAGCGGCCTGCGCACAGCATCATTTCAGAGTTGCCAAACTAAAGACCAAAGCAGACGGTGTGACCTCTTCAATCGATTTGCTCGATGACTCAGGTCGTATCGAGGCCATTGCCGAGTTGTTGGGTGGCGTAGATATCACCGACACCACGCGCTCACATGCCAAAGAGCTCTTGGCGAGCACCCGCGCCTAGTCTTAACGGCAACGCTAGGATTTACCCTGATCCTTTTGACAATCATGGCACATGCCGTAGAGCACCATAGCGTGGGTTTCTAGTTTAAAGCCGTGGTTTTCAGCAACCTTGTGCTGGCGACTCTCGATTTCCTCATCCCAAAACTCCTCGACCTTGCCACAATAGGTGCAAACGAGGTGGTCATGATGCTCGCCATCATTAAGCTCAAAAATCGCTTTGCCACCGTCAAATTGGCTGCGCATCAGGATGCCGGCCTGCTCGAACTGGGTCAGTACGCGATAAACAGTCGCTAGGCCAATCTCGACTTTCTCTTCCAACAAAAAGCGATACACGTCCTCAGCACTTAAATGCCTGACTGAGGAGCGCCTAAAGATGTCCAGTATCTTCAGACGCGGGAAGGTTGCCTTCAAGCCGGCAGACTTCAGGTCGTGTTGGTCGGTTTCTATTTCCACGAGCGCTCCAATTCAATGCGGTCAATCGACCTTTGCCCTATGATAGCGGTTTAGTGCAAAAACTAGCAAAGAGGTTTGATGTGCGCGTATCCCGTTTAAGTTATCGGGCGACTCTGGGAGCCACCGTGTTAGCGGTCACTGTGCTGGTGTCTGGCTGCAGCTCAAACCAATGGGGCTTTCCATACCGGGTTGGCGTTCAGCAGGGAAACTGGATAACCACAGACCAAGTAGGGTTACTGACCGAGGGCATGACCCGAGAGCAAGTGCGCTTTGCTTTAGGTTCGCCTACGCTGACCAGTGTTTTGCATGCGGATCGTTGGGACTACCCCTATTTTTACCGGGCACCAAATGGCCTGGTGGAAGAACGTAACTTTGCCGTGTTTTTCCGTAACGGATTGCTTGTAAGCTGGCAAGGTGACGAGCAACCGGAGGTACAGCCGTTCCAGATCGCCAAAGAAACCGTCGAACGCGAGAAAGACGAGCAAGCCGAGTTCACGCTCGAACGTGAGCGAGTGCAAGCTGCCACGGGCCAGATTGAATCTGAGCCTGGCATCGACTTCTCGACTATCACGGATGCCCCGCCGTCGACCGACCCAGGCGCATTGCCTGATGAACCCGATGCGGTGCCACAGGAATTGATGTAATCCGCTTGCTCATACAACCAATACCCAAAAACCTGACAGACAAACGACAGAAACAGATCAAGCCAATGAAACTTGCGATTGCCGGCGCCAGCGGAAAAATGGGGCGCATGTTAATTGAAACCTTGCTCAAGCAGCCGGACATGACGCTTGCCGTCGCGCTTGACCATGAGAGTAGCCAGGCACTCGGACAAGACGCCGGTGCGGCGCTCGGCATCAACACCGGCGTGACCATCACAAGCGACCTGGCTTCACTCTCCCAAGCCGATTGCCTGATCGACTTCACCCGCCCGGAGGGCACGCTCAAACACATCGAGGCTTGCGTTGCGCACAACACCAAGCTAGTCATCGGCACCACCGGATTTGACGCAGATGGCAAAGCCGCCATTGAGCGGGCAGCCCAGCGAATCGGGATCGTGTTTGCACCCAACATGAGCGTGGGGGTCAACGCCACGCTGAAACTGCTCGAGGTGGCGGCCAAGATTCTGAACAGTGGCTATGACGTCGAAATCTTTGAGGCTCATCATCGGCACAAAGTCGATGCCCCTTCAGGCACAGCATTAAAGATGGGCGAGGTCATCGCACAAGCCTGGGGTGAGTCACTTGATGACATCGCCACTTGGGCGCGTCACGGACACACGGGCGCTCGAGAGGACGGCAAAATCGGGTTTTCTGTGGTTCGCGGTGGCGACATTGTTGGCGACCACACTGCATTTTTTTGTGGCACGGGCGAGCGCATTGAAATCACCCATCGCTCAAGCAGTCGCGCCACCTACGCCGAGGGCAGTATGCGCGCTGCGCGCTTCTTAGGCGGCAAAGACCAAGGGCTATTCGACATGCAGGCTGTGCTCGGTCTCGATTGACGTCGGCTCACCAAAGTGAGGGCTCCATCTCAAGCGCCACTCCGAACTTTTGCATGACAGCGGCCTTGACCTCACTGGCAAGCTGCATAACATCATCAGCCGTTGCACCACCCTCGTTAACCAGCACAAGTGCCTGGCGATCATGCACCGCCATGGGCCCCACACGTTTGCCTTTGAAACCACATTGATCAATCAACCATCCGGCAGCGAGCTTGACGCTGGCGTTAGGCTGCGGATAGCTCACCAGGGTCGGATAACGCTGGACAAGGGCTTTTGCTTGCGCTTGGCTAATGACTGGGTTTTTGAAGAAACTTCCGACATTCGGTTTGACGGCTGGATCGGGCAATTTGGCCTGGCGCACCGCAACCACCCGATCAAAGACTTCTTGCGCACTAACAGTACCCAACTCGCGCTGCGTCAATTCCCACAGGTCTGGGTAATCAAGCACCGGCTGCCAGATCTTGGGCAACGCAAAGCGCACCGTCAGAACCATCCAATGCTTGCCCGCATCTGTCTTAAAAACACTGTCGCGATAGCCGAATTGACACTGCTCGACTGAAAGCCAGCGCCGACACCTGCCTTCAAAATCCCACACTTGAACGCCTTGGACTCTGTGCGCTAGCTCGACACCATAGGCACCAATGTTTTGTATGGGAGCCGCACCCACGGTGCCCGGTATCATCGCGAGGTTCTCCAGCCCAGGCCAGTCTTTACTCAACGAGGTCTTGACCCACTCATGCCAGTTCTCCCCGGCAGCCACATCAATCAACCAGTGCGCATCAGTCGCGCCCACTTGCTCAATGCCCCGACTGCGCATTAACACCACCGGCCTGTCTAACGTGGCTGGCAAGATCACATTGCTCGCGCCTCCGAGTATGGATAGCGACCCACATTGATCAAACAAAGCCTGCAGGCTATCAAGTTGACTGGCATCCTCATAAACGATTGCCTGCTTTGCCACGCATGGCAATGCCATGGTGTTGGGGACCGTCATTGGGCTTGTTATTGGGTTTGCATCGCTTGACATTAAGGTTTCATTTTTGTGCTAATATTCTGGTCTTCGCATAGTACTTGATCTGATTTTTCAGTCGATTTACCGAGCTGAATACGAGATAAAAGTGCTTTGACGAAAACTCTTGCGGGAATAGCTCAGTTGGTAGAGCGCAACCTTGCCAAGGTTGAGGTCGCGAGTTCGAGACTCGTTTCCCGCTCCAAATTTTAGGGGAAGCAAACGCTTCCCCTTCTAGTTTGCGGCGCAATGGCAGAGTGGTTATGCAGCGGACTGCAAATCCGTGTACGTCGGTTCGATTCCGGCTTGCGCCTCCACTGTGAGGTGTAAAAGCGTGATGAGTACATTGCTGCCCATAGCTTCCCATAACAACCTTCCTCACGCCCACCTCCTCACAACCTCCCCCTCGCGCCCTCACAGCGGTTGTCTTGTTTGCTAAGGTGCGCGCATGACAACCGACCGCCCTGAAAGCTCAGTGAACCAAGCAGCTGCCGGACAGACCAACGCGTCCGTGGCGCAGGTTCATACCATTACGCTCAAAATCTTTCTGAGTTTCGCGCTCGGCTACTTTTTGTCTTACGCCCTGCGTTCGGTCAATGCAACGATTGCACCACTGCTTGAAGCCGATCTTAACCTTGGCCCAGGCGCGCTAGGTTGGCTATCGTCGGCGTACTTTCTTTCCTTTGCATCTGTGCAATGGTACCTAGGCACCTGGCTCGACCGCTTTGGCTCACGCCGCACCGAATCCATGTTGTTGGGCACGGCAGCACTAGGCTCCGTGGTGATGGCATTAAGTGACACGCTAGTTGGTTTGTCAGCAGGCCGTATCCTGGTAGGTTTGGGCGTAGCCGCTTGCTTGATGGCACCCTATTCCTACTATCGCCGGGTGTTCGCCCCACAAAAGCAAGCCCAGCTTGCCATGTGGATGTTAATTGCCGGTACCTCAGGCGCGCTGGCGGCAACTCAACCGGCCTTGATACTGGCCGAGTGGCTCGGTTGGCGGGACATCTTTTTAATCACGGCAGGCCTATTGGCGTTCTCTGCTTTGGCGATTTTTTTATTTGTTCCGGACCATGATCTGGCTGCCACCGCACATGGCCAGAAACTTCAGAGCCATCCAGCCAAGGCGGCGACAGCCCTACCCATGACGCTGATGCAGTTGCTCAGACACCCGATTATGGTGCGCATCATTCCCACCACCATATTTTTTTCTGGTGGCTTTGTAGCCCTACAGTCGCTGTGGGTGGGTCCCTGGATGACCAATGTGCTGGGCTTATCCCTTAACGCAACCGGCAAGGCACTGCTGTATTTCAATGCGGCCTTGCTCGTTGCCTATCTGACCATGAGCGTCGTGAGTCCCAAACTTGAAGCCCGTGGCATCACGTTGGCTAGGCAAACCACGATCGGGTTTTGTTGGTTCGTTGGCTGCATGCTGCTGATTCTGATCTGGCAGAGCCCAACAGCATGGTGGGCCTGGCTAGTCATGGCGCCTGGCATACCGGCTGTAATTTTGATTCAGACTCAAACAGCGCTCATGTTCCCCAAAGCGATTGCCGGGCGCGTATTGACCACCTTTAATCTTGTGATGTTCGCAGGGGCATTTGCGGTGCAGTGGGGGGTGGGCTTATTGGCCGATCTGTTTGCTTTGATGGGCAGCGACCCGGCGCGCGCGCTTTGGCTCGCGTTTGCGGTGCTGCTTATTTTTCAGGTGATCAGCCTGTGGTGGTTTCTATCTCGCGACAAACCAATTTCTGTTGATACAGACCATGGATGATTCGGTCATTAATGCCATCAAACGCTGGCCAAATGTGCCAGCAGTCTTTGGCTGGCTATCGCTGACGGCGCGAGGTCAATGGCGCCTGCATCCAGATGGCAAAGCAGTCGAAGGTGGCATGGGTGAGTCCATTAGCAATCCGCAGATTCTGGGGTTTATCAATCGCAACTATGACCATGACGAGCTAGGACGGTGGTTTTTTCAGAACGGGCCACAGCGTGTCTATGTGCGCCTTGATGCCGCCCCCTGGATCGTATTCGCCGATGATAGTCAGGGCGAGCTCAGTACCCACACAGGACTGGCGATTCAGACAGTCACACAACTAGAGCTCGATGACAGCGGCAATCTGTACCTGAGCACCGAACATGGAGCGGGAATGCTCATCGATCGCGACCTGCCAAGATTTATCCAGAGCCTCAATACCGTTGACGGACAACCTCTGGAACAATGGTGGGCGCAAAGCCAGGGCGTTCAGACCACTTTGTCTGCCAACATCTGGCGAGCACTTGCTGATGGCGTTTCTGTTAATCGCATACAGGCTCAGTTTTCCTCAGATGTACAGCTTGGATTTGTGCGCAACCCAACTGCTGCCACATCATTGAGCAGCGCACCATGAAGATCAGCTGATTGCTCCAAGACCGATTAAACTAGGCCGATGGATAAACCCGCAGAATTTTTCTTTCCCGCACCGAGGCTTAGCAATTACTGCAGCCAATGCGGCACCAAAATCACGCGGCGCGTGCCGCCGGGCGACAACCGCACGCGTGATTTGTGCGAGCAGTGCGGCGCGATTCACTATCAAAACCCACGTGTTGTGGTCGGTACCCTGCCCGTTTGGGATAACAAGGTGCTGCTGTGCTTGCGTGCCATCGAGCCACGTGCCAACACGTGGACACTGCCTGCTGGCTTTATGGAACTGTCAGAGACCACTGGCCAGGGTGCCATGAGAGAAACCCGGGAAGAAGCCGGGGTTGAGGTCGAGCTTGGCACTCTCTATACTGTGATTGACGTCTCTACCGTTGACCAGATCCACGTTTACTTTCTGGCGCATGCGCGAGACGGGCAAGTCAATCCAGGACCAGAGAGCCTGGACGCGCGCTACTTTGCATTGGATGAAATCCCGTGGGAGAATCTGTCGTTTCGATCAGTTTCCACCACACTGAAGCACTACATCAGTGATCTGGCGCGCGGCCAATTTGAAACCCGTTATTACAGTCTGCCACCGTCATACTGAAGTAAAGCAACACATGGCTAGCGCACTGACCTGGGTGCACCCGGACACACCATTACCGCCAGCCGAGATGGCGCGATCAAACCCTCCAGGACTGGTTGCGGCGGGTATGGATTTGGGCATCGCCCGCTTAACCGAAGCCTATCGCAAAGGGATATTTCCGTGGTTTAGCGAAGGCGATCCCGTACTGTGGTGGAGTCCCGACCCGCGCATGGTATTGATGACTGATGAGCTTCACATCAGCAAGTCTCTAGGCAAAAAACTCAGACAAATCGAACACCTTCAAAACAACGGGCAGTTTGATGTGATCGTTACCACGGACCTGGCATTTGCGGCCGTGATCCATGGCTGTGCGACCCGTGGTCATCCGATTGGAGCCCAACTGGATGGGCAACCCGATAGTTCGACCTGGATTACCCCCGACATGAAGTCCGCCTATTGGCAGTGGCACCAAGCCGGTGATGTACACAGTATAGAAACCTGGGTCAACGGGCAGTTAGCGGGCGGTCTTTATGGCGTCTGTCTGGGGCGCATGTTTTTTGGGGAGTCCATGTTTACCAGGACTTCAAACGCATCGAAGATAGCACTGGTGCATCTGGTGCGTTTTCTGGAGCATCGCGGCGTGACAATGATCGACTGCCAGATGCAGACGGATCACCTGGCCTCGCTTGGGGCACGCTCGATTGATCGCGCCGAATTTTTAAGCCATATCCGTCAAGCAGTCGATGAACCCGGATTCGTCTGGCCGGCTGGCTGGATTGACAGCATCGGCCAATGCCACCAAGATTTACCCTCTGGCGTTGTGCTCAATCTCACTGATTTGTCGTTCTTCAGTTACGATGAATCACCATGAGTCAGATTCAAGAACTTCCCTTTGCGGCGATCCAGTTTTATGCCACCGCGAGCTACCGCTGTAGCTACCTGCCCACTGAGCAGGCGCGCTCACAGGTAGCAGCGCCTGGCCATCTGATTCATGCGGAGAACTATTCAGGTCTGGTTGAACAGGGATTTCGACGCAGTGGGCTATTTACCTATCGCCCCCACTGCGATCAATGCAAAGCGTGCATTCCTGTGCGAGTCGATTGCCAGGCCTTTGTGCCCAACCGCAGCCAGAAGCGAGCCTACAAAGCCCACCAACACTTACGCGCACACACAATCGCGCTGGGCTGGTCAGAAGAACACTTTGACTTGTACAGCCGCTACCAAACCGCGCGCCATCCCGGTGGCGGGATGGACGAAGATAGTCGCGCGCAATATAGCCAGTTTCTGCTGGCTAGCCGGGTGAATTCTCGTCTGGTTGAGTTTCGTGACGAGCATGGCTCGCTCTACATGGTTTCTATCATCGACATCCTGAACGAAGGCCTCTCATCGGTTTATACGTTCTATGATCCTGCGGCCACTGGCAGTCTTGGCACTTACGGGATCCTGTGGCAAATTCTGCAATGTCGTCAAATGGGCCTGCCATGGCTATATCTGGGCTACTGGATCAAGCAAAGCCCCAAGATGCGCTATAAGTCCAACTTCAAGCCAGCACAATGTTTGATCGATGGGCGCTGGCGACCACTGACTGACGAACTCGAATCAAATCCTTAAATGAACACCCTGTTTCAAACCTACGGGTTAGCTAAAAAATTTCTGTTTGCGATGGAGCCGGAGGCAGCCCATGAAGCAACCATGCGGGCTCTGCAATCGGCGTATGACTGCAAACTCACTCGAGGCCTGGCCCATGACCTGCCAAGCGCACCAACGCGCTTGATGGGGCTGACACTTAAGAACCCTGTGGGGTTGGCCGCTGGCCTGGATAAAGATGGTGCGCACATCGATGCATTGGGTAACCTGGGATTTGGCTTTATCGAGGTAGGCACGGTTACGCCAAGAGCCCAGCCGGGCAACCCCAAGCCAAGAATGTTTCGCATACCGCAAGCACAAGCACTCATTAACCGCATGGGTTTTAACAACCAGGGTCTTGATGTCTTCATTCAGAACGTCAAACGCAGCCAGTACCGACAAAACGGTGGCATTCTGGGTCTAAACATCGGTAAAAACGCGGACACACCGATTGAACAAGCCGCCCAGGACTATCTGACTGGCTTGGAGGGTGTCTACCCACATGCCGACTACGTCACAGTCAACATCTCATCACCAAACACCAAAAATTTGCGTGACCTGCAATCTGCTGATGCATTGGACCAACTGCTTGGTGCGATTGCGCACAAGCGCAAGGAGCTGGCGCAGCAACATACAAAGCACGTACCCATCGTTCTAAAAATAGCCCCCGACGTTGACTCAGAACAAATTGCAACTATCACCGAGGCACTGACTCGCCATCAAATGGATGGGGTTATTGCCACTAACACCACCATCTCACGCGACAAGGTTCAAGGCTTGCCGCACGCACAAGAGGTCGGTGGCCTCTCAGGTGCGCCAGTGCACGAGCTCTCGCTTAAGGTCATTGCGCAACTCAGGCAAAGGCTTGGGCCGTCCTATCCCATCATTGGCGTGGGCGGCATTGTGTCGGGCAAAGAGGCTCAGGAAAAAATCGATGCCGGTGCCAATGCAGTGCAGATTTACACCGGCCTAATCTATCGCGGACCTGCTTTGATTGCCGAATGCGTCAAAGCGATTGCCAATGGCTGACAACAAAAACGCCACCTAGATTGGGTGGCGTTTTTATTGTGGCTAGCGAACTAGCCACGTCAGCAACAGTGCCGATTAGGCAGCGCGGCGACGGCCAGCAGCCTTGGTTGCCGTGTTAGCAGCCTCGGTTGCAGCTTTGAAAGCCTGGGCGCTAGCGGCCTGCAGGTTCTTCTCAGCAGCTTCAGCAGCTTGCTTGGCAGCCTTGGTCATGCTTTCGTAGGCAGCGTTAGCCTGAGCCAACGATGACTTGAGCATGGCAACGGTACCTTCGGCGCCCGAAGGAGCGTTACGAGAAAACTGCTCGACAAGCTCAGCCAACTGCTTCTGGCTCTCAGCCATCTTGCCTTCGGTCAACTTGGCCAAGTCAGCCTGAACGCCAGCAACGATGTCATAAACATGCTTGCCGTAGGCAGCAGCTTTCTCAGCGGTGGGCTGAACGAGCGAGGAGCTCATGGCGACAACTTCCTGGGCATCTTTTACGCCCATGGCTTCGTGCGTCTTTTGTGACACTTCGTCCATGGTAGCTTTCATGACTTTCAGGTTCAGGTCAACAAGCTTCTCAAAGCCGTTGAACATGCTGCCTTGAACAGCCATCATGGCGTCCAGAGCGGCTTTTTGGGTTTCCATCATTTCTTTAGGCATCGTGTTCATTTCAATCTCCTATCAGGGGGGTATTTGTTGCGCTGCACAATTGAAATTTAACCCGTCAAATATAGGGTGTCAATAGTTTTTGTGAATTTTTTTGTGCGTCGCACAAAAGCAACAAATTATCAGGAGACCCTCTCCTGCAAGACCCTATGCCGACCTAGCTACTTCTGCCGGGCTCGTAACCCAACGCACCAGAAATCGTACGCGCCGTCTCAACTAACTGCTGCACCCAGCCGTCTTGCAGCCGTTCGGCCGGCGCCGAAATCGACAACCCCGCCACCAAACGGCCGGTGTCGTCGCGAATCCCGGCGGCGATACATCGCACTCCCATCTCGAGCTCTTCGTTGTCGCGGGCATAACCCAAACGACGCACCAAGGCCAATTCGCGATCCAGCGCATCAAAGTTGGTGATGCTATTGCGGGTGGTGCCAGCCAAGCCCGTTCGTGTGACATAAGCTCTAACTTGCCTCGGATCGGCCACTGACAGAAACAGCTTACCGGTCGATGTCAAATGCAAAGGTGCCCGCCCGCCAATCGCACGAACCACCTGCATGCCCGAACGCTCACTCCAGGCGCGATCGACATACACAATCTCATCGCCTTGCTGAATCGAGAGGTTGACAGTCTGGCCGGTGAGTTTATGCAAAGCCTGCATGGCATCCAACGCCGCTTCACGCACATTTAAGCGCCCACGCACCAATGACCCAAGCTCGAGCAACCGCATGCCTAATTGATAGACGCCGTTATCAACACGATCGACATAGCGAGCAATCACCAGATCATTCAGGATCCGATGCGCCGTTGAAGGATGCAGACCGGTCGTGGCCGCCAAAGCTTTTAAGGAGACGGGCTCACGCTCACTGGCCAAGGCATCGAGCAAGCGGGTAGCACGCTCGATGACCTGTATGGTCATGCTGCCGGCGTCTTGATTATCTCTGGCTGTGCGCTCAGCGGATGGATCGTTGATTCTGGGCATTTGGGCATCTCTTATCTACTCGAGAGCACCACAAAATTGCGGCACTGCAACAAACTTAATGCCATATTATGAAATTTCGCTTCGCAATGCAACTATTCAATGCGACCACCGTTGCGTGAGACAGGTGCCTCGAGCTTGGCGCCAAGCCCCTTAGCCTGCTCACGCAAGAACGCCAGGGCGACTGGCAAATCCTCAGTCGGGCCCTTCACACCCAACTCGATATGCGGCGATTGTCCATCTTCGCCGACCGATGGCAGGCTAAAGGCCCGCACACCCGGCCAACGCTCCTGCACTGCCACCAAGGCCGGTGTAATTCGAGCTTCGGGCACACCGTAAGACACAAATGACATCTCATCGTGCAGCACCGGATGATGAAAGTCGGCGTATCGGGTGTCTAGCGTTTGCTCAAGCATCGGCCACGCCATCACCGGAAATCCTGGCACAAAGGTATGCCGACGAATGTAAAAACCCGGGATTCGATTAAAGGGGTTCGGCACGATGTCGGCACCCACTGGGTAGACCCCCATCTGCAAGCGTTGCTGATTCTCTGGCACCGACATATCGGCTGTGCCCTGCCCTTTGGCCGCCATCTCCGCACACCGCAGTGTGATCTCGCGCTCGGCCTCGGGATGCAAGGCTAACGGCAGGCCCAAGGCCGCCGCGGCTGCCTGACGCGTATGGTCATCCGGTGTGGCACCGATGCCACCGCAGCACAGTACCTCGTCACCGCTGGCAAAAGTTTGCGCCAGCGCATTGGTCAAGATCTCGCGATCATCGGGCACCACACGCATCCACGACAATTGCAAGCCACGGGCTGCAAGTAACTCGATGACTTTCGGAAAATGTTTATCCTGGCGCCGCCCCGACAAGATTTCGTCGCCCACTACCACCAGCCCAAAACGAGGTGTGGCTTTATCTGCATCAGTCATGCTCAATTAATCCAATCAAAAACAAAAATAAGACACCAGGTTGTTGCAACACCGTGATCACCAAGTCAATGGTGACGCGAACTACCGCAGATCATGTCACCTGAACCGTTGGATGGCGCCGCAATTGGCGCAAGGCCTCAAAACTAAAGTGCGCATACACCAACCCGGAAAACACCGGCAAAAACACCCAGGCGGGTGGAATCAGATTTAACAAAGCACACACAAACCCCAGCACCCAGTATCCCGAACTGCGCTCACGCCACAACAACTGCCGTTCATCCGGATCGGCGTAGTCAACGACCGCATCCACGCGCATCATGCGATTAAATGCAAACGTCCACCAAAACAGCGAGAGCACCAGACCCAATGGTGGAATCAACCACAACGGCAAGGTAATGACCCAACCAAGCACAAACAACAGGGACACCCAAATGGCATTCCAGACACTGATCACCGTGGCGTGCTTGCCACGTGCCTGCACATCCGGGTAGTCGCGCTTGCCCACGTGCGCCAGCACCAGCGGCATAATCCAGACCGCAGCCACGGCCAAGCCGCCTATGCCGGCCAGGGGCAGCAAAATAAACACCGCGGCAATCGGAATCAGCCAGGCTTTGAGCGCTAAAAATGCCGTGCTACCAATTACCGGGTCCACCATGCCTGGCACCGCCGACTCCGTGAGCTCAGCATTTAACCATTCGGTCAGCGGCGTCCATCCTAGCCACAACAACAGAATGGTCAGGAGCATGATCACAATAAAGGGCATGAACAACGCAAAAATCATGCGCGGGTGCATTTGTGATCTCACAGCCCGCCAGAACGCCTGACTGACGTCGCGCCCGAGCATGCCACGGGCTGAGGCCTGAGTTTGGTGAGGTCGCAGTTGTTTCATACGCTAACGCTTAAGGTCTATCAGACCATTACCATATACAAGTCGATGTTAAACCTCGCTATCATAGACCGATAGAATTCATATCCGAGCCATTGGCTCATATTCCATCGACCATCATGCCGAAAGCGACCGTCACCCTACCCAACACAGATCAGGTTAAAGCACGCCTGAATGAACCAGTCCAGTTGCTAGTGGTCTGTTATTGCGCGGCATGGTGCGACACTTGCACGTTGTACCGTGACCGCTTCGAAACCCTGGCGGCGCAGCACCCGGCACATGCCTTTGTGTGGATTGACATTGAAGATCACCCCGAATTGCTGGGTGATGAGGACATAGAGAACTTCCCAACGCTCATGATTGAGCGCGCCGGCAAGGTGCTGTTTTTTGGGACGATGCTGCCACACATACAGCAGCTTGAGCGTTTGATTCAGACCTTGGCCAATGATCCAGCCGCAGCGGCACAATCGACTGGCCTGCCGGATGTGCGTGCCATGCTTGCCAAGACCTAGTTACCGACAGGCTCGCCTGAATTCGCCGTGTCTTTATCAACCGGCTTGGGCGCGGCCCCGAGCAACACGCCAAGCCCTGCCTTGCGATTCGGTGCGGTGGGTTTGACAGCGGCTGGTTTAGACGGAGCACTTGCCGAGGGTTCGTAGGGCTTTAGAAAAAATTCATCGATCACAGGCTTTGGCGGCTCGACATACGCCTTACCACGACCACGGCCGCGATCATGGGCTGGTAAGGATCTAGCGCTTGATCCGCGAGAAGAATCCAGATCACGCTTAGGCACCATCAACTGCCCGCGCTCAATCGGACGCTTGATCAGCTTTTCTACTTCGATCAGGAGCTTTTCCTGCGCTGGGGTGTAAAGTGAAATCGCATCACCCGAGGCACCCGCACGACCCGTGCGCCCGATCCGATGCACGTAGTCTTCAGCGCTATACGGCAGGTCATAGTTAATGACGCACGGCACACCGGCCACGTCGAGTCCACGGGCAGCCACGTCGGTCGCCACCAGCACCTCCAACTCACCGGCTTTAAACGCATCCAATGCCTTCATGCGATCAGCTTGTGATTTGTCACCGTGTATCGACTCAGCCTTTACACCGTCACGCTCTAGTTGTCTCGCCAGCCGGGATGTGCCGATTTTGGTGTTGGAAAACACAATCACTTGATTCAAACCTTTGGACTTCACCAGATGCACCACGGCTGCGCGCTTGTCTTCTTCAGCCACCGGATAGGCAATTTGCGTGACCGTGTCGGCCGTGGCGTTGCGTTTGGCAACTTCCAATTCAACCGGGGTCTTTTGATAGGTGCGTGCGAGCTTTCTGATCTCGGCGCTAAACGTCGCTGAAAACAGTAGAGTCTGACGCTGCGCAGGTAAGGCACGAATAATTCGGTCTAAGTCAGGCAAAAATCCCATGTCCAGCATGCGATCAGCCTCATCGAGTACCAAAATACCGACCTGCGACAAGTTCACGGTGTTTTGTGAAAGGTGATCCAACAAACGGCCCGGCGTGGCAATCAAGACCTCACAGCCCTGGCGCAACGCATCCTTTTGCGGGCCAATGTCCACACCACCAAATACCACCGCACTGCGTAAAGGGGTGTAGAGACTGTAGCGCTTAACACTCTCAAACACCTGATCAGCGAGTTCTCGAGTGGGGGTCAGGATTAGGGCTCTGACTGGATGACGAGCTGGCGATGCACTGGCATTGGCCAATGGCATCAATCGGTGCAAAATCGGCAAAGTGAACGCCGCGGTCTTTCCGGTGCCAGTTTGGGCAGCGCCCATCACATCTCGACCCGCCATCACCTCGGGCAGCGCTTGCGCCTGGATCGGCGTGGGCACCGTGTAGCCGGTTTGTTTAACCGCCTGAAGAATCAGGCTGTGTAAGCCAATCTCATCAAAGCTTGGCGAAGGGGACTGTACAGCAGGTGCCGCAACTGCGGCATCAACTGCCTGGGGTATATCGCTATCTGTCATAAGGTTCCGATCTAACTGAAAGCTCAGTGTACTGCAACTATCGGGAAAACCATTAGAAATTAACGATAATGTGGTGTGATCACCACCAACCGATCAATGCCCGCAATAGCCAAAAAGCCACCATGCCGCCAACAATCATGACCAACACATTACGGGTTTTTTGGAACAACCAGATAGCAACCAAGGCTGCGAATAGCCGTTGATCAATAACGGTTGCCATGCTGTCTGGCGCTGACCACGGCAAAAGAATCGGCACGATAATCGCCGTCAAGGCCGCTGCGGGCGCATAACGCAAAGCACGGCGTACCCCTTCGCTAAGAGGCACCCGATGACCAAACAGATGGTAGCTCGCCCGTGTCAGCAACGTACAAATTGTCAATAAACCGATCGCACCGTAGAGATACCAATGATCTGCAAGCGCTTGTTCCATGTTTGTTTATTCCTTGCCAGCCTAGCGCTTTTTCTTTAAGGCCGTCTCGGCCCAAATGCCTGACACAATACCCACGACCACAGCCGCCAAAAGCCCCAATCGCAACGGCAAACCCTGCGATATCCAGGCAGTGACCCCCGCAGCCAGCATCGACACCAGCATGGGGCGACTGTTGGCCAACGGAATCGTGATAGCCATCAAAGCCAGCACGGCTGCGTAATCCAGCGACCACGCTGTGGGCACCAGAGACCCCAGGGCGATTCCCAGCAAAGACGATGTCTGCCAGGTGAACCAGCCCGGCACAATGGTCGCCAGAAAAAATGAGCGCTGCGCGGCAGTCCCCTTGATATCAGCATCTCCAAAGCGCGGCATGAACAACACAAATGACATATCAGTCGTGAAGTAGCCATAGGTCAGCCGTTTGTACCAAGGCAAGGACTGAAAGTAAGGCTGCAAGGCTGCACTGAAAATCAAAAACCGCAGATTCACAATTAAACCCGCCGCAAATATCAACCACAGCGGCGCACCAGAGGCGATCAAAGGAAGCGAGGTCAGTTGCGCCGAGCCCGCGTATACGAACAAGGTCATCCAGACAGCAGCGCTTTCGGTCAAGCCCGACTTCACCATGGCCACGCCAGTCACCAAGCCCCAGGTGAAGGTAGCGATCAGTGCCGGGCGTACCGCAATCAGCGCCTCTCGCCGCGCGGCTTGACACTCGGCTTTTATCGATAGATTTGTTTCAGAAGACACAAAGAACCATTCCAGCGCAAACATTCCAGCTCAAAAAGTCACCCAAAGGACTTCACAGGTTGGATAAACAATCCACATCATTGTAATGCCCGGCTTGGTACAATCACATTGAGTCCAATTCCCGAGAGATCTCGCGATGTCCGAACCTGTTTCAACTGCCAGCGCTGACCTGACCGCCCAGACTGTCATGGTGACTGCTGAAGATTTACCCCTGCATTGCCCTGGCGACAAGGCCCCGGTGTGGAGCATGCACCCGCGCGTATTTTTGGACGTGACTAAAACCGGGGAGGTCAAGTGCCCATACTGCGGCACGAATTACAAACTGGCCCCGGGCACCGTACTGGCTGGCCACGGTCATTAAGAACGTCACCTCAATGATGTTTGCCTCTGCCACCGAAGCGGAACAAGCCTTTTATCGCGCACTGGCACGCGGCGACATCGAGGGTCTGATGCAAGTGTGGGCTGGCGATGAAGAAATCGTCTGCGTACATCCTGGTGGCTTGCGCCTGATCGGTCATTTGGCTGTCAGGGAATCCTGGGAGTCCATTCTCAAACATGGCGGATTACATATCGAAACATCGAAGGTGGTTGAACTTTCCAACATGGTTGGCGCTACCCATTCGGTGATCGAGCAAATCCGCGCCATGGGGCCAAATGGCACCGAATATGCGTACTGCTATGCCACCAACGTGTTTCACAAAGGGCCCTCGGGTTGGCGGATGGTGATGCATCACGCAAGCGCCGCCCCCGAGCGTGCAGGCGCATTTGACCTGCACGATGCGCCAGGTACGTTGCACTGATCTAGATGACTGCACAGATCGACACATCACCTTGTCCCGCACCTGCCTGGCTACCGGGCGGCCACCTGCAAACCTTGTATGGTGCGTTGGTAGCGCCTGCCAATCGATTACGGTTCGTGCGTGAACGTGTCAGATCGGCCGATGGCGACTTTCTGGACTTTGACTGGAGCGCACCTGGCCTGGTGCTACACCCCAAAGATCGCAAGGTAAATCGTGATGGTCTACCCAAGAAAAGTGCAGCCACCCGCTGGATTGAGGCCAGTGACAGAGACTTGATTGACCACCATCAAGATGCACCCGCATTGGTGCTATTGCATGGCTTGGAAGGCGACAGCAACAGTCGCTACGTTCAGTCCATCCTGCAGTATTTCCGGGCCCGCGGCTGGCTGGTGGTGCTGGCTCATTTCCGTGGCTGCTCGGGTACACCGAACCTTCTGGCACGCTCTTACTTCTCGGGGGACATCGATGAGGTCGATTTCATTCTGAATGCCGTGATCGAGCGTGCACCAATGGCTCAATGGCATGTAGCTGGTGTCTCACTAGGCGGCAATGCGCTACTTAAATATCTGGGTGAGCGCGCCGGGCAGACCGCACCAATCGAAACCGCTGTCAGCATCTGCGCCCCGATGGATCTGTTCGCAGCCGGCAACCGGCTCAGTGAAGACTGGGTCTGCCGACAAGTCTACACCCGGCATTTCTTGCGCAGCATGAAACCAAAAATCATGGAAAAAGCCTCACGGTTTCCGGGTGCCATTGACGTGACTCGTATTTCGCGCGCCAGAACGCTGAAAGATTTTGATGATGCCTACACGGCACCCATGCATGGTTTTGCCAATGCGCTGGACTATTGGCAAAAGGCCTCAAGCAAACCGTGGCTGCCCTACATCGAAGTGCCCACGCTAATTATTAATCCACGCAACGACCCCTTCATTCCCGAACCGTCGCTACCCGGCCCGTCAGAGGCGAGTGCTCATGTCACCCTGCATCAACCAGCCGAGGGTGGCCATATGGGATTTGTCACGGGCAGATTTCCCGGCAACCTGAACTGGCTGCCAGCACGCTTGGCCAAATTTTTTAATGTGCGGCAATAAGCTCTGATATCAGCAGATGCTAATCAGGCGAACTCAGACCTAACTACTGAATTTTTCCAGTACTGACTTTTCCTGCGCCATACGCGCCTGAAGACTTCGAATCTGTGCGTCGATTCGTGACTGTTCATGGAAATCCTGAGTCATCTCACGTGCCTGCTGCAATTGCGCCATGGCCGAGGGTAAAGCACCGGTCAACACATAGTAGTCAGCCATGGCTCGACGAGCCTGCGCTGGCTGCTTTGAGTCCGCTAGGTTGACGGCTAGCAATTGATAAAGCACCGGCGACTCGGAGGGCCACTTCTTGATTTGTTGCTCCAGAAACTTGGCCGCTTCAGCATGACGCCCAAGTTTTTGCAGGGCACGCGCCTGGATTTCCGCTAACGCACGGTGATTTGGCCAACGCGTGAGCGCCGAGCGAGCAATCGACAAAGCACTGGCTGCGTTATCCTGGGCCAGCGCCAGGGCAGCTGCCTGGCGTTCAATGTAGGGCGAGTCTTTCACGCCTTGGCGCGCATAGTCCAAAAACCGCTTGGCATCAACGTATTGCCGGCGCTGGGAGGCCAACTCAGACAAGGCTAGCCAAGCGGCTGAACGTTGCGCCCCTTTCAGACGCCTGCCCTCGTCTTGCAGCTTATCGATGATGCGCGTGACATCATGACGCTCGACGGTTTGCAACACCAGAGCACGGGCACGTACATACCAGAAGGCATCAGAGCTAGGAAACCGGTTGTTGTCCAACAACTGGGTACGGTTTTGCATGTCGGTCATGCGCTCAATACTCAGTGGATGGGTGCTGAAATAAGCATTGCCACCTGAACCAGCCATATTGAACTGTGCGCTGTTCATGAGCTTGGCAAACATCTCCTGCAATCCGTTCGGATCGTAGCCGGCTTTGCTAAGCATATGAAACCCCACCCGATCAGCCTCACGTTCTGCATCACGTGAGTACCCTAGCTGCTGGTCAATGGCAGCGGCCTGCCCAAACGCGGCAATACCCGAGGCCACATTCACACCACCCGCCAAGGCGGCCAACAATGCTGCCGCCACGGAGGCCAGCGCGATCATCTCGCTTTGCTTTTGCTGGGTCAACCCGCGCGCAATGTGGCGCTGGGTGACGTGTGCGATTTCGTGTGCCATCACGCCTGCCACTTCCGACTCGGAATCAGCTTGCACAATCAGACCAGTATTAATACCGATATAGCCTCCGGGTAACGCGAAGGCGTTAAAGCGCGGATCAAGCACGCCGAACACATCAACGTGTACCGCATGACTGACTGCGTAACGCGACAGGCGTTTGGCCATATCATTGAGGTACTGATTGATCTCAGCATCATGCACGTAGGTGGGATCTCGCCTGCCGCTTGCGATGATGAGATCGCCCAAGGCGCGCTCGAGCGCCGGCGACAGATCTGAACCGCTAGCCGCGCCAATATTGGGCAAGCCCATGGGCTGTGCCAACGCCGGCGCTGTCACCAAGGCAGGCGCCGACACCGCCAGTACGACGGCGGCAATCTTTTGCTTTACGGACAAACGCATACGTAACATCATTTCGGTATGATAGCTGCCATTCGAGTTAGTTCCGGAAACATTTATGCGCCCCATCAGAAAAGCCGTTTTTCCTGTCGCTGGTCTCGGCACCCGATTTCTGCCAGCCACCAAAGCCATGCCCAAGGAGATGCTGCCGGTGGTTGACAAACCACTGATTCAATACGCAGTTGAGGAAGCGGTCGCAGCAGGTGTAACAGAGCTGATATTTGTGACGGGGCGCAGCAAACGAGCCATCGAAGATCATTTCGATTCGGCGCCTGAACTTGAGATGGAACTGGCCCGAAAGGACAAGCAAGCGATGCTCGCCGCGGTTAAAAACATCCTGCCGGATCATGTCAGTTGCATTTACATCCGCCAAACCGCCCCGCTCGGGCTCGGTCATGCGGTGCTTACCGCGGCCCCGGTCGTGGGTGACGAACCATTTGCTGTGCTGCTTGCTGATGACTTGATCGATGCTGACAAGCCAGTCTTGTCACAGCTAATTGATGCAGCACTCACGCACCAAGGCAGCATTCTGGGCGTGCAAGAAGTGGCGCGCGAGGACACTGATAAATACGGCATCGTTTCCAGCAACAAAGTCAATTCACGCACCGAACGAGTTAATGCCATCGTGGAAAAACCCGCCCCCGATGCCGCTCCTTCAACCCTTGCCGTGGTGGGTCGCTATGTGCTCGATGCCGCCATCTTTAACCATCTGCGTCGAACGCAGGCGGGCTCAGGCGGCGAAATCCAATTAACCGACGGTATCGCCTCGCTGATGACAGAAAAGCCAGTCTTTGCGCACCGCTACGAGGGAACACGTTACGACTGCGGCAGCAAAGCAGGCATGTTTGCCGCCACAGTGGCTTATGGCAAGAAGTATCACGGCCTAGAGCCATAGCACTTGACCGTCAACTACAGTCCTACCCCGTCGCCGGTGTCGGTGTCCGTTTAGCCGGCGGCGGACCCTTGCCCCATCGCCCCTTACTCGATAGCCGCATGACGTTGCGTAGTGCAATCAATAGCCCTGCCACTTCGGTCATGGCAGCCGGAATCCACATGGTCAAACCACCAATAGCCTGATCCGTGATGGCAGACATCGCGATGGCCCGACCACACAAATCAAACAGCGGATAAAGATCACGCTCGGTAAACGCGATGATGGCGCCAGCCACCATTTGCGGTGCCATCGTCACAATCGGGGAGATCACCCGCCCACCAGGCGTCATGGCTGCCGGTGGTGCAGGCCGGCGATCCAAAATAAGGTTCCAGTACATAAATCCACTGATCACCACCGACCAGTTCATGATGCGATAAAGCCGCCAATCGAGCATGGAGTAAAACTGCACAGACGGGATTAACCAAACGATCACCAGAAACACGAACAACGCTGGCACAAATATCGGGTTGGTCATGATCGCAATGATGGCGCGACCCGTCAGCGTCTGGTTAAACCTTCTTAGTCGGCTGCGCCAGGCAAGCGGCATACCAGCGCGCATCACCGAGCCCGGATACGCAGCCATTAACACCAGCGGCCCCAGATGATGCAGCACCAGATGCTGGATGCGATGCATGAAGAACATACGCTCGGCGTAGTAGTCCAGCAGGGTATGCATCGATAGATAAATCAACACCACCCCGCTCCAGAACAACACTTTGCGTGAGGTGCTGACTTTGTGCACGCGTTGGCCTCGCACGAACAAAGTAATGCCGAGCGCAAACGCGATCAACAACGCCGGAGAAAACTCCCAGGGCACAAGCCAACCTAACCAATCCATGGTGCATGATTCCAATTCAGTTGCACAAATTGTAGTATGACGGGATAGACAGTCTCGAATTCCCTTAATTTCTCTCTAAAAAGTCAGCACCATGTCACTGGTAGGTCCATTGCACGACATCTCGGTTTATCAAACCCGACGCGAGCGTATCGCTACCTGGATGCGCACCGAGGGCGGCGGCATTGCCTTGATCCCAACAGGTTGCGCGCGTATGCGCAATGCCGACGCGAGTTACCCATTTCGCTTTGACAGCCAGTTTTACTACCTCACTGGCTTTACTGAACCCGATGCCTGGCTGATCATTCTCGCGCCCAAAGGCCAATCCACCGAGTCGTGGCTGCTGTGCCAACCCAAGAACCCGGAATCAGAAACCTGGGACGGCAAACGCTGGGGGCCTGATGCTGCCAAAGAGGCATTCGGTTTTGAGGGGGCAGCCTCAGTTGATGAGCTCGATGGCTGGATGAGCGAGAAGCTTTGCGGTCACAGCCGGCTGTTCGCACCGTTACATCGCAGCAGCATGCCCGATCTGGTCAGCCAAATGCAGCGCTGGGTGAATACCGCCCGTCAGAAGTCGCGCGGCATTAAAAAAGTACCCACTCACTGGATCGACCTAACCCCCACCATCAGCCACCACCGGCTTGTCAAAGACGCGCATGAGCTTGCGGTCATGCGCGAATCCGCGCGCATCGCAGCCATCGGTCACTGTGCGGCGATGCGCGCTGCCAAGCCAGGTCTGACCGAACGGGCGCTTGAGGCCGAGCTGATGGCCGTTTTTTTGCGGGAAGGCGCGCAAGCAGCAGCCTACGAAACCATTGTGGCCACTGGTGTCAATGCCTGCACGCTTCACCATGCCGCTGGTGCCAGCCGAATTGGTGAACATGATTTGGTGCTGATTGACGCCGGCTGTGAACTCAATGGCTATGCCTCTGACATCACCCGAACCTTTCCGGCCAGCGGGCGTTTTACGCCTGAACAAGCGGCACTCTACGACATTGTGCTGGCAGCCCAAGACGCGGCCACTGCCCACACCGCGCCAGGTCTGTCGTTTAACGCCGGGCACGATGCGGCTGTCAAGGTGCTGACTCAAGGCTTGATTGATGAGGGCATCATTCAAAGCAGTCTGGACGCTGCTATTGAGCAAAGCCTTTATCGGCCCTACTACATGCACCGCACAGGCCACTGGCTAGGTTTGGATGTCCATGATGCGGGCCCTTATCGCTTGACGGAGGTTGACACCGATGAGCCCGACTGGCGCGCACTTGAGCCGGGCATGGTATTGACCATTGAGCCCGGGCTTTACATCACGCCTGGTTCCGGTGCACCCGAGAGATTTTGGAATATCGGCATTCGCATTGAAGACGATGCGGTGGTGACTGAGACGGGCTGCGCGCTTATTACGCGCGGGGTGCCGGTAGCGCGCAAAGAGATTGAGGCACTGGTGCAGTCAGGTCGCTGAAAAGCCTTGGACTAATCTATACCCTTTCGGGTGGTCTAATCCGCAAATCTCATATTGAAAGCAATCAACCGTCGCAGCATAAAGCTGCCGGCGGCGGGTTTGTTTGCCAGCGTTGAACTCAGAAATTCAAGCCATCAAGCCAACCGAGCCTGCTCCAAATATGCAGCACCACATGCGCGATGGCAAACATGGTCAGCACCGTACCGATTAACAATCCGAAACTTGCCACCAGAACCGGCCCCCATCCGGTGGGCTTGTCACGCACAAAACCCGGGTTATACCGTGCATCGAACTTGGCGTCGCTGGTCAGACACAGCACAATCGCCTCAATAAAACCGGCAATGGCCGGAATGAACAACAGGAACATCGCGGGCGTGTCCCACCAGATCTCGGCACGGCTAGCCAGAAACAACAATACGGCTGCAAGCACCCCCAACACCCATGGATATCGACGTCCCAAATAGAACCAGTGCGCACCAAACCAGCCACCGTAAAACGACAGCAATCCAGCCATAACCTTGCTGCGCACTGGTCTGACCGCAGGCTTGGTCAACGACACCCGGGAACCCTGATCAGTTGTTGATGCGCTTGGTTCAGTCGCTGAGCTTGAAGTCGGATTTGTATTTGATGTTGTGTTTTGCATGGACGAAATTCTATACGCAGTCTGTGGATCTGGCGAAGTTTGTACGGACTGACAGGTTTTATTGTCTTACAGGTTTTATTTCTTGCGCTTTGCCGAATCTGCCTTTTTAAGGGGCAAACCGCAATTTTGGCTAAACTCAAGTCATGAGCAAACTGCAATCCGTGCATCCCTCAAAAATTTCTGACAACGCCATGACATCACCAAAGGTGGCTGCCCCGCCCGCGATCGAGTTTGATTTGGGTATCGTTGGTGGTGGACCCACCGGCAGTGCATTGGCATTGCTGCTCGCTCGCTTGGCGCCTGACCCAGCTCGAATCGTGCTGTTTCAATCCGAGACCGTGACACGCTGGAACATAGCCGCACACGAAGACAACCGGGTGATCGCACTAAACGAAGGCACCCGGGTTCTGTTTGACGACTTGGATGTCTGGCCGCATGACGCCACTGCGATCCAGACCATTCATGTCTCACAGCGTGGACGGCTAGGTCGCACGCTCATCACCCGAGAGGAATTTAACGTGCCAGCGCTTGGCTATGTCGTGCGCTACAGCAGCCTGCACACAAAGCTTTTGCAGGCAGCCCAAGCGATTGGGGTGACCGTCATTCAGGGCAAGGCATCCAGTGTGATGCAAACGGGCGATGCGGTCAGCATTCGTACCGACAAAGGCCATGTCAGTGTCGCCCTGGCCGTGCGTGCCGATGGCATGAACCACGGTGGTGCACCCGATCAATACCGTCAGGTCGCCCTATTAGGGCAAGCATGGGTCACTCAACCCAAACCGGGGTGGGCCTATGAGCGATTCACCCGGAGCGGGCCATTTGCGGTACTGCCGCACCCTGATGGAGATGGCTCACAGTCGATTGTCTGGTGTTGCGAGCCTGAGCGCGGGCGAGCGATCGAGGCCATGGAGCTGCGCGAACTGGAAATCGCCATGAACCAGACATTTGGTGACCGCTTGGGTCGCTTTATGGTGAAGGACAAGCTCAAAGCCTACCCACTTTATCAAAGCCTGGATCCCAACCCTGTCAATGGTCGGATCGTCAACATCGGCAATGCCGCCCAAACACTACACCCTGTCGCAGGTCAAGGCTTGAACCTGGGCATTCGTGATGTCGCCACGTTATCGCATTGCCTGCGCGACTGGATCGCTTACCCGCACCGAAACCCCGCCCGAACCTTGGATATCTATCAGAACCTGCGAGCCCGTGACCGCACCGGTACGGTCAAACTCACTGAACTGATGTCCAAGGCATTCACCACAGGTTGGGCACCCTTTGAACACGCAGCCGGCCTCAGCCTTTGGGCACTCGATGCGATAGAACCATTGCGTGCGCCGTTAGCCAGGCATTTGATGCAGGGATTGCGGCAGTGACACACACAGGTCTCGGTTGGTGCCTGTCACAGAATCACCCTCCCGCTCCGATACAATGAGGCCATGCAAATCGGCCAATGGACCTTCCCCAATCAAGTGTTTGTCGCCCCCATGGCAGGGGTGACTGACCGGCCGTTTCGTCAACTTTGCAAGCGCTTGGGAGCCGGGCACGCTGTGTCCGAGATGGCTGCCAGCAACCCGGCATTATGGGACAGCGTCAAGACCTCCCGGCGCCTGGATCACACCGGAGAAATCGACCCCATCACGGTACAAATCGCCGGCGCTGACCCGGACACGATGGCTCAGGCCGCGGTCTACAACATCGGCAAAGGCGCACGCATCATTGACATCAACATGGGCTGCCCTGCTAAAAAAGTTTGTAAGGTGGCAGCAGGCTCAGCCCTGTTACAGCATGAAGATCTCGTGGCCCGGATTCTGGAGTCTGTGGTTAAAGCCTGTAGCCCACACAATGTGCCTGTCACGCTGAAGACGCGCACTGGCTGGGATCGTCACAATCGCAACGCTTTACGCATCGCCAAACTGGCTGAGTCGCTGGGCATTGCCGCCTTGACGCTGCACGGACGTACACGCGCTGACCGCTATGAAGGTGAGGCTGAATACGACACCATCGCAGCCGTTAAGGCCGAAACCTGCATGCCCGTGATTGCCAATGGCGACATTGACAGCCCCGAGAAAGCACGCATGGTGCTAGATCACACCGGCGCAGATGCTGTCATGATCGGACGCGCTGCGATGGGTAGACCCTGGATATTCAGAGAAGTAGACCACTATCTGCGCACCGGGCAAACGCACCCACCACCAACACTATCTGAAATTCGTGACCTTTTGTTACATCATCTGCAAGACCACTACCAGTTCTATGGCGAGTACACTGGCGTTCGTACTGCACGCAAGCACATTGGCTGGTACCTGCAGAATATCCCGCATGGCGATACGCTTACCGCTCGCATCAATGTCATCGATGACACGGCTGAGCAAGCGCGGGAGGTTCAACGTTGGTTTGATGAAGCACTGGATCGGGATCACGCTGGCAGTCGGCTTGCCGCCTAACAAGAGATATCCATGAAAAAAAATGTCACTCCACTAGATGAATCCGTGCGGCTAAACCTGGCGCTCTACCTTGAAGACCTGGGTCAAATTGAACCCACCAACATGTGGGACATGGTGATGCGTTGCGTTGAAAAGCCGCTACTGGAGACCGCCATGGATCATGCTGGCGGCAACCAGTCCAAAGCTGCTGATATGCTGGGAATCACGCGCAATACCTTACGCAAAAAACTGCAACTGCATCAACTGATTTAAATCATCTGGGCCCATGGCCACTCGCTTCTTTCTGATCTTTCTCTTGCCTCATCATGAAAATCCAAACCGCTTTGATTTCCGTTTCTGACAAGTCCGGCGTCGTGCCATTTGCACAATCGCTGCATCAGCGTGGCGTGCGCCTGTTATCCACGGGTGGCACAGCCAAATTACTAGCCGATGCCGGCTTGCCGGTCACCGAGGTGGCCAAACACACGGGCTCGCCGGAGATTCTGGACGGTCGTGTCAAGACCCTGCATCCCAAGATTCACGGCGGCCTACTTGCTCGGCGTGACACCGAAGAGCACATGCAGACACTGAAAAAGCATGGGATTGATCGCATCGACCTGCTGGTGGTGAATCTTTATCCGTTTCGCGAAACGGTCGCCAAGGCGGATTGCTCGTTTGACGATGCAGTAGAGAACATCGATATTGGTGGACCAGCAATGCTCAGAGCTGCCGCTAAAAACCATGGCAATCGCGCCGGTGGTGTCACGGTCGTGATAGACCCGACCGACTACTCGCGAGTGCTATCAGACATGGATGAGCACAAGAACCAGACCAGTTTCGCCTTACGCCTAGAGCTTGCTGCCAAGGTTTACGCGCATACCAGCGCCTATGACGGCGCGATTGCGGCTTACCTGACAAGCTTGGCAGATGCCGAACCTGCGCTGCAACAAACACCTGAACGCGAGACCTGGCCACGCACGCTGACCTTGCAACTCAAACGCGAACAGATTTTGCGTTACGGCGAAAACCCACAACAGATTGCTGCCTTTTACCGCGACCCAAGTGTGCCTACCGGACTCTTGGGTCACTACAAACAGCTACAGGGCAAAGAGCTGTCCTACAACAACATTGCTGATGCCGATGCGGCATGGGATTGTGTCAGAAGCTTTGACAAACCAGCGTGTGTGATTGTCAAGCACGCCAATCCTTGCGGTGTAGCTATCGGCGAAGACACCTACCGCGCCTATGAAAAAGCATTCCGCACTGACCCGACCTCGGCATTTGGCGGCATCATCGCGTTTAACCGCCCCATCGATGCGGCGACCGCCGAAGCCGTATCCAGCCAGTTTCTCGAAGTGCTGATTGCACCCGGTTTTGATGGGGCTGCGCTTGCGGTCTTGCAACACAAGAAAAACGTGCGTGTACTTGAAATTCCCATGGGCCCCGCGCATAACGACATTGATGTCAAACGTGTCGGTGGCGGCTGGTTGATCCAAACGCCTGACTGGCAATTGCTCAACGAAGACGAGTTACGAGTGGTCAGCAAGCGCCAACCCACGGCTGAGCAAATGCAGGACTTGCTGTTTGCATGGCGCGTGGCGAAATTCGTCAAGTCCAACGCCATCGTATTCACCGGCAACGGCATGACACTTGGCGTCGGTGCAGGTCAGATGAGTCGGGTAGATTCGGCCCGTATCGCCTCGATCAAGGCAGAGAACGCCGGGCTTGATCTTCGCGGCAGCGCCGTGGCTTCAGACGCGTTCTTCCCGTTCCGTGACGGGCTCGATGTGGTGGTCGATGCGGGAGCCACCTGCGTGATCCAACCCGGAGGCAGCATGCGTGATGCTGAGGTGATTGCCGCGGCTGATGAGCGCGACGTAGTGATGGTGTTGACTGGCATGCGTCATTTCCGTCATTAAGTCTGGCGCTCAAGCACTGACCAATCATGCGCATACTTGGAGTAGACCCTGGATTAAGACGCACAGGCTTCGGTGTCATTGATAGCCATGGCAGTCGCCTGACATATGTCGCAAGCGGCACCATCATCGTACCAAGCGATGTCTCCTTGCCTGAACGCCTGAAAGTCATTCTTGACAATTTGCGTGAAGTTGTCCGACAAACACAACCTGATGTGGCGGCGCTGGAGATTGTGTTCGTCAATACCAATCCGCAGTCTACCCTCCTGCTGGGCCAAGCTCGAGGTGCGGCGATGTGTGCCCTGGCCGACAGTGGACTGACCGTGCATGAATACACAGCCTTGCAAGTCAAAAAATCGGTAGTGGGCCATGGCAAAGCTGCCAAGGAACAAGTGCAGATGATGGTGCAACAGTTGCTAAGCCTCGAGGGGGTGCCCGCGCCTGATCCGGCTGACGCCTTGGCATGCGCCATTTGTCATGCCCATACTGCCCCACTGGGGCAAGCGCTAACCGGTCAAGGCTGGCGGACAGTGGCCGCCCGATCATCGCGCTCAAGTGTCAAAGGTGGCAGATTCCGGCGTGGGCTTTAATATGTCATCTGTGACCACACAGAATACCCGCACAGATAGCAAACCTATTCGAGACCTGGCATGATCGGAAGATTAACTGGCACCTTGTTTGAAAAAGCCCCTCCGCGAATTGGCCTTGATGTCAACGGCGTGGGCTATGACATTGAGGTCTCGATGACCACGCTCTACGATCTGCCCGAGGTTGGTGCCAAGGTCACGCTATTGACCCATCTCGTGGTGCGTGAAGACGCCCACATTCTGTTTGGCTTTGCGACACAGCAAGAGCGCCAGACTTTTAGAGAACTCATTAAAGTCACCGGCATTGGCGCCAGAACCGCGCTCGCGGTGCTCTCCGGACTGTCAGTGGCAGAGCTTGCGCAAGCCGTTACCTTGCAAGAAACCGGACGTTTGACCAAAGTACCTGGTATCGGCAAAAAAACAGCTGAACGACTGCTACTCGAACTCAAAGGCAAGCTCGGTGCCGACAACATTGCCACCGCAGTGGGCACCTCGCATGAGACTGACATCCTGCAGGCCTTGACCGCACTCGGCTACTCAGACAAGGAGTCGCTGGCAGCGATTAAAACGCTGCCAGCCGGCGTAGAGGTGTCCGAAGGCATACGCCTAGCCCTCAAAGCACTCGCACGCTAATCAGTCGGCTAGTTCAATCGGGTCGGTCATCCGAGTGGATCTGCATCGCCTCCAGAAATCGTGAGACCATGTTGTAGGCTGCAATCGTGGCAGTTAACTCGACCAATTGCTCATGGTCAAAGTGCTGGCGTACGGCAGTCGCGACCTCATCAGGCACATGCACATGGGTGGTCATGGCATCGGTATACGCCAACACATCACGTTGAGTCTGGTCAAACACGCTCTCGTCGGCACGCCAATTAGCCAAGGCATTGAGCTGAGCTTCGGTCACGCCGGCTTTCAGGGCGAAGGGCCTATGCTGATCGGCTTCATAGGGCGCACCGTTGATATGCGCTACGCGCATAATCACCAGTTCACGCAAGGCTGCTGACAGCTTGCACTGCTGGCGAATCGCCGTCAGATAGCCTAGCCAGCCAGTGGCCACCGGCACGCTGTGCATCAGCATGCGATATAGGTGTAGAACTTCACCACGCTCAGCCTTTATTTTTTGCACCAGGGGCTGAACTTCTTCTCGGGTCAGATCGGCGTACGGAATGCGTGCCATGAAATCTCCAACAAAAACATTTAAAAACCACTTTCAGCAAACCGTTTGACATCCGGCCTGCTCAAGCAATCAGTAGGACTTGAGGTATCTCGGTGCCACCGCCTCGAGGGGCGTGGCTACTACACCCAGAATCGGATCCATGGGGTGATCACTGACGTTGTCAGTTTGCAATGAATCGAGATTGTCGCGTGACATCAAGGGCTCACCTGGCAGACACTCGAAGAACCAGGCCTGCATGCGCCCAATGCCCATGGGTAAATCAACCACTGGTCGCGGATGGCCGCTGTACTTGGCTGCCAGCGCCACTAGTTCCCCAAGGGTATAGACCTCGGGGCCGGCGAGGTCGTATGTCTGGCCGCAAGTACCCTTTTGATCGAGGCAATTCACGATCGCTTGAGCCACATCTTCAACATAAACCGGCTGCAGACGGGCTTTACTGCCCGCCAAGGGCAACACGAAAAACCATTTTGCCAGACCGGCAAACATGTTCATGAACTTATCCCCTGGACCAAACACCACCGAAGGTCTAAAAATCGTCGTGCACAGTTCAGGTGTTTGTGCAGCCACCTCGGCAATCGCCGCCTCACCGGCCGCCTTTGACCTTGAGTACTGGCTCGAGCCATTGGCACTCGCCCCAAGCGCACTGACATGCACAAGCCGCTTCACCCCGTGAGTTGCACACGCGCGCGCAATCGCCGCTGGCAGCTTCACGTGTGCCGCATCAAAGGCTGGACCGTAGGGCTGTCCTGACGGACTGTGCAACACACCCACCAGATTGATGACCGCATCCATGCCTTGAACCAGCGAATTAAGTACGGACTCGTCGTGGACGTCGCCCGGCATGATGGTGACAGTCGGATGGACCATCAAGTCACGGGCATGGCGCAACCGTCTGGTGGGCACGAACACCTTGTCACCACGTGCGGCTAGTTTGGCTACCACATGTTGCCCGATAAAACCGGTGCCACCAATCACCAAAATACGCATGACCACTTCTCCTTGTTATTTGCTCGCGATCCACGGGCCAGTGTCCCATTTGGGATCTGACAGAAATGCCCCATAGCTTGCCAGATCTACATTACCACCGCTGACAATCACGCCAATTCGCATACCGGGTTCGATGGGCAAGACACGCTGCAGTACGGCCGCGGCTGCCAGGCATCCCGTCGGTTCCACCACTAACTTTAACCGCTGCGCAAACCAGCGCATGGCAAGTACTAGCTGCGCATCGGACACGGTCAGAATATCGGTCACGTACTGCCGCATCAACGCAAACGTCATCTCACCAGGCGCTGAGGTGACCGCGCCGTCAGCAATCGACTTGGGGGTCGGAATCGACACGATCTTGCCCGCCTGCAACGACTGGCGCACATCGTCGCCTGCCTCAGGCTCGACCCCATAGACTTTGCAATTGGGACTTAGCACCGAAGCTGCTAAAGCACATCCGGACAGCAAACCACCACCGCCTAAGCATACGAGTAGCGCATCGAGCTGTCCCACGTCTTCAAACAGCTCCTTGCCCGCGGTGCCCTGGCCGCAGATGACATCAGGATGATTAAACGGTGGGATCACCGTGTAACCATGACGTTTGGCCAAATCGGCGGCGATCTCGTCGCGGTTTTCTGTATATCGGTCGTAGGCCACAATCTTGGCACCATAACCCTCGGTGGCTGCCCGCTTAGCAGTCGGTGCATCATGCGGCATCACTATGGTAGTGCTGACCCCCAGAATCTGGCCGGACGCTGCGATGGCCTGCGCATGATTACCCGACGAGTAGGCCACTACTCCAGCGGCGCGTTCGTCAGATGTCAGGTTAGACAAGGCATTAAACGCCCCCCTGAACTTGAATGCGCCAGTGCGCTGCATTGGTTCACACTTAAAAAAGACCTCGGCGCCGAGCGCCTGATTCAGGGAATTGCTATTAAGCACGGGCGTGCGATGCGCCACACCCGCCAAAGTACGGGATGCACGTTCAACACCCGCGTAGTTGGGTAATGAAGACTGTTCAATGTTTGGTGGGGAACTAGGCATGGCGATCTGTGTCCTTAAATCCTCGAAGCAACCTCCCGATAGTGTACGATTGTTGCAAGCATCTTCTCCAAACAATTCCATGGCCATTCAGTCTGATCAATTTACCGGGGCAGGCCCCGCTACCCGGCTGGTGGACGCCACTAGCCAAACGCCCAACGAGGAGTCAGTTGAGCGCGCTTTGCGACCGAAAGCGCTCGAGGACTACGTGGGTCAGCAAACTGTGCGTGATCAGCTGCAGATTTTTATTCAAGCCGCGCGCGGGCGCAGTGAAGCGCTCGATCACGTTTTGCTGTTTGGCCCCCCGGGGCTCGGCAAAACCACGCTGGCTCACATCGTGGCCTACGAGATGGGGGTGAACCTGCGCCAAACCTCCGGGCCCGTGCTTGAGCGTGCTGGCGACCTTGCCGCCTTATTGACGAACCTGGAAAAAAACGACGTTCTATTTATCGACGAAATCCACCGACTCTCGCCTGTGGTCGAAGAAATTCTCTACCCGGCGCTTGAAGATTTCCAGATCGATATTCTGATTGGCGAGGGGCCAGCCGCCCGAAGCGTCAAGCTTGACTTGCAACCTTTCACGCTGGTGGGTGCAACCACCCGCGCCGGCATGCTCACCAATCCCTTGCGCGATCGGTTTGGCATCGTCTCACGACTTGATTTCTACAGCCACGACGAACTCGCCCGTATCGTCACCCGCAATGCCAAGCTGCTGCAAGCCGAGATCGAGCCTGATGGCGCCGCAGAAATCGCTCGTCGATCACGTGGTACCCCTCGAATCGCCAACCGATTGTTACGACGAGTTCGCGACTTTGCCCAAGTCAAGGGCAATGGCATCATCAGCCAAGACATCGCCGCCCAAGCATTGGGCATGCTTGAAGTCGACCCATCCGGACTAGACCTGATGGACCGTAAACTGCTCGAAGCCATCGTACACAAATTCGATGGTGGCCCGGTCGGCGTCGAAAGCCTGGCAGCAGCCATCGGTGAAGAGCGCGACACCATCGAGGATGTGATTGAGCCCTATCTCATTCAAAACGGATTTCTACAGCGTACCCCGCGTGGGCGGGTGGCCACGCAAACAACCTGGCGCCATCTGGGGCTCACGCCACCCAAGAGCGGTGCGGCCAGTGGCGAGTTGTTTTAAGCCTTAACGGATTCATTCGCTAAGGATCGCGCCGGTTACACGAAAAAAATATACCGGCGGTTAGTCCCCTGCTTGCGTGCCTGCAACATTCAGTGAGTCACCCCAACGAAACGATTAGTTTTTTGACAATCATTATAATATTGTCAACCTAATGACTGCGAATAGCTGTTTGGGCCCGTTTTTACGGGTCTAGCGCGGAATCGAAATATCCTGATTTGGACAATTCCTTCGCTCTCATTTCATAAAGTAACTAAAAATAGTTACAATTAATGGACTTGTTGCTTTACGATGTCAAAGTACCAAAAGACGCTACAAAAAATACAGCGAACACCAACACCGTCAGATGTCCGATGGAGTGATCTGGTGGCTCTTTTGGACTACTTAGGATTCGAGCTTCGCTCGGGTAAAGGATCGAGACGCAAGTTCATCCACCGCCAAACAGCAAAAACCATTATTTGCCATGAACCACATCCTCAACCCATAGTCGCAAAATGGATGCTTGAAAATATCGTGCAAATGCTTCGGGACAGTCAAATCATCTAAAACGAACATGAAAACACTCCACTACAAAAGCTACATTGGTAGCGCAGAAATAGATCTAGATACCGGAGTCTGCGTAGGAAAGCTTCTATTTATCGACGACCTTGTTACCTACCAATCCAAAGACCCGGCGAAACTAAGGTATGAGTTCGAGAACGCGGTCGACGACTACCTTGAAACATGTAAGGAAATAGGCAAGACGCCAGACAGGTCAATGTCGGGTCAATTCAATGTCCGTGTCCCTCCTAATGATCACCGTCGAGCCGCTCTAATGGCCTTAAAAACCGGCAAATCATTAAATGCGATTGTGGTGGAAGCACTGAGATCTTTCCTTGATGCCAATGAGGACCATCAAAGCCGAACCGCCCTGCAGCTAATACTTAGGTTCGTTTCGCTGAAATCAACAACGGCTACTTCAGGGTCTGGACAAAGACTGCACTGGACAACTCTTTCCAATAACAGCACGGAGGAAAATCATGTCCATTGAGAACGAAGCAGTAAATCAAAAATCAGCTCACAGCCTAGATGAGATCACGAAAATCTTGATAAAACATCATGATTATCACGATGGTTTTTTTGAAATTTACTTCGAACTTAACATGGCAGTTGGAAGCTTTGACGGCCCAGGCACAACCCCGTTACCTGGTGCAGCAGTGACTTTCGCCAAGATCGGTATCAAACGAGTGACCGATCCGGGCCCTTGTGCAGTGGACGCGTCCAAGGTTAATCCAAGCACAAAAAAAAACGTGTCAGTTAAAAAACTTAAAAAATGAAGTTTCAGCACCGCCAAGCGCTGCATTGGTTTGCCAAGCTAGGCTCAATCGGGTCGATCCATTTGACTTATCGAGTCCCGCCGCATCCAAAGCCTGCGCTCACCCTTAAACACTGGCACGCTCGCAGGTGTCATCGCCAACGTGCCGTAACCCTCATCATCGGTCACGAGCATCTGCTCAGCCATCAACCTTCTGACCACATTGCGCCAGGTCAGCACTGACCACTGCGCACCTACACCGAACACAGACAGCGAGTCATGCCCTTGCGCAACCACTCTGGTCGTGCGTTTGCCTCGCACGATATCAATCAGGTGGCCTGAGCCATAGCGCTGGCCGCGCTCACGCCAGAGCCGATAGACCGTGGACAAGACCATCTGGGCTGCTTCGGTTGCATCCCAGAGTGGTTGATCCCTTTGCAGCATTTGGCAGTTGTCACAATGCCCGCACGCATGGCTATCTTGCCCAAAGTGCGCAAGCAACTGCACCCGACGACATGTCAATGACTCAGCAAACTGCAGCATCTGATCAAACGAGGCCATCACACGTTGCGCCTGGCTGGCACTTGCTTCGGTCTCGCGGGCCAAGGTGTAGCGTTGCGCCACATCAGACAGACCGTAAGCCATCCATGCGGTCGCAGGCTGGCCATCGCGTCCTACCCGGCCAGTTTCCTGGTAGTAATGCTCAAGCGATCTGGGCATATCCACATGCGCGACAAATCGCACATCAGGCTTGTCGATGCCCATGCCAAACGCAATCGTCGCTACCATCACCAAATCGGGCTCGCTGACAAATCTGGCCTGATGCCTGGTCCGTTGCTCGCGGTCAAGCCCAGCGTGATATGGCAAAGCATTAATGCCATGGCGATTAAGCCATGAAGCAAGTGCCTGGGCGCGCGCGCGCGAGGCGGTATATACAATGCCAGATCGCCCTCGATAACGTGTGTTGATGAACGCAAGCAGTTGCGCGCGCACATCGGCCTTGTCAACAACCTCATAAAAAATGTTCGGCCTGTCAAAGCCACTGGCAAAGATGGTCGCGTGCGGCAGACGCAATCGATCGAGAATATCTTTGCGTGTGGCCGGCGTCGCCGTGGCTGTTAACGCCAGTCTAGGCACGCCAGGCCAATGATCCGCCAGAGATTCAAGCGCCAGGTACTCTGGCCGGAAATCATGCCCCCATTGCGATACACAATGTGCCTCATCAATCGCAAGGAGACTGACCTTGATGTTTTTTAGTAATTGCATCAATCGTGGCCTCACCAGTCTTTCTGGCGCTACGTACAAGAGATCCAACTCGCCAGCAGACAAAGACTGCTCTACCCCTTTGCTTTGCTCGTGAGTCAAGGTCGAATTCAAGCTTGCCGCGCGCACGCCACGTGCGCGCAAGGCTTGGACTTGATCATGCATCAAGGCAATCAAAGGAGAAACGACCACAGCGGTGCCATCCAACAGCAGCGCTGGTACTTGGTAGCAAAGCGATTTGCCACCACCGGTGGGCATTAACACCAGCGCATCGCCACCGGCCATGACGTGCTCGATCACTTGAGCTTGCTGCATGCGAAATGCCTGATGGCCAAACACACGCCCAAGTACCTTTTCAGGGGCGCTGCGAGCGCTAGACACCATTAAACCGCCATCGACAGTCTGGGTCATGTTCACTGTCTCTGTGTTCCGGATTCCACAGCCAATAAACGACGATAGTCCCAAACCTGTGCGGCCAAACCCACCACGGCGATAACACCAGCAGCCAAGGCCACCAGCGACAACGGTGCTACCGGTGCAGCCGCATCCCAAAGTGTTAATTCATCGAGCACCAGAAACGGAAAAATACTGTAGACCACACCCGCAAACATCAGGGCCAGCAACAACCAGCTTAGAAACACGGGCACGCGCAGGGATTGCGCATGGTGGTGCTCCCAGCTACGCAACAAACGATCCAGCCACACAAACGCCACCAACATGACCAGCCACCAAACGCCAGCCATCTCCAGATTATTGCCATGGGTCCATTTATAGAAAATAGCTGGATTGGCTAGTGCCAACATGAACGACAGGGCCACCATGCCGGCAGCAGTCCAGCGCGCAGCGGCGGCCGCGAGCTTGGCCAACCGGTTAGCTAACTCACCCTGAAGTTTGATCACGAGCCAACTTGCAGCCAAGAGCGCAAACGCGGCCACCATCGCCAAGCTCACCACCAAATCAAACGCCACAAATGACCAATGAAACCGTTGGCCTGTGACGTAAGCTGCCAGCACCAAGCCAAACCCCAAAGCGCCAAGCAAACTGCCCAGGCCATATAACCAGACGTGTCGTGCAAGTCGCATGGCAATGCTGCGCAACAGCGCACCGCAAACCAGCATCAAAAATGGCACGTACAAGCCTTCAATCATCACCGACCAGGCAATAGGGAACCCTGCGATTGACACGCCTAACATGATCGGCAACCAGCGCTCGTTAGCCGCCTGCCAGGGAGCAATCAAATCAAGCAACAAGGCACGCCGCTCAGCGCTGACCCAAGGCAACAGCAATCCAGTACCTAGCGCAATACCATCAAGCAGCAGCAACCCCAGTAGCAGCACCGTGACCAACAACATCAAGGCCAACGGCATCCAGAACACCGGGTCAGTGGCAGCCAGACCCATGGAAGCGGACAAAGAGTCAATCATGTTGCCTCCATCGCTGTGTTGGCTCGCGCCAGTTCATCAAGGCGATTGATGTACCGCCACAGCAGCCAAACCGCCGCGCCCAACACCATCACCACCAACACCAGACCAAACCCTAAAGCCACAAGCGGCTGCATGGATACCAGGTCCTTGACCGGCAATCCAGCTAATTGAGACAGATTGGCCTTGCCAAACAGCTGCCAATAAACGAGTAGCCACATAAGCGGTGCCGCAAACAACGAGAGTTTCAACAGACGCGCTGCGGCGACACTGGTGCGAGTGCTTGCCGCCAGCCTGCTCACCAGGCCCGCCAGCGTCAAGGCCCACAGCACAAACAACAGACGCAAGGGCCAATGACCCGACCCGCTCAGCAATGCCTCATAGAGCGTCTGGGTCGTCTGGGTGACTGGATTTAACTCGGCACCCACCGAGCGGCTCACAAGCCACATTAAGCCAAGCAGCGCGGCAATACCAAGCGCAGACAGCGCCCGCTGCCAATCGTCTGGCAGAGCCAGCACAGTCAGGCGCTCACGCGCACCAGGTGCTTGCAACCAGGCCGCCAGTAACAACACCGCCCCAAACACCGCCGCCAACAACCCCTGCATGAACCAGCGACTGTCAAACATCTGAGACCATTCAATGATCTGATAACGCCCATCCACCAGCGCCACCCCTGTTGGATCAAGCAGCCAAGCCTGAAGCAAAAGCGCCAATCCCAACGCCAGGCTCATGCCCAGGGCGGTTAGTCCATGGGCGACCGCCTTAAAGCGAGGGTGGGTACTGCGTGCAAGTCGCGCAGCCAAGACTTCAGTCAAGATGCTGATGGCCGCCAGACCCGCCACCATCGGTCCCAGCACATTACCTGTACGTTCCAGTAACGGTGGCCAGGCAATCGACAGCACCACCAGCCACAACAACCCGAGCGCTACGCCCAGGCGCGCAATCAGGGCAAACAACCCGCGCCATGCGGGCGCGGCCGAGTGCCTGACCAGACCCAAGGCCACCACCAGCCATGCCAAGGCAAGTCCGAACGAGGCACACATCTGAAATGCCAGTTGTGCGGCCACGGTCTGAGTCTGCACCAGAAGAAGTTGGATTTCTTGCATATCGCCCATAAGTGTAGACCGGACGTGGCAAAATGTGACTTTGGTTTAAACCACCCTAAAGCATACATAGCAGCAGGCTATTAATCCCAGTTACACCGCCCGATGACAGACCAACACCACGAAGCCAGTACGTCGAACTTTTTACGGCAAATCATTGATGCAGACTTGAAAGCCGACCGGTTTGGCGACAAGCGCTGGGCAGCGCCGCCCGCCACCGCACGAGAGCTCGACAAAGCACCGATCGATTCGGCTCGCATACGCACACGGTTTCCGCCTGAGCCCAATGGGTTTCTACACATCGGGCACGCCAAAAGCATCTGGGTGAACTTTGGCATGGCAGCCCATTACGGCGGGATTTGCCATTTGCGCTTTGATGACACCAACCCTGAGAAAGAGGAACAGGCCTACGTAGAAGCCATCATGGATGCGGTCAAGTGGCTGGGTTATGACTGGCAACACAGCGACCAACCGGGGGATCAATCCCACCTCTACTTTGCCAGCGACTACTTCGAGGTGATGTACCAATTCGCCTGTGCGCTCATCAATGCCAATCTGGCCTACGTGGATGAGCAAAGCGCAGACCAGATGCGCACCAATCGCGGCACATTGACCTCGCCTGGCACCAACAGCCCGTGGCGTGATCGACCGGCCCAAGCGTCGCTGCAGCGATTTGCTGAAATGCGTGCTGGCCAGCACCCAGATGGCGCGATGGCGCTGCGCGCGCGCATCGACATGGCTTCGCCCAACATCAACCTGCGCGACCCCGTGATTTACCGCATCCGCCACGCCCATCATCACCGCACGGGTGATGCCTGGTGCATTTACCCCATGTACAGCTGGGCGCACCCGGTTGAAGACGCCTTGGAAGGCATCACCCACAGCATCTGCACGCTCGAATTCGAGGATCAGCGCCCATTCTATGACTGGACCTTAAACACCCTGGCTGATTTAGGGCTGCTCAAGCGCCCGCTGCCACACCAGTATGAGTTCGCCCGGCTGAACATGAGTTATGTGGTGACCAGTAAACGCAAGCTCTTGCAACTCGTGCAAGAGGGACATGTCCAAGGGTGGGATGATCCACGCATGCCGACCATCGCGGGCTTGCGCCGTCGCGGCTATACCCCATCGTCGATTAAGTTGTTTTGTGAGAGAACGGGCGTATCAAAGGCTAACTCGCGCATCGACTACAGCGTGCTGGAACAAGCCTTCAGAGACGATCAGGATCCGGTCGCCCCCCGGGCAGTTGCGATTCTGGACCCGGTCAAGCTCGTCATCACAAACCTGCCAGCAGACCAAGTCGTGATGTGCCAGGCCCCGCGCCACCCTCACCTGCCCGAATTGGGCCAGCGAGAGTTTGCCTTCACGCGTGAACTGTGGATCGAACGCGAAGATTTCATGGAAGAACCGGCCAAGAAATACTTCCGCCTGTACCCGGGCAACCAAGTGCGGCTGAAGTACGCCTTCGTGGTGACGTGTACGGGGTGCATCAAAGACGAGCATGGCCGTGTCACTGAAGTACATGCCGAGTATCTGCCCGACACCCGCAGTGGCACGCCCGGGGCTGATGCCGTCAAAGTCAAAGGCACGGTGACCTGGGTTAGTGCCACGCACGCGATTGCCGCTCAAATCCGACTTTATGACCGACTCTTTACTGAAGCCTATCCGGATGCCGGCGACGGTGATTTTCTGGATCACTTAAATCCAGATTCGGTTAAAACGGTCAATGGCTGGCTCGAGCCTGGGATTGACTTGAACACGGCCGTCTGGCAGTTTGAACGGCTCGGTTACTTCGCCCCAGACGCCAAAGCCAGTGAAAACGGGTTACCGGTGATTAACCGCGTGACTACCCTGAAAGACACCTGGGCTGCACAAGCCAACAAAACCTGAATCACAACACACTCCTCTGAACAGATACAGTCAAGTAACCGATGAACACCAATACTGCCGCCCTGGAATTTAAAAGTGCCACGCTCTACGCCCTAAGAGCCGTGCTGCACAGTGATCACACCGAGACCATTATTGAGTCACTGAATCAGCGCATGGCGGATGCTGGTAGCTTTTTTGCCGGGGAATCAGTGGTCATTGATGCCAGCAGCCTGCAAACGTCACCAAACTGGGACGATCTATTGGAAGCGTTTTCAAACCACGGATTGCCCGTCATTGGTATCGTGGCAGCCGGTGATGTGGCGCAAAGCGCACTGGAACACGGCCTAGCCAATGTGGAACTCTCAAATGCCACTCAGAAGACGGTCAGTGCCCCGCAGGCCGCAGTCGAAGTGGCCGAGCCCGTAGAAAAACCCACACCCGTGCCCAAGGCCAACACGGCAGCCGCAGAGCCTGCGAAAGACGCCGCCCCTGTTGCTGCCCCGCCGGCACCGGCTGGCTCACCCACGATGGTGATCGAAGGCCCATTGCGCTCGGGGCAACGCGTATACGCACGCGATGCGGACCTGGTGGTCATGGGGGTAGTCAGCCAAGGTGCTGAAGTGATTGCTGATGGCAACATTCACGTCTACGGTCCGCTGCGCGGCAAAGCCATGGCGGGTGCACGTGGAGATTCGCAGGCAAGGATTTTTACGACCAGTCTGGATGCCGAGCTGGTGGCCGTGGCTGGCGTTTACCGCGTGATTGACTCAGCCCTGCCCTCAATACTGGGCAAGAAACCAGCCATGGTGTTTTTAAAGGACCAGGCTTTGCGCCTTGAACCCTTAGGTGACTGAATTCAGCCATAATAGAGGTCAATGTCAATAGCAACTAACCGAAACGTTGCTGTTAACGACGAATGAATGTTTGATGTAATTATTTTTTAATTTGACACGTAAGGGTGTGCTCGCGATGACTCGAATCGTAGTGGTGACTTCAGGTAAAGGTGGCGTAGGCAAGACCACCACCAGCGCCAGTTTCTCTTCAGGCCTGGCCATGCGCGGCTTTAAAACAGCTGTGATTGACTTTGATGTCGGCTTGCGTAACCTTGACCTCATCATGGGCTGCGAGCGCCGTGTGGTATACGATTTTGTGAACGTCATTCAAGGTGAAGCCACTTTGAATCAGGCGCTGATCAAAGACAAGAACCTCGAGAATCTCTTTATCTTGCCAGCTTCGCAGACACGTGACAAAGACGCACTGTCGCAAGAAGGTGTGGAAAAAGTTATCAATGACTTAAAAGGCATGGGGTTTGACTACATTGTCTGCGACTCGCCCGCGGGCATTGAAACCGGCGCGCTCTTAGCAGCCTACTTCGCTGACGATGCGATCGTGGTCACCAACCCCGAAGTCTCGTCAGTGCGCGATTCGGATCGTATTCTTGGCATTCTTGCCTCCAAGTCCAAGCGCGCAGTTGAGGGTTTAGAGCCTGTGCAAGAGTTCTTGCTGCTCACACGGTACAACCCCAAGCGTGTCGAGGAAGGCGAAATGTTGTCTTTGAAAGACATCGAAGACATCTTACGGATCAAACTGATTGGCGTGATTCCTGAATCCGAGTCTGTATTGCAGGCATCGAACCAAGGCTTGCCCGCGATTCACCTGAAAGGCTCCGATGTGGCTGAAGCCTACTCTGACGTCGTGGATCGCTATCTCGGTCAAGAAAAACCGCTGCGCTTCGTGGAATACAACAAGCCAGGGTTGTTCAAGCGTCTGCTAGGAGGCAAGTGATGTCGTTTTTGTCTTTCCTTCTAGGCCAGAAAAAAACCTCGGCCTCGGTAGCCAAGGAACGCCTGCAAATCATTCTGGCGCACGAACGCACAGGCGGCAGCGAAGCCACGCCCGACTATCTGCCTCAGCTGCAGCAAGAACTCGTGGCGGTGATATCCAAATACGTGAAGGTCGATCCCAACGACATTAAGGTCAATCTCGAACGGCAGGATTCACTTGAGGTGCTCGAGGTGAAAATCGAGATACAGCAGGATCAGTGATTCGATCTGAGCCAGTTAAAAAGCCCCGCAAGGGGCTTTTTAACTGGTGCTCACGAAGTTATCGCAATCAAATCCTGAGCATCGCCGCTACTCAAGACCAAACATTGGTCCGATATCTCATGCTGAATGAATCACTCGGACTACGTCTACGCCATCATTTAACGGGACGTAAAAGATGACGTACCGGCCAAAGGGATAGCTACGCAAGTTTTCATACAAATCCTCGCGAGCGCGCCCCATTAAGGGTTGCGTGGCCAATAATTGCAATCTGTCTTCCAAATGGTCAATCCAGGCATCTGCCTGCGCAATGCTCTGCTCTGCGATGAAATTCCATATGTCCGTCACGTCTACGCCAGCAAGTGGCCTATATACAACTCGAGCCACCGTATCACTTACCTTGGCGTGCGGCGCGCGCGTTACGCTTAATCTGTTCAGAATCCCAAGCCGTGGAGGTGCCGCTAGCAATGCCAGCTTGAATATCTTGCCGTAGTTGTTGGAGTTTTGCCGCTTGCAAATTGTCCTGCTGCTCCATAAGCCGAAGAGCTTCACGCAGTACTTCGCTAGCCGACGTATAAAGGCCCGACTCAACTTTCTGTCGAACCATGCGTTCGAGGTACGGAGTAAGGTTTATGTTCATGCCCACCGGGAGACTCCTAACACTTGAAATATGCATTGTTACCACCTCATTGTATCCATATATGTCAAAGTCTGATATTTTTTGGCATCCGCGGGATGGAATTTCGACCGTGTTTGGGTCGATTCTGAGCACTAGAACTCACTCGGGGCACTTGAGATCAAGATCGAAACACAGCAAGTTGAATGACTCGATCTGAGCCTGTAAAAAACCCAAAAAAGGGGCTTTTTTATTGACTACGGATGTTTCTCGCGGTCGCGCACACACCACCCCTTGTCTACCGATTAACCTCACTACACGTTTTGTATGCGTGATCCACGAACGAACCGTACCAGACCACTCAAACCCAAGCAGGAATCTTGACACCCAGGCTACAAACTCACCCATCCTTGGATTTGATCACCGCCAACACGTCCCGAAACTTCGGGTGATCAGCGTGCACCAGCCACTCGAACATCACCATCTCGGATGACACCAATTCAGCACCAGCATTGGCCAGTCGACCCAGCCCAAGCACACGATCCTCATCGTGACGTGAGCCGCAGGCATCAGAGGCCATCCAGACCTCTCGCCCGCTTTGCAACACCCCAAGCGCGGTTTGCATCACACACACATGCGCTTCAGCACCGCATACCACGACTTGTGATCGGCCGGGCGGCATGAACGCTTCAAAATGATCTTCTTTCGTGCCGTCAAAGTGAGTCTTGTTGCAAACGGCTTGAAGGTCGCTTAGCAAGGGCTCGACGGTGTGGCCGAGCTTGTCGGCCAGGTGTTCAGTGGCCAGCACCGGGATGTTTAGCAGCTTGGCCGCATCGGCCAGACGTTTAGCCGCCGCAATACGAAGATCGCCCTGGTCAATGACCGGCATCAACGAGGCCTGCATGTCAACGATCAGTAAAACCGAGTGTGCTGCTGACAGGCGTCGGATCATGACGGTCTCCTTTGCTTATTTGCTTTTGCCGGTTCCCTACTTCAAGGCCTTGTAGCGAATGCGCTTGGGCGCGGCACCCGCTTCACCCAAGCGGCGCTTCTTGTCAGCTTCGTATTCCTGGTAGTTGCCATCAAAGAACACGACTTGCGAGTCGCCTTCAAACGCCAGAATATGAGTCGCAATGCGATCGAGGAACCAGCGGTCGTGGCTAATGACCATCACACTACCGGCAAACTCAAGCAATGCGTCTTCCAATGCACGCAAGGTTTCAACATCCAGGTCGTTTGACGGTTCGTCAAGCATCAAGAGGTTGCCGCCTTCCAGAAGCGTCTTGGCCAAATGCAGGCGGCCACGTTCACCACCAGACAACTGGCCAACTTGCTTGCTTTGGTCCGTGCCCTTGAAGTTAAAGCGACCCAGGTAGGCACGGGCAGGCATCTCAAAGCGGCCCACCGTCAAAAGGTCTGCGCCATCTGAGATCGCTTCAAACACAGATTTGCCATTGGGCAAAGCATCGCGTGACTGATCAACAAACGCGAGCTTGACGGTCTGACCAATGACCACTTCCCCGTTATCGGGCTGCTCTTGACCAGAGATCATGCGAAATAGCGTCGACTTACCCGCGCCGTTAGGACCAATAATGCCCACGATCGCGCCAGCGGGCACTTTGAAGCTCAAGTTGTCAATCAAAAGACGATCACCAAACGCCTTGGAGACGTTTTTGAACTCCACCACTTCGTTGCCCAAACGCTCCGCTACAGGGATGAAGATTTCTGAAGTTTCGTTGCGCTTTTGATATTCGTGCGAGGAGAGTTCTTCAAAGCGTGACATACGCGCCTTGGCCTTGGCCTGACGACCTTTGGGATTCTGGCGCACCCACTCCAGTTCCTTGCGGATGGTCTTTTGTCGTGCTGATTCAGTGGCTTCTTCCTGCTTTAAGCGATCTTCCTTTTGTTCGAGCCAGGAACTGTAGTTGCCTTTCCAGGGAATGCCGTGGCCGCGATCCAATTCCAGAATCCACTGTGCTGCATTGTCCAGAAAGTAGCGGTCGTGAGTCACAGCGACCACCGTGCCTGGAAACTTCTGCAGGAATTGCTCAAGCCAATCAACACTTTCAGCATCAAGGTGGTTGGTGGGCTCATCGAGCAGCAGCATATCGGGCTTTGCCAACAGCAAACGGCACAAGGCCACACGCCGTTTCTCACCACCGGAGAGATTGCCGATCTTGGCGTCCCAGGGGGGCAAGCGTAACGCATCAGCCGCGATTTCCATCTGAGCCTCGATGTCGTCTGAACCAGACGACGCTGCAGCGGCAATGACGGCTTCAAGCTCGGCCTGCTCAGCTGCCAACGCATCAAAATCTGCATCGGGCTCAGCATACGCTGCATAGACCTCGTCTAGCCGCTTGCGCGCGGCAGTTACCGCCCCCAAGCCTTCTTCAACCGATTCACGCACGCTGTGATCGGGGTTTAGTTGCGGCTCTTGAGGCAAGTACCCAATATCCAGACCAGGCATGGGAGTCGCCTCGCCTTCGATCTCCTTGTCGATGCCGGCCATGATCTTGAGCAAGGTCGATTTACCGGCACCATTTAGTCCGAGCACGCCTATTTTGGCGCCAGGAAAAAAAGACAAAGAGATGTCACGCAGGATTTGCTTCTTGGGTGGCACGATCTTGCCTACCCGGTTCATCGTAAAAACGTATTGAGCCATGAGTGATAAGTGTGTTGCAATGTAAGTAATACAACATTGTAGGTGCAATCCATAACCACCGTGTGGATTGCCACAGTAATCACAACTTAAAACCGTCTGAAGACAGCCTGCTCATCATGACCACTGCAAAACCCGAACTTGCGTTCACCGATCCCGAGCTTGCCATGCTGGGCAAGACTGCCGATGCGCTAACGGCCTACATGGGCACAGCCATTCTGGCTGAGGTCGGTGAGACAGAGGGCGCGCAGTGGGTCATCTTTGCCAGAGCACTGGATCAGGACGAAGACGTCGGCGAGGACATCGTGCGTGTGCAAATGGGCGGACCTGGCACACAGGTGCTCGGTCAGCGCGGTGGTCTTGAGGCAGACAAAGTCGCTTACGACTGCGCCTTTCTCTGGGCCATTGAAATCACCCCTGACCACGACGAGCGGTTTGTGCGACTTGACCCCGAGGGCGAGGTATTTGATGTCGCCCCGGAACTGGCCATGTTATTGCCTTTTGCGCTCGAGGAGCCAGAACTGCCAGAGGACATCGATGATGATGCAAGCAACCCGAACTTTGAGGGCGTGGGGCATGATGCAAATACCTCTACAAAACTAGACGGCATTGACGGCCTCGATGATTTAGATCCTCTGAACGCCACCAAGCACTAAGTCCTCAAACAGCAAGTTTGGCCAGCCTCAGCAAGATCGCATCTCGCAAACGCACAAGCGCGGGCGAGAGCACCTGCGCCACGCGGGTAAGACTGTCGTCGGTATATAGACTCATATTGAGCAAGTGCACCGGTTCGTTGACGATTTCAAGTGGCGCGGCGATCGACACCACGCCAGGCTGCCAAGCCACCGCACAATAGCCTTGTTCTTGGGTAGTTTGCATATCAGAGATGATTTGCAGATAGAGTTTGTCCCAATCGCGCCGATGGCGCCGCTTCAGTATGGCCAACGTATGTGACAGTGTTTTTTGATCCAGCGTACTGAGATACGCCCGCCCAAGCGCGGTGAGCGCCACCGGAACCCGCTGACCGACCACCACTTTACGCAAACTCGCCTTGGGGCCAAAGGGCAGATTCTCAAGATAAATCATATCGTCATGATCGGCCACCGCCAGCCCCACATTGACTCGCATCTGTCGACCCACTGTCTGCATCAGCGGCAATGCCTCTTTCAGTATCAGCGAGCCACTGAGCATCACGTGCGACATGCCCACCACGGTCGCGCTTAACCGATAGCCGCCCAGCTTTGCATCATGCAACAAAAATCCCGCACGAACCAGGGTGCCGGTTAACCGACTCACCGTTGAGCGAGGCAGTCCGGTGCGCTCGGCAATCTCGCTGTTGGTTAAAGCGCTAAGGCCAGGCTTGAAAGCCCGCAAGATCTCCAAACCACGCGCAAGCGACCGATTGTCTGAAGCCTGACTTGGCGCAAACGTCACTACTGCCCCCACCGACAAAAGCGTCATGATAGAGCCAACTTAGTTTGAAAGGTGGCGACTAACCGCTATGATCAAGCAAGCCAAAGCCACAAAAACCCGAATTCATTTTGAATTCATTTCACTATCTTCCAAGTCAATAAAATCTCTTGCCTATGCCTGCCAATGTCCTGACTGTGACGCTGAACCCAACGCTTGATGTGAGTACCTCGGTGGCCAGACTCATCGACCATGCCAAGCTGCGTTGCACGCCCGAGCTTGAACAAGTCGGCGGTGGTGGCATTAACGTTGCGCATGTGATTCATTCTCTAGGCGGCAGCTGTCAGGCCATGCTGCCGGTTGGCGGCAGTCGTGGCCAAGACATCCTCGCACGACTCGCTGCCAGCGGTCTTGACTGCGTGACAGCCGCCATTGAACAACAAAACCGGCAATGCTTTACCGTCTACGAGTCCGAGACGGGTCATGAGTATCGATTCGTGTTGCCCGGGCCAAGTCTGTCGCCCGCCGAACAAGATGCGTGCATCGCGGCGATCTGTGAGCACTTGCCCTCTGATTACCTGGTGCTTTCAGGCAGCCTGCCCCCGGGTGTGCCAGATGACTTTTACGCCAGCATTATTGGCGCCGCCCGCCGCATCGCCCCCGAACTTCGGGTCGTGGTTGACACCAGTGGCGCACCTCTAAAACATGCGCTTGGCGCGGGCGTGTTCATGATTAAACCCAGTCAAGAAGAATTCTGTGCTTTGACGGATCAAACATTCTCCGACCCGCTAGACGGTGTATCGGTATGCCAAGCGTTGATTGCTCAGGTTCAGGCGCAAGTCATCGCATTGACTTTGGGTGCACGAGGCGCGTTGCTCGTCACCGCCCAAGACGCTTGGCGAATCGAGCCACTGCCAGTAAAAGTCACCAGTACCGTGGGTGCGGGAGACAGCTTTGTGGGGGGATTCGTCTGGTCCTTGACACAAAACCCGGACTGGATACGGGCGGCCCAAATCGGCACCGCCGCAGCGACAGCGGCACTGCAGACCCAGGGCGAACTGCGATTTGATAGCCATGCGATCTTGAAAGCCAGTCAGGACGTGGTGATACTGCCGTGCTGACTAAGCTGCGAGACGCAAACGCAAGTCTCGTCATCACCCAGAAAAAATCTTATCCAAATAGATAGGCACACAGTTGTTAGTGACTATTCATCTGCCTGTCAAAGTCCCTCTATACTGACACTATTCTTAGGGCACCTGGCGCCACGGTGACTCAACACCACAGGTTCATTGCGCCATCAGAGAGGGACAAGACATCATGTCAACACTCAAGCTCTACCTGAACCGCTATCGCCAACTCGGACTGCACCATCCGGCAGCGCTCGAAGCGCTGTTGTTGTGGGCCGCCATCGTCGGGGCGAGCCTTGCTGCCTTACCCCAAGCGATTGACACCTGGCAGCATGCTGGCGCGCTGCTTGCACTTTCGCTGTTGTTGGCCATGGGCGTTTTGCTGCTGGTATTTCTAGGACGACATTACCCGCATCGTCACTTTGGCTGGTGCAATACCGTGACGTTGTTACGCGCAGCCGCAGTTTGCTGGCTGGCGGGGTTGTGGTTTGCGAGCCCCGATGCCTGGCAAGGTACGCTGGCCTGGGGTGCCTCGATCGCCGGCTTGCTCCTGTTGGCGCTAGATGGCGTAGACGGATGGCTTGCTCGGCGCTACGGCAACAGTTCAAGTTTTGGGGCGAGGTTTGACATGGAGGTCGATTCCTTGCTTGCGCTTGTGTTGGCTCTCTTGGTCTGGCAAACCGGGAAAGTGGGTGCATGGGTGGTACTGCTGGGCCTGTTTCGACCCATCTTTATTCTGGCTGGCTGGCAGTGGCGCAAGCTCGCCGGTGATCTGCCCGAATCATTTGCGCGCAAGGTGATCTGCGTTATTCAAGTGGCAGCGCTGGCCATCATGTTGGCACCCGTGACCACACCCGAGGTCGCGGTGGGGCTTGCGGCCATCACAATGGCACTACTGACCTGGTCATTTGGACGTGACACGCTGTGGTTATTGCGTCAATGACCAACACTGGCTCCCAACTAAAAAGCAGCAATCAAACCGTTGGGCTCATCACAGGCGCTGCGCTGTTATACCTGTTGTTGATTGTGCCCAATCACCCGATTGCACCTGAATTGCTGACAATCTGGATGGCGCCACTGGAGTTGCCGGTAATTTTGCTGGGCTTGTTGTTGCTGCCAGCCACTAGCGCACTTGGAAAATTGACACATCTGGGCTTGGTGATCGCACTCATACTCGTCACGGTGTTCAAGCTGGCTGACTTTGCCACTTACCTGGCGTTTAACCGACCGTTTAATCTGGTGATCGACTGGAACTTGGTCATCGCAGGATGGCACACGCTGGCCGAGTCGATCGGCTATGGCTTAGCACTTGTCACGCTGCTGGGCACGCTGATCGCCATCGGCTTACTGGCCTGGGTATTGTGGCTAGCCACCGGCCTGTGGCTCAAGCTTCAACCCAGCCCTCGGCTAGCCAAACTCTCTGTGGCGGGGTTGCTGATATCAACCACGATGGCGGGTGCACATGCGGGTCATGTTGCCGGCCATTGGCAATTCGCTAACCCACCGCCGGGTGATACCTCGACCATGCGCGTGGCCTGGCGCTATGTGCACGAGCCAGTGGCCACTCTGCGCAGCCTTCGCGAGTTCGAGAACCTAGCCGATGGTGCAACCCCTTTGCATGACACCGGGCTACTACAAAAGCTTAAAGGCTACGACGTGGTTCTTATCTACGTTGAGAGCTACGGTCGATCAAGTTTTGATAACCCAATGTATGCCGCCACCCACACCACTACCCTGCAGCAAGCTCAACAACAACTCAGTGCCCAAGGGCTGGCGATGCGCTCAGGCTGGCTGACAGCCCCCATGGTGGGTGGCCAAAGCTGGTTGACCCACAGCACAATGGCCAGTGGCTTGTGGGTCAGTGACCAGGGGCGTTACCGGGCACTGATTAAAAGTGGCCGCAGCACCTTGTTTGATGATGCCAAAGCCGCAGGCTTTAGGACTGTGGCGATCATGCCTGCGATTCGCCTAGCTTGGCCAGAAGGTGATTACTTCGGGTTTGATGCCATCTACCCAAGCGATGCCTTGGGCTATGGGGGACTGCCGTTTAACTGGGTGACGATGCCCGATCAGTTCGCCTTGGCTGCGTTGGATCGGCTCGAACGCAACCGTCAAACCAACCCCAAGCCGAACTTATTCGTGCAAGTGGCACTGAGTTCAAGCCATGCACCATTTACCCCCATACCCAAACTGCTGCCATGGGATGCGTTAGGTGACGGCAGTGTCTTTAACACCATGGGACAAGCCGGTGATTCGCCGCAAACGATCTGGTCTGACACCGATCGTGTGCGTGAACAGTTCAAGCTTGCAGTGGACTACAGCTTGCAAACCGTGTTTGACTACATCGCCCATCACACACAGAACAACCTGCAGAGGCGACAGCTCATCATCGTGCTCGGCGATCATGAGCCGGCACGCTTTATCTCTGGCGTCGATGGTCAGGATGTCGCCATGCATGTGATTGGCCCACCGGAATTGCTCTCCGAGATCGACACCTGGGACCTCACCGCAGGGCTGATTCCGGCAGTCAATCTACCGGCTTGGCGCATGGATGAGTTTCGTACCCGCTTTGTAGAGGCTTTCAGTGTGGGCAATCCGTGACTCGTATGCGAGTTGCTCAAAGCCTGCGGGCACTCACCTATCTGCTGGCATCAGCGATTCTGTTGTGGCTGGTGTGGCGGTGGTTTGATGGCGAGCAAGCTTGGCGAAGACTTCAGAGCGCACACATCGGATGGCTTGTCACCGCATGGCTTTTCTTGACCCTACAGACCATTGCATCAGCGCTACGTTGGCAATTGACCTGCAAGCAGCTTGGTGTACCGATGGCCAAGTCGATCGCCATCGGTCAGTACTACGTATCAATGTTGTGCAACTTTACCTTGCCAGGTGGCGTACTCGGTGATGCCGGGCGAGCCTGGCATCACCGGCAGGCAGCCGGCTTGGCGGCCTCTGCGGCAGCAGTCATACTCGAACGCCTTGCTGGTCAGCTGGCAATGATCGTGACGCTCGTCTTGGCGCTGGCCTGGCAACTGCGTGCCACGGTTGCGTCACACACGATGTGGTGGCTTGGCGTCGCAGTGATGAGCGCCTTCATCGTTTTCTTAGGCAGGCGTCTGCCTGGTCCTGCGTGGTTGACACGCCTGACAAGCTGGATACACCAAGCCTGGTTCGCCAAAGAGGCACGTGCGCCACAGTTAGGCTGGACGGTGTTTATTCTGGTGGCAAGCCTCATGTCGTTTTACGCCTGTGCCCAAGCAGTGGGGGTTGAACTATCGGGCAACATGGCCTTGTTGGTGCTGCCAGCCACACTGCTGGTGATGGCGCTGCCAGTATCCGTGGCTGGCTGGGGCGTGCGCGAGGCGGGCGCTGCGCTGATTTGGCCACTGGCAGGCGTGGCCAGCGATGCGGCTGTGGCGGCGAGCATCGCTTATGGTCTTGTAGCCACGATCTCGGTGCTGCCCGGCCTGCTGTGGGTTAGACCCAAACTTTCACCGCAACCCCACTGAGTAGTCCACCGGATAGCTCACTAGATAGCCCACTAAAGCAGTTTTTTAGTCAACTGCACCAACGCCTGCATTTGGGCAGCGAGCTGTTCACGCACCGTATCGCTTAACACATCGCCGTGCTCATCAAAATTGCCTGTGAACGCATTGACAAAGACTTCTGGCTTATTGAGCACATACAGATTCAGATACACGCACACCTGGCGCAGATGGTATTGAGCGCGCGAGGTTCCCATGCCGCCACCGGCGCCGACGATCGCCACCGTCTTGCCAGACAACAGATGGTTGTCTGGCTCACGCGAAGCCCAATCGAGTGCATTCTTTAATGCCGGTGCGATCGAGTAGTTGTACTCCGGGCAAGCCAAGACCAACCCTTGTGCGCTCTCGATTTGCGCCAAGAGACGCTTGACTGACTCGGGCTTTTGACCAATGTCACTGCTGTAGAAAGGCACATCGCCCAGTTCGGCAATATCCATTGTCACGCCAGCGGGCAAGACCGCTTGTGCAGCGCGCAACAATCCACGGTTAGCAGAGGCCCGTCTGAGGCTGCCACCGATTCCTAGCAAATGAAGCTCTGACATGCAATACCTCGCGTGAAACATCAAACACCACAAGCACCTGGAATTGACTGACATCAAGTTCGGGTTGCGATGCAACAAACCTTAAAAAGCAGAGAATGAATGACTTGGGTCAAATTTAAGCCTTAACCCCTGATTCCATAGGGAAATTGGCAAGGTTTCCTTACTCGAAAACCCCTATTGCTCCCCTATCTAGATCGGTCGATCATTACGCTGTTGTTATATCCATGTAAGTTTTAGTTTTTTGATTTTGTATTGTTAGTTCAACACCAAGGATGGAGACATTTATGGCCAAGCTCAAACAGCAAACCGCAGTCGCCAAGCAAGACGAGACTGTCAGCTCACGACGCAAGTTTTTTAAGAAGGCAGGTACGGTTGCTGCAGCAGCCCCGCTAGCTGGCTTCCCAATGATTTCTGTGGCGCAATCGCCCATCGTCCTCAAAATGCAAGGTGGCTGGGGTGCTACCGACATCTTTAACGAGATGGCCAAGGAATATGTAGACCGCGTGAATGAAATGTCAGGCGGCCGTCTGCGCATTGATTACTTGAACTCAGGTTCAGTGGTGAAGACCTTCGAAATGATGGATGCTGTCTCCAACGGTGTGCTCGATGCGGGTCACCAGGTGTCTGCGTACTGGTACGGTAAGTCAAAGGTCGCTTCCCTGTTTGGCTCAGGCCCCATCACAGGCGCAAACTCAGAACAGCTCTTGGGCTGGATCTATCGTGGCGGCGGCATGGCCCTCTACGACGAGTTGCTCAAGAACCTGAAGCTGAATGTGACGACCTTCTTTGCATTCCCGATGCCGCCTCAGCCACTGGGCTGGTTCAAGGATACGCCGCCACGTAACGCCGAAGAGCTCAAGGGCTACAAGTACCGTACCGTGGGCCTGGCCTCTGACCTGATGCAAGAGTTGGGCATGAGCGTGACCCAGCTGCCAGGCGGTGAAATCATGCCTGCCATGGAGCGTGGCGTGATCGATGCGTTTGAATTTAACAACCCAACGTCTGACAGCCGTTTCGGTGCTCAGGACGTGGCCAAGTACTACTCGATGGGTTCGTTCCACCAAGCGCAGGAATTCTTCGAGATCACGTTTAACAAAACCAAGTTCAACTCACTGCCAGCAGATCTGCAGGCCATCCTGAAGTATGCAGCTGAGGCGGCCTCGTCATCGAACGCCTGGACAGCCCAGGACAACTACTCACGTGACCTGCAAAAGCTGATCGTTGAGCACAAAGTTCGCGTGGTCAAGACCCCGCAGGCGGTGTTTGATGCCCAGATGAACGCATGGGACAAGCTCACAGCTCAGTTGGCAGCCGAAGACCCCTTCTTTAAGAAAGTGGTTGATTCGCAAATGGCTTGGGCACGTCGTGTGGCCTACTACGGCTTCTTGGCCGACGCCAACTACAAGGCAGCTTACGAGCACGTCTTTAAGACCAAGCTGCCGTTCTAAGGGTAAGATGCGGCATTTGGCCGGGTTGATACGTACGCCCGGCCAGCCCTTAGCTGGTAAAAGACCGCTGCTTAGTCGGCGGTTTTTTTTAATTGCGGAGATGGAAAATGATCGGGTACATCCGATGGGTAGACAGCCTGTCTAAAGCGCTAGGCCATGCGTTTGGCTGGTGCATTGTGATGTTGACGCTAGGCACCAGTTACGAGGTGTTCATGCGCTATGTGCTCAATAGCCCTACATCCTGGGCTTATGACATGAGCTACATCTTCTATGGCACCTTATTCATGATGGCTGGTGCCTATACCCTGTCTAAAAGCGCCCATGTGCGTGGTGACTTCCTCTACCGCAAATGGCAACCTCGCACCCAAGCGAAGGTCGAACTGGTGTTGTATTTCGTGTTTTTTATGCCTGGCATCCTGGCACTGGTGCTCACCGGGTTTTTCTATGCGTTGCAGTCAACCACGATTTTAGAAGTGAGTGTCAACAGTCCGGCGGGGGTACCCGTGTGGCCACTGAAGATTGTGATTTTTGTGTCGGGTGTGAGCATGTTGCTTGCCGGCACAGCCGAGATGTGCCGCTGCGTGCTGTGCATCAAGACAGGCGAGTGGCCCACACGCGATGATGATGTCAAAGAACTCGAAGAGGTTCTGCTTGAAACCCACAGCACCGAACAAGGAGCGAACAAATGAGTGATCCAGCCGTCGCGCTCCTGATGCTGGGGCTTTTTATCTGTTTTATTTTTTTAGGCTTTCCGATTGCCTTTACCTTGATGGCCATGGGCGTGGGTTTCGGGTTTTACGCCTACTACAACCCTGCTCTGCACTTTTGGGATAACAACATCTTCTTTCTGATGGTGCAAAACACGTACAGCGTGATGAGCAACGATGTGTTGATCTCGATCCCGCTGTTTTTGTTTATGGGCTACATCATCGAACGATCCAACATCCTGGAAAAACTCTTTGAAAGCCTGCAGATTGCCATGCGCAAGATCCCGGGTTCCATGGGCGTAGCCGCATTGGTGACTTGCGCGCTGTTTGCCACTGCCACAGGGATCGTGGGCGCCGTGGTGACCCTGATGGGGCTGTTGGCATTGCCTTCGATGCTCAAGGCTGGCTACGACAAAAAGCTCTCAAGCGGCATCATCGCCGCTGGCGGCACGCTAGGCATTTTGATTCCACCGTCCATCATGCTGATCGTCTATGCGGCGACAGCCGGTGTTTCTGTGGTCAAGCTCTATGCCGCGGCGCTTTTGCCTGGCTTTTTATTGGCAGGTCTTTACCTCATCTATATCGTTGCGCGGGTGATCGTTAACCCAAGCCTCGCCCCCAAGCGCACCGACTCCGATCATGTCACGTTCTGGCAAGGGTTCAAACTGCTGCTGACGGCGTTTTTTCCGCTGGCGTTTCTAATCGTTGCTGTGCTGGGCTCGATCTTGTTCGGTCTGGCGACCCCTAGCGAAGCCGCGGCCATGGGCGCATTGGGTGGCGTGGTGCTGTCGGTTGCCTACGGTGCCTTCACCTGGGACCGCCTGCGCGAATCGGTTTACCTCACCGCCAAGACATCCGCCATGGTTTGTTGGCTGTTTGTGGGTTCGTGGACTTTCTCATCGGTGTTCTCCTACCTCGGCGGCGAGGGCGTGATTGAACACTTCGTGTTGTCGTTGAATTTGTCGACAGTCGAGTTTTTGATCATGGCGCAGATCATCATCTTCATTTTGGGCTGGCCGCTCGAATGGAGTGAGATCATCATCATCTTTGTGCCGATCTTCCTGCCCATGCTCGCCGTTTTTGATGTTGATCCCTTGCTATTTGGATTGCTGATTGCGATCAACCTGCAGACTTCGTTTCTGACACCACCCATGGCGATGTCGGCATACTACCTCAAGGGCGTTGCCCCGCCAGGTGTTGAGCTATGGGATATTTTTAAGGGCTGCTTCCCATTTCTTGGCATGGTGCTCATGACGCTGGTGTTGGTGTATGTCTATCCACAGATCGTGTCGTACCTGCCTGACCTGCTCTATAACCAGCCCATCAAGGCTGATGACGGTCCGTTGCCAGAAGGTGTGATCGACCCATCGTTTTTCATGCAGACCAACTAGATGATGAGTAAAGATACTGTTGCCATCCACGAGCTGACCGCTGTTGCCATCCGCGAGATGGTGGCAAGTGGCCAGCACACGGCTGAAGAACTCGCTCAGGCGTTCCTGGATTATGCCGAGCCGCTTGAAGAAAAGCTGCACGCCTTTGCCTATTTAAACCGCGAAGCGGTGATGGTGCAGGCTCAGATCCTGGACCGTGGCCGGGCAATCGGTGGTGATTTGGGCAAGCTCGCAGGTGTGCCGATTGCGCTTAAAGATGCCATTGACACCTTTGACATGCCCACCGAGTTTGGCTCGGCCTCGTTGGCAGGCAGACAGCCGCGCTGGGATGCCAAAGTGGCCAAGCTGCTGCGCAACCAGGGCGCGATTATTTTTGGGAAAACGGCAATGCCTGCCTTTTGTCTTGGGCAGCCAGCGCAGACACGCAATCCGCACAACTTAGAGCACACGCCAGGTGGCTCCTCGTCCGGCAGTGCTGCGGCAGTCGCCGCTGGCATGGTGCCTGTAGCCATCGGGACACAGACGGCAGGATCAGTCATCCGGCCAGCGTCGTTTTGTGGGGTGATTGGCTTTAAGCCCACGCGTGGGCTGATCTCGCGCAGTGGCCTACAACCCCTTTGCGACACCATTGATCAGGTTGGGGTGTTTGGCCGAAACATTGAAGACGTGGCACTCGTAGCGCAGACATTAATTGCGGCTGACGACGACGATGCAACCACGAAAGGCGTATTGCCGCGGGTCTTGGTGGACACCGCCCTGTCTGAGCCACCATTCAAACCAAAGTTTGTGTTTGTAAAGACCCCGCAATGGGAACAAATGGATCCAGAGGCACGCGAGGCATTTGACGCCCTGGCTGAGGCCATGGGTGAAGAAACCCCCACCATTGAACTGCCGACTGTGGCCAATACGGGTATAGACAACCTGAAGATACTCATGGATGCCGAGTTTGCCGTGGCCATGGACGAGCACATGCGTCATTCAGGCGAGCAGGTAGACGAGCGTACAAAATCCATCGTTGAACGAGGCAGGCAGGTCAATGCGTTTGACTACCTCAAGGCCAAGCGAGCGATTGAGCCAGTCACGGCTGGATTTGATGAGTTCTTTGAGCGGTTTGATGCCATCATCACGCCAGCCTCACTTGGACCGGCCCCAAAAGGGTTAGACAGCACTGGTGACTCCGTCATGAACGCGCTTTGGTCATACACCGGCATGCCAGCCATCACCCTGCCCCTGCTTCAATCAGAGGCGGGGTTACCAATTGGCATTCAACTCGTAGGTGCGCGCCATGATGACGCTCGCCTGTTACGCACTGCCAACTGGCTCATCAACAACTTTGACGCCATCACTGGAGAGTCATGATGAACTACAAATCGACTGCGATCATTGCAACTGCGCTATTGGTGCTGTTTCTGTTGCCCTACATCTGGAAGCTCAAAGAGATTCCATTGATTATTTTGCTGGTGTTTGGTGTTTTGTTAGTGGTCTATGACTTCAAGCTTTCGACCAAAGAAAAACCCAACCTGCAAAAGCAACATGCGTCTTACGAAGAGGAAAGCACCTAGCACGTAGGCCAACTTATCGAGTCAATCGATACCTTGATCAGGTAGGTATCTAGTTTCTAATCCATATACCAAACCGGCCAATGCTCAACACTGGCCGGTTTTTTATTGCTGCCCCAGGGATTTCGTCAGCGGGTTTATTTAGCTTTGGTGGCGCGTTGACTAGCGATCGCCCGGGCGCCAACTTGAGCTGCCTGAGAGAAGTGCTTTAACACCTCTCGCTTGAGATCATCGATGAGTGTGACGGCATAATTGACATCAGGAAACACTGCAACCATGTCACGCAATGTTTTGTCTTCAGATAACCAGGCTGTGCGCACGGTCACACCGGCTGAGGTGGTCTGTACCAGAAAAACCGAACGCCCGCGCAAGGTGACTTTGTCCGAGTTTGAAGTAGCAGCTGGCTTTTGCGCAGCGGCTTTTTTGGTGGGGGCTTTGGTGGCTGCTTTGCTCGCCGCCTTGGTGACAGTCTTCACGGGAGCGGGTTTTGCGGGTGAGGTTTTGACCGGCGTTTTACTCGTCGTTTTATTCACCGTTCTACCCGTCACTTTGCTAGCCGTCTTGTTAGCGGTTTTTGATACAGCACCAGACCCACTCGATTTACGTTGGGTTGTCGAAGTTTTACTGACCGGCATGACTATTTCCTTATGAGTTCAGCAGCAACCTAAGAAATATAACGGTAACTGATTAGAGCAGCAAAAACTAGCATCCACCTTCCTGTGACCTGTCCTGGGATTTTCGAGCCAAGGTGATTTAGAGATAATGGCTCCTCAAACCTGAGGAGCAGTGATGAAGCGTAAAAGGTTTACAGACGAACAGATTGTTCGGATTTTGCAAGAGGCGGATCGAGTGCCTGTATCAGAGGTAGCGAAACGTCATGGCGTGAGTGAACCCTCAATTTATGCGTGGCGCAAGAAGTTCGGTGACATGGGTACGGATGATGTGAAGCGGCTCAAGCAGCTCGAGCAAGAGAACAATCGGTTAAAGAAGATACTGGCTGAGCGAGATCTTGAGATCGAAGTCATGAAGGAGATCGCAACAAAAAAATGGTGAGCGTGCAGGCACGTCTGGAGCAAGCCCGATATGCGATCAGTCGGGGGGTGACGCAAAGACGTGCTTGCACGCTACTTAGAGTGGCTAGGTCGGGTTTGGTATACCAGTGCAAGATGCCCATCAAAGATGCGCCAGTGATTCGAGCTATGCGAGACTACTCTGCGTTGTACCCTCGGTATGGCGCACGCAGAGTGCGAATCTTTTTGCAACGCGATGGCATCGCCCTTGGACGAGATAAGGCCGCCAGGATTTGGGCTATGGCTGGTCTGCAAGTGCCCGCCAAGCGACCAAAGAAGCGTTATCGGAGTCTGCATCGCCAACCCTTTGTGGCAACTGCACCGAATCAGGTCTGGGCGTACGACTTTGTCTTTGATGGGTGTGCCAACGGCGAGAAGTTAAAGTGTTTGACCATGATTGATGAGTTCACCAAGGAGAGTTTGCATATTGATGTGGCGGGCTCTATTCGTAGCAAGCGACTCATTCAGGTTCTGGAACAGTTAATCGAAGAGCGAGGCTGCCCACTGATGCTCAGAAGCGATCATGGCTCGGAGTTTGTCAGTGTGGCGCTACTAGAGTGGGCTGCAGACAAAGGGCTGCGTAATCTTCTGATTGAGCCAGGCAAGCCTTGGCAAAACGGAACCAACGAGAGCTTTAATGGGAAGTTCCGTGATGAGTGCCTAGCGATGAATTGGTTCTACAGCAGGGCTCATGCAAAGGTCATCATCGAGACATGGCGTAAACACTACAATGCAGTTAGACCACATTCCAGTTTGGCATATCAAACGCCACTGGAGTTCGTGTCAGGATGGATAAACAAGTCAACAACTGGGGCCAGAGTTTCTACATGAAATTGGCTCGATAAAACCAGACAGGTCAACATGCCGACTCGACTTGGCTACATCATGGAAATTGGAACAATCTTTGTATCTAAAATGCAACATGGAAAGCTAGTATCGTGTATCACTTACACACAATGCAGGGAGTCAAGTCGTATCCGGCCCCAGTTACCAAAAACATCGAATGAAAGTCATAGATCTACTATGGAAGTAGTATTCTTTTGTGAGTGGAATTGAGGTGTAATTCCGCATTCACTTAAAAAATCGAAACACCATGAGTCCTTTAAGCGCAACAAGCAGTTCGAACACAGCATGCAATGTTCTGGTTGTTGAAGATGATCGCTTTTTTCAGCAGGCCATTAAAAAAGGTCTGTCCATGGTGTTACCTCGATGCCATGTTGCCGTATTTCCAAGCACGTTTCTGGCTATGCAGAGCATGCCGGCGGGAGCGTCACCCTACCAAATGGCAATTGTTGATCTCGAGTTACCCGACGGTGACGGCGTCGATATCATTCGCTATCTTGTCAAACACCATCCAGACACTCCCATCATGGTACTGACCGTAGCGAACAACGAGCGTCGCGTGCTTGAGGCCGTACGTGCGGGTGCTACTGGTTATGTCGTCAAAGGTGACGTCTCACTATCGATCACCAAAGCACTAGAGCAGTTGATCAGTGGCCTGCACCCGATTAGCCCATCACTGGCAGGCTATTTTCTGAAGCTAGCCGGACGCGAAAGCCTTGGCAGCGGCGAAAATCCCATTGAAAGACTAACGCCGCGTGAGTTGCATCTTTTGCGGGAATTCGCCGCCGGCAAAAGTTATCGTGAGGCGGCTGAATCGATGAACATCTCAATTACCACCGTACGTACTCACACCACCAACCTATATCGCAAACTAGGCGTGCGCTCAGGCCTTAGGGCCCTGTCGGTGGCCAAGGAACATGGACTCATCTGACGCGGGGTCCCCGACTACCAGACCAGGCTGGTGTTGCGGTTGGTGGTAGGGGTTGGCGATTGCAGTGCGCACTGTAGGATCGACCACCAGTCGGGTATTCAATATGGCCGAATTATTGCTGACGATGACGTATCAATTCATAAAAAAGCTCTGGCAATTAACCCCTGCGCAACTAGTGTGAGAAACCTAGATGCGGTTGGCGAGAAAAAAGTATGAGCCTATCAGACCTTAGCCTCTCCAAAGTCATGACGCCTGAATTGCTGATCGTCATGGATAACCTGCCTTTCCCGATCTCGTTTGCTGAAGTGGCAGAGACTCCCATGCGCGTGGCGTTCATTAACAAAGCGTTCAAACGCGTATTCGGTTATTCACTGGAAGAAATCGCAGACATCGATCGCTGGGCTGAGCTTGCTTATCCGGACGAGGCCTATCGACACGAAGTCATGGGCAGCTGGAATCGGGATGCAGAAATTGCCTTTAAGACTCAAGGCACAGTTCCGATTCGTGAAGTCGAGATCCGTGCGCGTGATGGCTCAAAAGTACGAACACTACTGAATGGTTCATTCGTTGGGACCTCCGTTGTGGTGGCCTTTATCGATATCAGCCAGCAAGCACGAGCAGAGGCCGAATTACGTGACGTTCGGCAATTGCTCGAGCGCACTGCATTTGAGTTGACCGAGAATTTGCCTGTCGGCACCTACACCATGGTGCAACCACCTGAGGGAGGGCTTGGCAAGTTCAGGTTCATGAGCCCTCGTTTCGTTCAGCTCACTGGCCTGACCCGTGAGGAATTGGAAAGCGACCCACTGCGCGCATTCACCTGCATTCATCCTGATGACTACGACCGATGGCTAGAGCTAAACAAGCAAGCATTTGAGAACAAAGCGCCGTTTTTTGGGGAGGCAAAAATCCTCAACAAAGGAGTAACGCGCTGGATTGCGGCTGAATCAGCACCTCGTGAATTAGAAGATGGCTCGACCGTTTGGGAAGGTGTCTTGATCGACATCACCGATCGCAAGCTTGCCGAGGAGTCACTTGCACAAGCCAAGGCCAGGGCTGAGGAGCTTGAACGCATCAAGAGTGACTTCCTGATGCGCATGAGCCACGAGATCCGCACGCCACTGACCATGATCCTGGGCTTGACCGATCTGCTCTCGGATGACCGCGACCGCGCCAGTCAGACAATGACCATCGAACAGATCCGAGGAGCCGGCAACTTGCTGCTCGGCATTGTGAACGACATCCTTGATCTATCCAAGATCGAGGCCGGCCAACTCATCACCGATGAACTGCCGTTTCAGGTCAGTGATCTCATCAAGCACGTGCAGGCCTTTGAGGCCTCCGTCGGTGGGCGCCGCCTTAGCCTGACTGTCAAGCACGCCCCAACCGATCTGCCGACCCTGATCGGCGACCAACGCCGCATTGAACAAGTGATCGGCAACCTCGCGGGCAATGCCATGAAGTTCACCGAGGCTGGGTCAATTCTCGTATCGTTTGAGTTGACCGAACGCACCCCTGATACCGTGCGGCTACTGATCTCGGTGACCGACACCGGCAAGGGCATCCCTGATGAACAACTGCCTGAGCTCTTTACCCCCTTCATGCAAGGCGACACCGGCATTGCCAGACAGTACGGTGGCACGGGCTTAGGCTTATCGATTAGCAAAGAGCTGGTGGAGCTCATGGGTGGGCAAATCGGTGTGCAAAGCACACTTGGCCAAGGCAGCACCTTCTGGGTCGAGTTGCCGCTGGCGGTAGCAGATGCCACCAAGCCTGCCAGAGCTCGCGCCCAGATCGCCGATGCACACCAGGCAAGTGCGTCAGCGCAACCCACAGCCAGCAAACCGCTGGCTGGCCTAAAAGTGCTGGTGGTCGACGACAGCCTGTCGATCCGAGGGCTCATGCGCGCGTTCTTGCAGCGTGAAGGTGCGGAGGTCGAACTCGCAGAAAACGGGGAGCTTGCGCTTGAAGTGCTGCACGTGCGAGGCCAGGCGTTTGACTGTGTGCTCATGGATGTGCAGATGCCGGTCATGGATGGCTTGACTGCCACCCAACGCATTCGGCAAATACCTGCCCTGGATCACCTGCCGATTCTGGCCATGACCGCTGGCCTGTTGGCTGAACAACAAGCCCGCGCACGTCAGGCGGGCATGGCCGATGTGATTGCCAAACCGGTGCAGCCTGCCCGCATGGTCGAACAAATCATGAAGGCCATCGGTAACACCGGGCCATCAGATGCCAGTGCTGTGAGCGACAACAACCCAATACCTGCCATCGCTGGCATTAATCGCCACCATGCCAACCTCACCATGGATGGCAGCCTGGAGATGTTTGACCTGCTGGCCCGTGTGTTCGTAGAGGAGTTTGAAGGATTTCACGACCAACTGTCGCATCTGCTGACCTCACCGCAACACCCCGAGAGCATCGCCATGGCCAAACGCTTGGCGCACAGCTTGAAAGGCTCGGCCAAGCAACTCGGTGCATTTGAAGTCAGTGATGCGGCAGCTGCCCTCGAAGTCTCCCTACAATCCGACAGACACAACAGCCCGCAAAAACTCAACGTGCTAGCCAGACTGCTAGTCGACCTGATCAAGGCGCTTAAACTTTACAATTCAACATAACTCGCCATAGCACGCCACAATTTGCCCTAGGCTCACGTGGCGACGTTACATGTAAACCACCAAGTTAAACCAGTAGCGTACCGTGTCGTTAGTCCCGTCGCCATCGGCTCCGGTGATGGGGTTTGCGCCGGGGTTGCCACCAATTCTGCTGGCCACGGTGAACTTGGCGGAGATCCAGTTCTGGTAGTTATAAGAAATCGCCGCACCCCACCCTTTCAGGTAATAGGTGTTGGGACCGAGCAGTTCCGTAAGGTGACTAGTGCTTTTGAATTGCTGAATCCAGCCCATGTCGTAAAAGAGACTGGCCTGGGCTTCAGGTGTGACGTTATAGCGTGCCTCGACAGTGCCGAGCCAGCCTTGATCACCCGTGGCTTCATAGACTGGGTAGGCACGCACACCTTGCGGACCACCGAGACTGAACTTTTGTGAGGAGTCGAGGTTTTGTGAGGCCATCTGGCCAGACATCGAGAACCACAAACTGGTGTTGTCTGTCAGTCGTTGCAAGCGACCGCCATTACCGGCGAGTGTATAAAAAGTACCCTGACTATTGGCGCCAATACGGTCAGCAATCTGATTAGCTCGGGTGCCAGACAAATTGGTGTAGCCCCCTGTGACCGTCAAGCCTCCCACATTAAAGCCACCGCCCCAGATATCATCGACCCGATCGCCAGTGACCCCGAGCGATACGGTCGAGACACGCTTGCGGATCGAGATCTCGTCACTTTCCAGGCTGTACTTGTTCTCGTAGCTAGAATCCGAACCCGTCAAGGTGACGGTGGCATTGGCCGAAGGTTGTCGGATCAGTGGATAACTCAGGTTTGCCAACAAGGTCTGGGCATTACCTTTGTTGTTTAGGGTCGCAAACTCGCCAAGTAGCTTGTAGGCCAGCGCAGAATATGACACGCCAAGACGCCAGCCATCGTAACCAATCGGCATGTTGTAACCCAGGCGTCCATAGAGTGTGCCTTCGCTGGCCATGACGTTGGCCTGAAACTGGTCACCGTAACCAAACGGATTGTTCCAGTTCACGTTGCCGGTACCACGCCAGTAACCGGTGGATTTTGCGCCCCAGTTATCAACTTGCAAGGTGCCATTAACCGATGGCAAGCGCATCGTCTCGACAATCACATCTGAGGCACCGGCCTCGCCACTCGGTGCAAGCGCCACTTGAGCGGACACGCCGGGCTGTTCATTCAATACCGTCAAGGCGTGCGATAGCTCGTCCATGTTTAACGGCTCGCCCGGTTTCTGACGCGCAGTCAGAAACCGTTCAACACGCTTGGCCGACAACGGCATGTCGTCTGTGATTTGCGGCTCTACCCGACCGAGCTTGGCCTCAATCACGTTAATGGTTACCACGCCATCGACGATGTCTTGCGCTGGCAACTGTGGTCGCACAAACCAGCCACGTTCCTGATAAAAGTTGGCGATGGCGGCTAACGCACGGTCGAGGTCTTCGAAGGTGATTTCACGATTAAGCCAGGGCTTAAGCAAAGCCTGTAACTCGGCAATCGGAACGAGCGTAACGCCAGTCAAGCGAAACGCTTTGATCACAAACTGAACCGCATCAGGATCTGGCTTGACCGGTGCTGGGGCAATCGTGCGTGGTGACAAACGTGGCTCTTGGGGTGGACGTAACTGCTCGGTCTCACGCATGATCGAACCAGCGTCGGGCGCACGCTGCGCCACTGCTGGCATGGATAGTCCGGTAAGTACGCCCGTGAGCACGAGACTTAGGGCACAACGCCCTCTTAAACGTTTGTTCACCATCGCCACTAAACTGAACCCTAGCCTTTGATCGTTGTGGTGTTCTCGTCTGCGCCCTGTGCACCTGCCTGCTGCTGTTGTTGCTGCTGCTGCTGTTGCTGCTGACTGCGTGCCTGGTTGGCAATCACCTGGGCACCGACCTGGGCGGCCTGCGAGAAATGCTGCATGACTTGGCGACGCAAGTCATCAATTACATTCATCGCGTAGACCATGTCCGGGAAGATAGCCGGCATGTCCATCAAGCGGTTGTCTTCGGTCAGAAACGCGGTGCGCACCACCACGCCTGCCGCTGTGGTCTCGACCGCGAAGACGGCACGACCTGTCAGGTTCATGGTTTGTTGCTGACCTTCGGGTGCGGGTACGGCAGCTGCAGCACTGGCACCAGCTACCTCAGGGGTGTTGTCGGTTTTAGTTTCAACCTGAGCTGGGGTGCCCGTTTTGTCATCTGTGCCAGTACTAGCGGGTTTGTTGGTAGCCATGATTCACCTTTGTCATCTTATTTCATCAGAAAAACAGCTCTGCCACTGCAAAGCGGTCAGCAACTGACTAGCCTGCAACTAACGTCTGTAGAGCGTTTGTCGAACGTGTGACTAGCACTATAACTTTAGCCTAGTATTGTGACGTGCCGAACCAGTGGGTAACATCCCATGAAATGATGAGATGTGATGACTATTTTTCGGTCTGGTAACTGGCAGTGGTTCGGATCAAGTTTGAGTTTTACAACATCGACTAACACCGCGCTTTTTAGTAAAAACGGGGGTTAATCACTACCTTGCTGCGCCTGGCTGACGAGCTCGCCGTCCTCAAAACGCAACTCCAGATCAGTCGACGCCTGGTTTTGTTGACTATCGGTAGCTGTTACTCGAACTCGAATAGAGGTCACACCCTGCGGTGCCACGCCAGCAAAGACACCTGTGTCAGGATTAAAGTTCAACCAGGAGGGTAATGCACCACCTTGAACCGTGCTGGCTGACAAACTGAACACCTCACCGACGTTACTATGCGTGAAAGTATCTGGCGGCAAGGTAATACGGAATGACTGACCAACGGCCACAGTTACTGGCGTCACAGACTTAACCGCCACGAATCCAGACGTTGTCTGTGATGCATTGCTCAGAGCCGTGCTCGCAGCCATGCTTTGTTGGTTATCTGTACCGGCAGTTAACGTACCCACACTAACTTCGGCCGTAACACTAACCAGCTTTTCAGCGCGTGCAGTTACCATTTGCGTCACATCACCAAAAGACATCTGTCCAGCGCTGACCCTGACCGACACGGCATTGTCCATAGCACCCGCCGGGACGACGCGTGAGGCACTATTGCTCGCATTAACAACCGCACTTTGAGCCGGATCGTTCAACACAGCGTTGATGGCTGCTGACAAATCACCTGTGACCGGATTTTGCGCGGTGCCTGAATCAACCGAAGTTGTACCGCCTCCATTTGGCGGGTTAACCTCGGCGCCTGGAACTCCCCCACCGCCCGGTGGGTTCACGACACCACCTGGTACACCGCCACCGCCCGGTGGGTTCACGACGCCACCTGGCACACCACCACCGCCGCCGCCGCCGCCACCACCACCGTTGCCACCACCGTTGTTTGGAAGCTGGGGGTTGTTGTTACTCTGCGAGCCAGGACGGGGATCCCGGGCAGGCACACGAGTGACATCGACCTCAGCCACGAAGTCCGGTAAACCAGCATCCGGGCCTGGCTGTAAAACAACTCCCGGTGGGATTTGAGGTATATCCAGATTCGGTGCAGGCGGATTGCCGTTTTGATCGAGCGGTGGCAGGCGTAACAGGAACTCTGGTGTGCCGTCATACCAGACAATATTCGGTGTGCCCGGGGTACGCAGATCACCAGCAATAAAGGTTGGACCCTTGAAAACCTCAACACTGCCATTTAGATTGATCACACCCTTGTAATCTGGATCACGTCGGGTCAGCTCTTGCGTGGCAATGTCGGTTACCTCGGCCTCACTAGAAAAGTCCTGTGTGCCGGTTGCTATCGTAAGACCGAGCAAGGGCGACGTACTGCCGATATCGCCATTGATAGAAATCTCTGGTTCCACGTAATTGTTTTGGCCGGGCGCGATCAAGCTGATCGCCCGCAGGTCAAGCGAATGGATCTCGCCATATTCGTCCACATCATCGATCGGTCCATTCAACGTGATGGACGGGTCAACTGACACTAACAAACGGGTATAGCCGTTAAAGAGGTAAGAATCGGGATCACCATGTATGGGTGACAGCTCGTCGTGAGAATTGTTACCCACTAGAATCTTGCCGGTGTAGAGCTGCGATTCAAACGTAGTGACATCAGCAAACAGCTTGATGGTATCCGCCGTGATCTCAAGTGCATAGGGACTCACGTCTTGCGGCGGAAGATTATTGATCAGATATTCATCGTCATAATCAAGCCCCTTCAAGTCCTGCCCGATCTGCCCGTTAATCAATACCCAACCGGCGGCATCCACCACCAGAGATGTCTGGTGACCCTTTGAGTTTGTCCCGGCACTCACGGTATCAACAAACGCGATATTGCCCGCCGATGAGGAGAAGTTAGCAACCGGGCTATTAGATCCGACGGTAGGCGTACCTGACTGTGTAAAGGTCAAAGCACCCTTGTAAGTTTGGTCATTGATGGTGTTCACAGCGGACGCAATCGTAATCGGACCCTCAACCGATAGCTCAGTGAGTGTGAGCCCAGTCAAATCGAGGCTGCCGTTGCTGGAAATGATGTTGGGCGCCGTTCCCAAGGCGCTGTTGTGCGTGACAGTCACTTCGGTGCTGCCAATATCGACATAGCCAGCAAACGAATTGTCACCACTGATCGTGACAGCGCCAGTGCTGTGAACAGCGAGATCACCCGTGCCAGAGACGATGTTGGCCATGGCAAGATTGGTCCCTGCCCGAATCTCCAGTAACCCGTCATTGACGATTTCGCTGCCCACCAGACCCACGGCAGGATCAATGTCATAGATGACGTGAACATCCTCGCCGATGATGACCTTAGCGACGTTGTCAGCCGCGGTCGTATCCTTACGATCGGGGATAGCTCCGCCAAGCCAGTTCGATGGATCAGCCCAATACCCAAAATCTGCACCCACCCACTGCACTTCAGGCAACTGGTCGATTTGGCCAGTTGTGGCAAGGCTGCTAGTGCTCAACATGTAATTGGATGCGTCCGCGCCATCGAGAACGATATCAAGCGTAATCAGCTCGGACCCGACGTGGCGATCAGAGAAACGGCCAGAACCGATTGCCACGACCTCGTCATCAGCAAAGACCACTGGATTCGGAACAGTGGCGAGATCTAATTCAACATCTCTGATGCGATTGTTGCCGTCATAATCCTTTGTAACCCCAGACACACCCAGATCGGTCGGGTTGATGGTCTTCGGCGCAACGGTCAAGGACCCCACCAGAACAAATTTTGAATCCGCAAATTCATCGATCAATTGTTCGGTCGCCTTGAGGTTATAGCCACCAACGCGCAGTTTTCCGGCGGTACTGTTGATGCCATTGAGCACATCAAGGGAGAAACTTGCCTTATTGTCACCAACGCCATCATTGTCGGTATCAATCAGATACTGCTGGCTAGCGTTGTCAAAGTAAGCAGTGTAAGTGCGGATCGCAGGAGGCGACATCGCTTGGTTGGGCTGCGTCGGCGCTGGCACTGGCTCCATATACTGGACGGTCAACGTCCCCGCAAAACTGGCCTGGCTGCCATATACGGTCGGTTGGCTATTGGCATCGACCCTAACCAGGAAGCTATCAGCGGCAAGAATGTTGTATGCACCCGCCTCGTAGGTGATGTTGTAGTTGTTGGCACTACCACCGGATGCTGTCAGTGCGTATGAACCCACTGTCTCGCCGGCTTCTCGCGCGATTGTTGGCAAGGTGCCGCCAAACACCGTTTCATCTTCACCTGCGACAAAGCCGCTATAAATCAAACCGCGGTAGTCGGTGTCATCAGCCTGTCCGAGCAGCTTGGCATCGTTGACCGGGGTCACTGTCAGGCTCGCCCCCAGAATTTCACTGGTGTTGTTACCTGCCAAGGTGAAGCTATAGTTATTGCCGTTGTTACCGTCCTGGATCACGATCGAATCCAGCCTCACCACTCGATCGTTGCGCTCAATGCCATTAACATCACGGCTGACGTTCGCATTATCAAAACTCATCTCGGCATCGAGCACAAAATCTGAACCCACTAGCTGATTAGTCAGTGCATCAAGATCCTGTTGGGTGAGCTTGTAGAGAACGCTGGCATCATAGGTTTTACTGACACTCGGCGCGTTGATCTGAACAACATACGGTGTCACCGTCACAGTCGTTCTGGCTTCAGATAAAGGCTGATAGTTGCTAACAAGCGCACCATTCACACCGGTCAAAGTCAATCCAGACACATCGCCAGGGTTTACAGGCCCCGAAGTGATATGCTTACTCGTCAAATTAAGTTGACCGCTTGCTGTGAACTGCTCAGCCCCGTTCAAACCTGTAATAGTCATGATCTGCCCATCGATCACAGCCGTGCCGTCATACTGCCTGGTTGCCGAAGCCGTCAGTTCTGCCGGTGTAATTGTTGCGGTGGCCGTACCTTGCGAGACCAAGTCGTAATTGACTGAATCAATTCCATTGATTGATTCTGACAAGTTGACAACCTTTTGTAAAACAGCGCCTGTATTCGGATCACGTGCCACGTTCTTGTCTACAAATGTACCGATTGCACTGACCTGTACCGTATCACCCGCAATCAGACCACCCGTTTGCAAAGTCTGTGCTGAATTAGCCACCGTCAAATCAAGCGTTGCAAGATCGGTTGCATCGTAAACCCGATCAGCAGCGGTAATACCACTGATCTGAAGTGCTATCGGATTAATCGCTGCTGTCGTGGTACCTTGCGCGGTGATGTCGTAATTGACACGATCACTACCACCGAAGGTTTCGGTCAGCGCGACTGCTTTGGCAATCGCATTGCCATCCACATCGCGTAAGACATTCTTGTCTGCAAACGCACCCGTCACAGTGACAGAGACATCATCGCCATCAAGCAGCCCCGTACGTGTCAATTGACTGGTATTGATGACAGCAGTGACAGTTTGGTCATAATCCCGATCGTCAGACGTGATACCACTGATCGTCAGTGCCCTAGGCGTGATCTTTGCCTGGATGATGTCATCAGCCACGGTGTAGTTACTTGCAAATCCTCCGAAGAATCCATCGGAGATACTGTAGACCACCGTCACATTTTTGTTGATTGCCACACTCAGGGGATTATTGGGATCCGCCCGAGACACATTGGCATCGGCAAACGTACCCACAGCACCGGCCAATTCCACCGTTTGGGTACCCACCAAGTTGTCAAACAGGACTTCAGGTGCCACTGATGCCACGGTGATGCTAGCGGCATCTGACTGATCATATTCCTTATCAGCAACTAGCGTTGGGTTTGCCGTCGAGATCGTCAGAACCCGTGGCTCAATTGTTGCGGTGGACCCAGTCTGATCCGTGATCGTGTAGTTCAACCAGTCAGCGCCACTGTAACTGCTGGCAATAGTGACGGTTTGTGCAGCCAAATTACCATTACCATCGCGTCGTACATTGGCATCTTCAAACTGGCCCGCAGCAGTGATGATAACTTGATCACCCGTCACCAGGCCTGCCCGGTTGGCTCCACTGACATCAACCAGAGCATTGGTCGTGGCATCGTACTGGCGGTCTGCCACAACCAAATTGGAAATCATCAGATTCTTGGGCGTGATCTTTGCAGTCGTCGTGCCTTGTGCCGTGACGGTGTAGTTATGCAACTGGTTGCCGCCAAACGTCTCGGTCAGATTCACTGTCTTGGCAATAGGCGCACTGCTGGGATCGGCTGCCGCACGGGCCACGTTCTCGTCATCAAACAGGCCGGTGGCAGCAACAGTGACCTGATCGCCACTAATCAGTCCACCCGCAATCAACACGGCATTAGTTACCCCGCTGACATTGACCGTGGCAATGTCGTTACCATCGTATTCCTTGTCGCTAGCGGTAATACCACTGATGGTCAGTGCCTTGGGCGTGATCGTGGCGGCGTTTGTCAGTGTCTGCGCTGCCAGGCTGTAATTGGTTGCAAGGCCGCTCGTTGGTCCATTGCCGCCATTGACCAGGGTGTAGGTCACGCTCACGTCCTGTGCCAGAACATTACCAGATCCATCGCGCGACACATTCCAATCTGCAAACGTGCCTGTTGCGCTCACGCCTATTAGCTCAGTCCCGATCATGCCCGACAGTGCACCGGCTGTGACTGTGGCTGAATCGGTCTGGTCGTAGACCTTGTCAGCAACCGTCGTGCCACCAATGGTCAGCGCCTTTTGCAGGATCTTGGCTTGCGCTGAACCTTGTGCCGTGATTACATAGTTGCGCCGATCGGCCCCGCTGTAGGTCTCAGCCAGGTTGACCGTCTTCGTGAGCGCTGTCTGATTGACCACATCCCAATTGACGTTCTTGTCAGCAAAGAAACCATTGGCAGAAACCTGTACATCATCACCTGAGATCAGACCTGTCAGTGTCGCATTGCTGGCATCAACCGTGGCTGCGATATTGCCGTCATAGGTTTTATCAGCAACAGTAATACCGCTGATGGTTAACGAAGCTGGCGTGATCGAACCGGTGGTGAACGCCTGGTCGGTGATCAGATAGTTCAGGTAATGATTGCCAGTGTAGCTGCTGCTAATGGTTACCAGCTTATTGTTGCCGACATTCCAGTCGTTACCTGTATTGGTGGCATTTCGGAACGTACCAGTCGGGTTCACCACCACATCATCGCCATCAACCAGACCATTGAGCAATAGATTGTCTTGAGAAATCGTGGCTGAGGCATCGCGGTTATAGACCTTGGTGACAGCGGTCAGGCCAGATACGGTCAGCGCCCGACGATTAATCGTTGCGGTATCCGTGCTTTGGATTGAAACGGTGTAGTTACCAAGGTCTGCGCCACTGGCCACGCCATTGATGGTGACGTTTTGTGAGGTGACCTGATTGTTACTGAATTGCACCGCCGCAAAGTCAAACTCACCGGTGGCCGCTACCGTCACCACATCCGTGCCAATCAAGTCAGCAAATGTTGCGTTTGACACATCGATGACTGCGTCCTTGGTACCGTCATAGACCTTGTCTTGCGCTTCCAACCCTGAAATCGTCAGAGCCACTGGATTGATCGTTGCGGTGGTCGTGCCTTGCGCCGTAATGCTGTAGTTACGTGCGTCAGCACCCCCAAATGTCTCCACAAGGTTAACCGTCTTGCTGGTAACAGTACCCGTGGCCGGATCACCGGTGCGCGCCACGCGATGATCGGTGAACTCACCGGTAGCTGATACCGTCACGGTGTCACCGGTGACCAATCCGTCAAGCGTCAATCCGGACATCCCAAGGGTCGCTGCGGCCGTGCCATCGTAGTCTTTGTTTACTGCCGTGATGCCACTGATGGTCAAGCCCTTGGGCGTAATCGATGCAGTAGAAGTTGCGCTCGTCTGCGCCAAGCTGTAGTTGACGGCCAGGCCACCGTTAGTGCCAGTCCCATTTGCCAGCCCAAGCCCCGTGATAGACACCAACTTGTTGTTGCCAACATTCTTGTCCGCAAACACCGCAGTGGCACTAAAGCCTAACTCTTCAGGCCCAACCAACCCGGCATATTCAACGCTATCAATCGTGGCTGTTCGACTGCCGTTGTACTCACGACTGTCGACCATGATGGTGCCTAGCGTCAAGGCGCGCGGGGTAATTTTAGCGGTGGTGGTTGCCTGATCGGTGAAGGCATAGTTGCCTGCATCAGCGCCGGTGTAAGCGAAACTGGACAAGTTGACGATCTGGCTCTGAACAACCCCACCAACGCTCACCACCACATCTTTGCCTGCGAATTCACCCGTCGCTGCGACATTGACCTGATCACCAAACACCAATCCAGTCAACACCACGTTATTGGTGTTCAGGGTGGCGACCTTATTGCCGTCATAGACCTTGTCCAAGGCCGTAATACCGGAGACCGTTAGCGATTTCGGGCTAATGGTCGCGCTAGCAGTGCCTTGCTTGGTGATGGTGTAGTTGCGCAGTGCCGCACCGCTATAAGTCTCCGTTAGCGTTACTGTCTTGGATGTCACATTACCGTTATCAAAGGCAACATTCTTGTCTGCGAAGCTACCGGTAGCAGTCACTGAAATCGTGTCACCCGTCTGTACACCGATTGCAGTCCAATCGATACTGGCGGTCGAAACCGTCGCATTGGTGGTGCCATCGTAATCACGATTGGCCGCTGAAATGCCAGTAATCGTGATGGCTTTGGGCGTGATATTGGCGTTGGTAGTGGCTTGGTCAACAATGGTGTAGTTATCAAGCGAAGTACCCGAACCTGCCGTATAGGTCGTGCTAGTGATCTTTACGAGTTTGTTGTTACCTGCATTAAAGTCATCGGCTGTGTTCATGGCGTTGCGGAAAACACCAGTCGCCGAACCAACCGTGATTGATTCGCCAGACACAACACCCACAAAGACGGCGTTTGAGCCATCAATAGTAGCGGTAGCATCCCGGTTATAGGTCTTATTGCCAGCAGTCAAGCCCGAGACGGTGACCGTCTTGGGTGTGATCTTCGCAGTCGTGGTTGCCTGACCCGTGAAGCTGTAGTTGCCGGCATCCACGCCAGCCAGTGTCTGGTAGGTGATGGCGACAGTCTTAGCGTCCGGCGACCCATTATCCCAAGCAACATTGGCATCGTCGGCATCATTGGCTGCGTTTCGGAACGCACCTGAACCGGCGATGTTGAGATCGTCACCTGCCACCATGCCAGCTGCGATCAGCACGGCATCGGTCAAGCCACTGAAATCAAGCGTTGCCGTCGCTGTACCGTCATAAACCTTGTCAGCGGCGGTAATCACTGAGCTACCCGACAAATCCAGCGTCTTGGCGGTGATGTTGGCCGAGGTCGTGGCTTGACCGGTGAAGGTGTAGTTGCCTGCATCAGCACCACCCAAGGCGGCGTAGCTAATAGTCACGGTCTTGCTAGTACCAACATTCTTGTCGGCAAAGGCACCGGTGGCGTTAATCTGGACATCGTCGTCCGCGATCATGCCAGCCGACTCAAGTGCTGCATCAGTCACCAGTGACAGGTTTAATGTGGCCGATGTGGTGCCATCGTAGGTTTTTTGAGTGGCGGAAATCAGGTTTGCATTCGAGATATTCAGCGCAATCGGCCTAATCGTGGCGGTGGTGGTGCCCTGCTTGGTAATCGTGTAGTTACCGACATCAGCTCCTCCCAATGTTTCCGTCAAGGTGACCGTCTTGGCAATCACATTGCCTTGTGCATCACGCGCGACATGCTTGTTACCAAACGTACCTGAGGCGGTGATACTCAACGTGTCACCACTAACCATGCCCAAGGATTCCCAGTGAGCATCGGTAAACATCGACGTGCTGACCGTGGCTGACGTTGTTTGATCGTAATTGCGATCGGCTGACGTAATGCCCGCGATGGTGATGGCTTTGGGGGTGATCGCAGCTGAGGTTGTCGCTTGGCCAACCAGGTTGTAGTTGCCGGCCTCATCGCCCCCGAGATTACCGTACGTAATATTGACTGTCTTATCAACAATCTGGGTGCTGTCACTGGGATTGCGTGCCACGTCCTGGTCAGTAAACGCACCCGTGGCAGTGACGATCACATCATCGCCTGCGATCAGCCCTGCCGTGATCAATGCGGAACTGGTTAGCCCGCTGAGATCAAGCGCAGCCGTTGTCAATCCATCGTAGACCTTGTCGGCTGCGGTCACAAGACTGCCTGACGAGAAGTCGAGATCGCGTGCATTGATCTTGGCTTGATCTGTGCCCTGAGCGACGATGCTGTAGTTACGAACATCCGCCCCGGTAAAGACCTCTATCAGAGTCACCGTCTGGTCGATAACAGTTCCACCACTGTTGCGTGAGACGTGACGGCTGCCAAATAGGCCAGTCGCACTAACAATCACCTGATCATTCTGAACCAACCCAGTCAATGTAGCGTTTGAAACATCAACCGTTGCTACGCGCGTGCCATCGTATGTCTTATCACTGGCTGTAATGCCGCTAATCGTCAAGGCTTTGGGGTTAATGTTGGCTTGGGTCGTGGCCTGATCAACGATGGTGTAGTTGCCAAGCGACGTATTGGCACCGGCTGTGTAAGTACTGCTTGTGATCGCGACAATCTTGCCAAACCCGGCGTTCTTGTCATCAACAGTATTCAAGGTGTTGCGGAATTTGCCGTTGGCTGAAACGGTGAACGACTCACCTGCCACCAGGCCGTTAAACGTTGCGCCAGTGGTCACAATGGTGGCATCGGCGTTGCCGTCATAGGTCTTGTCTGAGGCCGCCAAGCCAGACACGGTAATCGTCTTAGGTGTGATCGTGGCTGTGGTGGTCGCCTGAGCTGTGAAATCGTAATTGCCTGCGTCTGCACCACCGTAGCTATAGCTCGAGAGATTGACAGTTTGCGAAGTAACAGCATTGTTATTGCTTGCATCACGCGCCACATTCGCACTGGCAAAGTTACCCTCGGCAGTGACGGTCACGACATCACCTTGAATCAATCCTGCTACTGCCGGGCTACTGCCGTCAAGGGTGAACGTGATGTTGTTGAGGTTAACGGCTGCAGTCGTGCTGCCGTCGTACACCTTGTCAGCGGCCGTGATGCCAGCAATCGTTACTGCACGCTTATTAATCGTGCCATCGCTAAAGGCTGCACTGTCAGTGGCAAGCTGGTAGTTCGCAGCGTCCGTACCACTGATCACCATGTTGTTGACTGAGTATTGGGCAGCACCGGACGCGGTGGCGTTTTTGCTGTTGTACTGACCAACGCCAGTAACTGTCACACTATCAGTAACATTGTTACTCCCGGTCACCAGACCAGTTGCGCCAAAAACCAGATTCGACATCGCAGTGGTGCCGTCATAGGTCTTGGTGTTGCCGCTAGTCACAGTTGCAGTGATGGTCTTAGGGGTAACAGTCAACGCACCTTTGCGGAAGAACGTCGTGCCGGAGGTGAAGAGAGACGTGTAACCGGTTAGTTCATTGATCGTGTTCGCCTGCGCATCGACCAAGTAGTTACCTGCCCGAACTTGACCAGCTGAGCTCAGTTGCGAGCTCTCGATTTCAAGTGCGAAATCAAGGTAGTTGGTGGTGCCATCGCCAATGGTCCAAACATCACTCGCCTCGGTGGCATTGAGCGTAACAATACCGCTTGCCGACGTTGAATATCTGGCACCTGCCACGGTCAATACAGGCGCTGTTCCATATTCTTCAGTAACATCAGCAATATCAACGATCAATATGCCATGGCCATACTCTTTGAGCGTCCCATCCACGCGACTAATGGAGTAGTTCGACGCGCTTACGCCTGAATCGATCTCAACGACAAAGTCAGTCGCGTTGCCATTGGTCACGCCAGTAGAGGCTTTTGTAGCCGTCAAACCGCTCAATACCGAACTCGTCTCACCGTTCACGAACCCGCTAAACGTATAAGTAAAGATCGGATCGGCCTCACCCGCGAGCTTAACAGTGTCGTTGACTGTTATTGTCAGCGCTGCCTCACCGATTTCCACATCATCAAGCACCTGCCCTTGCGAGGCGGTCGCGATCACATAGTTGCTAGCCAGGCCACCAGACGAGGCAGTCGCACCCGTGTCGTCCACCAAGGTGTACGTCACCACCACCCCATCAACATCCGTACTTACATTAGCTGATGGCAATAAGCCGGTAGCGCTAACTGTGAGCTGCTCGCCACCTTGCAAGCCGGTAATCGCGCCAGCAGTCACGTCAATCGAAGTCTTACCGGTATAGGTATACGGTCCGGCTGCAGTTGGTGCGGCAATGGTCAGCTCTCGAGGCGTGATATTGCCAACCGTCTTAAAACTCGTGGTCATGAGCTCATAGTTCGAGGCGCTACCAGCGGTCCCATTTGCCAACTCCAGGCTCGAGACTGACACCCCAATGCGCGAACCGACGTTCTTGTCATCAAACGTGGCAGTGCCAGTCAAGTCCAAGTCCTCGGAGCCAATCAGCCCCGACAAGGTGTGCCCACCCAGCGTGCCACCAGTGTCGGCGTCGTAGGATTTATCGTCGATGGTGACCGAAGAAACCGTTACCTGCTTGGGTGTTATTTTGGCTTGTGCGGTTGCCTGATACGTAAAGCTGTAGTTGCCCACATCATTACCTGTCACTGTCTCAGTCAATGTGACGGTTTTGTCGACAATCGTGGTGCTGACACTTGGATCGCGAGCGACATCGGCATCGCTGAATACACCCGTGGCACTGACCTTGATATCGTCACCGGCCACCAGGTTGGATATCGCGACGCTCGAAACATCGATCTGCGCAGCGTTGGTGCCGTCGTATTCACGATCGATGGCTGCTATACCGCTAATGGTGGCTGCTAAAGGCGAGATCGTTGCCGTGGTATCGGCCTGCTGTGTAATCGAATAGTTGCCCGCATCGCCGCCAAATGTCTGCGTCAAATTAACCGTCTTGCCAACAGCTGCATTTTTGTCTGTAAAGGCAGCACTAACCGTGCTAATGCTAACCGTGTCGCCCGATACAACACCGATCGCTGACCAATCGATACCTGATGTATTAATCAAGTTGCTATCGACCGAGGTAGTGCCGTCATAGTCGCGGCCTTGTACCGTAATACCGCTCACCGTGATCGCCTTAGGCGTTATCGTCGTAGACGTGGTTGTTTGCCATTGCACATCATAGTTGCCTGCGTCAGCACCTGCGAGTGCGCTATAGGACAGCGAGACCGTCTGCGCCACCACATCATCGCCGCCATAGGCAACATCTGCGTTAGCAAAGGTACCCGTCGCAGAAATTGTCCCCAGATCATCATTACCTACCAGACCGACACTCTGAAGCACAGCCGTGGTGATACCAGTCACATCAACGGTGGCCGAGGTGTTCCCGTCATAGACTTTGTCTGCAGCTGTCACGTCCGTGCGGTTCGACAAATCGAGCACACGTTTATTAATTGTTGCTGTGGTGCTTGCTTGGTCGGTGATGCTGTAGTTGCCAACATCGGTGCCAGTATAGGTGCTGGTAAGGGTGACGATTTTGCCGTTGCCAGCGTTTTCATTGTCAAACACACCCGTGGCGCTCAACACCACATTGTCACCGGCAATCAGGCCTGAAATTGATGCGCCAGACACCACCACAGTCGCCACATCCGTACCGTCGTAGACCTTATCGTTGGCGGTGATGCCGCTGACGGTGACTGCCTTCTGGGTAATTGTTGCCGTCGCAGTGCCTTGACCTGTGATCGTATAGTTGCCAATACTCGTTCCACCAAAGGTCTCAGTCAGTGTGACTGTTTTACTAGTGACAGTCTGGCCGTTATAGGCCACATTCTTATCGGCAAACTGACCGGTGGCACTGATAGTGAGATTGTCACCCGTGATCATGCCGATGCCAATCCATTCAGCATCGGAATCAAGCGCAGCCAGACTGACGGTTGCATTGGTCGTACCATCGTAAGCACGATCGCTCACCGTGATTCCAGCAATGGTGATTGCTTTAGGCGTAATCGAAGCAGTCGTGGTCAACTGATCCGTGATGGTGTAGTTACCGACATCGCCACCGGTGTAGCTCGTTGTGATGTTGACCCGTTTGGCTGTACCAACATTAAAGTCATCAGCATTATTACTGGCGTTGCGGAACACGCCACTTGCCGATCCGATTTGTACGGCGTCACCAACCACCAAGCCATTAAAGACAGCATTACTTGTGTCAATTGTTGCCGTGGCCGTACGGTCGTAAACTTTGTCTGCAGCCGTCAAACCAGAAACCGTCATCGCCTTTGCCGTAATCTTGGCATTGGTCGCGGTTGACTGCCCCGTGAAGCTGTAGTTGCCGGCATCGGCACCACTGAGCGCAGAATACGCGATGTTCACCGTCTTGGTGTCAACCGTACCACCGATGATATTGCTTACCCAAGCGACATTCTCATCTGCGAACGTACCGGTCGCTGCAATCACCACCTCATCGCCTGCGATCAAACCATTGTTACCAAGCGCTGTTGGGGTCAGACCACTGAGATCCAGCGTCGCGGCAGTAGAACCATCGTAGACCTTATCGACAGCCGTGATGAGACCAGCACTTGATATGTTCAGTGCCTTGGGATTGATCGTGGCTTGTGCCGTGCCCTGGGCTGTAATCGAGTAGTTGCCAATACTCGAGCCACCGAATGTTTCCGTGAGCGTCACCGTCTTGGCAATCACGGCACCTGACATGTCACGCGCGACGTTCTTGTCAGCAAACTGACCAGTGGCCGTGACAGTGACAGTATCGCCAGAGATCAGGCCCGTTAACGTGGCGTTAGAAACACTCACCGTGGCATTGACCGTGCCATCATAGCCACGATCAGCAGCGGTAATGCCACTGATGGTGATGGCCTTGGGCGTAATCGTCGCACGCGTGGTGGCCTGATGGATGACGTTGTAGTTGCCAAGGTCGTTACCATCGGCTGAGCCAGTCAAGACCACGAGCTTATTAATGCCTGCGTTGTAGTCATCAGCCGAGTTATCTTCTTTGCGGAATGCGCCAGTGGCAGAGATGATGGTCACGTCATCGCCAGAAACAAGGCCTGCGAGCGTCGCGTTGGCCACTGAAATAGTTGCAGTCGCATTACGATCATAGACCTTGTCTGCCGCGGTGATGCCGCTCACGATCAAATCACGCTTGGTGATGTTAGCGGTCGCGCTAGTCTGGTCACTAATGCTGTAATTCGCAAAATCCGCGCCACCGTAGGTATTGGTTAGCGTCACCGTTTTGCCGGTGCCGACTTTGCGACCATCATTGGCGTTTAAGGCACTGTCAGCGAACACGCCAGTTGAGTTCACGGTAATTTCATCGCCGGCGACCAGGCCACTGTAGACGATATCTGCTACCACCACGCTTGCCACGTTGGTGCCATCGTAGACCTTATTCTGTGCCGTGATACCAGATACGGTCAGGGTCTTCTGCGTGATCTCGGCGGTGATGTTCGAGGGCAGCAACAAGGTGTAGTTGCTGGCTTTAGTACCGGCCAGTGTCAGGCCAGTGATGGTGATCAACTTGTTTTGACCGACATTCTTGTCGGCAAATACGCCAGTGGCGGTTCCACCGATCGACACGTCATCACTGCCGACCACGCCACCGTTGGCACCCGCACCCAAGATCGGCGTTCCCGACAGGGTCGCGTTAACCGTACCATCGTAAACACGATGATCGCCAGTCAAATTCGTAACCGTCAACTGACGTGGCGTGATATTACCCAAAAGACTGCCGGTCAGCGTGTAGTTGGCGGCTTGCGCACCGCCAAGCGAAAGCCCGGCAATACTGACAGACTTGCCCGTTCCTGCATCAGCATTATCAAACGTACCAGTGGTGGTGCCTGGTGTGTAGCCATTTAGCGTCACCACGTCATTACCGATCGCGAATATTTGCGCCGTGCCACTGATGTCAGCAGTCGTTGTGCCGTCATAAATCTTGTCAGCTACCGACAAGCCCACAATCCGGATCGATGCAGGTGTAATGTCAGCACCGCTAACCGACGGCGCAGTCAGGTTGTAGTTACCCTTGTCAGTACCAGAGAGTTCAACGCCACTGACTGAGACTGCGATATTGTTCGCGACGTTCTTGTCTGCAAACTGTGCAGCCACTGTATTCAGATCAAGCGAAACGTCATCGGTCAGGAACGCGCCATCTAGGAATGCACCGGAGGCGATGCTTGCGATCGTGGTGCCGTCATAGACTTTATTTTCGGCGACCAGACCATTGACAACCGTGTTGTCTGGATTGGTGGTTTTAATAACGATGGTCTTGGCGGTGATTTCGCCCTTCACACCACTCGGATCAACCAGGGTGTAGTTTGAGGCCAGACCCGTGGTGCCGGTTGAGCCATTCAGTAGCTCATAGCCCGTGACGGCCACGTCCTTTTGGCTACCCACATTGCGATCTGCAAATATCGCCTGAACGTTGGCAGTGTCGAGCTCAAGCGTCTCGAACTGCCCGGTGGCGTATTCAATGCCTTGTACCGAACCAAAGTTGCTAACCGAGGCAGCCGTGGTCGTGTCATAGACCTTTGAGGTAATCTGTGTGCCCGTGACCGTGACTTCCACTGGCAGGATGCGAGCCGTAATGCCGGTGGGTTGTGAAATGCTGTAGTTACCAGCGGCAGCGCCGGTGATACCAAACCCATTGACCACCACATCCTTGGCAATCACCGCCTGCGTCGCCGGATTACGCGCCACGTTGGCATCGGGATTGTTAAGTGAATCCACGAACGTCGCAGTTGCTGTGCTCGCACCAGTCAGCTGCACATCATCAGTAAACAAGGGGTTAATCACCGCCGTGCCGGTCAGCGTGGCTACGCTGGTGCGGTCATACTCGCGGTCAGCAGCACCCAAGCCCTGAATAGTCAGTTCGTACGGTGTGATCTTGCCGATGTTGGCGCCTTGCAGCGTAATGGTGTAGTTTTCATTGACGCTGTCACCAGCACCATCAACCAAGGTGGCTGCCAGGAGGTTGACCGGCTTATTCGACAGCACCGAGTTGTCTGCAGCACGACTGACCGTGGCGGTGTCAAACTCAAGCCCGAACCCGGCCACAGCATCGGTATCGAACAATTGCGTGTTATTGACTGCAGTCAGTGAAACACCTGTAACTACTGCACCATCATCCTGGCTGACCAGGGTCGTGGTGTCGTAGACCTTACTGACCGAGCCAGCAGCACCCGTCAACTGCAAAGTGAGGTTTGCTTTGGAAATATCAACCGTCGCCCCAGTGGCCTCGACGATGGTGTAGTTCACGGCCTTGGCGCCATCCAGCAACACACCACTTAAGCTGACGATTGCCTTGCCATTAGCCGCATGCTTATCGGTCATCAAACCATAAGAGCCTGCTGCAAACGTCACACCGACATCATTGGCATCACCGGCCAACACGCCATCGATGGTCACGCCACTGTTGGACAATGCCACTTGTTTGGTGCCGTCATAAGCCCGATTCACACCCGAAATACCATTGACTTTGACATCCACCGGATCAATGCGGCTCGTGGTGTTGTCTTGGAAGGAAACGATATAGTTATTGCCATCGTTGCCGTCGTTCACGGCAATGCTATTGGCAGTCACTAAACCAACCTCAACGACCTTGTCACTTAGCACCAACCCAGTGCCATCTCGGCTGACGTTCACGTCAGCGAAACTGAAGGTGAATACGCTCGCATCCAAGGTATCGCCGCCAAAGAGCTGCGTCTGTGTCGTTGGGTCACCCGTGATGGCAATGGTTGCTGTCGCACCCGGTGCGGCGTTCGTACCGTCATAGACCTTCTGTACATCGGTCGATGTGATGGTCAGGGCTGCAGGCGTGATGTCAGCTGCCCAGGTGATTGGCAGGCGTTCAGCCGAATTCGGGTCATTGGGATCAAATGAGCCATTAACCTCGGTCAACAGCACACCATAGTTGCTGGCATTAGTACCACCCAGCGTGAGGCTGCGCAAGGTCACGGTCTTGCCGGCATCAACATGGCGATCGTCAAACTCGGCCAGGTAGCTGTCAATCACCAGACCACGGACGACCTCATTGGTGGCTTCAATCACAAACGAGGCAGCGCCGGTGCCTGCCAGTGTTGCATTTACCGTGCCGTCATAGACTTTGCTCTCAGCGCTTAGCCCACCGATTGCGAGCATAGCCTTGGTGATGTCTGCCGTCAGTGTCGGTTGGACCACGGTGTAGTTACCCGCTTGCGCACCACCCAAGGTAAAGCCCGCCACCGTGACTGTCTTGTTGTTGCCAACATTCTTGTCAGCAAAGCTGCCCGTGACCGCACTGCCATCAAGGGTGACCACATCACCACCCAAGATGCCACTTAACGTACCGGCCAGCGCAACAGGCGCATCACCCTCCGCAAAACCTGCGTTCACAATCTCTGCAACCGATGTGCCATCGTACGAGCGACTCAGCGCCTTGATACCGCCGACGGTCAATTCAGCCGGATTGATTGTGGCGGTTACTCCCTGCGGTTGCGCAAGCGTGTAGTTCCGTGCATCGCTGCCACTAATGGTGTAGCCCGCGACTGTGACCGACTGGGTCGTCACCGCATTACTGCCGTCACGCGCGACATTGGCATCATCAAACGTCGCCACCGCCGTACCACCAAGGGTGACGTCATCAGCCACATTATTCACCTGGATCGGGGCAATCACACCACCCTGTGTGATCGTGGCGGCGGTGGTGGTGTCGTAATCCTTGTCTGCGATCTGCACGCCCGTGACAGCCAGCGTTGCACGACTGATATCCACGGTCAGATCGGTGGGTAACACCAGGTTGTAGTTGTCGTTGTCGCCGCCGGCAACAAGGCTTAGGCCACTGACATTAACAGCCTTACCGATACCAGCGTGTTTGTCGGCCATCAAACCAGTTGCGGTGCCAGTCAGCGTCACCGAGTCACTGCCAAGTGCGGTGTACTGAGCTGAGCCGCTGATGCCGACGACTTGTGTGGCGTCATACACCCGATCAACGGCCGACAAGCCACTGACAACCAGATCGGCTTTGGTGATTTCACCGCCAGCGTGGCTGTAGCTCGATGCGAGTTTGTAATTACTGCCGGCAGCACCCACAATCGAGAGCACGCTGGTATCGCTAATGGTCAGCGTCTTACCCGATCCCACGTCCTTGTTGTCAAACGCATTGGCCACCGAACCCGACAGCGTCACGCTGACATCATCCGTGCCAACCAGGTTCGTTAGCGTGAATTGCGCAGACGCGGCAGCGGTGGTCGCGTCATAGACTTTGGTGGCGGCCATGGTCATGGCGAGCTCACGCTGCTCAACCGTGGCACTGCCACTGACCACAGAACCCGCCGTTAACTGATAGTTGCCCTTGTCAGCACCGTCAAGTATGAATGTACCTGCCCCCACAAACGTGGTGATACCAGCATTCACGTTGGCAACTGTGGCGGTCAGGTCATTGGACGTTACGCTGACTGCGTCGCGCGTGTTCAAACGAGTCACCACACCATCAAGTGTGTAATTGATCTGATTGCTTGCCAGACTGTTGGTGCCATCGTAGACCTTGGTGGCGGTTGCCGTGGGCGACAGTGTCACATTCTTGGGCGTGATCGTGCCACTTGCGGTGTAGTTCGCACCTGTGACCGTGTAGTTATACGCATCCGCACCGGTCAATACATCGTTGCTGATCGTCAGCGCCTGACTCGTAATGGCATTGTTGGTGTCATAAGCCACATTCTCGCTGGCAAAGGTGGCGGTCAGGTTCACACCGACCCGCTCACTGCCCACCACGTTGGTGACCGTGGTCGTCGGGTTAGCCAAGGCCGTCGTGCCGTCATAGACCTTGGTGCCGGTAACCGTGGCATCAATCACACGCTTGTCGATGGTACCCACGCCAGAGATGCTGGTGCTGCGCAACACGTAGTTGGCCGCTAGCGCGTTTGAACCATCGGTCAGGCTAATGCCAGACACCGTGTAGTTACGGCTGCCGGCATTCTTGTTGTCAAAGGCGGCGTTTGCAAAGATCAGGTTCAGTTCTTGCGCATTACCATTTGCATCATTGACACCGGTCGTGACCGCGAGATCCGGTGTCAGTGCCACCGTACCGTCGTACTGGCGGCTCGTGGTGGTTGCCACGGCATCAATCACTTTGGGTGTGACTGTTATTTTTCCGGTGTTTTGAACGGCGAAGGTGTAACCCGTGGTGCCGACCGTATACGTATAGGCTGCGCCATCGTTGGCACCACCGTCAATCAACACTTGGCCGTTGACAATCTTAAGATTGATGCTACCCACACCCTCAGTAGCATCAAAGTCCACCGAATAACTGCCGGCATTGGTCAAGGCCTGTGCGCCAAGCGATGTGGTTTGTTTGGTAACAAACGCATCATCAAGGGTAACCGACGTAGTGTTCGGGGTCTCAGTACTAAACGCCACGCCCTTGAGATCAACCGTGCCCACCCCGGCACGGTCGAGCAATGCGACATTGGACAAACTGCCACCCAAGCGGGTATAGAGCGCGCCTCCAAGCGTATTGGCATCAACCGTCTGGCCATATTCCTTGGTGGCACTACCGGTGTAGACCGTCAGCACGGTTGTGCCTAGAATCGCAGGCTCGCTGGCAAAGACGTAACGGTTACCTGTGGCAGTCACCCCGGAATAGGTGCCCGTGGTCCAAGTCGTATCCCACTCCGCGCCATTGCCGCTAGCCAGAATGTCATTGGCGTTGTCGCTTGAGCCAAACTGGCTGTAGTTGATCTGGTTCGATGTGCCTTGCACTTGCTCCCAGCCAGCCGACCAGACCTGCCAGGCACCACCAGCGGCCACCGCATCTGCACCACGGTTGTTGATGAAGTTGCCGGTCATGCCAGCATCAAGGATGACATTGCCAGCCGATGAGACCACTGTTGCGTCAGCACCGATCACAATACTGTCCGCACTTGCCCCAGCTACCACAAAGCCGTTGGCCTCGTTGGTGTCGACGCCGGCAGCCAGCGTGATATTGCCTGCTGCGCTAATCGCCTGAGCCACCGTGATCGAGCGCGCACCGGTGACTGACAGACTGGCTGCATTGGTCACACCTACCTGGCCCGCTACGCTGCCAATGGTCATATCAGCGTCAGTCACTCCCATGCTGATATTGCCGGAGGCGTTTGATGCCAATGTCGCAATGACATTGCCAACATCAAGCGTCACATCGCCTTGGCCGCTTAATAACAAGCCATCAACGTCCAGCGTCGTTTGAGCAGCTTGCGTCACACCCGCAGCGCTGCGCAGAGTCAATGCCTTGCCAACAGCCAGCGTCAGATCGTTGCTCAGTTCAATGCGATTGAAGTCCAGCACCAGGTTGCTAGCGACTTCGGTCGCCGTGATCGGTGCGCCATCGACGCTGCCACTTAAGGTCATCACGGGGCTAGCACTGCTGCTTGCCGGGTAGCTGCCACTGCCACCAATCGTCAGTGTGTTGGTGGCTTGCAGGTTCGCCAGGTCCGTGGCGCTCAAGCTTGCCGTGCCAGCGACTTTTTCCGTTAAGACGAAATCACCGCCGCCTTGCTGCAGCAAGTTCACATTCACGCCCTGCATGGCGCGATCGAATGTCAGGTGACCAGCGGTCGTGAGTGCACGATAATTGATCGTCAAATCGCCGCCGGCTGCCACAGCGGCATCTGTGCCTGCAGTGGCACTGACCACACCAAGCGCATCAAATGTCAGGGCTTTGTTGGTGTCCGTGGCCAGCGTGCCGCTATCAAACGTCAGCGCATCACCATAGACCGTCAACGGGCTGTAGAGCGTCAAGGTGGAAGCTTGACCAGCCGCCACCGTGACATCACCACGCACATCCGCATCCGGAGTTGCGTTGCCAATCACAACTGACGCGAACGACGTACCCAGGCGGGACAAATCACCAAACGTTAGATCCAAGGTATTGGCATCGGTGTTCGCGTTGCCACCGATTAGGATATCCAAGTCATCTGTAAACGCGGTGAGCGTCAATGATTGACCTGCTACGTCCGCGGTCAGTCCCTGCACAAAATCAATCTCGTCCGCGGTCAGCACCCGGTCACCGACCAAGGTGGTTTCGCTGCCAAGCGAAATCAGGTCACTTGCCGTCAAGTCACCCTTAATAGTGGTCGTACCCGAGGTGTTCTCAACGACGAGTTCAGCCAAGTGGCGTGTCGCACCAATCGAGCCGTCCAAGGTGATATTGGCCGCACCTGAGCGCAGACGCAAGGAGTGCGTGCCTGCCGTATCGGGCTCCACCACGTTGCCCAACACAATCGCACCGTTGGCTTGCGCGGTGTTCAACACCGTGTTGCCCTTCAGTGTCACTGCCGTGTCGCTGTCACCAAGCGTTAGCGCACCACCGACATTGAACGTGCCGGCTAACTCAATGCCTGATGCTGCTGTCACTGCCAGGCCACCCGTGGCAAACACGTCCGTGTTCTGATTGCCAAGTTCAACCAGACCCGTGTTACCCAACACTAGCGGCACGTTGCCCAGGGTGTTCACACCACCGGTCATGCGCAAATCGTAAGCAGCTGCTGCTAGCGAGAAGTCGGTGCTGATGTTGGTGTTACCCGTGAACGTGAGCGTGCTGCCAGTCTCAACAGACTCAACCACCAGGTTGGTGGCATCAACCGAGCCACCAAATGTCGCGTTGCCGGTGTTCACCAGCCGCACTGTGCCGAGATCGGTACCCACATTGCCAGTCACATTGATCGCACCGGTGGTGTCAAGCGTCAGGTTCGAACCCGAACGGCCAGCGGTTCCAGACACACTGGTTAGTGTCACTGCACCACTGCTGCCACTGCCAATGCTCAGTTGCGTGCCGTCGGCTAGCACCACTGCGCCCAAGGTGACCACGGCTGTCATGGCCGAACCTGGCTTGATACTCGAGTTCCCCAAGACGCCCAAGCCACTGGTGTAGAGCGGATTGTTAAAGGTGTTCAATTCACCAAATAGCGTCGTGTCGCCTGCGATATGGGTTAGACCACCACGGAAATTCAGCACATCACCCGCACCGTCACCGAGGTTGACCGTGCCCGACGTGGTAAACGTCATGGTGTCAGTGACATCCGTGACATCACCAAAGAAGCTCACATCAAAACCGCCGCTGTTGGCCATCTTGGTGGCGTAAACGTTGTCAGCAAACTCAATCGCACCGCCTGCGGCCTTCAGATAAATCGCATCAATGCGATCGCTGCTCGCGCCCACATCGGCGGCAAATGTCATGTCACCGGCACTCTGAATGGTCAGTGACGCCAAGTCAGTTCCGACAGCACCACCGATTGCCGTCGTGCCCGTGGTGTCAATCACCACCCGGCTCTTGCCAGCGCCGGCCGTGCCTGCAATCGAACCGGTGGTCAGATTAGCCGCCACCCCGGTGCCAATTGTCAACGTGGCATCATCGGCTAGTGTGGCATTGGCCAGCGTAATAGCACCTGTCGATACACCACCGATTGTGCTTGTGGCGGCAAAGTCAATCGCACCTGCACCACCGAAATTGATCACACCAGTGTCGCCTGCCTGCGCGCCGGCTGTAAACGAACCAGCCAATGTCTTGCTGGATGCGCCTGTGGCGGTCACTCCACCTTCAAACGCAAACTGCGCGTTGGCATCCAGACCCATCAACAGCGTGCCGGTGTTGGCCAGCGTGGTCACGCCACCAACGGTGTTGGAAGCACCACGCAGCTCGATGTTGTACGCCAACGTGCCAGCCGCTGCAGCACCGGACGCAGAGACATTGCCTGCGATCTCGAGGTCATCGGCCACACGAACCAGCGCTGCATCGGTCGTACCTTGAATCGTCAAGCTAGCACCGCCTAGCTTGCCCTGGAAATCAATGCCGCCTGAACGAGCCACCAGGATGTTGCCGATGTCAGTGCCCACATCACCGGCCACGGTCACCGCACCGGTTGTGCGGAAACTCAAGTCTGAGGCTGCGCCACCAGCGGTGCCGCTAATGGCACCGACGTCAATTTTTGCGGAACCAATGACAGCAATGTTGGTGCCAAGCGTAAGCGTTACACCGTCAGCCAGTTCAATATCCGCCAAGGTAATGTCGCCGGTGGCGGCATCGGTAAACACAGGGTTCTGGGGATCGGCGTTGGTGAAATAGCGGCCACCCACTGTCGCTGTACCAATCACTTCAGCCTTGGCCGCACTCAAGTCAATCACGCTTGCGCCTTCAGCGGCGATCAAGCCTGCGATTCTCAGGCTTGTCGGTGCAGCATTGGCCAGTACGCCACCGACAAACGAGATGCGGTCACCGGCATTGTCACCGATCTGTACCCGGCCACGGTTGTTAAAGACCGTCTGGCCGCCAATGCGGGAATGGAAACCGTTCAGATCGACGTTATAGGCAGCCGAACCAGCATTGACCGTGAGCCCCGTGGCAATCATGGTTTCACTGCCAAACTCAATGGTTCTGCCCTCACCCGTGTCCTGAATGATGATTTGGTCTTGTGCCACTGAATTCATAAACCGGATACCACCGGACTGAACAATGGTCATATCACCCGTGCCATCAAACGCCTGGCTCTGAATGGTTGCGATGCCTGGGAGCCACTCAGCTGCGTTTGCTGAGCGATTAATCACCAACTGTGCATTGTTGGTGACTGTGCCACTATTGAGTGTGGTGTTGGCAGTGCCATCGCCGATTTGTAGCGTACCGTTATCCACCAACACGGTGCCCGTGCCAATGCTGATACCGGAACCCGCAACCGTCTGGGTACCTGTGCCGGTTTTTTCTAGGTTGGTGGTTCCGCGAATGCTGGTAATAAGCCCGGTGAACGTGCCGTTGGTGTTGTTTACCCCCATCACCAGCGCGCCCGTGTTCGGATTCTGGTTGTTGGCCGTGGCCGTACGGGTGATCAGGCCACCGCCATCAAGGGCGTCAACGTAGACGTTGGTGTCAGTGAAGCTATAGGCCGCATCTACCGCGATGCCACTGTCATATAGATCCAGCGTGGCGCCCGCATTCACCGTCAGCGATGCCAGGTTATTCGTCCAGTCAGTCTTGGCACTGTTGGTCAGGCGCAGCGTACCGCTCTCCACCACAATACGTGCACCCGCATCCATGTTGATCACGCCACCGTTGCCACCGACCAGGTGTCGATCGATGCTGGTGTTGTTCGTGCCGCGGCGAATCAGCGTTCCACCGCCGGTGTAGGTAATACGGCTATCAATCCATTCGAGATTCGGGCCCAAAATCATGGTGGCACCAGCGGCCACATCAATGCCGCGGGTGGCCATGCTGTCAGAAGTGAAGATCAACGTACCGTTTTCTACGTTGGTCTGCACCGAAAACACATTGTCATTGTTGGTGAATGTCGTGGTGCCGGTGCCGCGCTGCACCAGGCTGCCAGTCAGATTCAGGGTGTTGGGAATCGGTGCCAGCGTGTAGGGGTCGACTGCGCCGCTACTAAAGACGCGCTGATTCATGACCACATCGTCGCTGCGATTCATCACAAGCGAACCGTTGGTGATGATGATGTTGCCGCCTGGCAGATTGCCAGTGGTACCACCATCGCCAATCTGCAGCACGCCGCCCTGAACCTGAGTGGTACCGCTGTAGGTATTGTTGCCGGTAAAGATCTGCGTGCCCGTGCCGACCTTGATCAGGTTACGCACCCGGTCACCAGCACCCGGGTTGTAGTCCACAATCGAACCGGAGAATACATACTCACTGATCGCCTGGCCACTAGCATCCGTGGTGGCTGCGCCATCGGCCACGCCAATCACTGGCGTGCTACGGAAATTCAAGCCGCGCCAGCCACCGGCCCAAGTACCGGCACCGGTGAGCGCATCAACACGGACTTCAGCTTCCACACTACGGAAGGTCGCGCCAGCGGCGATATTCAGGCTTGAGCGGTTGTCATCCCAGTTCTCGTTGCCGTATGAGCCAGCCACAAACGTACCACCCTGAATATCAATCCAGGAACCGGCAGCCAGATTAAAGTCTGCTGCGCGTGGCCCCCAGACCAATAGGCCATTACCACTCTTGCGCCAAATGCCATCGCCGTTAAACGAGGTGTTGACCACCATGTCGCGCGAGCCCGAGGCAACGTGGAAATTCAGCACGCCCGGCTTGTTGATATCAAAGCGGCCCGAGCGGTTCAGGTTGGAGAGGGTCAAGGTGCCATCGTTAATGGTCGTGGTACCGGTGTAGAACTGGTTCGGACCGGAAAGATTGAGCTCTGCCGCCCCTGCCTTGGTGAAATTCAACACGGCATTGCCGCTTGAGACGTTACGCACATAACCGGCAAAGGTTTGATCCACCGTTTGAGTGACGATCAGGGTACCTTGAGTAGCGGTGGCTGTGCTGCCATCTTGCCAGACCTGAATCACACCGCGCTCTGGGCGGGTACCTGCCAGAATATTGCCAATAGTCTGCTCAGTGCCGTAGGTCTCAAGATACGACCACCCATTGCCACTGTTGGTGAACTCAACATCGGCAAGCACCCCGAACTGGTTGTCATCACCAAACCGTAGGCGTGCATTGCGAACCTGAATGCTGCCATCTGTGTTGCCGATGATCACTCGGCCGCGATCAGCAGCATCCAATGCGTTATAAGCTGCCGTATCGGTGTAGATCGATGGCCCACCAGTGCGATTCAGCATCAAGTTGGCTTCAGACACCTGCGTGTTACCCAGATACGTGTTGGCACCGGTTAGGGTCAATGTTCTGTTGCCGGTCACCTCAATACCGTAGGCATTAGTGCCCGAGGTGATTTCACTTGAAATGGTCAGGTTGCCGTGATTCAGCACGCTGATACGGGCATTGTCGGTCAGGGTGATCTTGCCTGCATAGGTTGCTGCGCCACCACCGGCGCCAGCGCCGTTAGAGCCGGTGTAGGTGAAGGCAAACAAGGCACCCCAGCGCTCGCCGCCTGGCTGCGACCAGCCCGTGCCCTCGATTTCCAGCGGGCTCTCGTAAGTGCCACCGCTGCCTAGATACAGCTGGCCATCGTTAATGACTTTGACGGTGGGCTTGTTGACACCTAGATCGGCTTGGCTAAAGACCACCAGACGTGCATTATCAATCACGAAGTTGGCATCGGCACTCATCGTGTTGGTGCCGGTGTAACGGTAATCACCCGCACCTTTGACACCCACGCCAGCGGAGTTCCAGTTGTTGCTACGGAACACCAGTGATCCCTCGCCACTGATGTTGTGCCCAATCCGGATGACGCCCTCAACGCTTTGCCGATCGCCACGGAAGTATTCCAGCGTGGCCCCGGCGGCCACATAAACCGGGTTGTTATTCAGTAATGAGCCGACATAGCCGCCCTTGCCGATCTGCAACTTACCTTCAAGCACATCGATGCCACCGGTGTTCTGGGTGCCTCTCTCGATAATGAGCGTGCCTTGGCCCTTTTTGGTGAGCTTAAGCGGATCACCGGTGTTCCTGCTACTGCTCCATGAGTTACGCAGCACACCAGAGAACTCTAAGTCTTTTGACTGGTTAAAGATGAGATGGCCACCTGTGCCGGCACCGGCGTAGCCCGTTCCAATATTGGGATCCTGCAAACCAGAATCCTCGTAGTTCTGCAGCACCATCAGACCCGGGTCATTGCCGATCGCCTGAAGGTTGCCGACCTCCTGCTCAGTGTCAAACAGCGACATGTAGGAGTAGCCCGCGACACCGTCAAACACGATATCAACCTTCGGTCCTAGCTGATGATCCTCACCAAACTCAAGGTTGGCCGCCACATCCGGGTAATCCCATTTGGCGCGTTCGACGTGGCTGATGATGATCTTGCCGGGGCTTGCCATACGACCGAGGTTGTCGGGGTCGTTGTTGCTAGCGTCGGTGTAAAGCGCCGGGCCGTTGGGGTTGGCGAGCTGCAACTGACCACCGTGCACGAACGTATCACCCGAGTAGGTGCTTGCACCGGTCAGGTACAAACGACCATTGCCCCACTTCTCGATGCCGTAGCCCTTGCCATCATCGCTGATGACGCCACTAATCGTGCCTTCCTGGCCTTTCCAGGCACCGATGCGGGCATCACCGGTCAACAAAACGTTGCCCGAGAATTCACCTCTGACCAACCGCAGCGCACCAAGCTGGCCGACGTTTTCTTTCCAGCCCAGGCCTTCAATCTCAATATTATTGGTCACGGTCGTGCCACTGGCCACATTGACCAACAACGAGCCGCCGTCTTTGACCTTAATGACGCCAGCAGCTGCTTGCGGCGTGTTACGCCCCATGCCATCAGCGTGCATGAGATTCAGTCGTGCATCCGTGTCCACGATGACGTCACCGGTGAAGTTCAAGCTCGCTTTGTTAAACGTGTAGGAACTGGTTTGCACCGCTGTGTTACCTAGCAACTCCAACGTGCCAGCGCCAGACAGCGTGTGGCCGGTGTTGTTATTAGCCGGGCTTAGCTTGTATTGCAGTTTGCCGCCGTCATCAATCTGTACATTACCGGCAATAAAGCCTGTGCTGCCGTTATTGCCGATGCGCATCACGCTACCATCTTCAATGACGGTGTTGCCCGAGAAGGTGCTGTTGGCCTGTAGCGTCAAGCGACCGGTGCCCGTTTGCGTCAGCGCGCCGCTGCCGCTAATGGCGCCAGCCCAAATCTGGTCGGTGTTGCTGTCGCTAATGAGCGACGCGCCATTATCAATGCGAATCGTGCCGCCATAACGGCTGCTGCCTGGGTCGGCCAAGCTGCCGGTTGGGGCGATGCGCAGCGTGCCAACACGCACTTCCGTGGCACCCGGATAAGTGTTAGCGCCACTTAGAATCAGTTCAGCACCACCGGTCTTGATCAGAGTCGGTGCATTGGTGCCACGACGATCGATGACGGCACTGATCTCAAGGTCACCCACAGTATGGAACGTCGTGGTCTGATCAAGCGTGAGTGTGCCACCACCGACAGCTGAAATCTCGGCAATGGGAGTGCCATCGGCCACCGTATTCGATGTCACATTAAACCTGCCAGCCGGGTTCGACCCAAACGTAGCCGCTCTGCCGACGATCAGTTCGCCGCCGGTCATGTTCAGGTTAAACGTGCCGCCGCCATAGAAATGCTGGGCATGTGCAGCACCACCAACCGTGCCACCGACGATGTTGAGCGTATGAATCGATTGCCCGGCCGCCCAGCCAAACGTATGGTCAGCGGCATAGTCGACCGTCCCGCCAGCATTGACCGTCAGCACACCCCGGATCGTGCCTACGCTGCCGCCACGAGCCAGCCACAAGGTGCCGCCATCAACCGTGGTGCCACCGGTGTAGGTGTTGTTGGCATCAAGCGTAAGCTCACTGTTGTCCGCCTTCACTAAGTTACCGGCACCATTGATCACGCCCGTCAATGACTGGCTATCGCCATCGTTGTTGGCAAACTTGAACGTTGCGCCATTGCCAATGCTGATGGTGTTGGTGTAGGTATTGGCGGTGTTGCCGCTCGTCATGGTGCCAGCAGCACTGATCTCGAGCACACCACCTGAAACGGTGGTCGCGCCACTGTAGCGGTTGTCACCCTGCAGCACCAAGCTGCCTGCGCCGTTTTTGGTGAAGCGAGCCGTGCTGGGGTTAGCACCACTTGCGGTGAGCGCGCCACCAAAGGTGAGTGTCGCATCCGCATCGGCCACATCAATCGTGGCGGTGATGTTGTTTTCCAAAACGGCACTGCGATTGGTGTCGGCATTAGCCGCGCCAACATAGCGCAGCGTGCCACCGGCAAACAAAAGGTTGCTGGCATCACTGGTCGAAGCCCCAATACTGCTGTTCGTGCCACCGTTAGCAATCGTATTGGCTTCAAGCACACCGCTGACCAAGCGCGTGGCGCCGGTGTAGCTGTTCGAACCGCTCAGCCTTAAGGTCTTGTTGCCGGTCAACTCAATGCCGTAGTCACCACCGGAAGAACTGATAGTGCCGGTGATCGCCATATCCCCAAAGTTCAACACGCTCATGCGTGTATCACCGGTCAGATCGATGTCACCGCTGTACGTGATCGCACCACCGCCAGCACCAGTGCCGTTCGAACCGGTGTAGCTGAAACCAAACAACGCGCCCCACTGCGTGCCATCAGGCTGCTTCCAGCCCATGCCTTCAATTTCTAGGGGGCTTGAGAACGTGCCGCCAGAACCCAAGTAGAGCTGACCACCGTCTTTGATTTTGACGGTCGTGCCACTTGAACCCAGGTTGGTTTGATTAAAGACGACTAGACGGGCGTTGTCGATCTCGTAGGTGCCAGCCGAAGAAAGCGTATTAGTGCCGGTGTAGCGATAGTCACCGGCACCATTGACCGTGCTGTTGTTGCTCTTGAATCGCAGCGTACCGTCACCGGTGATGTTGTGGCCGACAAATATCTGGCCTTCCACATTCTGGCGATCGCCGCGGTGGTACTCGAGGGTACCGCCGGCATTAATAGTGACGGTGGTAGCGTTACTCAGGCTACCAATATAACCGCCATCACCAACCTGCAGTTTGCCCGCATTAATCGTAGTGGTACCGGTGTAGGTGTTGTTGGCCACAATCACGGTACGAACCGACCCGTTCTTGACCACATTGCCCGTGCCAGTCACTGGGGCATTGAGGCGAATCGTGCCTGATCCACTGCCATCAAATGTCAGTGTGCTGCTGTTAGCAATACTGGTACCACTGCCGGCATTCCACTCGTAGTTGGTGTTGTTCAGCAGCGTCGCACCACCGGCACCGATGGTAAAGCCGTGTCCATTGTTAAGCTCAATCGCATTGCCGATGTATTCGATGATGCCATTATCAACTTGCGTGCGTGCTGACTCGTGGGCGAGCTCACCAATGCCGCCGTCCTGGCCCCAACGCCAGGTGTTGACCTGCAGCTTGCCGCCGCCATTGATCGTCAACGTCGCTGCGCTGGTGTAGCCGGTATACAGACGTCCAGTCGGTGCAACCTTCAACACACCGTCGCTCACCGCGGTATCACCACGGAAGGTGTTGCGTGCCGAGAGGATCAGCGTGCCGCTGCCAGCCTGCTCAATGTCACCGGTGCCTGAAATCACGCCCGCAATGGTTTGCTGATGATCGTAGTTAAAGATCAGCGTGGTGTTGTTTAGAATGTCGCCGCTGTAACTAAACGGGCTGTTGGCAGTACCCAAGCCACCCTGGAACTCGAGCACGCCCCCGAGCACTGACGTATTACCGGTGTACAGGCTGTTACCTGAGAGGATCAGCTTGCCGACATTGCCCTTCTCGAAGCGGCCATTGGTGGCTGCCGTGCCGCCCGACATGGTGAGCACAACACTGCTGCTTTGGTCAACCGCAATGCGGCCCCAACTGTTGGCGGCAATGGTAAAGCCACGATCAATTGAGACCGTGCCGCCGTTGTATCTGAGCGTACCGCCATCGAGCACGATGTTGGCCACATCAGCAGTGGCGGCACCAATGCTGCTAGCGGTCTCGCCATCTGCCAATGTCGCCGCGTCGATAAAGCCACCCGCAATGCGCGTGATGCCCTCATACGTGTTGGCACCCGTCAGCGCCATCGAACCCGAACCAACCTTGGTCAAGCCGCCGAGCGAGCCTGTGGTCGATCCGCTAATCACCCCGGCAAAGGTGGTGTTGGAGTTGTTGCCGCCAGTGGTCAGCGTGCCTTCACCTAGCGACACATTGCCGCCCGTGCCACCGCCGCCTGCTAACGAAGCAATGGTATTACTGAAGTCGTTCAGGTTTAACAACACGCCGGCCGTATCAGCCAACACAAAGGCCGAGTTGCTGCTTAATGCATTCGTCGAGCCAGCTTCAATCTCACCGGCATTAATGGTGGTCGTGCCGCTGTAGTCATTATTGCCGGACAAGACCAATACACCGTCACCTATCTTGGTGAGATAACTGGCTTGGCGGGCCGAGGTGCCAACGCCAGCGCTATTGACCAGGTTTGCTGAGATCGTCAGTGTCTTGGTGTCGGCGATATTGAACTGCGTGCCGCTTGCTTGCGCCATGCCTAGCGCAATCGTGCCCGTGCCTGACATGGTGGCATCATCGGTTACCGTGACATTACCCGCCAATCCCCACGCAAAACCTTGCCAGCCACCTGCCGTTGAGGTCAGCGTGCCGCCATCCATGTTTAGCGTACCCAATCTGCTAAACGTGTTGGTGGTCAATGTGCCGCCCGCATTGATGTTGACCACCGGGTTGACGACTACGCCGTGGTTGCCCCACATATCGCCGATGGTGAAGGACAAGGTGCCACCATTGTTAATGGTGTAGTCAGCCCCTGTAACATTGGCACGCCTGCCTGCCATGACCAGCGTGCCGTTCTCAACCGTGGTGGTACCGGTGTAGGTGAGCTGAGTGCCCGCCAGTGTCTGGCTGCCGGTGCCGGTCATGACGATATTGAGTTTCTTGGTGCCACCATTCTGTGTGTCGCGCAGATAACCGTTGTATTCATAGCTGCCGCTGCCGTTTAAGGTCAACGTGCCATCGGTGGCGTGATCAGCATCGGCACTGCTCCAGCTGCGGCTTTGGATCACAGCGCCTGCCTGCGTGCTGGTGCTGCCACCGTTCAGTCCAGCCAGTGTCTGGTTGGTACCGCGCAGCTCAAACCGACCCCAATTGCCAGCCGTGTTACCAAATGTCAGTTCAACGCCTGCGCCAAACTGGTTATCTTCATACATGCGCAGATAGGGCTCGGTGCTGCTGCCGGTACCGAGCACCACATCACCGATAATCGCAGGACCATCGGCACTGGCCAACTCAACAATACCGTTCTCGATCAGGAAATCACCCGTAAAGGTATTCTTGTTGGTCAGGCGCAGCGTACCGGCCCCGGTTTTTTCCAGATTCCAACTGCCACCTGTTTCACTAATGATGCCGGTGATGGTGCCGCGATCGCCCGATCCGAAATTCGTAATCCGGGCGTCACCCGTCAATGTGATGGCACCAGACAAGGTACCGCTCGACAGTCGAATGGCACCTAAACGTCCTGCACCCTCAAGCCAGCCGTCACCAATAATCGAAATATCGTTCGTTAAAGTGTTCGAGCCGATCGAAACCATCAGCTGACTTTGGTCCAATACATCAATGTCGGCTGTGCCCAGACCACCGGTGGCTAAAAGCCGGGCTTTGTCAACAATGATGTCACCGGCAAGGTCCGCATTGGATGCGGTGAAGTTAAAACTGCCCTGCCCCGAGGCGCCTGAGCTTCGGACGATTACTGTGCTGGCGTCATTCGTGCCGGCGCTAACAATTGTGTTGGCAACCGTTGAGTCACCCGTACGATCAAAGATAAGTTCAGAACCGTCACCCACGTTGATGGTGCCAGTGCCCAGTACACCCGTATTGGTCCTCACACCGATTTGCAGGGTCTTGTCATCGGCGATATTGGTGGTGCCGGTAAAGGAACTATTGCCGGTCAGGGTCAGCTTGTTGCCTTGCTGATTCAACGTGCCCGAACCGGTAATGACTCCATTCCATTGCTGTGCTGCCGTGGTGGCATTGGTCAGCGTGCCGTTAATGACGATATTGCCACCATAGTTACCGCCATCTGACGCAGACAGAGAACCGCCGCCTGAAATCAGCAAAGTGCCAGCACTCACAGTCGTGTTGCCGGTGTAGCGATTGAAGCCCGAGAGCTCAAGTGTTCCTGTGCCGCTTTTGGTGACCGCGCCGCCACCAGAGCTTTCCGTGAGTGCAGCGCTAATCAGCAATTCACCGCCCGAGTATCCAGCGCCATCAGCTTTCGCAGGAATGTTAAAACTTGGCTGCGTGTTGTCCACCCGCAGGCGAATGCGCCCGCTGATCTCCGCTTGCGCGGTGGGGTTGGTGACGGTCACACTCGTGCCACCCCATTCCCACCAATTACCTGTAGTGGCCGATGACACACCACCGTTAATCCTTAACTCACCGCCCCCATCAAAATTCACGCCGCCGGACATGTTCCAGAGGTGTTCGTTGCTCGTGCCACTAACAGGAACAAGCTTCTCGACCAATGCGCCATTTTTGATGTTCAGCTCAGTGACGTTTTGGCCGGTGCGCCAGCCGAGGATGGCGTTATAGGTGGTGCCCAGCTGCACTGTGGTGCGGACATAGGCTGCGTCCGTTGTGGGTAAATCACCCTCCGCGTTCACCGTCAGCGTGCCACGAATGGTGCCAATGCCGGATGCGCTCGGCGTGCCCCCGTTCAAGTACAGCGTGCCACCGGTAATCTTCGTGCCAGAAGTGGTACCCAGGTTATCCAGCCCACCCACTGTGGTGCCACCGGTGTAGGTGTTTTGTTGGGTGAGCTCAAGCGTGCCAGCATCGGTCTTAAAGACTGCGCCACCGCCCGTGATTTCACCGGTTACCACCTGAGTGACAGCCGCCCCAGGACTAAAGACAATGCCTGTCCCGGTGCCAACCGTGATCAATGAGCCATAAGAATGGTTCGTATTGCCGCCAGTCAGTGTGCCCTGGAAGATCAAGCGGCCTGCATTGACTGTGGTGTTGCCGCTGTAACGGGCATTGCCTACGATCTGAAGCGAACCATCACCGGCCTTGGCAAACGATGAGCTCACCATCGAGGAACTATCAGCAGCGCCCATCGTGCCACCAAATGTCAGCACTGCGCCCGACTGCGTGACATCGATAATGGCACCACCGCTATTGACCAGCAAAATCGACCGATTTGTGGTGACAGAGCCGCCTGTGTAGCGGAAGGTGCCGCCACGCAATTCAAGATTGCCTGGGGTGTTGGCAGAGGCACCAATGTGACTGGTCTGTCCACCATCATCCAAATCTGACACGCTCAGCACACCTGAACCCAAGAATGTTCTGCCGCTGTAACTGTTGCCAGCGTTGGTGAGCGTCAAGGTGCCACTATTCCACTTACGCAGCTCACCCGTGCCGCTGATGACACCGCTTAAGGTTTGGTTCGCTGAGCTATCAATCTCAAATATTGAGCTGCCATTGATGGTGATATTTTTATCGTAGTCGTAGCCTGACACAGTTGAAGTGCTGTCAAGCGATGCATTGCCCGAGATGGCCAGATGGCCTGCATTAACCGTGATCGTGCCGGTGAAAGTGTTGTGGGCCTGAAGATCGAGGCGGCCGCTGCCGAGCTTGGTGAAGTTGCCAGTGCCTTGCACGTCTTCTTTGATGTACGCCCGATTACCGTTGGTGTCGACCGAACCGCCATTAGTTCCAAGGCTGACCGTCACGTTTCGGCCATCGCGCACCAAAATAAGCTCATTAGAGGTGGCTTTGAGCACACCCCCGTTTAGCGTCAGGATCGACTCACGAGTGGCGTTGCCGGACCAAATCTCTCGGGCCGTCTCTAGCGTGCCGCCTGTATTGATATTGATTTCAGAGGAACTCGAAGCGTGCGATCCCCAAGGGTTAAACCAAATTCGGCTGTTGTCATAATTGCCGCTTAAGCTGCCGCCGGCACCGACGGTGACCTTGCCGCCGTCGATCGTCAAAATGCCGTAGCCACGCTCGGCATCGCTATTGTTGCTAAACTCACCGCCCACATACACTGCACCCTGGCCATTGCCAATGGAGAGCAGTGCATTACCATCGGTATTACCGACGATCACCTCGCCGCGGCCCGCCACGCCAGAGCCCACCCCAAAATCACCGCCATTGCCGGAAGTGACACTGCCCTCGACAATCAGCTTGGAAACGCTGTCGCCTGAAGTTGCGCGGCCCGCGATGTCGATGCGCCGCATGCCAGATAACGATCCACCATCGGCGACTTTGACCGTACCGGCACGCACAAATAAGTCACCCGCATAAGTTGATGTGCCGGAGAACGTCTGCGTGCCGGCACCGATCTTGATGATGGTGAGCAAGCCGCCAACGTCACCGGTGTCTGCCAACGTGCCGCTGAAGTCGCCACTGCCACCATCGACTCCAATGAAAACATCATCCCGATCGCTGCCGTAGCCACTCTCAAATCTGCCAGCACCGGTCAACGCATCAATACGAACTGGCGTGTTTGTGTTCTTGAACGTCGCGCCAGCCTCGATGTTCATATCCGCGAGGTTGTCGTTCCAGTTTTCGTTAGAAAACCCACCCGTAAAGAATGAACCTTGCCGGATATCAATCAGGCCACCGGAATCCATGGCAAAGGTGCCGGCGCTTCGGCTCCATAGCAAGCGCTCTGTACCCGTTTTGCGCAGAGTGCCCGCGCCATCATAGCGAGTGGTTGGAAGATTGACTTCAGAAGCGAGGTCGTAATTGAGCACCGCACCCGAGGCGATGCTGTAGCGATCCGAATCATTCCAATTGGTCAGGCGGATTTCACCAACAGAGACTGTGGTCGTACCCGTGTAAGTGTTGTAGCCGGTCATGGAGACGGTACCCGCCCCCGTCTTGGTCACAGTGGCACCCGACGATTCCGTAATCGCCGCGCTGATCAAAAGCTCACTGTTGATGCTCGCGTCGTCCGCCACGTTAATGGTCAGGGACGGGTTGCTAGCGCCTGCGCCATCAGGACGCAGGCGAATGCGGCCGGTGATCTTGGCTTGGTTCTCAGCAGTTGAATTGGTGACATTGATGGTGCTGCCGCCCCACTCGATCCAGTTGGCGGTGGTGTCAGATGAAACACCACCATTTACCCGTAACTCACCGCCCCCATCAAAATTCACTCCGCCTGTCATGCGCCAGACGTGCTGATTATTCAACGCCTCGACCAGACCACCGTTGATGTTCAAGGTCGTCACGCGCTGGTCACCGGCTGTATTCCAGCCAAACGCGGCATTGACGCCAGAAAGCTCAACCTTGCCGCTGGAGTTGACCGTCAACACACCACGCAACACGCCCTTACCGGAATCATTGCCTGATGAATCGACTAGCTCGAGCGTTCCCGCGTCAACCACCGTGCCACCGGTGAAACTGTTCACGCCGGTTAGCTTGAGCTCTCCACCGCCAACTTTCTCTAAGCCGCCCGCGCCAAACATCGTGCCACTAAAGGTTGTGTTCGCTGCGTTGTCAACCGTAAGCGTCGTACCGTCCGCCAATAATGCATGCCCACCCATGCCAACACTCGAGGTACTGGCCAGGGATCCGATGGTGAGATTTTGTTGCACGGACAAGCCGGCATCGTGATGCACGGTCACGGCATTATTAGCTGTCAGCGCCGAGGTGTTGTTTGTCACCAGCAGACCACGGTCAACCGTCACCGCCCCATCAAAACCACTATTAGCACCCGACAACGTCACCGCACCCGAGAACGACAACTCGGCTACACCGTAGCCGTTGGCACCACCGGTATTTGCGATCGACGCACTGGTGAATGCGACTGTAAAGTCGTCTCCACGGTTCTCGCCGCTTTGATAAGCAGCACGAATAATGCGCGCCTGAACATCATCACCACTTTGTGTGAGCTCAACAACGGCCGCCTTGGTGTTACTGCCATCACGTACTTGGATCTGCACCGTAGCGGAATTGCCGTCTGATGCTAGATCTCGACGAACGACTGAAGTGTCGGCGTAGTTTTCTATTGAGTTCGTGATCCACCCACCCTGCATCACCGCGCCATCGATACGCGCCAGGGTTTCGGCAACGGTGCTGCCTTCTGCAATGGTCGTCGCAGTGGTAGTCAGGCTGTTGGTGTGGCGCGAGGCGGTGTTGGCCTGTATTTTCAGGCTCGTAGTGCTGTTACCCGTGATCGCACCACTGATGGTGAGTTCACCGGAGGTTTTAAATGTCGCAGCAGCAGATGGATCAAGCGAGATGTTGCCGGTGATCGTGGCCGAACTTGCGGTCATGGCGAGGGTGGCTTCACCGACAGTCGTGAACTTGTGAATGACATAGCCATCGTTTACACCGGTGCCAGAGTCATCAACGGTGCCTCCATCCGCTGCAACTGAGTCGCTTAGGTAGCGAATCGCAACAATGCCAGATCCCCCAAAACCGCCTGCAGACACCGACCCACCAGCATTGCCACCGCCGCCACCACCGCCACCGGTATTGGCCGCGCCATTGAAAGCGCGCGTTGTTGTAGCCACACGCCCATCGCCGCCGCCGCCCAGCCCACCTTGGCCGGCAGCCGCGTTAGCACCCGATCCATACCCGTGCACACCCCCACCGCCGCCGCCACCAAAGTAACCAGCATCACCCAAGCCAGCGGCATCGGCCCAATCAACATACACACCGATCCCACCATCACCAGACTTGGTAGCACTCCAATCCTCACCTGCACCGCCCGCACCACCACCGCCACCGGTGGGGTAACCATTGGTCGAATTGCCACGACCAGCACCCCCCGCAAAACCTTGACCCGCCGTGCCTGCACCAGGAGCACTGGCATTACCACTGCCACCACCACTGGCGCCGGCTGATGCGATCTGACCGGACCAGGAGCCACCATGGCCACCACCCAAGGCAGTCAGGCCAAATGCGCTGGAACTGCCGCCATTGGTCGCTCGGGTCAACGCACTGGTATTGCCCGGGTTATAGGCACCCGTGCCACCACCTGCAACAAATATCGAATTCACGCCATCGACCAGTGTCGCACCAGTCAACACGCCACCCGCGCCACCGCCGCCACCAACCCAGGCACCACCACCGCCCCCGCCACCGACGATGAGGTATTCGACGATACGGCCGGTTTGAATAGTGGAAGCCCCTGCCAAGGTAATGTTGTTGGCAAGCGTGACACCAGCGCCAAGCAGCAACCCTGCGTCAGTCACATCAACCTGCACACCGCCAAACGCAGCGTTGCTAAATGCCCCGAGCGTGCCCGCATTAACGGCAATGTTGGCGGCAAAGGTGTTGGTGCCATATAGCGCCAAAATCCCTGTGCCGTCATGGGTGAAGGTGCCGGAAGATGAAATATTGCCGGTCCACTGCTGTGTCGAGCTAGATTCGTTGGTCAAACTCGAACCTGAGGCAATGGTGATCGCGCCCTTGTAATTGCCACCGGTTGAACCGCCCAAGAGACTGGTGCTGGCGATGACCAGATGACCATCATCAACCGAAGTATCGCCCGTGTAGGTATTGCGGCCGGTCAACGTAATCGTGCCAGAACCGTCAAGTTCAAGATGGCCGCGACCAGAAATGTCCTGTGCAAAACTCAAGTCATTACTGCGATTGATACGCAACGTAGGTGTTGGCGCTGGCGATGCGCCTTCGGCAGGCGCAAAGAGTAAATCGCCATCGCCGATCATGCCCGCACTGCTGCCACCGGCACCCGTGCCAAGTTGCAACACACCACCGGCAATCGTGGTGGTGCCATCGTAGGTGTTGTCCTGTGTGAGGATGGTGGTACCTGTGCCGGCCTGAACGAGGGTACCAGTGCCGCCGATAACACCGTCCAATGTTTGAGTTGCGGAGGTATTAATGATGAGCTCACCCGCATTGGTAATGGCACCAGAATAAGAGCCGACTGCTGGGTTAGGGGCAGCCTCATCCGTTGTATGCCCAAGCGTACCGGTGAGCTCGACTTGGCCGCCAAGTATATCTGTGGTGCCCGAATAGTCATTGGCACCCGCCAGTGTGAGCTTACCGGCTGATGCATCGGCAATGAGTGAGCCGCCACCGGTGATCTTGCCGGTGATCGAAGCGTCTATCGGTCCAGAGTTAAGGCTAAAGGTCGTATTGCCGACCGAGGTGAATGCGTGGACACGATAGCCATTTGCGCCGGATTCCGTGCCGCCATTGGCCAGATCAGTCGCACTTGCATAACGCACCAGCACAATGCCCGAGCCACCCTTACCGCCAGCGCCACCAAGTGTTCGGCTTGCACCACCGCCACCGCCGGTATTATTGGCACCCGCTTGGCCACTGTTTAGCTGTGCATTGCCACCGCCACCAATACCGCCAGTTCCTAAAAATAGTGGCGCTGTCGAGCGGTGACTTGCACCGCCACCGCCACCACCAAAATAACCATTCTCCCCGTAACTCAGGTCGTCGGCCCAGGCAATGTAAACACCTGCACCACCATCAGCCGGGTTTGCGTCATTGGGACCTTGCCCCAAACCGCCAGCACCATCACCACCATCGCGAGAGGCACCGCCATCGCCAGCATCGCCGCCAACTGCCTCTGCAGATTGAGCCGAGCTATCCCATCCAAATCCCCCGCCACCGCCCTCTGACGTCAACGTCCAAAACGAGGAACTGCCACCTTTAAGGCCATAACGATTATTCGTGGCATCCGTTCCGCCATTGCCGCCTGCACCTACCGTGACATTGGCAGAGGTACCCGCCAAAATAAGGGTGCCAGTCTGTACTTCGCCACCACCGCCACCGCCGCCGATGTCGCGGCCACCACCACCGCCGCCACCACCGACAATCAGGTATTCAATCGGCAACCCCAAAATGACGCTAACGTTGCCATTCAGTGTTACGTCATTGTTCAAAGTGACACTCGGGCCGAGTACGATCGCAGTCGAAGAGTAGGGATCAATCCCCATCGTCAATCCACCGGTAAACCCGGCTGCTGAGGCAGTAGAAAGTGCGAGCGTTCCGTCGTTGATCTCAGCGCCACCACTGAAATTATTGCTACCGGTGAGATTCAGCAGATCGCTGCCTTCTTTAATCAGCTTGCCTTGGCCCGTGATGTTCGACGTGATGGTTAAGCTGTTGGATCGATTGATTCGAAGCGTTGCCCCGTTGCCAATATCTACTGTGCCCAAGCCAACCGTGCCGCTGGTACTAGCGTTGCCAATTTGCAGTTCGCCACCACTGATGGTTGTGGCGCCGGCATAGGGATTTGAACCCGTGAGCGTTAGCGTGCCGTTGCCGACCTTATCTAGGTTACCCGCCCCGGAAATCTGTCCTGCGAATGTTGTACTGGCATCAGTTGCACCCGTTCGCAAAGTCGTGTTGGCACCCAAAGAGACATTGCCACCCGTGGTGCCACCACCGGCTAATGAGCCGATTGCGACGATCAGTGGATTATTCGTGGGATCGCCATCAGCATTGTGTGTGCGAAGCAGTGCACCGGCGGTGTTATTAATAGTGACTGCCGAGTTGTTTCCAAGACCGCTTGCGCTGGTGACCTTCACGGCACCGGCGCTGATGGTGGTGTTGCCGGTGTACGCGTTATTGCCCGACAGTGTTAATTCACCGGCGCCGGACTTGGTGAGTGCGCCAGACCCTGTAATGTTGCCTGTGATCGCCCCAGTCATCCGCGACTCATCAACCCGGAAATTCGCCGAGCCTACCGATGTAAAGGCATGCACGGTATAGGACTCAGTGGCGCCGTCGCTGTCGCTATCAAAATCAATCGAGTTGACTGTGCCGCCGACCGCAAACTGCGAACCGGCGTATTTGATCAGCACAATGCCTGAGCCGCCTTTGCCGCCTAGGCGCGCACTGGATTCACCGCTGTAGCCGGCACCGCCACCTCCGCCACCGGTGTTAGCTTGGCCATCCTGCGCTTTTGAGGTGTTTGAGGTACCGTCGCCACCACCGCCATTGCCACCTACGCCTCTGACTCGGCCAGATCCGCTACGCACACCACCACCACCGCCTCCAGCGAAGTAACCGGCCTCGCCGTAGCCAGCTTCGTGCGCCCAATCAATATAGAGACCGACACCCCCCTTACCAGCGTAAGGATGTGCGATGGTAATCGCCGCGCCACCAGCACCGCCACCACCGCCGCCGTAATTGGTGTTGCCGCCGCTACCGTCATTGCCTTGACCTGTCGTGCCTGCACCCTCGCGACCGATCGTGTTCGTCTGACCGGCACCGCCACCACCTGAGCCGCCGTTTTCACCACTCGGTCTCTGGGCGTTGATGTGTCCGCCACCACCGCCACCACCAAACGCAGTGATGCTACCGAGGCTTGAGTTCTGTCCAGAAACACCATACTGGGGATTAAAGTTCCAGCCGACACCACCAAGGCCACCATCACCAACGGTCACGGTCACAGTACCTGACAGTAAGGTTGTGCTGTTTAAAAGACCGCCGGCACCACCACCGCCGGCGATAATGCCGCCACCGCCACCACCGCCACCAACGATCAGGTATTCCACGGTGAGCTCATGCGGAGCAAAACCAATGGTAGCTGCACCTTCGAGATCGATGGCGTTGCCAATCGTGACCGCATCACCTAACAGCAGTTGGGTGCTGCCTGCCATGGTCAACTGCCCGGTACCAAGTCCATCGCTGTGACGAACCAGGATGTCGCCCGCATCCAGATCTGTGCCGCCGGTGTAGGTGTTGTCACCGCGCAGCGTCAGCGCACCTGAACTGAGTTTTTGCACCGAGCCATCGCCCGAGATGATGGCACTGATGTCATAGTCACTCGTGCGGTTAACGATGAGCCGTGAGCCACTAGCGATACTGATATTGCCCGCACCAAGACTGCCAGCGCTGCCGTTATTGCCAACTTGCAAGTCACCATCAGAAATAGTGGTGGTACCACCGTAGGTGTTGTTTGCGGTGAATATCAGCTTGTCACTGCCGGCTTGCTCAACCGTACCTGAACCACTGATGGCTGAACTAACCGTCAATTCATTTGAACGCTTAAACACCAACGCGGCATTGTTGACTAGGCTCGATGATGCGATTGCGCCTGCTGTGGTGCTGTCACCGATTTGAAGGGTGCCGCCACTGATGGTGGTCGTACCTGTATACGTGTTGTTCGCGGTAAAAATCGTTTTACCCGCACCTTTTTGTTCAAAGGTGCCAGCACCACTGATCACGCCACCCAAGGTCACGTGGCCAGCGGTGTTCATGATCAGCTTGCCGGCGTTGCTGATTTCAGCTGAATAACTACCGATAGCGGGGTCGCTGACGGTGGCATCGGTGGCGTGGCCCAAGGTGCCCGTTACTTCAACAGTGCCGCCGGTGATACTGGTGGCACCGGCGTAGGTGTTTTGACCAGAAAGGGTGAGTGTGCCCAGGTCGGAATCAAGCGTGAGGTTTTGCGCGGTGCCGGAATGGCTGATGTCACCCGAGAGGGTTGCAGCCATGTCAAACGCAAAGGTAGAGGTGCCGCTCGTGAACTTGTGCACCTGATAGGTGACACCACCTTGTGTAATCTCAGTAACCGTACCACCGGTAGCAACTTCATCGGCACCTTCGTAGCGCAGCACCACGATGCCCGAGCCGCCGTCGCCACCGCGCCTGCCACCCGTATTCGTGCTGCTACGGCCACCGCCACCACCACCGGTATTCGCCGCGCCGTGGGCGTTGGCAATGTTGGAGCCATCCTCATTAACACCATCACCGCCACCGCCCGTGCCGCCAAGCCCAATATCCGTATTCGAGCCTCGACCACCGCCACCACCGCCACCGGCGTATGTAATTGAAGTACCGGTAATATCGGATGAGAGACCATCGCCGCCCTTGCCACCCGTAGTCGAAGTTACTGTGGCACCAGCCTGGCCAGCACCACCACCACCGCCTGCACCGGCACCAGTTGGCCATGTGCCAGTCGATCCACCACCGGCATTACCCTGGCCAAGGCTGGTTGTAGACGCGCCGCCATCTCCTCCGCCACGACCTGACCCACCGCCGCTGCCACCATCTGCGCCACCAAAACCACCGCCATTACCACCACCGCCGCCACCGCGCGCGACAAGGATATTGTCTACAGAAGAGTTGCCACCGTTTTTGTTACCGCTCGCATCACCGCCAACACCGACCGTTACGGTGTAGCTGCCCTCTTCAAACCGGCCAGACCCCAACAGGAACTCACCAGCACCGCCACCACCAGCTGGGCTATAAGCCTGGCTCGTTCCACCTGCACCGCCACCGCCAACCAGCAGGTATTCAACCTTCAGCGGTGCCAAGCCGATTGTGGCCGCACCTGCTAGGGTAATGTCGTTGGCAATCGAGACGTTATGGCCCAACAAAAGCTTTGTGTTGTTGTCCATCTGTAGACGGCTGTTCGCGGCCGTATCATCACCTAGCGCACTGTTTGAGAGAAGAACCAGCGTGCCTTTGGTGAGGTCGGTACCACCCGAGTAATTGCTCGTTGCCCCTGATAGGGTAATTTCCCCGAGATCCGCATCAATCGAGGCTTTACCCGAGCCGGAGATATTGCCAGACAGGCGGGCAGCGAAGTCGTCTTGAACGTCAAAGGTAAAGTAATTTTGACCATTCTCTTCTTGAAAAGTATGGACGGTGTATACGTCGTCATCGATGACGACCCTAGACGTCTTGCCGCCGCTAGCAGTTTTTTCGCCGAGATAGCGAACAATCACGACGCCGGTTCCGCCATCAGCGCCAGCGGCGTTGCTGCCACCGCCAGCACCACCCTCACCGAATCCATCGGCACCAGCTCGTCCGGTACCGCTATCACCACCGCGTCCGTAGTACTTGGCAGTACCTGTGATAGAACTCAAGTAACCAATGCCACCACTCGTTCCACTTGCAGGGCCGCCCGCGCCATCACCGCCTTGGCCACCAGAGACAACACCGCCGTCAGCTTTACCAGTTTCAAAACCCAAGAACTTCGACTCCCCAGCAGCAGAAGCCGTACCAGCTGCTATAGCACCCGGACTCGCAGTGCCCGCGGCAACTGTTTTTGGGCTGCCGTCAACAAAAGCAAAGCCCTCAAACACCTTGCCGCCATCGCCACCACTGCCGTTATTGCCGCCACCACCCGCGCCACCACCAACGATGAGGTAGTCAATCAGCAGATTCTGCGCAAAAGAAAAGTTGACAGTGCCCGTCAGATCAAAGTCGTTGGCAATGTTCAGGCCATGGCTTAGCTTCATTGCCGTGCCATCAACCATGGAGATCGTGCCAGTGCCTAAAGCCTTACTGTTGTAGAGCGCTACGGTACCCGCAGTAACTGTCGTGCCGCCGGTGAAAGTATTCGTGCCGGCAAGGGTTAAGGTGTTGTTGCCGGTCTTTTCTAGCGCGCCATCGCCGGAAATCACGCCTCTGAAGGGATTGGAAGCGCCACCCATACTGAGTGTGGTGTTGGCACCTAAAACAATGTCACCTCCCAACGTGCCACCGCCTGCGATCGTGCCGATGGTGACGACCAGCGGGTCATCGACCGGCGTTAAGCTCGTATTGACCAGTTCGAGTTTTGTGTTGGCTGTATTGGTCAACGTAACGGCAGAACCATTACCCAAACCGGCCGCACTAGTGACTTTAACCGTGCCGCCCGCAATCGTAGTCGTACCCGTATTGGCACTGGTGCCAGATAGCGTGATCGTGCCTTTTGAGGCGTCGAGCGTTAAAGCGTCAGAGCCACTGATGCTGCCAGTGATCGTTCCCTGGAATTTGTCAATCTCAAAAGTCGAGCTGCCAACGGTGGTGAAGCTGTGGACCTGATACTTAACACCGCTTTCACCGATCGTGCCATTACCATCAAACGAGGTCACACTTCCGCCGGAAGCAAGTACTGTTGATGACACATAACGAACAACGACGATACCGGAGCCGCCATCGCCACCGCTCGCGCTTCCACCCGCACCCCCACCACCACCACCGGTGTTGGGCGTCCCGTCGGAACCGGCAGCTGCGAGGCCTCCAGCGCCACCGCCCGCAGTGGCGGTTCCAGCGGTTCCGCTCCTCTTACCGCCGCCACCACCACCGGCGTAACCGATCGCTACACCGGTGATGTTCGATTGAATGCCAGCTCCACCGCTCCCCGCAGTCTTGTTGGTACCGTTGGCATTTCCTCCGGGACCACCGGCACCAGCACCGCCGCCGCCGCCCTGCTTATCACTATCGGCGTTGTCGAAAACACCCCAACCGCCCTTTAGATTATCCACACCAGCAGCGCCCAAGGTACTTTTGCTGTTATCAGTGCCGCCGCCACCACCACCTGTGTATGCGCCTTGGCTTGCGCCGGTCGGATTGGCAAAGCCGTTGTTATGGCCCCCACTGCCTGAGCCACCACCACCACCGCCACGGGCAGTTTCTCCATCAAACATGCTGGTGCCACCGATGCCGCCAGCGGTGCCTGCAGTTGTAGAACCAGCCCCGCCAGCACCGACAGTGACCGTATAGGAATTACCAGCCAGTGTTTGCGATCTCTCGATCAACTCGCCACCACCACCACCACCTGCCGAATAGAGGACAGCACCACCACCACCTCCCCCGCCACCAACAATCAGGTACTCAACCTCCAGGTCAGCAAACGCAATCGTCGCCCCACCCGTCGTCAGTTGAATATCGTTGGCCAGCGTCGTGCCATGCGCCAGTGATAAGGTCGTGCCTCCGCCCAGAATCAAGTCACCCGTGCCTGACACCGAGCCCGAACCTGCTCTGAGGATCAAGCCACCGGTACTTGACCGTGTGATGTTTTGATTGATGATGATATCGTTGGCGGCTTTTAGCTCGAGGTCGTAAATTGAGCCTGATGAGATCGCCGCATCAACCGTGATGTTGCCGTCTTGTGTTCCAGTCGTGCCCGTAAAAACCGTGACATGAGTGGTATTGAGCGCGTTGACTAGCGTTGCCACATCCACAATCGCACTGTCAGCCGTGGCCGTATAGTCACCCGAGACTGTATCGCCACTGCTGGTAATCGTGATATTACTCGGATCCAGCAACCATTCCCCAGTCTTACCCCCCGCAGCCTCATTGGCCTTCGTGCTGATCGTGATGCCATCGACTTTCAGGTCATAACCCGAGGTTTCGATCTTGCCGCCATCGCCACCTTGTTGGCCGCCTTCAGAGATGAGCGTGCCTTGGGCAATGGTTTTGCTGTTGCTGTTCTGGATATCACTCCAGACCACGATCTTGCCACCATCACCCTGGGTGCTGGCAGACGTGTTGATCAGTGACCCTGCATCGACCCTGACCTGTTCAGCCTGACGCAGTGCTCCTTTGCCCTGCCAGTCACCACCAACCAGAATGTCACCACCACCGGCCTTACCCGTGGCAGTCAGTTTGGCATTGCCCTGAACATTAATCGTCTGGGCTTCAACGGTGATTCGTCCACCCTGACTCTGGGTGCTATCAACCGAGATTGCCCCATCAATGGCGACGGTGTTCAATGCACTGAGATTAACCTCACCGGCAACCTGACCTGCAGTGCTGATCGTGCCCTGGGTGTTGATGTCTTTGCCCGTAATACGGATACGACCTGAGGTATTTGGGCCAGCGGTGTTTGAAGCATCTGTCTGAATTGTTGCCGTCTCGGTGATCGTCACTGTCTCTTGAGCAGAGATCTGCACTTGGGGCTGGACTTGAGATGGCGTACTCGCTTGACTACCTGTGGCACTGACCTCACCCGCCACTGTTACATCGTGACCTTGGAGCGTGACGGCGGATGCCGCCACGACGGCAGCGGTGGCCTTAACCTCAACTTGACCCTGAGTCTGAATCGTCAGTGACCCTTTAGAACTGACACTGCTTTCTACCGTGATGTTACCGGCTTGGGACACCCCACCAATCGTTAAACCCGCCAGATCAGCACTGCTAATGTATTCCAGTGTCTTGCCACCGATCACCAGTTCGCGTGGAGGTTCGGTGGAGGTCGGTGCTGTAGCAGTGGCGTTAGCTGCAGTGGTTGCAGTAGTCGTTGTTGCAGTAGTTATTGAAGTGTTCGTTGCATCTGATGCGGTTGATTCAACCGCAGCGATATCTGTTGTCGTCTGTGTTGTTGATGTCGGTGATGTCACCACCGGATCGGCGGTCACCGGACTACTCACCGGTTCTGCTGTGACCGTTGCCGTTGGTTCGGGAGTGGTGAGTACTGTATTGACCGGTGTTGTATTGATTGGCGCAGGCACCTCAGCACCCACCCGGATCGAGGCACCGGGATCTGAAGCAGCGATCGATAGCTGCGCACCACCAGCGGCCTTGACCGCATCGGCCACGATGATGGGAGCAGCAAGATCTAGCGAGCCAGCCGCAATCGAGATGTTCTGGCTACCCAGAATGAGACTGGAAGACAGCGATAGACTACCACTGACTTGAATAGAGCCGTTTAGCGTCACACTCGAAGGCGCTCTAACCTGTAGACTCTGGATGCCAGAGAGCATGTCAATGTAGATGTTGCCAACCTTGTCTACCGAGCAACTGACTGAGCAAGCCTCAATCACCACATCCCGGCCTGCCAGATCATTCTGGATTTGGCTCAGGAACAGATCCTCGCCATCCAAGTACAGGGTGTAGTCCTCACCGTCACCGGTGGCCAGTGTCAGGTTGGAAGATGGGGTTTCAAGTACTGACTCAGTGCTAGGCGTGACATCGGTTGTCAATGGCTCTGCGCTGGTTTGACTATCTTGCAATGCCGCTTCGGTATCCGTGGCATTGGCAATCACCGTCAGGGTGCCTTGGGTTGAGTTTGTGCTGTCTGTACCCTCTGACTGCTGCACCGACTCTTCACCCGTAACCTCACCGGTCGAGAGCACAGTCACATCGGTGCCTTCGTCTAAAGCCTGTTGTACCGAGTCCGCGCTGATGAAGGATTTGCCGTCGTCGGTGTTGCTATCAGTGCTGGTGTCCGTGCTGTCCTCAGCGCTAGCATCCGTGGCCGAATCTGTTGCAGCACTTGCGTCAAGCGCCTCTACTTGAGTCTCTTGTTCAGTCGCTGAATCAGTCGCGGCTTCAGTCTCTGTTTCAGTCGCTGACTCTGCTGCAGTCTCAGTTGAGGAAGCACTTGCTTGCTCGCCATCTTCCTCATCATCTTCGCCAGTGTCGCTGGCTTGACCGGATTCACTTGCTTCTGCTGTGGTTTCTTCAGCCGCGGTTTCTTCTGAACTGCTTTCTTCAGCCGCAGTTTCTTCCGAATTGCTCTCTTTTGCTACAGTCTCTCCCGAGGAGGTTTCCTCGGTGCTCTCTGCACTGCTCTCGCTAGATGTGTCTTCTGATGTTTCTTCTAAGCTAGTTTCCTCAGACCCGATCTCCACATCCTCAGGGTCTAAGAGCCATTGACCGGCCTTGCCCTTGGGTGCAGCGGTGCTGACCGTACCGGTCACAATCAGTTGTTTCTTCGAACTCGTCTCGACAAAGCCGCCATCGCCACCTTCCTCACCACCGCGGGCGGTGATCCTGCCTTCAAAGCGGGTGGATTCGTCTGACCAGACGATGATGCGGCCACCGTCACCGTTTTCGGTGGCGTCAGCAGAAATCAGGGTGTTTTTGTCGATACGGACTGTCTTGGCGTTACGCTCTGGGCCTTTGCCCAGGTAGTTACCACCGATCAGGATTTCACCGCCACCCGTGGCACCGCTTGCGGTGATGATGGTTTGGTCTGAGGTATTGGTGGTTGTTTTTGGTGTGGTGGTGTTGGTGCTTGTGGTGTTGTTTTGGTTAGCTTTCTTGGCAACGTTTGCCTTGCCCTTGATCTGGATGTTGTCACCCAAGACCTTGATCTGGCCACCCTTGCCTGTTGCGCTTGAAGCATCGAGGGTGCCGGCGACTTCAACCGTGTTGCCTTCTAGACGAATCACACCGCCTTTGCCTTTGACTGCCCGACGGGCTTCTACAGTACCCGTGTTAGACACCACGGCACGGGCCAGACTGTGGGCTGCCTGTGCGCTCATGAACACCCGGCCATCGGAGGCTGAGACGAGGTGTTTATTTTTTACCAGCGCGTCTAGGGTGCCTTTCTCGACGACGACGGTGATGCCACTGGCCTCATTGGTCAGCGTAATCGCTTCACCGGCTGCCAGCACAATCGTGCCTTTCTTGGCGCGGATAATGCCTTCGTTAATGACTTGTGGGGCCAAGAGCGCAATCAGTCCGCCTTCTTCGGCGGTCAACTCACCCTGGTTGGTGACAATGCCCTTGCCGTCGGTGAATTTGTAGTTGCCGTCCAGGAAGTCACGGTCGGTGATTTTCATGGCGCCGGCAACCAGGCTGCCGACTTCAACCCGGGCAGTGGGACCAAACACCACGCCGCTGCTGTTGAGCAAGAATACTTTACCCACGGCACTGATCTGGCCATGGATCTGTGAGGCAGTGACTGAATTAACTCGGTTTAAGGTCGCCGCATCTGCATTGGGCTGGTTAAAGCGCACACTGGCATCTTTACCCACATTGAACTGCTGCCAGTTAATGATGCCCTTTTGACTGGCTTGGTTGATCTGCATCTGTGCGCCAGACTGCTGGATCGTGATGCGACCGGCCTGCACTTGCCCGCCTTGGGGCAATTGAGTGGGCGCGGGTTGCGCCATCGCACCTGAACCTGTCGCCAAAGCGGTCAGTGCTGCCAGCTTTCTGGCATGGCGGCGCACGCTGCCGCCGATCTTGCCTTGGCTTTTGGCAAGTTCGGTCACCGCCTGCCAAACACCCAAGACCCGGTTAAAGATAACGCGGTAGACGTGGTTCATCTCACCGGGCCCTCCCCGGTTAGTCGGTTAGGCACGAACGCAAACAGCCACAACGCCTGACTAGCTGCCAGTCGCTGCGGCGGACAGTTGCACTTTTGAGTGCAATGCGTGGTGCCTGTTACCACTATGTTCACTACTGCACGTCCTCTGTTACAGATCTTTGCTTGCCAGACCGTTTGCTACTTGAGCCCACCATCCCTTGTGGGGGTAGTGAGCGGTGTTGCTTGCTGTATTGCTTTTGCTATACCGACATACTTAAGATCTACCTTGTGCCTCTAGCGCCTTCTCCTGACCGACTCTGTCATCGGTGTTTGGTTCGATTCGGGTATTTGCTTCGGTTTGTGCTGGGGCCTGCACCTGGGTTTGCTGTTGCTGCTCGCGCAACTGATTGGCAATCACCTGCGCACCCACTTGCGCCGCCTGAGAAAAGTGCTGAATCACCTGCTGGCGTAAATCGTCCACCACGTTCAGGGCGTAAAGCATGTCGGGAAATACCGCGGGCATATTGAGCAGGCGGTTGTCCTCAGTCAAAAATGCCGTGCGTACCACCACACCTGCAGCAGTTGTCTCCACAGCAAACACTGCACGCCCAGTTAAGTCAGTGCTCTTGTTCGCGTTTTCAGCAGAAGCCGTTTGATTTACTTCGGAATTGTTGGAAACATTCGCTGACGTATCTGGATCTGGATTACTGGATGGCGCAGCCACCGCTTTCTTGGTGTCTGGTTTTGCGGATTGGACAGCAGTAGTCATTCATTAACCTCAATCGTTAAACAACAAATCTCTACAAACCGCTGGCATTAACCACACATCTTGGTTAATGTGTTTTTTGCAGGTGCCAACATGCCTCGCCGCAAGAGCGCAAGCTTGTTTGAACAACTACATTTGGACGCGAGCGCTCAATTTGTTTAGGTACGACTGAAATTGTGACTACGAAGTTCTGCCGAGAAAATCCCATATTTAATGTGGATCACACATGATCATGTGATATACAAACCCTTAGGATTGTCTTTAATGTTTGATGTAACTAGAAAATAAAACTTTTGGGCAATATTCATGAGTAGCATGGCTAGCAGTTCCTCTTCAAACTTCGTCGCATTAGTGGTCGAGGACGACCGATTTTTTCAAGAGGTGATCAGAGAGGGCATGACGCAAGCCGTGTCTGGCAGCAAGATTGATCTTTGCCGCACCATGCACGAGGCCATGCAATGTATTGAAGTAAATGGCCCTAAGTACCAAATTGCCATCATTGATCTGGGCTTGCCTGACGGCGATGGTTTGACAATCATTCGCGAATTGGTGAAGGTATCGCCACGCACACCCATCATGGTGGTGTCGGTGGCCACCGATGAGCGCCGCGTGATTGAGGCCGTCAGAGCCGGTGCCATTGGCTATGTGGTCAAGGGCGACACCATGCTCTCGATCACCAAGGCCATTGAACAGATGCTCAATGGCATCAACCCGATTAGTGCCAAGCTGGCCGGGTATTTCCTGCGTTTGGCCGGACGCGAATCGGCGCGCGACAACCCCAATGCACCCATCAAGCGCCTGACCGCCCGTGAACTGGACCTGCTGCGTGAGTTTGCCTTGGGCAAGTCGTATCAGGAGGCCGCGGAATCGATGCAAATATCGCTCACCACGGTTCAGACCCATACGCGCAACCTTTACCGTAAACTTGGCGTTAAATCCAGTCTGCGGGCCTTATCCAAGGCCAAGGAACACGGCATTATCTAACAGGACAGCGATGACAGAGCACCACCGGCGCAACCTCGAGGAAACATTGGCGCAGGTGGTGACGGGTCTGCCAGTCGCCGCTAGTGTCTATGAGGCAAGACAGCGCCCCCAACCGATATTGCTGGTTAACGATCTGTTCACCAGACTGTTTGGTTACACGGCAGCCGACATTCCCACGGTTGAAATCTGGGCGCAACTGGCCTACCCCGATGAGGCCTATCGGTTTCAGCTCTATGACGACTGGGACAAAGAGGTTGATGAAGCCCTAAAAACCCACGGCATGGTGGCTAACCGCGAAGCGGAGATCACCACGCAATCAGGCGAGGTGTTAACGGTGCTTGTTGGCGCACGCGCCATCGGCAACTTGGTGATCGTCACATTTGTAGACATCAGCGCGCAGCGTCAAACCGAGGCCGAGCTTAAAAGCGTGCGCTACAAGCTAGAGCGCACTGCCTACGAGCTCACCGAGAATTTGCCCGTCGGTACCTACACCATGGTGCAACCAGCCGATGGCGGTCTGGCGCAGTTTCGGTTCATGAGCACCCGGTTTCTGGAGCTGTGCGGCCTAAATCGGGAAGAAGCCTATGCCGACCCCTTAAAAGGCTTTGCCTGCGTGCACCCCGAGGACTATGACCGCTGGCTGGAATTAAATGCCCGCGCGTTTGCCAACAAAGAGCCGTTCTATGGTGAAACCCGCCTGGTGGTCAATGGCAAGACCCGCTGGATCACGGCCGAGTCCAAGCCGCGCGCACTACCGGATGGTTCGACCGTGTGGGAGGGCGTGCTTGCGGACATCACTGAACGCAAATTAGCCGAACAGGCCTTGGCGCGCGCCAAAGCGCGCGCCGAAGAGCTCGAACGATTAAAAACTGATTTCTTGACGCAGATGAGCCATGAAATCAGAACCCCCTTGACCGCGATTCTGGGCTTGGCTGATCTGTTGGCCGATGACAACTTGCAACCGTCACAGCATGACAAAGTCACCCAAATACAAACATCAGGCAAGTTGCTCTTGGGCATCATCAACGACATCCTGGACATGTCCAAGATTGAGGCAGGTCAGCTGATCACCGAAGAGCTGCCGTTTGCACTAGACGAACTCGTTGACCACCTGCAGACCTTTAAAACCGCCATCACCAAACCCGGCGTCAAACTGTCGGTACAACAACCACTGGACAAAGCGCCCGCGGTCATCGGTGACAAACGCCGCATCGAGCAAGTGCTAACCAATCTGGTGGGTAACGCCATTAAATTCACCGAGCACGGCAACATCACCGTGACGCTCGATATTGCCGAGCAAACAGATACTTTCCTGAAGCTGCGTGCCTCAGTCACTGATACGGGACCAGGCATAGACTCAGACCTACTACAAAAACTCTTCACGCCGTTCGTGCAAGCCGACACCGGCGTCTCACGCCGCCACGGCGGCACGGGTCTGGGCCTGTCCATTAGCAAGCAGTTGGTTGAGCTCATGGGTGGCCGCATCGGTGTCATCAGTGAACCTGGCAAAGGCAGTCAATTCTGGTTTGAGTTGTCATTGGCGATCGATCAACATGCCAAGCCCAGTTGGTTACTGGATCCAAATCAAACCGAGCACCTCGGGCCCCGCAAACGTGGCCCCAGGCTAGCGGGGCTGAACATCCTGGTGGTGGATGACAGTGACTCGATCCGTGACCTGATCTGTGAAGTCCTGGAGCGTGAACAAGCTCAGGTCGAGCTAGCTAGCGATGGCAGACAAGCCCTTGAGGTCTTACGCCGTCACAAAGACCGTGGCAAACAATTTGACTGCGTCATGATGGATGTGCAGATGCCGGTCATGGATGGGCTCACTGCCATGCGTCATATTCGTGCCATGCGCGAGTTTAATCATTTGCCGGTGCTGGCCATGACCGCCGGGTTGCTGGCCGAGCAACAAGCCCGTGCTCGCCAGGCGGGCATGGCCGATGTCGTGGCCAAACCGGTGGATTTCCAGCAGATGGTTGAGCAGATTCTGGTGGCAGTTGGCCGGGTGCATTACCCGGTTCCGATAACAGAAGATGGTGAGAACCCCATGCCGGCCTTGGCCGGCGTTGACCGGGAGCATGTGAACCGCACCATGGATGGTAACCGGCGTCTGTTTGATCGCTTGTGCCGGGTGTTTGTCGAGGAGTTTGAAGGGCTAGACGACCGCATTGGCGCCGTGCTCGACCAAGGCATTGATGCCGCTAGCATTCAAGAGGCTGGGCGCTTAGCGCACGCGCTACGCGGCGCGGCTAGCCAAATCGGCGCGCTGGAATTGGCTCAGGCCGCCGCGGCGGTTGAACATTCGTTACACACCGATGCCCAACACAGCCCGGCCAAGCTTGCGGCCATGGGCAAGTTACTCGCTGACGTGATTCAGTCACTGAAGGGTCATCTGGGACAATAACCTGCCAAAGAATTGGTGCCAGGTTGTTTTTTATGTGGCGACCCTGGCTAACCCACCTTCACGCTTGGCATTTGCCGCGCGGTGAAATAAGGTGGCAGGCCATGGCGCACCGATGAACTTGCCACCTGACAGGTTGTTTTTTATGTGGCGACCCTGACAAACCCACAGTTGCAGATTAAGGCCTAGCGCTAGCCCCGTCGATTCAACAGAGGATTAGATTGGATTGACCGGACGATCAGTGCTTACCCAGCAATTCCAGACGACGCGAGTGCCAGTCAAGCACCGCCGTGCGGGCATGCATGGTTTTAGCCAGATCAGGCAAGTGTTCTGTGATCACCTGTGCCGCAAAGTTGGCCAGGAAGGTGGCCTTTAATTCGGCGCGCGCCCGATCAACCCCAATGGCATCAAACGGCACAGAGGCCAACAACAGGAATCCATCATCGGGAATGCGCCCGGCCCGCATGTTGCCGGCAATGATGTCAGCCGCGGTGCGTATCGGGTGTGCGAGGTTTGGGCTATAGGGTCCGATGATCAAGGCCAGGTTTGGTGTGTGCAGCCAATCAAAGCCACGCCCCAGACAAATCATCCATTCACGATGCTCGATGTCTAGCAGTCGTTCATGACGGGCGTTTTGTTCACGCACCTTGGCCAGGTGCTCAATATTGCCCATGAGCAACGGTAATAAGTCCTCACGCATCACGCTGGTCATATCAGGCAATAAAGTTGACAGTTGGGCCGCGACTTCATCCTCGGTCAGTCCCACACAATCAGCTAAGTTCAGCGTCGGGCCATTAGGGGTTGAGTGCAATGTGATCGCATCTTCATCGGTTTCAAAGCCACACACCAGTGGATACACCGACTCATGCGATTGACCGAAGATGTGCGATACCTGCTCGCGAATTTCCCAGGTGTGATCCAGGCTTGCTTGCTTGTTGTAACCGAACCCTGCACATCCACGCTTGGGCTCACCTTTGGAGTAGTGGTAGGTGATCAGCAACACCACCCGCCTGCCCTGCCCGATCATGGACATGACGTGGTGCTGCAACACCTCGCCCAAGTGAGGCCAGCCCAGGTTGAACATGCCACCGAGGTTGCGAAACGGCATCACGATGCCGGTTGGTGTCTGGGTGGCCACCGGGATGTTGATGCGGCCATCCATGCACTTAAGCGCCACCATGGCCGTGGTGTGGCGGCTTAAGTACCGCTTGCGCGCCAGCGTCGCCTCTGGACTGCGATAAGCATCGCCATGACGGCGCGCCAGATCGAGCAACCAGTCAATACGCTTGGCAATCGGGAGTTCATGGGTGTTGGGCATGTCCCACAACATATGCCTATTTGCCAGGTGTTGCAATAGGAGAAACGCCCGCAAGCTCGTTGCACTAACTAAAAAACCACACACAGCTGAACCGATTTAGCGGTGAAGCGATCGATTAACAGCAGGCCGCAACCACTCAAATCACCAGGCGAGATCGAAATGCGTGACCAATATCGACCCCGCCCTATAGCTATTTCCAATGTTGCTCGGTATTTTTGCGGGGTGCTACCGTATTACGCATCTACAAACAAACTGGAATCAAGGTCGTTAGTTTGCAAAAAGCCACCTAGCGACCTAGCGACCTACCAGGCCGATACGTTTGAATACGAACAGCTATCTCGTTTGGCTCTGTATCGCTGCTCATGCGGATCAGAACGCTCGCAGATATCGTTGTCATGCACCCTGATGTTTCGGTTTTGAACGGGTTTGGTCAGATCAAAAGCACCCGTCCTGGCACTTGAACTGTTTGCACCAAACCGGTAGGTCAACTGAGCCATCAGACGCCCATTAAAAGCACGGTCATTGCTGTAACTGGCACCAAATGACAATGCCTCGGTCAGTGCATACTGCGCTCCCACGAAGAGTCCCCAGCCATTAACGGCCTCAAGATGATTCTCTTGATAGTAGGCGCCTAAGGTTGTCCGCCACTTTGAAGTCACCGACCAGCCGAAGTCTAGGCCATAAGTGTTTAAAGCACCCGCGTTGTAGTACTCATTCAGGGCCTGCTCTTTGTCCCCAATGGGCAGCAATGCATAGCCATTGATGCGCAATTGTTGATGCGCTGCCTCAAACCCCAGTGCGATCTGCTCAAAGTGCACGGTACGAGGATCCAGGACGTTCACGCCGGGCTGGTCAGAACCACCAGATTTCACAGCACGCGTGTCATAGCCTGTGTAAATACCGAACATCCAAAGACCCGATTCGCTGAGCCATCGATGTCCTAACCGTGTGCTGGTGGCAAGCGTACCACCAGCAACATCCGTGTTGATGATGCTGCTATAACCAGAAATATCTGAAAGTTCTAGGCCAAGCTGTACATCCACAAACGATAGCGAACGCTCACCCTGATGAAGCGACACAAAACCGCCGACTGACAACTGGTTTGGTGTGCCCGCTCCTTGACTTTGAGCTTGGCCATACAAATAGGCACCGTACTCCGAGGCCAGCGCACTTGGACTGACTGTACCGCTGAACACAACAATCGCCATCATTGACTTTGCCAGACTACGCACAAACATATCTCCAGAATTAGCAAAGTTCATGACTACTGATCTAGCGATTGACATCCACCACCACTCGGCCGCGGACCTGGCCTTGCAACAGCTTGCCCGCCATGTCAATGGCCTGCCCCAGACTGATCTCTTCGACCATGGCGTGCAACTTTGACAGCTCGAGCTCTGAGGCGAGTCTTTGCCATGCGGTTAATCGTTCTTGTCGTGGGCACATCACGCTGTCGATGCCCATTAATGTCACCCCGCGCAGAATAAACGGCGCCACCGTGGCGGGCAGGTCCATGCCGCCAGCTAGCCCACAAGCAGTGACCACGCCTCGGTAGCGAGTTGATGCACAGATGTTGGCCAAAGTGTGGCTACCCACGACATCGACTGCACCTGCCCAGCGCTCTTTAGCCAATGGCTTACCCGGCTCGGATAGTTCTTTGCGATCCATGATGGCCGTGGCACCGAGTGACTTCAGGTAGTCAGCTTCCGTAGCACGCCCGGTGACAGCCACCACCTCGTAACCGAGCTTTGCCAGCAAGGCCACCGCCACACTGCCCACGCCCCCGGCGGCACCGGTCACCACGATTTCACCGTCCGCGGGTTTGACGCCGTGCTTTTGTAGGGCCATGACGCACAGCATGGCGGTGTAGCCAGCCGTGCCGATGGCTGCGGCATCGCGTGCAGCCATGCCCTTGGGCAATGGAATGAGCCAGTCACCCTTGAGTCTGGCCACTTGCGCGAGCCCTCCCCAATGGGTCTCGCCCACCCCCCAGCCATTGAGAATGACTGAGTCACCCACCTGATAGTTCGGGTGGTCGGTTTGTTGAACTTTGCCCACGATATCAATACCGGGCACCATGGGAAACCTGCGCACCACCGGCCCTTTGCCGGTGATGGCCAAGCCATCTTTGTAGTTCAAGCCCGAGTAATGCACCGAAACGGTGACATCGCCTTCTGGCAACTGCGCGTCATCGAGCTCGGTCAATTCGGCCCGATAGCCTTTGCCGCTAGCCTCGTCTTTGTTGATCACAATGGCTTTAAACATGCGCTCTCCCATTCCCTTCATTGCTCAAACCATACCGATGCTTCATGCTAACTGAAGTTCAGTAGCATGGGGAGCCTGAGTTAGTAGGTCTTAGCCGCGCTTGACAAAGCCGTCATGGCTCCAGTCTTCACTGCCCACGTAGTGATGCGCCATGAACAGCCCGTCCGGGTCGTACTGATGCTTGAGCTTGAGGAGTCGGGCGTAGTTGGCCTGACCCCAGGCATCAGTCTGCCAATTGGGCGAGAAATAGCTCATCTCCGAACAGTAACCACCGGCATCCGGGGCAATGGCACGAATGATGTTCATGGCCTCGGTGATGCGGGCACTTTCGGTGCGCGCAGCAGCCTTGTTCGGTTCATGACCGCGCAGGCCTTCATGCACATTGAGTTCGCCACCGGCAATGATGACCAGACCAAAGGCGTGCTCCACCACCGGGTTCATCGGGATTTGCTGACCCTGGCGGGCCACCTCTGGCGGTGAGCCTGCCAATCCTTTGTTGAAGTGGATTTCAAATCCGCGCACGCGCGAGGCGGCTACCAGGGTCATGGCCAGCGCTGACAGGCGTTCCTCTTGCAATAAACGCTCGTGCAACCAACCTGATTCGTAACCCGCGATATAGATACTGACTTCGCGTGCGCTGCCAGACCACCAGAACGCACCGGCTTTGCCGTTGGGGCGGGTGTCTTCAATGATGGACTTTGGCAGGTGTTTCTTGCGGTACTCATAGTCCCACCAGTGGTACGCGGGTATCACCACCAGGCGCAGCGGCGAGGCGATCTCAAATTCGGTCGGTCTGGCGCTCACCCAATCAATAAACGGTTGCCATACTTTGGCAGCCTCAGCCTCGGACAAGCCCTGGATCGACATGGCGATTTCAAGCACATTCTCGCCATTAAATCCGACGTGCTCGCCCCAATGGGGGTTCATGAGCGCATCACGATAGAACCGCAAAAAGTGTTCCACCAACGCGGTGTAGGCGCCATCGGATTTGGCTTTAACGCGCAGACCCGCAAAACCGAATGTCTCAGGCAAGGGATGCAGTTTCAATGTCGCTCGGGTGATGATGCCAAATGCGGCACCCGCGCCACGCGATGCCCAGAACAAATCCTGATTCTGATGCTCGTTGGCCACCACAATGCTGCCGTCTGCCAACACCATCTCGACTTCGACAATGCCGCCAGCACTCATGCCAAACCGCTTGGAGAAACTGCCAAACCCACCGGTTTGCAAATGGCCACCCACTCCCACCGAGGTGCAGCCCCCGCCTTGCACGTAACGTCGACCTTTGACCACCACTTTGTCGTAGACATCAACCCAGATGGCGCCACCAGCCACCGAGACCGCCTCAAACGGCTTGACGCCCTGACTGCCTTGCGGCACGAATTTGTCGTGCATCTCGATCTTGTCAAGTCGCTTGGTCCATATCAAAAAAGAATCCGCCGCGTTGGACTGACCCAAATAACTGTGCGCCCCGCCTTTGACGACGAGCCGCAAATTATGTTGCTTGGCAAACTTGACCGCCTTAGACACGTCTTCGGCATTTTGCACCTCAGCCGCATACTGACTGACCTTGCTGGTCCAGGCATCTACCCAGCCACTGCTCTGGGTGGCACCGGGCGTATCCTGGATAAAAAACGGATTCTCAAACTGCTTCAGGATGTCGTTGCAGGCTTGTGCACTTTGCTCGCAACCGGCAAATGGATCTGCAACCTTAAACACCTTGCCCTGCATCGACTCACCAAGCGCCTGCCATTGCGCCTCGCTAGGCCAGCCTGGTTCACCCGGACGTACTCGGCGTGCCACGATGGCCTGATTGCCCTGCTGGTAAGTTGCAGCGGTCGCACTGGCATTCGGTGCCAGTGCACCCGACAGCGCTGCCGCCCCTAGACCCGCACTACCGAGTAACAATTGGCGTTTGCTGGTATCTAGTTTGTCCTGCGGCATGGCATATCTCCCTGTTGGTGATGTTGGCGGTGTTGGTAATTTTGATGGTGTTGCGTGTGTTGAATCTGATGATTGTTTGGAATGCGCTCATGGCGCTGCTTGGTCGCAGACTCCATCCGGTTGGCTTAATGCGTTTTACCGGACTACTTTACTTGACTACTTGATCTATTAGTTACTTAAAGTCACATAGATGGGTGTAACTGTACGACACATCGAGTGACATGTCCACCCAAGCCCCAGACCCAAGTTCCAGACCCCATCAAGAGCCCGCCGCCCTGACCGAGTCGAGCAGCTCGCTCAAACGTCCGCGCTTGGCAAAATCCCATTGACCTCCGAATATCACGTCATTAACCACCCAACGCCCGTCTTGTTGGGTGAGCGCCACCGTGTCAGTCCATTGGACAGTTGTCGTGGACTGGCCAGCGTTTGCCCGATACACCAGCGAAACCGCCCAGGTGTCTGGCGCTTGGGCCGGTGTGACCGCCACCACGCCAGTGGCTCCCTCAAACAGCGACACGAATGGTGAGCCTTGTAGCATTGGCGGTTCTGTCCCCTGATGACGGGCCAAGTCCAAGGTCTGCTGTACCTGCGCTTGTTCAAAGCGCTGGAAAAGGGCGGGCGAGATCCATGGCTTGAACTGCTCGAGTGCTGTGTCAGTGGGCAAGCCGTACACATTTGCGTTTAGCACCTGCTCAAAAAATCCTTTGACCGCCGACTGTTGTTGGCTTTGCTCAGTTGATGGCGCAGCATTGCCTGGCGCCAGCGGCGCACACCCTGCTAGCCCAAGCGTTGTGAGCGCTATCAGAATGATGCTGGCAGACGCGAGCAGCTGTCGTCCCGTGATAGTCATGGCTGCGCTCCTGCTTGGGTGAGTTAAAAATATTTCCACCTAGTATGACCGACTTACGCTATTCTCGACACCGTTCACCAATCCATAGGAGATTCTCGTGTCACACAGCGTTGCCAAACTGATGGTCGATACCCTTGGCCAAGCCGGTGTCAAACGTATTTATGGCGTGGTCGGGGACTCTTTGAACGGATTTACCGATGCTTTGCGCTCGCGTCCCGATATGCAGTGGGTGCACATGCGTCATGAGGAGGCTGCGGCGTTTGCCGCCGGTGCCGAGGCGCACTTGACTGGTGAGATTGCGGTGTGTGCCGGCAGTTGTGGGCCAGGTAACTTGCACCTGATTAACGGGCTGTTTGACTGTCACCGCAGCCGAGTGCCCGTGGTGGCGATTGCTGCCCATATCCCGAGTAGCGAGATCGGCAGTGGGTACTTCCAGGCGACACACCCGGAGATTCTGTTTCAGGAGTGCAGTCACTATGTGGAGCTCGTCTCCAACCCGGCGCTGTTGCCGCGCGTGCTGGAGCGCGCGATTCGCACGGCTGTGGCCCAACGTGGGGTAGCAGTGGTCGTGATTCCAGGCGATGTGGCACTGGCCCAAACTGATATTGCCGCCCCCACCTGGACCCAACCAAGACCACCGATGTTGGCACCTAACGCGGACGATGTCACGGCACTGGCAAATTTACTGAACCAGTCTTCGCGGGTGACCATGATGTGTGGTGCCGGCAGTGCCGGTGCCCATGCCGAGCTGATTGAACTCGCCGGCAAACTGCAGGCCCCCATCGTGCATTCACTGCGTGGCAAAGAGTTTGTCGAGTACGACAACCCGTTTGATGTGGGCATGACCGGATTGATCGGGTTTTCTTCTGGGTATCACGCGATGCACAACTGTGACACCTTGCTTTTAGTGGGCACTGATTTTCCGTATCGTCAGTTTTACCCGGAACATGCCAAGGTCGCGCAGATCGACTGTCGCGCTGAAAGCTTGGGTAACCGCCGCCGCCTCGATCTAGGCGTACTAGGTGACGTGAAGACCACACTGACGGCTTTATTGCCCCACCTCACGCAAAAGAACGATGACAGCTTCTTGAACGCTGCCCGGGATCATTACAAAAAAGCCCGTCATGACTTGGACCAACTCGCGGTGATCAAGCCCGGTGACAAGAACATTCACCCGCAGGCGGTCGCCCGCCTGCTGAGCGAACATGCATCCGAGGATGCGGTGTTCACTTGTGATGTGGGCACACAGACAGTGTGGGCTGCACGCTACCTGAAACTCAACGGCAAGCGCCGCCTGATTGGCTCGTTTAATCATGGCTCGATGGCCAACGCCATGCTTCAGGCTATCGGTGCACAAGCCAGCCACCCAGGCCGCCAAGTCATCTCCATGTCGGGTGATGGCGGCTTTGCCATGATGATGGGTGATGTCTTGAGCCTGAAACAGCTCAACCTGCCGGTGAAGATTGTGGTGTTGAATAACGGGACGCTTGGGTTTGTCGAGATGGAGATGAAGGCCAACGGCTTTGTGGATGTTGGCGTGGATCTGCAAAACCCGGATTTTGCGGGGATGGCCCGTGCCATCGGCATTCATGGGGTACGCGTTGAAGATCCGAGCCAACTCGAAGCAGCCGTGCAGGAGGTTCTCGCACACCCCGGTCCTGCCCTACTCGATGTAGTGAGCGCACGCCAGGAATTGGCCATGCCACCGACCACCACGGTGGAGCAAGCCAGTCACTTTGGCTTGTTCTTGATGAAGGCAGTGCTTGATGGCCGTGCCAAAGAAGTGATCGATCTGGCCAGGCAGAACCTGCGGCTTTAACCGGGTGTTAGCCCTGGTTGCGGGTTTCAGTGCGGGTATCACTGCGCAGGTTCGGATTGACCCCAGCCTCATGACCCATGGGTTTAGACGGCGCTGCCTCAGTCCCTGAGACAACGCCCTCTTTTTGCAGGTGTTCATACAGCACCGCCCTCACAAAATGAATGTGCTGACGGTGCTTGAAGTAGTCTGCCCCCTGGCTGCCATAGATTTTGACGCGCATGGCGTCAGACTCGATCTGGTCAAGCCGCTCGAGATACTGCTCGGCTTTTAACGGATCAAAATCATCCGACAGTTCAAGCTCTAATTCCTTTAACTTGCCGTAACTGTTCCAGATTCGTCGTGTCAGGCGCTTGTGCCGGTAACCAGGCAAGGACAGCAAGATGGGATAGGCGAATGCCAGGAACGGCATCAAGACGTAGGCAAACCGGTCAAGCAACTCTGCCAACCAAAACGGCAAATGACGATCAAGGTACGGTGATCCTTTCAGGAAATACTCTTGCGCCACGGGACTGCGGACAATCACTGACTCATTGAACTTGGGAAATGTGTCCTGTCTGGCAAAAAACGACGCTGTCCCACTGATTTCAACCGCAGCCTTGATCAGCAGGAACTGAATCGCGGGGTGCAAATCTTTTTGTACGACCAGTGCGGTGGTCGTGCTCAGGATCTTCATGTCCTTGGCTGGCACATTGTCCACCAGGTTGATGGAGCCCTCCGGGATAGTCAGCACATCGAGGTAGGGTAACAAGCGGTGATAGGCCTGCACGCGTGATGGGCTTAAGAGCACCACCTCTGGCGAATTCAACAGCGCTTGCATATTTTTGCTTTGGATGCCATCGACGAGCACCACGCCATCGAGCTCGCCCGACAGCACGTCTGCAACCGATTGCTGATCGGACTGCACCACAAAGTTCGAAACCTTAAAGGTGAGGTCATTGAGCGCCAGCAAGCGCTCAAACTGGACCTTGGTACCCGTGCCTGGCTCACCAATACCCAGACGCTTGTCAGACAAGCCGTCGATGAAATCGTCACGCGTCTGTGGCAGTCGGTCCTTGCGCATCAGAAAGAAAATGGGCTCGTAGTCGATGCTGCCGAGGTAAGCGAGCTGGTCAACGCCTGCCACGTCACTGGCCAAGCCGGATTGCGTCAGCGCCACATCGATGCGCGGGCTAGCCGTGTGGTCTACCATACGCTGTAAATTGGCCAGCGGGCCGGTAGAGGGCAAGACCTCGAGTTCGATGTCGTACCGTTTGAAAAAGTCTTTGTAGCGTTTAGCGATATCTTCGTATGAACCGCCCGGCACGCCGGCAGCGAAGGTGACCTTCGATGGCGGTGGTGGTTCAGCAAAATAGATGGCAACCGCTGTGATGCTTAACAGCGTCACAAAAATCGGCCAGGTTTCCTTGACGTAGCGATACCAAGCCAGAATTGACCACTGTATATCCTGAAAAAACCCCAGGATATGGTCTTTGAAATTGTCTGAAACCAGACGTTTACGGGGCGGTGACATGGCGTATTGGCTTGATTAAGTATCGTAGGGTGTGGCGAGCGCTTTGCTCTGTAGTTCTGAGGCTCTGAAGCTCGTTTATACGACAAATCCGTCTCTGGCTTACAGAGCTCAGATCCCCTGGCTATGGCTGACTTAGTGAATGACTGGCTTGTCTTGGTTTCCTTACACATTATTACGTCGACAAATGTCACAAATTGTGGTGATAATGCGATCGTCGTTTTGCTTATCCCGAGCACAGCGGCTCTGTTGACCTTCGTTTTTTTTAACGCACAACAGGCTGCCGGTTTGATGACCAACCACGTCAAACCTTGCCATGCACTGCTCATGAACACAACGAAATACATAAAGTTTGTAGTGCCTCACTGCATACTGGTAGCCACGCTTGGGCTGGCGGCAACGCTAGCGACGTCGGTCTCGATGGCTGCCTCCAACCTGACGATGTACGGCATTATTGACTTGAGTCTTTACTACAACCATGTCTCTCGTGATGCCGGCAGCTGGGGGCCCGCGATCAGTGGATCGCAAGCCGGCATGACATCAGGGGTGTTAAGTGGCTCGCGCTGGGGAATCAAAGGTAGCGAGCCGCTGTCAGACCAATGGTCGGTCCAGTTCGTGCTCGAAGAGGGTGTGAACGCACAAAACGGCAGCCTGGGACAGGGTGGACTTGGGTTTGGACGTCAATCGACCCTGGCGATTGCCAATAACCGATGGGGCTCTGTGCAGTTTGGTCGTGCAGCCAACCTGGCCTACAGCTATTTAGTGCCCTTTGATCCCTTCTCTATTTCTGGCAGCCAGGCAGGCTGGGGGGCCTCGTTTGGGTCAGCCAATGGTGTGCGACCCAACAATCTGCTCTTGTATCAAAGCGGCAATATGTATGGCTGGCAAGCCAGTGTCGGTTATTCGTTTAACACGGGCTTTAGTGCCATTTATGCCAACGGGCCATCAAACACCCTGCAACCAGGCACCCAGTTTTTTGGGACGAGCGCCAATATGCGGATGCTCACGGCAGCACTGCGATACAGCCGCGGCGGTCTGGCTTTGTTGGCAACCTATGACGCGGTCTATGGTGCTAGCCAGTTTGCCACGGGCACTGGCCAAACGGTGGCCAATACAAACCAGGCCACACCCAAGGCGTGGCTCGCGGCGGCGAGCTACGACTTTAAGGTTGTCAAAGTATCGGCTGTGATCGGGCAAACATTTGATGGTGCATTTTTTGGGCAAGGAGCAGGCGCAGGCGGTTACTCCACGCCATTGACGACCTTTAGTGAAGGCTCGAACGTGCTGTTTGCACAAGGCGCGAAATCCTCGCAATACGCGCTAGGCGCCACGATTCCGGTCGGCCCACAAGGCCGAGTGCTGCTGTCGTGGCAGATGCTGCAACCAACCGGGGCACTAAAAGCCAATACTGAACTTGCGACGCAGAATATCTTCAGCGCCGGCTATGTCTATAACCTCTCCAAACGCACCGACGTCTATGTCTGGGGCTCTTATGGGAACAATTACCAAACATTCAGTACCGCGAGGAGCTCGGTGGTGGGTACTGGTGTGCGGCATTTCTTTTAAGGCCTAAACGGATGGTGCGCATCAAGTCGGTATTTCTTTTGTAGCTTGTTCTTTTGCAGTGTGTTCTCTTGCTGGATAACCATAATCACAACCAAGGGGAATTTTTATGATTAACCTGATTTTGACGGCACTCGCCCCGGTGGCGTTTGTGGTGCTGCTTGGCTTTCTGGCCGGCAAGACCAAGCTCATCGGTAGCGATGGCGCCAAGAGCTTATCGACGGCGGTGGTGAACTTCGCCCTGCCCTGCGCCCTCTTTGTATCGATCTTTGGTTTTAGCCCGAGCCAATTTGAAAACATTCCTTATGTACTGACACTGCTGATTGGCATTACCTTGCCATTTTTTGTGGCGCTGTTTCTAGGGCTGTTCGTCTGGAAAAAACCACCCGGCGAAGCAGCTCTATTTGGCAGTAACAGCGGGTTTCCCGACATGGCGTATTTTGGTTTGCCGGTGGTGTTAACGGTAGTTGGCCAGCAAGGGATGCTGCCCATCATCGTGGGTAACATTATCACCAGCATCATTGTGATTCCGATCATCATGGCGATGTTGAACAAAGAAAAAGGGACAGCATCTGGTGCGGCGGCCACACCAGGCCTTGGCAGCATTTTGCTCAACACTATCAAGCAACCGGTGGTATGGGCGCCCATCCTGGGGCTGATTCTTGCTTTGCTGGGCTTTAAGTTGCCGGCTCTGGCCACGGATTCACTGAAACTGCTGGGCAATGTGTCAGGCGGCTTGGCATTATTTACGCTCGGAATCTTGCTGTCATTTCTGACGCCACGCATTGACTTGCAGGTAGTGACGGTGGTCATCGTGAAGAACTTCTTGATGCCTGCCCTGGTGTTGGTGCTTGCCTTGGCGTTCAAGCTTGATCCGTTGCTGGCCAAAGGCGCCATCATCATCGTGGCCTGTCCGGCGGCCACCATGGGTGCGATGTTGAGCTCGCAGTTCGCGATTGCTACTGACAAGATCCCCGGACAAATTCTCGCCAGCAATGTGGTGGCGATTTTTACGATGGCGATGTGGATTTTTATCGCTGAAAAACTGTTCTAACCATGATTCACCGCGTTTTTTTCAAAGGAACCCATCATGACTGACGTTCGCAAAGAATCCGACAGCCTCGGCATCGTCGAAGTGCCAGCCGACAAACTCTGGGGCGCACAAACGCAGCGCTCGCTTGAGCACTTCAGCATCGGCAAAGATCTGATCCCACGCGAGATGATCACCTCATATGCCACGCTAAAAAAAGCGGCTGCCAATGTGAACCACGCCAGTGGCCGTTTGCCTGACCAACAACATGACCTGATCGTCAAAACCTGCGATGAAATCCTCGCTGGCCAACATCACGACATGTTCCCGTTACACGTCTGGATGACCGGCAGTGGCACGCAGTTCAACATGAACGTCAATGAGGTGGTCTCCAACCGGTGCTGCCAGTTGGCCGGCACGGAACTGGGAAGCAAAACGCCGGTTCACCCCAACGACCACGTCAACATGTCGCAATCATCAAACGACTCGTTCCCGTCGGCCATGTATATTGCAGCAGCTGTCAATACGACATCACGGCTGCTGCCTGCGGTTAAATCACTGCGCGATGCGATGAACGCCAAAGCCGAATCGTGGAAAGATATCGTCAAAATCGGGCGCACCCACATGCAAGACGCCACCCCCCTGACCCTGGGTCAGGAATGGTCGGGTTATGTCGGTATGCTTGATGATGATCTGGAGCGCATTAACGATGCCTTGAAAGGTGTCTACCACTTGGCCTTGGGCGGCACGGCGGTAGGCACGGGCATTAATGCCGCGCCCGGGTTTGCCGAAGATGCGGCCAAAGAGATTGCCAAGCTGACTGGCCTGCCGTTTGTGACCGCGCCAAACAAGTTCACCGTCCAAGGTGCGCACGATGCGCTGGTTCACTTGTCTGGCGCATTTCGCACGCTTGCCGTCTCGCTCTACAAGATTGGCAACGACATTCGCCTGATGTCCTGCGGCCCGCGTGCGGGCTTTGCTGAACTGCATATCCCTGAGAACGAACCTGGCTCCTCGATCATGCCCGGCAAAGTTAACCCCACGCAGGCTGAAGCGCTCACCATGCTGGCTGTTCAAGTCATGGCCAACGATGTCGCGGTCGGGTTTGGGGGTGCTAGCGGTTATCTCGAGATGAACGTCTATAAGCCGCTCATCATCCAGAACATCACCCACTCCATCACCTTGATGACCGATGGCTGCACCAACTTCCGCAAGTTCCTGGTCGAAGGCACGCAGCCCAATGAGAAAAAAATCGCCGAATATGTCGAGCGTTCACTGATGCTAGTGACTGCCTTGGCACCCGTGATTGGTTACGACAAGGCGTCCAAGATCGCCCACTACGCCATGGACAATGATCTGACGCTTAAAGATGCGGCATTAAAGCTTGGATTCGTCTCAGAAGAGGAGTTCAATCGCGTGGTCGATCCCGCCAAAATGGTTCACCCCTATGTCGCGAAATAAATAGCTAGCCTGCCGCATGACGGCAGGCTAGCTCAATAAAGTGGGTATATTTCAGTACCCAATAGATGAACAACTGAGATTAACAACTGATTCAATGGAGCACTCTGATGGCTAAGACCACTGCCAAAGGCTATGCCGCCTTGCACGACCCGAGCATGAACCGCGGCTCAGCCTTTACCGCCCAACAACGCAAGACCCTGGGCCTAGAAGGCTTGTTACCAATCGGTGTTGATAGCCTTGAGTTACAAATCGCACGGGTACACACCCAACTCGATATGCTCGATAACGATTTGCAACGCTACCTTTTTTTGATGGACTTGCAGAGCCGGAATCAGACACTCTTTTATGCTGTGCTCATGGGCGACCCGGCGCGCTTTATGCCACTGGTCTACACCCCAACGGTTGGTGAAGCCTGCCAGAAGTTTGACCACATCTTCCGTTCCTCACACGGCGTGTATCTGCCCATCACCGCCAAAGGTCGGGTCAAGGAGTTGCTCAAAAACTGGCCACAGAAGGATGTGCGCTTTATTGTGGTGACCGATGGTGAGCGTATTCTGGGCTTGGGCGACTTGGGCGTAGGCGGCATGGGCATTCCCATTGGCAAGCTCGCGCTCTACACCGCGGTTGCCGGCGTGCCACCGGAGCTCACCTTACCCATTACGCTGGACGTGGGCACCAATAACCAGGAACTGCTTGATGACCCGTTGTATCTGGGTTTGCGTCAGCAGCGTGTGCGCGGCAAGGACTATGACGCGTTTATTGCCGAATTTGTTGATGCGGTGCAGGCACTCTACCCCAAGTGCTGCATTCAGTGGGAGGACTTCGCCAACTTCAATGCGGTGGGCATCCTGCAAAAGTACAAAGACAAAGTTTGCACCTACAACGACGACATCCAGGGCACGGCAGGTGTGGCCTTGGCCGGTATTCTGGGTGGCGTGCGAGTGACTGGCAAGAAACTGACCGAGCATAAATTCCTGTTCATGGGTGCCGGGTCTGCCGCCACGGGTATTGCCGAACTGATTAGCCAAGCCATGGCCATGGAAGGTTTGAGTATCGATGAGGCGCGTGCGCGCAACTGGTTGTTTGATATCAACGGCCTGGTGCAGTCATCGCGCAAAGACCTCGCTGACTTCCAAAAGCCATTTGCGCACAAGCATGCGGCGAGTAACTCGTTTGTGGATGTCATCAAGGATCTGAAGCCCACCGGGATTATCGGGGTGAGCACGGTCCCCAAGCTCTTTAACCAGCAGGTGATCGAAGCCATGTCTGAAGTCAATGAGCGCCCCATCATCTTCCCCTATTCGAACCCGACTTCACGCTCGGAGTGCACGGCTGAAGAGGCCTACAAATGGTCTGACGGCAAGGCCATATTTGCCAGCGGCAGCCCGTTTGACCCGGTCACCTACAAAAACAAAACCTACATCCCCGGCCAAGGCAACAACGTCTACATTTTCCCGGCCATGGGCATGGCAGTGCTGGCCACTCAATCCAAGCGAGTCACTGAAGAGATGTTCATCGTGGCCGCCAAGGCCGTGGCTGAGCAAGTGACCCAGGCAGAGTTGGACACGGGTTTGATCTACCCGCCGCAGTCACAAATCCTGGATGCCTCGTTGCACACCGCGGCCAAGATTGCTGAGTACATCTTTGACAACAATCTGGCGCGGGTCAAGCGTCCCAAGGATATCGAGGCGCATATTCGCAAGACCGCCTACCGCCCTGTTTACGATCCAGCATAAATTGGGTGTTGGGGTTTATGGCCAGCGACCTCGTTGATTGCCTAAAGCGTGCAGTGATCCTGCTGCACGCCAATGGCCAGACTACCCAACGGTTAATTGAAGACACCACCCGGCTCGCCCGAGCCGGGGGGATCGAATGGCAGATTGTGCCGCAATGGGACGGTGTGTTCTGTCGTTGGCGACAAAAGGACTCACAAAATTGGGACACCGCGATCTTGTCTGTGCGCCCGGCTGGCGTAGACATGCACAAGGTCGCACAAACCAATCATGTGATTGATCTAGCCTGCGCAGATAAAGAACGCTTAACAGGCGCAGATCTCGAGGCGCTAGATCGACAGTTAACCGAAATCGAACAGTATCCGCCTAGCACCAACATCAGGTTCGTTGTGATGGCGGGGCTGGGGGCCTCTGCGCTCGGTCTCATATTCGGGGTAGCTGACAGCCTGGTGTTGGCCTTGATTTTTGTGACGGCAATGCTAGGCGCCGCGGTCAGACGATTACTTGCCCACTACAGTGACAACCTGCTGGTGCAACCTTTTGTGGCTGCTTTGATCGCCGGTGTTTGTGGAGGCATCGCCCAAGGGCTATTTGATGACCCCAGAGTTCAGTTTGTGGTGATTGCACCGTGCATGATCCTGGTGCCTGGTGCCCATATCCTGAATGCATCGCTTGACCTGGTACGAGGGCGATTGGGCCTGGGTGTTTCCCGGTTCGCCTACTGCGCGCTCATCTTGCTGGCCATTTGTGCAGGTTTGTTAATCGGGCTTGCCGGCACGCATGGCACGCTGTCGTCTGCCGCGTCGGCGGTGCACACACCGCTATGGATCGATATCGTCTGCGCCGGTGTTGCGGTGGCGGCATTTGGTGCGTTTTTCTCATTGCCGTGGGGATTATTGGCTGCGCCCGTCATCGTCGGCATGGCTTGCCACGGCAGCCGGTGGCTGGTGCTTGAATCCGGCGGCGGTGTGGTGAGCGCCACCCTGGTTGCCTGCCTCATCTCGGGTTGCGTTATGACCATACTCGCCCGCAAATTGAAGCTGCCGTTTGCGGCTTTGGCGTTTGCCTCGGTGGTCTCGATGATGCCAGGGATTTTTGTGTTCAAGTTTGCCGCCGGCTTGGTCGACATCTATGACGCGGGTAGCCAAGCGACGCTTACCATGTTGCTAGATACAGTCACCAATGGCACCGGTGCGTTCATGATCGTGATGGCCATGACGTTTGGCTTGATTGTGCCGAAGATGCTGATTGAAGGCGTTGTGTACAAGAACCGCTGACGTTGGGTCTGGCTCGCTCAAGCGTTTGTTATGACTCAAGTCAGTCCGAACACTTGGGCTCGGCCAATGATCAGGAGTGCACTGGCAATAAAGCCAACGACCAAGAGCGCCACATAGAGCCCAAAAAACGTTTTCTCTGAAGCACGTTTATAGAAACGTTGTCCTAGCCAACTGCCAATGAAGGTTAACGGCATCAACAACAGCGCAGCCGTGGCGTTACCCAAGTGCAGTATCCCCAGAAAAATCAGTGGCAGGATCTTGATGGTGTTCTGGATCACCAGAAACGTAGCCTGGGCACCCACAAACTGCTCTTTGCCGATGCGATAGCACAGAAAGTAAACCGTCATCAGCGGTGAGCCTGAATTCGCGATGGTCTGACTGATGCCTAGTCCCGTGCCCATCACAAACAGGCTTTGGGGTGTGGGTGTGCCGAGGTTGCTAAACAGTTTGGCCACCCGGTCACGCAGGCTAACAAGCACCACATAAACCAAAGACATGGCCGCCACCGTCAACTCAAGCCTGCGTTCGATCACCCTCATCTCGCCATCAGACACGAGCAACCACAAGATGATTCCCCCGAGCACGGTACCCAGAAATGCAGCCGGCACCAAAGGACGCAGCAACTCGGGCTTGGCGTCATGTTTGTGCTGTTGATAAGACGTCAAGGCTGCCGGCAGCATCAAGGCGGCCACAACCGCGATGCCCACCTGCGAGCCAAGTGCAAGCACCATGAGCGGTGACACCACAAAGCCGCCCGCACCAATGCCGCTTCTGGCAAAGCCCATCAGGAATGCAGCCACGATGGCCAGTGCGGTACACAACACCGGGTCCGGTTGCAAGCGAAATGCGTCAAGCCAAATGTGAAGGTCCATCCATCAAGGCCTAGAAAAATGTCCAGCGAAGTATAGCCTCACCTGAACATGAACTCGGTGCTCATGCTTTTAACCGTTGGGCACAAGCCTTAACCACTTCGGTCACTTGATCGACAGTGACCTTGCGTATTGGAAACTCACGGGTACGCTTTTTAAAGCCTGCCGCTTGCTCAAGCATGAAATCGATCGTTTGGCCCGCCACCGATTCAGGCACTGCTGACTCTTTGGCGAGTTGCATCAGGTGCTCACGCCCAATGTCGGTTGCTTGACCACAGATATCCATGTGGTGCTGACCCATGGGACCATCACTGAAGGTTAAGTCAAACGCCGGGGCCAAGCGCCAACGATCATCTTGGCCCAAACACCAGGCAAAGTTTTTGGGGTGGTCATCGCGATTATGAAACACCACATTAAATACCGCCCGTTCAAATGCTTTCTGCACTTGAGATTCGTCGCGAGTTAAAAATCGGGTCGCCCGCAAAAACCCGGTGTAATCCACCGCACCAGGCACCCGAAAGTCTATTTGCAACAACCCAGCCAAGCTGTGATAGGGCACTCGCTGGCCATCGAACCGATCAAATCTTGCCACGCCGAATGCCGCCATGTTGGCGTCAATATCAAACCATCGACTTGGCGGCATATCGATCGAACAATCGCGCGCAAGCTCGGCGTAGAGTTGCTCAAGCGCACAGACTTCCTTGTGCTCAGCTTGAGCAGGAAATTTCACTAGCCAAGGTTCTCCCAAACCCTGCGCGCAGGTAGTGATGTCACCATGATCAGGGTGATAATGAACCAAAGCTTTAGGGCGTGCACCCTGCGGTGAGCCACCAATGCCAGCGAGCTCACGCAAAGCAGTGTTCGCATCGTCATGCAAAAACTGGGTTGTTTTTTCAGCTAGCGTTGAGAGATTCCAATCGAATGCCACGTCACCATCCTGATGAGCTGGCACAAACCGAAGCGCGCCCATGGCACGATCACCAATGAAAGCCAGTCGATCCAATGGCCCCGGATGTCGAATGCCCTGCTGACGAAATAATCGGTCCATCAACAATAAGCCCCATCCGTCAGGCAGGCTGTCTGCCACTAATCCGGGCAAACGATAAAAATGGGGTGGGAATCGATCATAGGTCTTGGGCGCAAGCTTTAACATCAAGGGTGACAACTCAAGGCCACGCTCAAGTGCTTGTCTGGAGTATTCAAACAGTAGCGCTGAGCCATCGTCGGCAAGCGAACCGAGCAACCAGTCTTCAGACCAACCGGCGTAGTAGACATCGAGGCGCTTCATGGCTCGCCACCGCTGTCACGATTAAAGTGTGTTCTATGTCGGCTCGCGCCTGATCTGCGTGGAGCACGCTGCCGTTGTTTTGCCTGCTCAGCGCGCTCCATTTGCGCGATCGATGTGTGGCGATACTCGAACAGCGCATCAAACTCCTGCACAAGTCCCAGTGTCTGTGCCACACGGATCAAGGTCTCAAGCGAAGTCTGCCCGTCTCGCTCTAGCTTGCGTATCGCGCCAGTGGACAGCCCAGCCATGCCAGCTAGCTCAGCCTGTGACAGCGATTGGGCAAGCCTGTGCAACCGCAGGCGTTGGCCAAGCGTGTGTTGAACCTCTGAGGCAATTGCAAGTTTAAACGTCATTTTTATATCTTTTAAATTCGTATTTTACCAATAAAAGACATTAAAATGTATTCTAAGCGATTAAACATATCGGATAATCCTTGGAGTGTTTACAGTTCATCCGGCCAAAGCCCGGCTGCAGGCGACCGGATACCGGCGAAGATACCTGTTACTGATTTTTTTACCGGATTTGCATAAAACCGTGTACTGTCACGTGGCGATATTTCAACTCACATAAAACAACGACGTATCAACATCGCATATCCAGGGAGTGATGCATGTCCAAAACCGTCAAACAGGCCACCTTCGACCTGCTGCGTCGACTTAACCTCACCACGATCGTTGGCAATCCAGGCTCTACCGAAGAGACCTTCCTGAAGGACTTTCCGAAAGATTTTGACTACATCCTGGCATTGCAAGAAGCGAGTGCCGTGGCCATTGCCGATGGCATCGCCCAAAGCACACGCAAACCCGTGATCGTGAACTTGCATACCGGTGCTGGGCTTGGCAATGCGATGGGCACACTGCTCACCGCCTTTCAGAACAAGACGCCGCTCATCATCACGGCCGGCCAGCAAACTCGTGAGATGCTTTTGATTGAGCCATTACTCACCAACATCGAAGCCACCACCATGCCCAAGCCCTGGGTGAAGTGGAGCTATGAGCCTGCCCGAGCGCAAGACATTCCGGGCGCCTTCATGCGGGCTTATGCCACCGCCATTCAACAGCCGGCTGGGCCTGTATTTTTGTCGTTGCCGCTTGATGACTGGGATCAGCCAGCCTTGGATATCGATGTTTACCGTCAGGTCAGTTCCCGAGTTGCACCCGATCCTGCTTGGGTAGCAGAGTTCGCACAAGCGTTAAATGACAGCAAAAACCCAGCATTGATTCTTGGTGCTGATATCGCTCGCAGCCAAGCCTGGGACGAAGGTGTTGAGCTTGCACAAAGACTGGACGCACCGGTGTGGATGCCACCGTTTTGTGAGCGAACGGCGTTTCCTGAAACGCATCGCCTCTATCAAGGGGCGCTACCGGCGGCGATCGGCCCGCTGTCGCAAAAACTGGCTGGACATGATTTGATTCTGGTCGTGGGTGCACCCGTGTTTCGGTACTACCCCTATGTCGCGGGTGACTACCTGCCAGCCGGTGCTCGGGTGCTGCATGTGACTGACGACCCTGGCATGGCTGCCAAAGCAGCTGTCGGTCACAACATCGTGGGTGACTCGAAGTTGTTCTTGCAGATGTTGCTGCCGCAACTAAAACAACGCAAATCTGCAGGAGTGCCTCTTCGTGCCGCCCCCAAACCGGCTGATGCCAACGCCAAACCATTGTTGCCCCATGCGGTGCTCGAGGTGCTCAAGCAGCACTCGCCTGTCGAGATGGTGCTCGTTGAAGAATGCCCCTCTATCGTGCCGCTGATGCAGGATGTCTTCCGGATAGACAAACCTGATACCTTCTACACCTTCGCCTCGGGTGGCTTGGGCTGGAACTTGCCAGCTGCAGTCGGTTTAGCGCTTGGCGAGAAACAATCCGGACGCAATCGACCTGTGATTTGCCTGATGGGAGACGGCTCGTTTCAATACTCGATTCAGGGTGTTTACTCAGCGGTCCAACAAAAGACCCATTTGATCTATGTGGTGTTTCAGAACGAGGAATACGGCATTTTGAAACAGTTCGCCGAGCTGGAAGAAACGCCCAACGTACCAGGCCTTGATCTACCGGGACTCGATATCGTTTCCCTGTCCAAAGGCTATGGGGCCCACAGTGTTCTGGTGGACAACCTGCAAGACTTGGCCAAGCACTATCAGCATGCGCTCGCCACCAAAGACACGACATCGGTGATTGTGGTGAGAATCACCAAAGCCCTTGGGTCATTGTTAGGTTGATCGATATGGAGATCTCGGGTGATTGCTGACTTGTAATCACCCGAGAGTAGTACCCGTAAGTTACCTTTCGTCTCGAGCAGAGGCCGCATGTCGCGTAAGTTGGACTCTTTGCGAGTGACTAAACCGGAATGACTAACAGGCGAACAATATTTGAAGAATCATTCAGTTGCTTGACACTATTAAAATTCATAAAGTGTGAAATATAAACATTTTTTGATTGTTAAAAGTGTGTATAAATGCTTTTTATACAATGGTAAAACTGTAAAATTACGCTATAGTCAGGAATTAAATCAGCGAAATACCTCATGCGCAGACACCTAACAGAAGAACTGAAAGCTTGGAGGGCCAAAGCGCAGAGACTACCTTTGCTAATCGACGGTGCTCGTCAGACCGGCAAGACCTACTTGCTAACGACGCTCTTTGCCAAGCAATTCGCTCGTTTCTTACACATCGATTTTCTTGAACGACCAGAGTTTGCTAGTGCCTTCGAAGGTGCGCTGACACCGACCAAGGTGCTAGCCAACCTACAGCTTTTAAGCGGTCAGTCCTTTGATCCAAAGACTGACTTGCTCATTCTTGACGAGATTGGCGAGTGTCCTCGGGCAGTGACATCATTGAAGTATTTTGCCGAGCAAATGCCCGAGGCGTTCGTGGTGGCCAGTGGCTCAAACATCGGTCTGCTGAACTCGTTTCCTGTTGGCAAAGTCGAGCAACACAATCTACGGCCGCTGTCGTTTCACGAGTTTTTAATCGCAAGCGGACAGACCATGTTGGTTGATGCCTTTGAGGCACAGAACAGGTCAAAGGTGGCACATGACCTTCTGATGCAGCAGCTAGTTGACTATTACTTCACCGGCGGTATGCCTGCAGCTGTCAATGCTTGGTTCGGTACCGATGAGTTAAAAGTTCTCGAGCGCATCCAAGCCGTCAGCCGCATTCACGCTGACTTGATTGCCGGCTATCAAAAAGACTTCGGCAAATACGCCGGACGCACAAACGCGCAACTGATTGATGCTGTGTTTAAACAAATACCCGCCCAAATCTCATCAGTCGTTGATGATTCGGTTAAGCGGTTTCGCTTTAAAGATGTACACCCCCCCAAAACTCGTTATGCTGACTTTGAAAGTGCCATCAACTGGCTACACCATTGTCGTTTGGTGCTGCTGAACTATCCGATCGAAGGCCAACCCCGGCTACCACTAGTGGCCTACCGTAAGCCATCGCGAGTCAAACTATTTTTGTTTGACGTGGGATTACTCAATCACATGTTGGGTACCACGTACCAGCAAATCAAACAACAAGCCTACGAGTACAAAGGATTCATCGCAGAAAACTTTGTACAGCAAGAACTAGCCGTACTGGGTGTTGAGCCCACTTACGCTTGGACAGCATCAAACGCAGAGATCGAATTTCTCTTGACTGACAATCTGGGCCATATTGTGCCGGTCGAAGTCAAAAGCGGCGCACGCAGGCGAGCTAAATCTCTGGCCTCATACATCGAACGCTACCAACCGACAAAGACAGTCAAGCTATCAGCTTTGGCTAACGAAACACGGGCCGCACTCAGCCAGTCCCTTCCTACGAATCCGACTGCAACCACGTCGCTACATCTGCCACTTTACGACGTGGCGTTTTTGCCCAAGCTTATTGGGATGGGCTTCATTTGAACGGCAAGCCTTGAGAAAGCTTAAGCTACTCGAGGAGTCCGAACAGATTGACGACTTGAGAATTCCACCAGGCAACCGGCTAGAAGCGTTACGAGGAAGCCGAAAAGGTCAGTACAGCATCCGAATAAACGATCCGAACAAACGATCAACGGCGATTATGTTTCCGGTGGGTTGCCGACGGTGCTTATGATGCTGAAATCGTGGGCTACCATTTGAGCAAGGGACGAAATTGAAACGAATTGATCCCATTCCACCTCGATAAATGCTGCGGGAAGAGTTTTTGAAACCGCTTGGCACTGTAGTTTCAGTGTTGCAAAAGATCAAATAAACTTAGTGTGCAAGCAAAATTCCGCCCAAAAAAGTGTGTAAGCGGTGTGCAAGCAGTTTTTGGCTGTGGTGACTACTAATAAAATCACGCAAACTATTGATTTTATTGATGTATTTGGTGGACCCCCTCGGAGTCGAACCGAGCACCAACGGATTATGAGAAAAGATAATCAAAAGAATCGTTCATTTTTCAGCTAGTTACAAACAAATAACTACGGTGTGTCGCAAAGTGTGTAAGCAAGCCCCGTACGCAATTGTGAAACAACTGCTGTAAAAGCTGCAGAAAGCACCAGACTTGGCGACTTCAAGCAGTTACACGGGTGCGACGTCGCGACTGTCTAGTGGTTGGTCGAGACGCAGGCTGCACACCCAAATGCTCGATAACCACAGGGGGGCGATTGGGAAATTGGGCCACTAGATTTAACTGCCCACCCATACACTCAACGTAGTGGCGCAATGTCGACAACAACATGTCGCTACGTTTTTCAAGCCTGGAGATCGTGTCCTGGCCCACGCCCAACGCAGCGGCCATCTGCGCCTGCGTTTGCTGACTCGCCTGACGCAAATCCTTTAGCGTTGCAAGTTCAAGCGCGCGATCTTCAATGCGTTGACGCCGCTCTTGGGGTAATGCCGCAATTACATCATCGAGTTTTCTTGCCATGCTTTGACTCCTTCTCTTGTAGCGCATGCAAGTGCGCATCGTATCGATCATCAGCGATCGCTATCAAACGCCGGTAAAAGCGCCGCTGATCCGCTCCAACCTTGTCGCCACCCACCAAAAGGATAGCTTGCCGATTAGGGTCGAACGCGAAAGCCACACGCCAAACACCACCCTGCCAGTCAAACCGAAGCTCCTTCATATTCGTGTGACGAGACGCCTTGAGCGTGTCAACCGTCGGGCGACCCAAGTGCGGTCCAAACTGAGCTAGGACCTTCGCGTGCGCCAGCACTTCATCCTGTAAGTCTTCTGCCAATTGGCTGAATTCATCATCGAAATCATCATGAAAAATTACGGTCCAGCTCATTTGTAAATTATGCTCTTAAAAACATATGTATTCAAGTACATACTTAAGTTGATACATTGACGCATGGAATCCCACGGCGAGGTAGAGCCATGTCTCAAGGTTGTACCCTTTGAAAGTGGTGGCCCCCCGGAGAGTCGAACTCCGCACCAACGGATTATGAGTCCGCTGCTCTAACCAAGCATGAGCTAGAGGGCCACTTTGTGAGGACCTGTAGTTTAACCGAGTTCAACGCAGTGTTCAGAAAGCCATTTAGGCTGATTTTGCGCATGCTGAGAACACTACCCCTAAGATCGCGACTCTGCGTTACCAATGCACACAACAAGAGTTGTGGCTCGCGCTGCCTTTTGTCAGTCGTGGGAGATTTTTCGGTGAATCCGACGCACGATCTGCCAGACCACCAAGACGGTGGGCGCAATCGAAAGTCCTGCCACCACGTCTGGTGAGAACGGTAACCAGCCGGCTGTCTTACCGGCTTTGGCAAGGTAGTAAATAAGGCTCACGACATAGTAGGAGATCGCCGCTATCGACAGGCCTTCAACGGTTTGCTGCAGTTTGAGTTGCAGCGCCTGTCCACGGGTGAGCTTTTCCAGGAGCTGCTGGTTTTGTTGTTCGGTCATGATGTTTACGCGCGTGCGCAGTAAATCACTGACCCGACTGACCCGCTCAGACAATGAGTCCAGCCGCTTGGCCGTGGCAGCCACTGTTGCCATGGCCGGACCTAGACGCCGCTCAATGAATTCACCCACCGTTTGAATACCTGGCACAGGGCTCTCGCGCAGCTCCTTGATCCGCTGCAGCACGATGTCGTGATAAGCGGCGGTGGCCGAGAACCGATAGTTGTGATCAGCGTTGGCGCGCTCAATCGTGGCCGCCAATGAGGCCAGATCATGTAGTAATTCCGGATCCTGGCTGGTGGTGCTTTCCACTTCACGCGCAATGGTGGCCAGCGCATTCTCGGCCTCTGACAATTGCGCCCCCAAGGACTTGGCCACTGGCAGTCCTTTGAGTGCCATCAGGCGATAGATCTCCATCTCGATCAAGCGATGGGCCGTGCGGCCGATACGGGCAGGCGATGTATAGGAGGGAGTCAGCACCAACATGCGCTCTACCCCATCGTTCTGCACCCGAAAGTCCGTGAGTACTAACGAATGCCCCTGCGTGCCCAGTCTTGACATCAGGAGCGTGGATTCACCGAACCAGGCTCGCCCAACCTCATTGCCCTGCTCCAACACGTCGTCCAAGCTTTCAAGCACCGTGACCTCAATGGCGGCGATCGTCTGGCCGGGCGCTTCAGAGAACCACTTGGCATAAGGCTCCTGAGCCGCCCGCACTTGGGCAAACCACATCACTGCACTGCGCTGGCTAACTGCCTCTTGGGCGATGGGCAGAACCATGGTGTAACGGGTGAATTCCGTGTGCCGCTCCCACTTGATGTCACCAACCGGCAATCGCACCCTGGCAAAATTCCCGGTGGTTCCTGCCGTATCAGTCTGAGCATTGAGCTTGGCCAGGTGGGCTAGCTCTGAGTCACGCGACACTCCCTCATTTAAAACAGCCAAACAGAACACCACCACGGGGTGCGGCGCTTGACCGACCGGACGCGCATGAATCTCATCATGCAGACGATGACGATCGGGATGCTCCATGGGCAAAGCGGTAACTGAAGTCGACATGTCCGCAAGTAAACCCTATTTTGTGCAAATGCACAATGATCATGCTTAATCGACTGATCACTGCAAGATTGGTGCAAGATTGGCGTGGTTTGGCAGCGCATTGGTATGATCTGTCGTTTAGTTGCTGACAAACGGTTACATCGGCTCATCTAGGCCATACAGAGGACAACATGCAAGACAACAACATCCCACCACTGACTCCCCTACAAAAGCAGATATTTGGGGAGGCCGTCAAACACTCGGGCAAGCTCATCGCCATTGGTGTGCTGCTCGTGGTCTGCGGCATGATTGGTCTGATTGCCGAAACAGCGTTCTCGTATGCCTCGATTTCTATTCTTGGTGCAGTCGCATTTGTGGGCGGCGTATTCATGGCGATCCATGCGTTTCAGTCCAAAGGCTGGCGCACCTTCCTGATTCAGTCCCTATTTGCTGCGCTATACATCGGGCTGGGTGTGTTTGTTTGGATGGCGCCGTTGGCTGCACTCGAGGGATTGACCATCTGGCTGGCAGCACTATTTCTGGTGACAGGGGTCTTGCGCATTATTGCCGCCATTCAAAACGGCTCGGGCGGCAACATGCTGTGGCCTGCGCTTTCCGGGGTGCTAACCATCATTCTGGGCGTGATGATTCTGAACAGCTGGCCAGAAGGCAGCACGTGGGTGCCCGGGCTTTTGTTGGCGATCGAATTGCTGCTGCAAGGCTGGGCACTCGTATTTATTGGGCTAGCGATTAAACGTGCCTCACAGAAACCTTGACCATCACGGCAAGCCCCGCCGTTTAGCGAGGAGGTGATCAAAGATGAAAGCAGCTTGGTATTCCCAAAACGGCAAAGCCAGTGAGGTTCTCACAGTTGGCGACTGGGCTGTGCCGCAGCCAGGCGCTGGCGAGGTTCTGGTGCGGCTACACACGTCTGGGGTTAACCCCTCGGATGTGAAGTCACGTGCAGGCCGACCACTGGCGTTTGATCGCATCATCCCGCACAGCGATGGTGCGGGCGTCGTTGAAGCGGTCGGTGCTGGTGTTGATCAAACTCGGATCGGTCAGCGTGTCTGGATCTGGAACGGTCAATGGCAACGTGCCATGGGCACCTGCGCCGAATTCATCGCCTTGCCTGCCGCGCAAGCGGTGGCTTTACCAGACCATGTGAGTTTTGAAGCGGGGGCCTGCCTGGGAATCCCGGCGCTAACTGCCTGGCAGGCGATTGAGCACGCCGGTGACGTGTCCGGCAAAACGGTATTGATCATTGGAGCAGCTAACGCCGTGGGTGCTTACTGCGTGCAAATGGCCAAGCGCAAAGGCGCCCGAGTAATCGGCACTGTTGGCAGCAGCGCCAAATCCGAACTGGCTAAAAGGCTTGGTGCGGATCACACGGTGAACTATAAGGAACAGCACTGCACCGAAAACGTGATTGAATTGGCTGGCGCCGGTGGGGTCGATGTCATCATCGATATGGACTTCTCGAGCGTGGATCAGTTTGTGGTGGGTGGTGCTCTAAAGCGCCACGGCACCATTGTTTGTTACGGATCCAACGACATGACACGCGTGTCGTTTGACTTTAAAACTTGGCTGTATAACTCGGTCACGCTCAAACTGTTTCTGGTGTACGACCTAAGCGATGCACAACGGCAGCAGGCAGTTCAAGGCCTGACCCTGTTGTTACAACAAAACGCGCTTGAGCATTTGATTGGTGAGCGCTTTAAGCTTGAGCAGGTGGCTGCCGCACATCAGGCGGTTGAGCAAGGCAGCTCCGTTGGCAACGTCGTGATCGACCTTGTCTGACCAGGTCGCAACCAACCTAGTCGTCAAGCGAATTGGCAAAGCGGCGCTGGCGTTTACGGTAGCGTAAAACAATAGCCAAGCGCCAAAGCAAACTCACCAGCAAATAACAAAGCAGCGAGCCCACCGTGGCAAATAATGCCAAGCCGGTAAAAAGTGGTGCGGCCACATCACCGATGCGGTCAATCCAGCCTGTGCTGGTCACGCTGATCTGGCTCATCTGCTCAGCCAGCATCGCTTCGGTCACTTCGGCGCCCTGATCCCCAAGCAACCAGTCACCAAACTGATAAGCCAGGAAGTACACCGGCGCAAACGTAAATGGATTGGTCACCAGTGTGCTGGTCACCGCAATCGCAAGATTAGCCCGCAAGAGCACCGCCGCAAGGGCCGCAAAGGGTATTTGCGCCAGCGGAATCAGCAACCCCCAAAACACACCGATCGCAAGCCCCAAGGCGATGCTGCGGCGATTGATTTGCCAAAGACTTGGCTTGGTCAGCGTGGGCCCTAGCCAGCGCAACATTTTGTGTTGCGAGACTTTGTCCGAAGCTGGCAGATACTTCTTAACCCGCTTGGCAACCATGGCAGCCCCCGGACATTGTTAGCCTCTTTACTTCAAGAGAAATTCAAACGTGCTGACCACCCGCAGGCGCTTGCCGATGGTCAAACCCGAACTATAGCCATCAGAGCCATCATCATCCAGAATCTGGATCGCGCCCTGGTTGGCCCGTCTCAAGTCGCCTAGCGTGGCGCCAGCATCGGTGGCAAACTGCTCTGCCTGTTCACGCGCATTGGTCACGGCTGCTTCGAGCAACTGCGGCTTGACCTCATTAAAGCCTCGCAGGAAGTAGCGTGGCGCCCCACCCATTGGGCCATCTTGCGACAGCGCCACACCTTGGGTGATCAGAGGGTCAACGGCGTTGGACGCCCTAGCCACCAAATCCACACGTGCCGAGCGCACTAACACCGAGCCTTCGCCGGTGTAGCGCAACGCCACGTCCTGCTGACCGTACTCCCTGGCCATCAAGTCGGTGATGCGAAGCGGGCGCAGCTCGATCTCCTGATCATTAAAGCCCTGCCCGCGCAAGAACGCAGCCACGGCTTCACGATCTGCAGTCAATTCAGACCTAACTGCTTGATAGTCACCACCAGCACGGCGAAACGACAGGGTCCAGATCGCAAAATCGCTTTTGACGTCTTGCTCTGCCAGACCCTTGATCGTAATGAAGCGCTCAGCCTGGCGAAACCCTTCAAGGCCCTGACCCACAAACCAGCCGCCCACGCCGACGCCGGCGGCAATCAAGATAGCAGGCAGGATCTTTTGACTGAAAGCGGACATCGCCATCTCCGAAACTCGAGACCCTAAGCTTACTGGTTTTCCAGGAAGCTGCGCAGTTTATCGGCGCGGCTCGGGTGACGCAGTTTACGTAATGCCTTGGCTTCTATTTGACGAATGCGCTCACGCGTGACGTCAAACTGCTTGCCGACCTCTTCCAGGGTTTGGTCCGAACTCATCTCAACCCCAAATCGCATACGCAACACCTTGGCCTCGCGAGGCGTGAGCGAATCGAGCACCTCTTTGACCACATCGCGCATCGAACCATGCAAAGCAGCTTCGGCTGGCAACAAGTTGTTGATGTCTTCGATGAAGTCACCCAAATGGGAGTCATCATCATCACCAATCGGGGTTTCCATCGAAATCGGCTCTTTGGCGATCTTCAGAATCTTGCGGATCTTGTCCTCTGGCATGTCCATCTTGGCAGCCAAGGTCGCTGGATCAGGCTCTGCACCGGTTTCCTGCAAGATCTGACGGCTGATACGGTTCATCTTGTTGATGGTCTCAATCATGTGAACCGGGATGCGGATGGTACGGGCCTGGTCAGCGATTGAACGCGTGATGGCCTGACGGATCCACCAGGTCGCGTAGGTCGAGAACTTGTAGCCACGGCGGTATTCAAATTTGTCCACCGCCTTCATCAAGCCGATGTTGCCTTCCTGGATCAAGTCGAGAAACTGCAAACCGCGGTTGGTATATTTCTTGGCAATCGAGATCACCAGACGCAAGTTCGCCTCGGTCATCTCGCGCTTGGCTTTACGGGCTTTCGCTTCGCCGGTGGCCATGCGCTTGTTGACCTCTTTGAGATCCTTCAACGGCAGAACCACACGGTTTTGCAGGTCGATCATTTTTTGTTGCAGTTCCTGCACCGCAGGCACGTGGCGCTCAAGAATGACCGAGTAAGGGTGGCCTGCTGCCACTTCCTGCAAGACCCATTGCAAATTGGTCTCATTGCCGGGGAAGATTTTGATGAAATGCTGACGCGGCATGCCGGCCCGATCCACGCAGGTATAGAGCACAGCACGCTCTAGCTCGCGCACCTCTTCGACCTGACCACGCAGGGTGTCGGCCAAACGCTCCACCATCTTGGCGGTAAAGCGAATACCCATCATCTCGTTCTGAATGGCATCTTGTGCCTTCATGTAGCCGGCAGATTTATAGCCTTCCTTCTGATAGGCCATGCGCATCTTCTCGAACTCGCGCTCGACGATCTCGAACTTGGCCATGGACTGAACCCGCAAGTCTTCGAGCTGCTTGCTGCTCATGCCACCAGCCGGACCGTCCTCGTCGGCTTCATCCGACACACCGGCACCTGCATACTCTTCACCATCGTCCGTCACCAAACCGTCGACGATCTCCTCAATCTGGGCAGCGCCTTCCTTGACACGTTGCACATGGGCGAGAATCTCGTTGATGGTGGTCGGACAAGCCGAAATCGCCATGACCATGTGCTTTAGGCCTTCTTCGATTCGCTTGGCGATCTCAATCTCGCCTTCGCGCGTCAGCAACTCAACCGTACCCATCTCCCGCATGTACATACGGACTGGATCGGTGGTACGCCCAAAATCTGAGTCCACCGTGGTCAAGGCTGCATCAGCCTCGTCTTCAACGTCGTCATCGCTGGCGGCAACCGGCGCGTTCTCGCTCATGAGCAGCGTCTCGGCATCGGGTGCCTGATCGTAGACCGCAATGCCCATGTCACTGAACGTGCTGATGATGCCGTCAATGGCTTCGGCATCAACCAGATCGTCGGGCAGATGATCGTTGATCTCACCGTAGGTCAGGTAGCCGCGGTCTTTGCCAAGCTTGATCAATTGCTTTAGGCGGTTACGACGAGCCTCATACTCTTCTGGCGTCATCGGTCCTTTGGCGATCAGATCACGGGCGTCGCCCTTGCCACGCTTGCCGCGCTTGACTGGCTTGATCTCCGGGATCACCTCGCCTTCGCCACTGTCCACATCATCATCAAAACCGTCATCCTGATTGGCGTTCTTGGATGGGCGACCCGGACGACGACCGGTGGGCGTCTTGCCTTTCTTGGCCTTGGGTGGTGCGAACTCATCCTCGTCATCATCATCGCTGCTGTCCTCAGCGCCTGCGCCTTTGGCGCGAGCCTTGCGGGCAACGGCAGTGTCTTTTTGTGCTTTGGCTGATTTGTCTGCTTTGGTGGCAGCCGCCTTGGTGGCGACTTTGGTGGCTGCTTTGGTGACTGGCTTGCCCGCAGCTTTGGCTACGGGCTTGGCCACTGCCTTCTTGGCTGCCGGCTTGGCAACCGCTTTGGTGGCTTTGGCCGCCGGTTTGGCAACAGCCTTGGTGGCCGCTTTGCTGACTGCTTTGGTTTCTGTGGCTTTCGCCTTTGCTACCGACTTCATGGTTTCCTTCGTGGGTGATGCAGACCGCTTGTTCGCAACTGTCTTGGTTGCCGTTTTAGCGGTGGTTTTAGCAGTGGGTTTGGTCGTGGTTTTACTAGCGCTGGGTTTGGACACCGCCTTTTTGGCTGGTGCTTTCACAGCTTTGGTGCTCGCGGTTTTACCGGCCTTGGACTTCACAACTGCTGCCTTCTTGGCAACGGGTTTGACGGTGGTTTTGCTGGGCTTTGCAGCCGAGGCAGCCACTGTTTTGTGTTTGGTTGTGGTCTCAGTCGTTTTTTTGGTCTGGCGGCGTGTCGTCATCATTGTCCCGTGGTTGGTTCAGGTGATACGTATCATTTCGCCACCATACCGCCGGCGGCGCAGGACCAGGATTAGCCTGACCCCAGGTTTGAAGTGACAGCTAGCCGGACGATGAACGCAAGGCGATCGTCTGTAACCGCGACACTTCGGGTATTGCCCAGTATGCTTGCTTGAGACGATTCACAGGCTGTTTGCCCATCCACCCCTTGCCGGTATTCCGATGCCGATGCATTTTGCCGGTCGGTGACAAAGTGGTTTGTTGTGAAAGCGTGAAGCAACCTGTAATTGTACCTGTAACTCAGTGTTTATACGTAAAGAAACTGTCAGTTCGCATAAATTCAGGCCGTTTCACACCGTAACCCGCGGTTTCCCGCTTAGTTTCCCGAATCAGTTTCCTTTGCTCACGCTCGTTAGACCCTGTATTCGCTTGGCAAGTTCCTGATAACGCTCAATCGATGCCTGGTCACCCAGGCCTTGCGTCACGAGGCTGGCTTGCTCACGCTTTAGGCTATCTAGCTCAATGCGCGCCAGCGCATCCTCCCATTCAGCCTCGGGTGCCGGCAAATCCATCTGCGCCATGAGCTCGCCAGACAAGCCAGTCAGTACCTGTGCCAGGTCGCTGTCAGGGTCAGCCGCCTCAAGTAACGCCCCTAAATGACGTGCACCAGTGGCTTGCACCAGCAGCACAAACTCTTTGACCAGGATGAGATTGTCATTGCCCTCTAACACTTCGAGCTGCTGCTCGCCGAGTTGTTCGGCCAGCTCCGGGTGCGCCAATAAAAGCGAGAGCAACCGTTTGGCCAACGGGGCCACTGCCCGACGCCTGTCGGATCTGGAGGCCGATCTTAACTCCCACGGCGGCACCGCCGCTTCCCCTGCTCTGGCCTCAGACGACTCGATGTCTGGCCCGCGATGCGGGCTGGCGCGCTCGGACGCGGGCAGCGAGCGCGCCGTGGGCTGGTCGGCTGACCACGTCGGTGTCGCGCTGGCCGCGCTGGACTGTCTTTGAGCAAGCCTGAGGTCCGAGGCCATCAACCCGTCTAATTCCTCCCGCGTTAACCTGACACGACTCGCAAATTCGTTCAGAACCTGGTGCTTTAAGGCGCCGTCGGGAATCTGTGCCAGGATCGGTACCGCCTCATGCACACAGGCTGAGCGCCCCTCGGGCTCGTCTAGTCGATGGCGTTCTGACAACTCATCAAGCAAGAACGATGACAGTGCCACTGCATCTTTGATACATGCCTTAAATGCGGCTTGCCCAAACTCACGAATGTAGGTGTCAGGGTCGTGCCCTGCCGGCAAAAACAAAAACCGAACCGACAGGTCATCACGTAACAAGGGCAACGCAGTCTGCAGTGCGCGCCAAGCGGCGCGGCGACCGGCGCTGTCCCCATCAAAACTAAACACAATTCGATGGGTCAGCCGTATAAGCTTGCGCAAGTGATCGGCCGTGGTCGCTGTGCCCAGCGTTGCCACGGCGTTTTCTACGCCAAGCTGTGCCAAGCCCACCACATCCATGTAGCCTTCGACCACGATGACCTGATCTTCAGTCCGGATAGCTTGTCGACCTTCCCAAGCACCATAGAGCTCCTGACCTTTGCTAAACACCGGGGTTTCTGGCGAATTCAGGTACTTGGGTTCGCCCTTGTCGATAATCCGGCCACCAAACCCAATCAACTCACCCTTCATGTTGCGAATCGGGAACATCACCCGACCACGAAACCGGTCATAACGGCGACCATCGTCTGACTCGATTACCAGTCCGGCTTCAACGAGTAGCGGGTCTTCGTAGCGACCAAATACCGTGGCTAATCCCTGGCGACTCTCTGGCGCCCAACCGAGGCCATATCGCGCGGCGATTTGGCCGGTCAGACCGCGGGACTTCAGATATTGCACTGCCGGGGGATGGTCTTTTAACTGTGCCTTGTAAAAGTCCTGTGCTTTATCCAGCACTGCTGAATGGGCGTTTTGCTCTTGACGTCGTTGAGCCGCGCGAGCCCGGGTGGCAGGACTGGTGTTTGATTCCGGGACCTGCATCCCGACGGTAGAGGCCAGGGTTCGTACCGCCTCCTGGAAGCTTGCGCCACTGTGCTGCATCAGAAACCCGATGGCACTGCCGTGGGCACCGCAACCGAAGCAATGGAAGAATTGCTTAGACGGACTGACCGTGAACGATGGAGATTTTTCTTGATGGAACGGGCACAGGCCAAGCAAATTGGCACCGCCCTTTCGAAGCTGCACGTAACGGCCAACCACGTCGACAACGTCGACGCGGGCGAGCAGCTCTTGTATGAAGGAATCCGGGATCAAGGCAGGCGCGCGGTACGCGACAGCTTGCGCCCGCGATTAATAGAGGCGTGGCGGCAGTTGCTGGCTACGAATGCGCTTGTAATGGCGCTTGATGGCAGCAGCATGCTTGCGCTTGCGCTCAGCGGTTGGCTTTTCGTAGAACTCACGAGCACGCAACTCGGTCAACAGACCCGTTTTTTCGATCGTGCGCTTAAAGCGACGCATCGCAACTTCAAACGGCTCATTTTCTTTCAGGCGAACAATTGGCATAGGTGTATTTCGTATCAAAGAGATTACGCGAAGCCCGTTAATATAGCACAGGCGGACCATAAAAACGCCAGCAATCAAACTGCAGTCACTGACAAATTGGGACTGATATTAAGCACCATTTTGGTGCGTTTTCTTTAACTCGTCCAGCGTGAGCGTGTCGTATGCCTCAAACGGTTGGTGAATCCAGGGATTATCCTCTAGATACACGCTGTGATAGTCCGGACTGACTACCGAATGCGCCTTCCACCACACCACTGCCGTACGTAACTCTTTAATCGCTGGGTATGAGGACAGCAGATGTCCGCGCACCTTGCCAAATGTCAGACCGGTGTCGACCATGTCATCGACCAACAGCACGCGTCCCGACGGCGATCCATAAGCCATTGAAATGTAGGGTGCGATATCGAGCTGTCCCTGCTCACGCCCGGCGTTTTCTCGATAGCTGCTCGCTGACAGGATTGCCAATGGGATGCGGTTCAGGCGCGAGAGCACATCACCGACCCGCATACCGCCGCGCGCCAAACAAATAATCTGGTCAAAGACCCAGCCCGAATCGTGAATCTTGACCGCCAAGTCTTCGATCAACCGGTTGTATTCGTCCCAGCTGTACCAGACATCGCGAGCGGTATTGGGTGGATTGGCCATGGGTGTGTCTTAATTTGCAAGCTTGTTCAATGACTCTAACCGATGATTTTCGCCAGTGCCTGATCAAGACTTGAAGGGATGACGTAAAAGAATGGTTTCTTCGCGGTCTGGTCCAGTAGACACCATGTCAATCGGGACTTCACAGACCTCGGAGATTCGCATCAAGTATTGACGAGCATTTGCTGGCAGTTTATCAAACTCGGTAATGCCCACGGTAGATTCGGACCAGCCGGGCAGCTCCTCAAACACAGGCTCAGCACGCGCGACTTCAGCTGCGCCAAACGGCAGCAGCTCCGTGAATTCGCCGTTAATGCGATAACCCACCCCTAACTGTATGGTGGGCAAACCATCAAGCACATCCAGCTTGGTAATGCACAACCCGGAAATGCCATTGATTTGCACCGACCGCTTCAATGCCGCCCCATCAAACCAACCGCAACGCCGGGCACGGCCGGTGACCGAGCCAAACTCTTTGCCCACTGAAGCCAAATGCGCACCCGTTTCATCCTCTAGCTCGGTCGGAAACGGCCCAGAACCCACTCGCGTGGTGTAGGCCTTGGTGATACCCAAGACATGATGCAAACTTTGCGGTCCAACGCCAGCACCGGTTGCTGCCGCGCCCGAGAGGCAATTGCTGCTGGTCACAAACGGGTATGTGCCGTGGTCGATGTCAAGCAATGCACCTTGGGCACCTTCGAACAACAGGTTTTGTCCATCTTTTTGTGCCTGATTCAATAACCGACTGACGTCAGCCACCATGGGTTCAAGCGCTGGCGCAAAGCCCATGGCCTGCTCATAGACCTCATCGACTGATACTGCGGGTGCACCAAGATACTGAGTCAAGGTGAAGTTATGCAAATCAAGCACTTCTTCGAGCTTGGCTCGAAACGCCGCCGGATCGTAAAGGTCCTGCACTCGTAACGCCCGACGCGCGACCTTGTCTTCATAGGCAGGGCCAATGCCACGACCGGTGGTGCCGATCTTGGCATCACCGCGCTTGGCCTCACGGGCCTGATCCAGAGCAATGTGATAAGGCAGGATCAATGGGCACGCTGGCGCGATACGCAACCGTTCGCGCACATTCAAACCCGCTTGCTCAAGCTCACCGATTTCAGTCAATAGCGCTTGCGGGGACAGCACCACACCGTTACCGATGTAGCACATGGTGTTGGGATGCATAATGCCCGAGGGGATCAACCGCAAAATCGTCTTTTGTCCTTTGATCCAAAGCGTGTGGCCAGCGTTGTGACCACCTTGAAACCGCACCACGCCTTGGGCAGACTCAGCGAGCCAATCGACGATCTTGCCCTTGCCCTCATCACCCCACTGGGTGCCAATCACTACAACGTTTTTGCTCATGATATTGACTTACGAATTGGAATTGGAGTTGGGTTTAGCCGTTGTGTTAACCGGCCGAACCACCCATTGCTGGCCATCACGCGCCAGCTCCCGATCAAAAATAAACTCGTCGTGTGCCACAGACTCACCGGGCAATAACTGCACCACGATTTCTCCATCGGCACGCAACTGGGCTACCAGTTGTGTGAGCGCCTGGTCGTCAGCGCCGCTAGATGGCGCCAGAATGGCTGCCGCTGGCTCAGCCTGACCGAACGATCGTGCCAGTCGAATCAGATCCATACTAAAGCCAGTCGCAGCGCGCGCACGACCAAACGCCGCACCGACGTTGTCGTAACGCCCACCGCGCACCAGTGCATCATGCCAATCCGATGCATAAATCGAGAACGTCACACCGGAGTGATAACCGTATGCACCCACATCGGCCAGATCCAGACTGATTTTCTCGCCAGCGAGCTTGGTAACCAGCGTCTTTAATGATTCCAGCGCTGCACTCACGCCCTTAAATACCGATAGGCTGGCAGCGCGCTCCAAGACCTCAGCGCCACCATACAGTCTTGGCAACAGTTCCAGCGCGGCCACGACCGGCTCGCTAACACTTGGCCCACCCATGCCATCATCACGCAAGCTGGCGATGCCTGGCAGATCCTTGTCGCGCAACAGCGCCACAATCTCATCGGCGCGAGCCTGGGCTGCCGGGTCACTGTTAATGATGGCCTGCACCAGACCATCATGACAAAGCACCAGCTGGCCGTTACTGACACCAGCGAGCTTCAGACTTTCAATGGCTAGCCGAATGATTTCAAGGTCGGCTTCAATGCCTGCGTGGCCATAGACTTCAGCGCCAATTTGCAGTTGCTCACGGCTTGCGACCAGACCAGCAGGTCGCGCATGCAACACGGGGCCGCAATAGCAAAGACGGGTCACGCCCGGTCGGTTCAAGAGGTGCGCATCGATGCGGGTGATCTGCGGCGTCATGTCAGCGCGCAGGCCCAGGGTGCGACCCGATAGTTGGTCCACCAGCTTGAAGGTTTTAAGACTCAAGTCCTTGCCTGCGCCCGTCAGAAGCGACTCGATGTATTCGAGCATGGGCGGCGAGACCGTCTCAAACCCGAAGGTACGAAACAAATCCAGCAACTTGCGACGCAAGTCCTCAATCTGTCGTGCCTGTGCCGGCAAAATATCAGCCAGGTAGTCAGGCAGTAGCCAGTTGCCGTTCATGGTGTTTATCTGTTTTACCCAAAAGAAAAGCGGCCTGGGGCGCGAACCCAACAAGCCGCCATTTAACGATTCTATTGTCCTATCGCTAGGCTTGCACGGCATTATACCGTGCAAGTCCACTCGTATTAGTTACCGGTCGGAGACTTCATGAACCTAAAGAAATCCGATGTGGGATCCACAACGAGCACATCACTGGATTTACCAAATGCCGCACGGTAGGCTTCTAGGCTCTTGTAGAAGCTATAGAAATCAGCATCCTTGCCGTAAGCGTCACCGTATAAGGCTGCCGCACTGGCATCGCCCTCACCCATGACTGCTTGGGCTTTCGCGTAGGCTTCGGCCAGAATCTGCTCGCGTTCACGATCAGCACCGGCACGAATCTTCTCACCTTCGGCCGCACCGATAGAGCGCAACTCGTTGGCCACTCGTAAACGCTCTGACTCCATGCGTCGGTACACCGACTCGGCAATCTCGGGCGCAAACTCGATACGCTTTAGACGCACGTCAACAATATCCACTCCTAGCGGGGCTGCGCGCTTGCGCACATTGTCACGCACCTCTTCCATGATCACATCGCGCTCAAGCGCCACCACATCACGCACCGTGCGGATGTTGACCGAGGCGTTCAAGGCATCACGAATCTGCGCTTGCAAGCGCAACTGAGCAGCGCGCTCATTGCCTGCAAAGGTCACGTAGTACAAACGCGGATCGGTGATGCGCCACTTCACGAACGAGTCGATCAACAGGTTTTTCTTCTCTGATGTCTGAATGCGTTCGGCATCCTGGCTCTCAATCGTCAAAAGACGTTTGTCGAGCATCACGATGTTTTGAAACGGCGGCGGCAGTTTGAAGTACAACCCCGGCTCGGTGATCACCCGACGAACCTCACCGAGTGCAAAGACTAGCGCGTAGTCTCGCTCACGCACAATAAACACAGACGTTGACAGAATCCCGACCACAACAGCCAGGGCAACGAGTAGCGCGGTCACTTTGTTACTCATGATTTACCCCCTAGCGCGATGCGTCACGGTCTCGCGACAACGCACTTGAGAACGTTTCGCGTAGAGTTGGACGTTGGTTGGTGTTGCTCGACGTCGGTGACGTGGTCGGTGAACTTCCAGTCGGAGCCGGTGAGTTCACGCCAGTGGTTCCCATAAAAGTCGAGGGCTCGCGCGCGGTTTGTTGCATGATCCTGTCAAGCGGCAGATACAACATGCTGTTGCTCGCCTCTGTGTCGATAAATACTTTGCTTGAACGGGCAAACATGTCCTGCATGGTTTCTAGATACATGCGCTCGCGCTGAACGCCTGGGGCACGCTGATATTGGGTCAGGATGCTCAAGAAACGAGAGGTGTTACCTTGGGCATCACCGATGACCTTGGCGCGATAACCTTCTGCCTGCTCAAGCATCCTGGATGCCTGGCCTCGAGCCAGTGGCACGACCTGGTTACGATAGGCCTCACCTTCGTTGATCTGCCGCTCGCGGTCCTGGCCGGCCTTGACGGCATCGTCAAACGCTGCCTGAACCTGCTCGGGCGGCTGCACGTTCTGGATCGCCACGGCGCTGACCAGTATCCCGGTCTGGTAACGATCAAGGACTTCTTGCATGATGCGCTGCACTTCGGCTGCCACTTGGGTACGACCCTCGTAGAGCACAAAGTCCATGAGGCTGCGACCAACCACTTCACGCATCGAGCTTTGCGCCACCTGGTGCACGGACTCATCTGGGTCGCGGGTCTTAAAGAGGTAATCGGGCGCACCATCAGGCTGTACCCGGTACTGCACCACGAACTGAACATCCACGATGTTCTCGTCAGAGGTCAGCATCAGCGCCTCTGGCGGCACTTTGTTGCGCGCATTGCCTCTAAAGCCGACCTCGTAGGTGCGCAGCTGCGAGACATCCACAATCTCGGTCTGCTGGATCGGATATGGCATGCGCCACTGGAAACCAGGCGCAGCCGTGCTCTTATAAGCACCGAACTGGGTGATCACACCTACCTGACCTTCCTGAACGATAAAAAAGCCACTGCCAAGCCACAACAACACAACCACTGCACCGATGACTCCGAATCCAATCCGGGTCTGTTTCGGGGTGGGCCCGGACGGACCGGATGGACCATTGGGACCGCCAGATTCCGGCGGCTGGGGTGGCCAGGGGCGACGCGGTCCACCGCGCTTGCCAAACAAGCCACCGAGCTTGCGATTGAAATCACGCCATACCTGGTCGAGATCGGGCGGGCCGTCCTGGCCATTGGGTCGACGGGGTGGCTCCTGCTTGGGATCCTGACGATTCTGGTCACCCGAGTCGCCGCGGCCCCAACCGGGGTCATTTAAATTGAAGAGTCTGGTCATTCGTCGCATCGGTTCCTGCGCCATTGGCAAATTCGGCAATCGCTTGACGTACTAAGTTCAAGCCCTCGCGGCGTTGTGCACTGATAAAAACTTTGTGAATGGTACCATGGCTATCACGCTCAATTCTCGCAGGCATTTCAAGGTTATCTATCTTGTTGTAGATCAGAATCTGGGGAATTGAACTCGCGCCGATTTCCGTTAAAACCTCTTGTACTTGTCGGATTTGGTCATCGCGTTGCTCGCTAGAGGCATCGACCACGTGAAGCAACAGATCGGCATGGATGGCTTCTTCCAAAGTAGCCCGAAATGCCGCGATCAGCGTGTGAGGCAAGTCGCGAATGAATCCGACCGTATCAGACAGCGTGATTGAGCCTGCATTTTCGATCCAGATGCGCCGGGTCGTGGTGTCTAGCGTGGCAAACAACTGATCCGCAGCGTACGCATCAGCGCGGGTTAGCGCATTAAACAAGGTCGATTTACCAGCGTTGGTATAACCCACTAGAGACACCGACATGGCCGCGCCGCGTGCGCGCGCCCGACGCTGCGTGACCCGCTGGCGCTGGACCTTGTCGAGCCGCTCGCGCAGCACCCTGACTTTAGCGCCAATCATGCGCCGATCCATCTCTAGCTGGGATTCACCGGGGCCTCGCATTCCGATACCGCCGCGCTGGCGCTCCAAGTGGGTCCAAAGACGGGTCAGGCGCGTAGCCAGATGTTGAAGCTGGGCCAGTTCTACCTGCAGCTTACCCTCATGACTCTTAGCGCGTAACGCAAAAATATCGAGAATCAAGGCTACCCGATCAACCACGCGTCGATTGAGCTTGCGCTCCAGATTACGCTGCTGGGCTGGCGAGAGCGGCTGATCAAACAAGACAACGTCGGCGTCCGAAGCCTCCACCAATGCGCTGGCTTCTTCGACCTTGCCCGAACCGATGTAGGTAGCCGCATCAGGACGATCACGCTTGGCCGTGATCTGACCGACGATCTGGGCACCAGCACCGCGGGCGAGCATATCAAATTCCTGCCGGTTCAGCGCATAATCGGGTGAGCCGGCATCAACGCCGATCACAATCGCCTTCATGGCGCGAGCCCGGGCAGGTTCAAGCAGATAAAGTTACTCAGCGCTGCCCTCAGCTGGCAAGGACACGGGCTTTGCCGGCACCACGGTAGAAATGGCGTGCTTATAGACCATCTGGGTAACCGTGTTTCTGAGCAAGACCACGTACTGATCAAACGATTCAACATGCCCTTGCAACTTGATGCCATTGACCAGATAGATCGAGACCGGAATGTGCTCCTTTCTCAACACGTTCAGAAACGGGTCTTGTAGGGTCTGCCCCTTGTTGCTCATTGATTAACTCCAAAATTTGTAATCGTTCTTAGTTGGGCGGCCATCAATGGACTACCACCAGCCAAATCAAAACACTGAAATTCGAATGCCGACACTCTACAGACTTTTTAACTGATTTGCCAGTTAAGCCCTAGGGGCGAACACAAGCTTTCAATGCATTAATCAGACTCTGACATTGGGCTGAAGTTCCCACCGTGATCCTCAGGAACTGATCAATACGGTCACGCTTGAAATGTCGCACCAAGATGGCGCGTTCGCGCAACCAGCCCGCCAACGCTGCACCATCATGCTCGGGGTGGCGTGCAAACACAAAATTAGCCGATGATGGCAACACTTCAAAGCCCAAAGCTTGCAATTGATCGGTGAGCCACTCACGGGTTTGAATCACCGCTTGGCAGGCTGCCTCGAAATAGGCGTCATCTTCTATGGCGGCAGTCGCGCCCACTTGCGCCAATTGATCGAGTGGGTAGGAATTGGTACTGTTTTTTACGATTTCCAGGCCCTGAATCAGCTCAGCTGAGCCCAGCGCATAGCCCACGCGCAAGCCGGCCAGTGATCTGGACTTTGACAACGTATGTGACACCAAAAGATTGGGATAGCGATCCAGTAGCGCCACAGCGCTTTGCCCACCGAAATCCACATACGCCTCATCGACCAACACCACCACGTCAGGATTGCCCGCCACAATACGTTCTATTTCGCTTAGATCAAGTGCGATCCCGGTGGGAGCATTCGGATTGGCAATGATGATGCCCCCGGCTTTGGGGTGAGCCTGCCCGAGGTAATCGTCGGGCTGAATCCGGAACTCATCATCAACCGGTACAACGTGAGTACGGATGCCATGCAATTCGGCATAGACCGGATAGAACCCATAGGTCAGATCTGACAACAGCAATGGCCGCGCTTGCCGAAAGAACGTAAAAAATGCCAGATTCAACACATCATCCGAACCGTTGCCCACGAACACCTGCTCTGGCGTCAAACCATAGCGTTTGGCAATGGCATTTTTTAGTTGGGTTGCTTCGGGATCCGGGTACAGGCGCAAGCGATCCGTGGTGGCTGCCCTGATCGCCTCGAGCACACGGGGCGAGGGCCCCATCGGATGTTCGTTGGTATTGAGTTTGATGAGATTGTCGATCTGCGGCTGCTCGCCTGGCACATAGGGGCTTAGGTTGCGAACCGAAGGACTCCAGAATTGGCTCATGGTGAATTAGCCGTCAACGTAAGGGTTGTGAGAAGACTTGAATTCGATGCGCAATGGCGTGCCTGCAAGCTCAAACGCGTCCCGGAACTTGGACTCAAGATAGCGTCTGTACGGATTGGCAATCGCATCGAGTGCATTGCCGTGCACGATGATGCGCGGCGGATTCTGGCCACCCTGGTGGGCATAGCGCATTTTGGGGCGAAATATCCCTTTGCGCGGAGGCGGTTGTTGTATAACCGCATCTTGCAATACGCGGGTCAGCTTGGGCGTGGAGAGTTTCGCAAACGCAGCCGAATGGGCAGCCACGACCGACTTCATGACCACATTAACGCCTTGCCCGCGCAAGGCCGAGATCGTATGCACCTTGGCGAAACTTAAAAACTTGAGCTTGCGATCAAACTCCCGTTTGATGCGCTCGCGTCGCTCGCTATCGGCGTTGTCCCATTTGTTAATGGCCACCACCAATGCCCGGCCCGACTCCACCACAAAGCCCGCGATGTGAGCATCCTGATCAGAAATCTCTTGCTGGGCATCTAGCATCAAGAGCACCACATTACAGGCTTCGATCGCCTGCAGGGTCTTGATGACCGAGAATTTTTCAACCGCTTCGAACACTTTGCCACGCCGACGCAAGCCCGCTGTATCAATCAAGGTGTACTGACGGCCATCACGCTCAAACTCGACTTCAATCGCATCCCGGGTGGTGCCAGGCAGATCAAACGCAATGACCCGGTTCTCACCGACTAGCGTGTTGATCAACGTGGACTTGCCCACGTTAGGCCGCCCGACAATGGCCAACTTGATTCGATGCTTGTCGCCGTCAATGAGCTCGGGTGTGTCTTGATCGTCGAGCGCTTGGCCTGAAGAGCCTTGCGGCGCAAATGAGGATAACGCCTCTTCGATTAGCGACATCACCCCGTCGCCATGCGAGGCTGAGATTGCATGCGGCTCACCAAGACCGAGCTCGTGAAACTCAGCGACTGCCGCGGTGTGGCTCATGCCTTCGGCTTTGTTCACGCACAACAGCACCTTCTGCCCTGACTTGCGTAGCAAGCTGGCAATATCCTGGTCATGCGCATTCAAGCCGGCTCTGGCATCAACCAAAAAGATCACCACGTCGGATTCGGCAATGGCTTGCTCGGTCTGACGCGCCATGTGATGCAAGATACCTGTTTTGGCTACTGGTTCAAAGCCGCCGGTGTCCACCACAATAAAAGGGATGTCTCCCACGCGCCCCTCACCGTAATGCCGGTCACGCGTCAAGCCGGCGAAGTCAGCCACCAAGGCCGCGCGCGAGCGGGTCAGGCGGTTAAAAAGGGTCGATTTGCCCACATTGGGACGCCCGACTAGGGTGACAACAGGTTTAAAGGCCACAATTAGTTCAACTGAATTAAAACAACAGAGCTATCCCCGGCTTGCACCAAGGCACCGCCGGTCATGGTTTGTACGGGTGCAAAGATAGCGCCCCCGCCAACGCTGATGCGACCGCCCAACTCACCGGTCTGGGCAGACAAGGCATGCACATAGCCATCGAGGTCACCCACTAAAACCCAGCTGCCAACAACACCCGGCTCGGTCACACGACGGTTACGCAAAGCGTCCTGCACCCAGACGGCGTCTCCATCCTCAAGCTCGTAGGCGTGCATTCGATCGCGGTTATCCGGCACATAGGCCCGCACATTGTCAGCGGTCATGCCCACAATACTCGATAGATTATTGGCCCACACGGTGCGCCCACCCTCTTTGGCGTTAAAGCAAATCACACGTCCCTGATAAGCCGCCGCACAAAACACGTCGCCACGGACAACCGGAATGCCGACCACGTCATTGACGCGCTCCAGATCACTGGCGCCACGCGGCACGGCCACAATACCCTCCCAGACCACCGCACCGCTGCCTGGCTCGATGGCGAGTAACCGTCCACCGGGCATGCCTGACAGTATCAAGCCTTGTATCTGATTCATGCGGGCCGGTGCTCTGAGCGCCAGCGCAGGTCCAGGTCGCTGGACACTCCAGATCCGTTCACCGTTGGCTGCGTTAAAGGCCTGTACCCGATAGTCACCCGAGCGCACCACCACCACGCCATCGCCTACCCAAGGCACCACACTGACCTCGCTAGCCGCACGGGCTCGCCACTTCACCTCACCGTTGGCGTCTAGCGCAATTACCTCGCCTGCTGGCGTCACAACAGCGACGGTCTGCCCGTCTGAGCCCACACCGGCCGAGAGTTCTTTAGCCACTTGGCTATTCCAGACCGTCGTGCCTTGAGCCGCATCTATGCGCGCGACTTTGCCATCGCGCGAGGCTGCAAAGACAGCGTTACCGACGATAGCTGGCGCAAAACCATACGAGCTGCCGCTACCGACTGGCGCACGCCAACCGATGGCCGGGCTGACTTGGGGGGTGTACTGGGTCAATGGCGCAGGATCGTTGCGTGTGTCTGAACTCGCACACCCGGCTAGCACCAGACTGGTGGCAATCGCCACCCACATCAGCCAGCGAGCTGGCATTGGTTTGAAATCCTGTGTTCGCAACATATCAACCTGTTCCTATCACGAGCCCATGGTATCAATCTTTAGTTGCACAACATTGGTCAGCGCATCGGTGGGCCCAAGCAAGTCAATCGCCTCTTGCCAGGCTGCGACGGCTTCTTGACGCTTGCCTTGGGCAGCCAGAATGTCGCCACGACGATCAGCGTATAACGCCTTGAATGAGTCTGGTGGCATGTTCAGCTCAGCCAACGCCTGATCGTAGTTGCCTTGATCGAGATAAAGACCTGCCAAGCGAAGTTTGGCCACTGGCGCCAGTGCAACATGGTTGCTCGTGGCCAGCCATTTAAGCGGTTGCGTTGCAGCAGCAAGTTCATTGCGGCTAGCGAGCGCCTGCGCAGCCACCAACGCAGCCCGTGCCGCATAGTCTGTCTTACCAAAATCCGTCTGCAGCGCCTGCATGGCTGCCTCGATACGCGGCACGCTGTCGCTGCTGTCTTGTGCCGCCGCGCGCTCAAGTGCATCGTAATAGCCACGCGCCTGTTGTGCCTGGCTACCCTCATACCAGTTCCAACCCTGCCAGCCAAGCACCACCACGAGCGCCAAGGACAATAATCCCAGCGCAATGGTGCCGTACTTGTCCCACCACGCTTTTAGCTGTGCTAACTGTTCCTGTTCTTCTAAATCGTACGCCATCTCTTTAAACCTTTTTGCCAGAAACCTTGTCGAGTTGTCCTTGCAGGTACTGCGCCAATTCGGCAAATGCCACCCGCTGTTGCTGAGCCTGACTGGGTTCAGCCCGCAACCATTTAATCGATGCTTGCTCGCTGGCAAGCTCATCTTCGCCTAGGATAACCGCAATCTGTGCACCACTGGCATCCGCCCGTTTGAACTGGGCTTTAAAGTTTGCTGAACCAGTCACGCTGGCATGCACAATGACCGATAGGCCCGCATCACGAAGTTTTTCGGCCAGTCTGGCCGCCTGTCGTTGCGCAGCCTCGCCCTGGTGGATCAGATAGACCTCGCACTCCGATGGTGCTTGCGCCGGCTGACACTGGTTCCACAGATCGAGCAAGCGCTCCATGCCGATGGCAAATCCGACTGCGGGCGCAGGTTTGCCACCTAGCAATGCGATCAAGTCATCATAGCGCCCGCCGCCGCACACCGTCGCTTGCGCACCGAGCTTGTCTGTGACCCACTCAAACACCGTCAGATTGTAATAATCGAGGCCGCGTACCATGCGCGGATTCAAGCGATAACGGATACCTGCATCGTCAAGCCGCTGGCAAACACCATCAAAGTGTGCTCTGGATTCATCACCCAGAAAATCAAATAATTTGGGCGCCGAATTGGCCATCTCCTGCATGGCCGGATTCTTGGTGTCCAGCACCCGCAAAGGATTGGTGTAAAGACGTCGCTGACCATCCTCATCGAGCACGTCACGATGGGCTTCAAGATGTTTGATCAATGCTTCACGATGCGCCTGACGCTCGGCCAACTGACCCAGAGAATTGAGCTCAAGCTCTATACCGTCAATGCCAAGCAGTGCCCATAAACGGGCGGTCATCAGAATCAGTTCGGCGTCCACATCCGGGCCGGCAAACCCCAGAGCTTCCACGTCAAGCTGGTGAAACTGGCGGTAGCGACCACGTTGCGGACGCTCATGACGAAACACCGGCCCCATGCTGTAGATGCGACGCGGGCGGTCATACAACAAGTTGTGCTCGATCGTTGCGCGCACCAAGCCTGCGGTGAACTCCGGACGCAGGGTTAACGACTCACCATTCAAGCTATCCACAAAGGTATACATCTCTTTTTCTACGATATCGGTGACTTCACCGATACCGCGGGTAAAGAGCCGCGTGTGTTCGAGCACGGGCGATCGCATGTTCAGATAGCCATACTGCTTAAGCCATTGGCGCAGGATCTCTTCAATGGCCTCCCAGGCATGGGAAGCATCCGGCAAAACATCATTCATGCCACGAATGGCAGCCACTTTTTTAAATTCAGTTGTCATCTTTAATCTGCTTAAGCGGTGTCAGTGACAGGCTTATTGGCCTGACTGGCGGCCATAGCGTTTTTCAATATAGTTTTGGACGATCACCTGAAACTCCTCGGCGATTCGGTCCCCTTTTAGCGTGACCGTGCGAACACCATCCACATACACGGGTGCCGCCGGTACCTCGCCAGTGCCGGGCAAACTGATGCCGATATCGGCATGACGGCTCTCACCTGGCCCATTCACCACACAGCCCATGACGGCCACGTTCATGGACTCAACCCCCGGGTACTGGGTGCGCCACACTGGCATCTGTTCACGCAAATAACGTTGAATGTCGTCAGCGAGCTCCTGGAACACGGTGCTGGTCGTGCGTCCACAACCCGGGCAGGCAATCACCATGGGTGTAAAGGCACGCAAACCCATGGTCTGCAAGATTTCTTGCGCCACCACGACCTCACGACAACGGTCACCGCCTGGCTCAGGTGTCAGGGAAATGCGAATGGTGTCGCCAATGCCCTCTTGCAACAGCACCGCCAAGGCAGCTGTAGAGGCCACCACACCTTTGGTGCCCATGCCCGCTTCTGTCAATCCGAGGTGCAAGGGGTAGTCGCACCGGGCCGAGAGATCGCGATAGACCGCAATCAAATCCTGGACATGACTGACTTTGCATGACAAGACAATCGCATCACCTGGCAGACCAAGTTGCTGCGCTCGTTCAGCGTTGCTGATCGCGGACACCACCAAAGCATCGCGCATCACCGCTTGCGCATCGAGCGGTACCGCACGCTGCTGGTTCTCATCCATCATGCGAGCCAACAACTCTTGGTCCAGACTGCCCCAGTTCACACCGATGCGCACGGGCTTGTTGTGTCGGCATGCCACCTCGATCATTTGAGCAAAGTTGTCATCGCGACGCTTGCCACCGCCCATGTTGCCCGGATTGATGCGGTACTTCGACAATGCCTGCGCGCACTCGGGAAACTGGGTCAACAACTTGTGACCATTGAAATGAAAATCACCACAAAGTGGCACCGAGACGCCCATGCGATCGAGTTGTTCACGAATCGCGACAATGGCTTGGGCAGCCTCTGGCGTGTTCACCGTGATACGAACGATTTCTGAACCTGCCAGCGCCAGCTCTTTGACCTGGATCGCCGTGGCAATCGCATCAGCCGTGTCGGTGTTGGTCATTGACTGCACCACCACGGGCGCATCACCACCCACGCGCACAACCGTATCACCCCAGACGACCTTGGCCTGCCGAGTCGGGCGTCTGGCAGCCGGTCCGACCGCTGGCAAGCACTGGGTCATCGGTGCACCCGCATCCTGCGTGGCCGTTGCCTTAGCCGACATTGGATGGCCCCTTTAACCACGATGGCATCAGGCTATCAGGCACCATGCCCTGCCAAATGGCCACGGTCACGATGATGACAATCACCATGACCACTAGCACAACCCAACCGGCTGAACCCGAGGATCGGGTTTCTTCCATCGACTCGCCAATCGCGCGCGTCGAGGTGTGGTTGGCAATTCCACTTTGTGTGGCTGACAAGTGCTGCCGTAAAACAGGTTCGAGCGCCTCAAAATCCACGCCGAGCAGACGGGTGTAATTTTTAGTCAGCGTCTTTAACGCAATCCCCTTGGGCAATGCGTCCCAGCGTTCGTTCTCGAGCGCATCAATCAGACGGGCGGGAAACTTCAACCGGGCAGACACATCGTCTAAAGACATACCGCGCGCCACCCGTATGGTGCGTAGCGCTGCAATGGCTGTGACCGGTTCGGAGGGCTCAGGCGGTGACTCAAATTTGAGCGGAACAGTCTTAGGGTCTTCAAGACTCATGACCTGACCTCCGTGACCGCAATGTCTTTCAATTTATGCGCGGCTGCCTGTGCCACCCGGCGTTCAGTGAGCTTGGTGCGGTCCTTGATGTCACCGGCCAATTGCCCACAGGCCGCATCAATATCATCACCGCGGGTCTTGCGAATGGTGGTGACGACACCCTGTTCCTGCAACGCGCGCGCGAACGCATGGACGCGATTCGATGACGAGCGCTGCAAACCCGAACCTGGAAACGGGTTAAACGGAATGAGGTTGATCTTGCAAGGCACCTGAGCCGCAATGTCCACAAGCTCTCGGGCATGTTGCAAGCTGTCGTTGACCTCTTGCAACATGACGTACTCAAAGGTGATGAAGTCGCGCGGCGCGACTTTCAAATAGCGCTCGCACGCTGCGAGCAATTCACGCAACGGATACTTCTTGTTTAACGGCACCAAATGATCGCGAAGCGCGTCATTGGGTGCATGCAACGAGACCGCCAAGGCGACCGGGCAGTCATTGGCCAAGCGATCCATGATCGGCACCACGCCAGAGGTTGATACCGTGACACGGCGACGTGACAGACCATACGCGTGATCATCGAGCATGAGCTTTAACGCACCGAGTACCGCGTCATAGTTAAGCAAAGGCTCGCCCATGCCCATGAATACGACGTTGCTGATGATTCGATCATTGGTCGGCTCATTGCCATCGAGTCGGGTCACCGCACCGCTTGCCAACAAATCGTGGCGCGCCCACCATAACTGACCGATGATTTCAGCCACTGACAGGTTACGACTGAACCCTTGATGACCGGTCGAACAAAACGGACATGCCACGGTGCAACCGGCTTGGCTCGATATGCAGAGGGTGCCGCGATCATCTTCGGGAATGAAGACCGTCTCGATGGCGTTGTCGTTACCAACATCAAACAGCCACTTGTGGGTGTGGTCTGCGGACACGTGGCGCTTGAGCACCTCGGGTGCGGTGATTGAACACTGGCTGGCCAGCCGCTGCCTGAAAGCCCCCGCCAAATCGGTCATGTGGCTGAAATCAGACTCACCCCGCTGGTGAATCCAACGCATCAATTGCTTGGCTCGAAACGGCTTATCACCCCAAGAGCCGATCATCTCGACTAGGGCAGTCTGTTCCATCCCGATCAGGTTGGTAGGTGACTGTGCGTCGGCGTTCATGTGTGGGCGTATGGTTCAAAAGCTCGATTGGGTCAGATTGTCGTATCGACAATCTGACCGGTCTACCTCCAAAGTCATTAACGACTGTGGATGTTCATTTCCGGAAAAAAGAATGCAATCTCGGTGGCGGCCGTCTCGGGCGCGTCAGATCCATGCACTGCGTTGGCATCAATGCTTTCGGCAAAGTCTGCGCGGATCGTGCCCTTGTCAGCTTTCTTGGGATCGGTCGCGCCCATCAGGTCACGATTTTTCTGGATGGCATTCTCGCCCTCGAGAACCTGCACCATGACCGGCCCTGACACCATGAAATCAACCAGGTCCTTAAAGAAAGGACGTTCTTTGTGCACAGCATAAAAACGGCCAGCGTCTTCACGCGAGAGTTGCATCATGCGGGCAGCGATGACTTTAAGGCCGGCTTGCTCAAAGCGGGCAAGAATTTGACCAATGACGTTTTTGGCGACGGCATCGGGCTTAATGATCGACAAAGTGCGTTGTACAGACATGAATGCTCCAGTAATTCTCAATAAAAACAAAGACTTTGGGAAATTCGAGATAGCCTGACATTCTAGCATGCCGCAGTTACGCGCATACCCTTAAAATGTCAGGTTTGGCGTGTATTGCAGATACGCTTGGCAAACTGACACCCTATCGACTTGATGCAACCCATGACTAGCAAACCAACCAACGCAGCAGACAGCCTACCGAAGAGTTTTGAGCCAGCCGACATCGAAAGCCGCTGGTATCCCAAATGGGAGTCTTCAGGCTATTTCCAGGCCGGGCAGCACGTTGCTGGCGCTGACCCAAACCTGCCGCCCTACGTAATCCAGTTCCCCCCGCCAAACGTCACAGGCACCTTACACATGGGGCACGCCTTTAACCAGACCATCATGGATGGCCTGGTTCGCTACCACCGCATGCGGGGCCAGGACACTGTGTTTGTGCCAGGCACTGACCATGCCGGGATCGCCACGCAGATCGTGGTCGAGCGCCAACTGGACGCCAAGAACATCAGCCGACATGACCTCGGCCGCGAGAAATTCACGCAAAAAGTCTGGGAATGGAAACAAGAGTCCGGGGGAACGATCACGCGTCAAGTCAGGCGTTTAGGTGCCTCGGCCGACTGGCCACGTGAGTACTTCACGATGGATGATCGCATGTCCAAAGGCGTGATCGAGACCTTTGTGCGCCTGTACGAACAGGGCTTGATTTACCGCGGCAAACGGCTGGTGAACTGGGATCCCAAACTGTTGACGGCCGTCTCGGATCTGGAAGTGCAGTCCGTTGAAACCGAGGGCTCACTTTGGCATATCTGTTACCCCTTTGTCGATGGCCCGCAAACGATCGAAGAGGACGGCGAGCGCAAAACCCTGCGCGGCATGACCATTGCCACCACCCGGCCAGAAACCATGCTCGCTGACGGTGCGCTGTGTGTCCATCCTGATGACCCGCGCTATCAACACCTGGTGGGCAAGATGGTTGATCTGCCATTGTGCGACCGCCAGATTCCCATCATCGCAGACGATTTTGTGGACATGAAGTTCGGTACCGGCGTCGTCAAAATCACCGGCGCTCACGACTTTAACGACTACGCGTGTGCCATGCGGCACAACCTGCCCTTGATTGTGATCTTCACGCTAGACGCCAAGGTCAATGACAACGGCCCGGTACAGTTTCGCGGCATGGATCGGTTTGATGCGCGCGAAGCCGTCGTCAAAGAACTTCAGCAGCAAGGCTTTCTGGTCAAAGTTGAAAAGCACACCATGATGCAGCCACGCGGTGATCGCACTGGTGTGGTGTTGGAACCTATGCTGACTGACCAGTGGTTTGTGGCCATGAGCAAGCCTGCGCCAGCCGGAACCCTGCACCCGGGCAAATCAATCACAGAGGTGGCGCTAGACGTCGTGCGTGACGGTCAGATCCAGTTCTACCCCTCGAACTGGACCACCACGTACAACCAGTGGCTAGAGAACATCCAGGACTGGTGCATTTCACGCCAGCTGTGGTGGGGCCATCAAATCCCCGCCTGGTATGGTCAAAACGGTGAAGTGTTTGTGGCCAGAAGCGAAGCTGACGCCCAGGCTCAGGCTCAAGCGGCTGGTTACAGCGGTACGCTTGCGCGTGACCCCGATGTGCTCGATACGTGGTTCTCCTCTGCGCTGGTGCCATTTACCACCATGGGCTGGCCCGACAAGACGCCAGACCTACAGAAGTATCTGCCATCGAGTGTGCTGGTCACGGGCTTTGACATTATTTTCTTCTGGGTGGCTCGCATGGTCATGATGACCACGCATTTGATTGGTGAGGTGCCATTCAGACATGTGTATGTACATGGCCTGATTCGTGATGCCGAAGGCCAGAAGATGAGTAAATCCAAAGGCAATACGCTCGACCCGGTTGATTTGATTGATGGGATTGACCTGCCAACGCTGGTGGCCAAGCGCACCTATGGGCTGATGAACCCCAAACAGGCCGAGAACATTGAGAAAGCGACCCGCAAACATTATCCCGATGGCATTGCTGCATTCGGAACCGATGCCTTGCGCTTTACGATGGCGGCCTACGCGTCGCTTGGGCGCAACATCAACTTCGATTTAAAGCGCTGCGAAGGCTACCGCAACTTTTGTAACAAGCTGTGGAATGCAGCACGCTTTGTGTTGATGAATACGGCAGATTACATCCCAACCGGTCATCTGGCCAAACGCGACGGGCTGCCTGAGCGCTGGATTCTGACCCGCCTGCAATCAGTCAAACAAGAGGTGGAAAAAGGATTCTCGGACTACCGCTTTGACAACATCGCCAATGCGCTTTACCACTTTGTGTGGGATGAGTACTGTGATTGGTACCTGGAGCTAGCCAAGGTGCAGATTCAGTCAGGCGATGCCAATACCAAAGCCGCCTGCCAGGCAACACTGATCGAGGTGCTTGAAGAGGTGCTGCGACTGCTGCACCCGATCACACCCTTCATTACAGAAGAGCTCTGGCAAAAAGTGTCACTGGTCGCGGGTACCCGCGATGAGCAAACAGACACCAGTGTAAGCATTCAACCCTTCCCGATGACCGATGACAAACTACTTGATCAGCAAGCCGAAGAGGAGTTTGCCAGCTTGAAAGCCCGTATTGAGGCGGTTCGAACCCTGCGCAGCGAAATGCAGCTTTCACCGGCAGAACGCGTACCGCTGATCGCCCAAGGCCCACAAGATAGTTTGAAGTCACAGGCGCCTTATCTCGCCTTTCTGGCAAAGCTAGCCAGCGTGGAGGTTCTCGACACCCTGCCTGAGGACAGTGGCGCACCCATCCAGGTGGTGGGCGACTGCCGCCTGATGCTCAAAGTCGAGATCGATGTGCAAGCTGAAATCGCCCGTCTGGATAAGGAAATCGCTCGTCTGACGGCTGAGATTGGCAAAGCCAATGGCAAACTGTCCAATGAGTCTTTCGTACAAAAGGCCCCGCCCCAAGTAGTTGCCCAAGAGAAAGAACGTGTGGCCAACTTCAGCGACACCCTACAAAAGATCAAGGCACAGCGGTCACGTTTGGAACAGTAGCGGTTGCGCGGCGCACTCGCACCCTTTATGAGTGCGCCAGGCTTGCCAGAAATGCCTCGTCTTTGGGCGTCAGGCGACCTGCTGCGCGAGCCTTCTCGATCAAATCCGGGCGTTTGACCAAGGTCAGTGCCAATGATTGCTCGCGCCGCCAACGGGCAATGCGGTCATGATGACCGGAGGTCAACACTTCAGGCACGCCTTGCGCTTGCCAGATCTCAGGACGGGTGTAATGCGGACTGTCGAGCAGTCCAGAAAGACTGTCCTGAAACGAATCCTGATCGTGCGAATCGTGCTGCATGGCGCCTGGCAGCAAACGCACCGCTGCGTCAAGCATAGGCATCAAAGCCGGCTCACCACCCGAGACCACAAAGTCGCCAATAGACCAGCAGTCGTTGACGTGTCGATCGATAAAGCGCTGATCAATCCCTTCGTAGCGCCCACAGATCACGATGGCGCCAGGTGACTGTGCCAGCGATTGCGCACAAGCCTGGTCAAATGGCTTGCCCGATGGCGCGAGCAGGATCACTGGCGCAGCCGCGGCCCGATCAGATTGGGCTGCGACCAGCGCATCGGCCAGCGGTTGCGCGAGCATGACCATGCCAGGCCCGCCACCATAGGGACGGTCATCCACCGTTCGATGCACATCTTGAACGAAGTCGCGCATATTCCAGGTCTTTAATTGCCACAAACCACGGTCGTGCGCTCGCCCGGTGATGCCCGAGGTGCACAAGGGTGCAAAGTATTCAGGAAACAGCGTGAGGATGTCGATACGCATGGGAGTTGACCAGGTAGTTTGAAGAATTTTAGTAGACGCCGGCGGCTCGTGCCGCTAACTTACCCAAGTGGGGCGGAGTCATGTATCGAACGATCAACTGGTTGGTGATGCTTGTCTAGCTGCGACACGCCCTACGATGGCTGCTGATTTCACTGAACCTCTGGGAGCCCAGCATGAAGATCCTCATTATTGGCGCTGGCGTTGGCGGCACCACGCTGGCAGCCTTGCTCGAAGGCCGTGGCCATGAAGTTGACCTGATTGAACGCAGCCCTGATTTCGCGAAATCAGGTTATGCACTGTCGATTTGGCCGCTCGGTTCGAGAGTGCTGATTGGGCTGGGACTCATCAAGCAATTTCGTCAAATCGCCAATCCGCTGGGCACTTATCACCTTCGTAATGGCAAAGGTGATGCCATTAACACCTACCGACTGGCTGACAAGATTTCAGTTCACGGCGATGCAGGCACCTTGTCCAGAAAATCCCTACTCGAACTTTTACGCAGCAAACTATCAGACACGCGCCTGAGGATGAACACCAGCATCACCGCTTTGACTCAGACCAGTGCCTCTGTGTCAGTGACATTTGCCGATGGCCGGCAATCGGACTACGACCTGGTGGTCGGCGCCGATGGCATTCACTCCAAAACGCGCGAACTGATTGCAGGCCACGTGCCATTACATGAGACTGGCTGGGGCGGCTGGATCTGGTGGGCAGATAATGGCGTCATACCGGTTGATGATGTCACCGAGTATTGGGGCGCTGGCCGGTTTTTAGGGCTCTACCCTTGCAAAGAGCAGTTGTGCGTCTTTGCAGGCGGTCCGATTGGACAGATGGATATCAAGACACATCGCGCCGCCGATATCCGCGATCATTTCAAACCAATCGCGGCGGCACTGCCGAGTGTATTTGACGCCCTGCCGGACGATACCAACGAAATCTTTTTCTGGAAACTTGATGATGTGCGCTCAGCCGTCTGGAGCGAAGGCCGTGTCGTGTTACTCGGTGATGCAGCCACGGCATTTTTACCCACCGCAGGGGTTGGCGCTTCCAATGCGATGGAGTCTGCAGCGGTGCTAGCTGACGAATTACTGAGAGTTGAAGCCAATACGGTTACTCGGGCTTTGCGGCTGTACGAGCTGCGTCACCGCAAACGAGTGCAGGCCGCGCAAACCGAGAGTCGCAATCTAGCCAAAGTGATGCTGGTGTCCTCCACGCCACTGGCCTGGGCGCGTGACGAGCTGATGAAGCATTATCCCGTCGATAAATTCGTTGCCGACATCCTGAAAAGTCTGGAGCAACCGATTTAAGATCCGGCCTTACAAAGACTGATCATCAGGATTGTCATCGGACTTGTCATTGCCAGAGAACATGGCCCAGGCACCAACCGCCACGGCTGCCAAGGAAATCCAGCGCACGGCTTTAAACCGACGGTTAGATAAGACGGTAGTCAGGATGTAAGGATAACGAGTGACCAGCCGCAAGCCACGCGACACCATATCGCGAGCATTGCCCGGCAACAAGCGTCCCACCGCCACCCGCGGATCGAGGCTATCGACCAAGTCGCCAGTGTGGCGCGCAATAGTGTCACGCTCGACAGCAGCGCGTGCGCGCAGCATCTCAATTCGAACGGCGCGCTCGAACATCGCGTTGCGTTTAACTGTCATGATTCTCATCCCGACGACTGCCAGTTTGCTCGGACTGCTCTCGATGGGCTAACAGGCTGATATCGCGCTGCAGCTCTTGGATCGTGACAGCAAACGGATTCAGACCGCCAGCGCGGATACGCTCGCGTACTCGCCATAAAAGCAAGCCACCGGCCACTGCATATAAAACGCAGAGTGTCAGCACAACCCAATCCCGATATGGCGTATCCCAAGCCAACACAATGATCAACAACGTGAACAGTGCTGCTGCGAACAGCAAGGCAAGTAAGCCCACCACCCACAGCGCCAAGAGCCTGGGCAGATCCTCTCTGGCTTGTTGCCACTCCAACCCAAATAACTCCACGCGCGTGGCAATGGCTTGTACCAGGTCTGCTGACAGGTCTTTAACGCTGTGACGGATCGACATTAGCGGCGCGCAATCAATAAGCCCAACAACAGGCCAGCCACACCGGCAATCGTTGCGGCTTGCCAGGGTCGCTCATGCACATAGTCATCGGTGACGCGCACGGCTTGTCGGCCGCGATCAAGCAACGAGTCCTGTACATCATGCAAAGCCAGGCGGCTGCGCCGTAATGTCTCAAGCGCTTGCTCGCGCAATTCTTCAGCTTTGTCTCCGCTCGCGCTAGCCGCTTCCCGCAAAAGATCTTCGGCCTCATCAAGCGCGTGCTTGATGGGATCTACCAGACGAGATTCGTGCTCTGCTTCGGATACTTTACGTCGTGTTGCCATGCTTAGCTCCTTGATTACGCTGTCCACTTTGATAGTAGACCGCTTTTTAGTATGACAAGACAAGCTAACCCTAAGTTCAGTGCTGTGGACGCAACTTTGTATAAACCAGTTAGCCAAGACAGGCTAAAAATCCCGTGGCCAGTGGGTCTCTATTATGCGGGCCTCGGTGTCAATGTCACCCACATGGGCTGCTACAAACGGAATGAGTGAGTAAACCGCCTTGTCTTTGTCGTCAACACGGTCGACGCACTGACCATTAATGACATGCTGTTGCCGTACCACCAGAATTGGATGCGCCGGGTTGTCTTGGACGGATTCAACCACGCCCAAATGCTCGGATTCACCATCGGCGTCGGTGGTCACTGAGCAGCCGATCAGATCGACCCAGTAATACTCGTTCTCATCAAGTTTGGGAAAAGCGCCTCGGGGAACCATCACGGTATTGCCCTTGAGTGCCTGCGCCTCATCTCGGTCGTTTAAACCCCTCACGCAAGCAATCCAATTAGCGCCGTGAGGCTTGGCCCAAACCAAATTAACGGCAACCGCTGGTGATGCAGTGCTATCGGGTACCGCAAGCGGGGACTGAGGCAAACGAAGCCACCAGCGCTTAACGGCACCCAATGCTTCGGAATCAGAAGAAAAAGGCTGGACCTTAATCCAGCCTTTGATGCCATGCGCTCCGAGCACCCGACCTAGTTCAACCAGGTCTGAGGGTGTGGCTTGCATCTCGGAATCAGAGCTTATGCTGGGGTGGGTTGAAAGCTTTTTAGTCAATTTGTTTGAGCTCATCGACTAATTCAGTCATGCACCAACACCGAACCAACACCGAACCAACACGTCTGAAACAACGTCTAAGACAGCTTAAGCAGCAACCTGCTTGCTGTACTCTTTGACCAAGCGGGCCACTGAGGGTGACAACTGCGCACCCACACCCTGCCAGTAGGTCACGCGATCCATCTGGATACGCAATTTCTCGTCGCTATCGCCAGCAACAGGGTTATAAAAACCAACACGCTCGATAAAACGACCGTCACGACGATCACGCGAATCAGTTGCAACTAGGCTATAAAACGGGCGCTTCTTGGAGCCGCCGCGAGCCATACGAATCACCACCATAGGTAATCTCTTCTATAAAAATTGGTAACAAAATTTGGGCTAAGCCGTAGATTCTAGCATGGTTCAGGCGCGTCGTTGCAAGTAGTGGTGCACCTTCTCGCCAACATCCCGGTGCGCCAGTAGCGGGTTACCGGTCTGCCGACAAAATGCCTCAAAATCCTGTTTAGCCTTGCGATCGGTCGTAATAACTTCTAGCATCTGCCCAGGTTCAAGCGTGGACAAGGCCTTTTTTGCTTTGAGTATAGGCAGCGGGCATTCAAGGCCGGTGGCGTCCACCGTCGCAGCCGGATGATCCAGATCGATCTCAGCCATCTGCCGCCTCAGCCCTGGATTTTGGTTTGAACCCATGCCGGCACGGATTGCAAGGCCGTTGCCAGCTTCGCAGGCTCGGTACCGCCACCCATGGCCATGTCCGGTCGCCCGCCACCCTTGCCGCCGACCTGAGTGGCCACGTGTGCCAGCAAGTCCCCTGCTTTGACACGATCCATCAGGTCCTTGGTCACACCAGCGACCAAACTAACCTTGTCATCGGTCACTGTCGCCAACACCACCACGCCTGACTGCAGCTTGTCCTTTAACTGATCCACCATGGCGCGCAGGCCTTTAGGGTCGGCACCCACCACATCATGGGCCAATACCCTGATGCCAGCAACCACTTGGGCCTGATCCGCTAACGCGGCCCCGGCGCCGGCGCTCATCTTGGCCTTGGTTTGTGCCAGCTCTCGTTCAGCCGATTTAAGCTGTTCTTGCAGTTGTGCCACCCGATTAGCGGCATCGGACACCGTTGATTTGACCATCGAGGCGATGTGCGCGGCCGTGGCATTTAGCGACTGAGCCCAGTGCAACACGTTGTCGCCGGTGATGGCTTCAACGCGACGAACACCGGCGGCGACACCGGATTCCGAGACAATCTTGAACAAACCAATATCGCCCGTGCGCGTCACATGCGTGCCGCCACACAATTCGCGCGAGGATCCGATATCTAGCACACGCACCGTGTCACCATACTTCTCGCCAAACAGTGCCACAGCGCCCGACTTGACCGCATCGTCAAACGCCATGATGCGAGCATCGGTAGGCTCATTGGCGAGAATCTCACGATTCACGATTTCTTCAACCTCAGCAATTTGCTCAGCTGTCATCGGAGCATCATGCGCAAAGTCAAACCGGGTTTTGTCGGGATCCACCAGTGAACCGCGCTGCTGTACGTGAGCACCTAATACCTCGCGCAAGGCTTTATGCATGAGATGGGTGGCCGAGTGGTTACGGACTGTGCGAGCCCGGCGTAGCGTGTCAACTTTGGCTTTAACACTTTGACCGACTTTTAATGAGCCACGGGTCAACTCACCGTGATGACCAAAAACGCCGGCCTGAATCTTTTGGGTATCAGACACCACGAACTGACCGGCCTCAGTCACGATCTCACCGGCATCACCCACTTGCCCGCCTGATTCCGCATAAAACGGCGTTTCATCAAGCACCACCACAGCCGATTGACCAGCTGCGATTTCATCAACCGGGGTCCCATCCACGTACAAGGCCACCACCGCGGCCTCCCAGGCAAGCGCATCATAGCCATGGAATACGGTTTGATCACCCTCGTAGTGCAAACCATCGACTGACTTGAACCGTCCGGCAGCGCGCGCCTGGTCACGTTGCTTGCCCATGGCCTCATCGAACCCAACCATGTCCACCTCAATGGACTTCTCACGACAAATGTCTGCCGTCAGATCGACCGGGAACCCGTAGGTGTCGTACAGCATAAAGAGCGTCTGGCCATCGAGTGTCTGACCGCTCTTAAGATTTGCCAACGCCTCATCCAGAATTCGCATGCCGTTCTCGAGCGTCTCACCAAATCGCTCCTCTTCCTGTAACAGCACCCTGCCCACACGGTCCGCGTTATTGGCAAGCTCCGGGTAGGCCGCCCCCATCTGCTGCACCAGGTCATTGACCAAGCGGTGAAAGAATGGCTTGGACTGTCCGAGTTTGTAGCCATGACGCAGCGCACGTCGAATGATTCGACGCAACACATAGCCGCGACCCTCATTGCTCGGAATCACGCCATCGACCACCAGAAACGCGCAGGCTCGAATATGGTCTGCGATGACCTTCAGCGAATTGTTGGTCAAGTCTGAACAACCGGTTTCACGCGCCGCGGCTTTGATCAGGGACTCAAACAAATCAATCTCATAATTGGAGTGCACGTGTTGCAAGACAGCGGCAATACGCTCAAGCCCCATGCCGGTGTCCACGCAAGGCTTGGGCAGTGGGTGCATCACACCATCGCTGTCGCGCTCAAACTGCATAAACACCAGATTCCAGATTTCGATGTATCGATCACCATCCTCTTCTGGCGATCCAGGCGGGCCACCCCAAACCTCAGGCCCATGGTCGTAGAAAATCTCTGAACAAGGCCCGCACGGACCGGTATCAGCCATTTGCCAGAAGTTGTCTGAGGCGTAACGAGCGCCCTTGTTGTCACCGATGCGAATAATGCGCTCGGTTGGCACCCCAATTTCCTTGGCCCAGATGTCGTAGGCCTCATCATCCTCGTGATAGACCGTCACCCAGAGTCGATCCACTGGCAATTTGTAGACCGTGGTTAAAAGCTCCCAGGCATAGTGGATCGCGTCACGCTTGAAATAGTCGCCAAAGCTGAAGTTGCCAAGCATCTCAAAAAAAGTGTGATGCCTTGCGGTGTAGCCCACGTTCTCGAGGTCATTGTGCTTACCGCCAGCGCGCACACTGCGCTGAGAGGTCGTGGCGCGAGTGTAGTTACGCGTCTCCTGCCCTGTAAAAACATCCTTGAACTGCACCATACCGGAGTTGGTAAACAGCAACGTCGGGTCATTGCCTGGCACCAACGAAGACGAGGGCACAATCGTGTGCCCTTTGCTTTCAAAGTACTTGAGAAACTTCTCGCGAATTTCAGAGACTTTCATGCGTAAACCGCCAATCCAAAGTTGATCAAGCGATTATAGGCGCAGGCACGCATAACCATCGACCAAAACCACTGGCCCCACCCGCTCAAACTCGCGCCCCAAATTTACCGCCGCAAAATCCGACGGGCATCGACAACCTGAATCACCACCTAAGAGGGGCCACAGGCGCGACTGACGCTGCAAGTCCAATAAGACCTGATCTTGCTGCGCCAGTGCCCCACATTGGCGCACATGATCGTGCGGCTGTCCCACTTTTTGCCAGTGGCCGGACTGACAGATCAGCAATTCCCCTGCTGAATCGACCATGACCAATCCCTCGGGCTGGCAGTCGCCTTCAGCCTGCGCCGTCTGTCCAAGCTGCACGCCCCCGGCCAAGGTCACACTGCGTGTTTCATGCAGCCTGACATAAGCCGGCGCACGATCGGGATGCCAGGCTAGTAAGCCAACCGTGCCAAGTGGCAAGGGCATACCACCAGGCATCGGATTAGACACCTCGTAGGCCGCACCCCGTAGCCGATCTGGCGCCAGATCGGTCACAGCAAGCCCTTTGCCTGCAAGGGCAGCCAAGATCGCGCTCGGGTGCAACGCAGCTTGCTCAGTGCGCGGCATGGCCAATAGCAACACCGTCAAGGGACATGCATCACTGGCGCAGGCACCGGTAGAGTCAAGTCTCACGAGCCGAATGTCATATGGCAACGATGGCCTAGAGGCCAGTGCTGCGGCCAGCCAACCGTCTTGTTTCAGACGCGCCAACCAAGGCTCGATCGGTACCAGCGTGTTAAGCGGCAATTGGCCAAACATGCCCGCACTAGGTTGTGAGGCCGCGTCGTCATGCTTGATTGCCTCGGTGATGGCAGTTGATACCGCCTGCAACCACTGCCCGTAGCCATCGGCTGCCGCTTGTTCGGCTTTTTGTGCAAACTCACCCGCGGCCCAGATCACCACTAACATGGCCAATGCAGCCACCACCATCCATTCCACCAGCGCCTGTCCTGTCTGGCGCGCTCTTGGCCAACTGCTCACCCGCCCATGGCCATTGGGGCGCAGCAGACTTGTCACTGAAACACAAACACAAAACGGTTACTGTCACCACGCTGGCACTGTGCATCAGCCAGGACGGGCTGATAAGCCATTGGGGGGGTAGCAAAATCATTCTTCACCACCACTTCCCCTGACTTGCCGTCAATCAAGACTTGGCTGGCCATGCGCTGCAAGGTGGTGGCGAGCATGGGGCAGGCAGCATGATTGACATGATCAAGCGTCAGACTAAACGCTGAGCCGACTGGCTGATCCGGTACAGCGGCAGGCCCCATGAGAATTTCACCATTACCCGATATACCTTGCCCTCCGAGGCCGTGCACCACCACCGCAGTCGACCCCTCACCCCGGACGGTGACGGCTGAACTGCCGCGCATGCCATTGACCAGTACACGCTTGTCAACGTTGGCAAAGGGTGCATCACTGCCACCGATACCTGCGACTTTCATGCGCGCCACAAAACGCTGCAGATCCGCAGCCACTTTAGGCACTTTGTTCTCAATGACATAGTCTTGCAACGCCGGAATTCCGACAATTGCCAAGATCACCATCAGCGCGGTCACGATGGACACCTCCACCAGAGAGAAACCGCGTTGTAGATGGCGTGTCTTGTTTGTAGGCGCCGCCGTTAGGTGCGTCACAGCTTGGGGCGTAACAGTCTGTGTGTTGCGCAAACCAGTCAATATCATGTGCATCGATTGCTTCCTGTAGAGTGGGTTTAAGTGAGTGAGTTGTGTGCTTAGAGTGCGCCAGTGGTCGTGACGAGGGACTTATGAAAGGCTGTAAAACAAGGTCAAACCCTGCCGCAGCTCTTCAATGGCCCGCAAATGCCAGAAGCCAACGATCATCACAGTCGCAAGCGCTGAGATCAACAAAACCCAACGCAACACGATGGCGCGTTTAGCCATTTGTGTTTTGAGTAACTCGCCGATCGCGCCTGATGCAGTGCCCAAACCTTGAGCCAGTCCGTGAACCCGCACCACATCAACAAATCGCCACCAGATGTCGTCAGCCAGAAGTCCCGTGTTCAGACTTGTCAGCACATCAGCGCCGGCGTCAAGCTCGCGCACCATACGTGACAAGTGGTGATTGAGCCAGGCACTTGCATGCAACTGTTGGGTGGTGAGGACGGTTCGCAGTGATACGCCGCTTGCTGACAAAGCGTTCAGCAGTGTTGCTGAGCCCGTCAAAAACTGCATGGCATTCAAGTCACGGTATAGGCGCCAGATGCCAAACCGATCGAGCACGTTACGAAACGATCCTTTAAATCCGGCCAATGACCACCACATCAGGATCATCGCCAAACTGCAGGCAAATAGCCAAGCCCACCAGTAGGACCCAACCGAATCAACCCATCCCAATAGCGCAGTCAATGACGCACCATGGTAGGCAGCAGGCACATTGGCAAATGCGCCCATGAGCCTGGGCACTGTCCATAACGGCATCACAAAAAGACAAGCCACTGCCACCATGGCAGCGACCAAACCGACCGCGATGGTCTGCCAAAAACTGCCGACACATTCATTCCAGAGTCTGATTTGGCTAGCCATGCTTTTTAAGGTTTGCACCAAGGCCATTTGTCCGGCCTCTTGCGCCAAGGCGATAGTCTGCAAATCTTTGGCAGGCAGCGTGCCACGCCAGGTTTGCACCAGGTCACCACCACTGGCGGCATAACGTGTGGCCCACCATCCGGCCAAACGCCCCCGAGGTGACCGATTGCCATGACGCCAGCTGTCTTGCTCAAAGGTCAAGAGCAAGGTTTGCTCAAGTGCCCGGTTATCTAAAAACTCTCCTAAAAACGCGTAATACTCGGCTCGCTGGCGCTTAAATTGCCACGCCGCCCAACGGATGCCAATTGGCAATCGAGCACTTGCGCGCGAGTCATGAGAGATCTGTCTGCCCAAACCGATGCTCATACGGACTCCGTGAGGACTGGCGCAAAGCGCAATACGTAGTCAAGCGGATCGATCAGCCCCTGGTTGAGGTGCACCTGGGCTGCATTGACTACCGGTAGGTAACCGGTCAACTCTGAGGCTTGCGTGCCAGCAGCCAACTGCCAACTGGCCACTTGCTGCCATAGCGAGCGGCCCGCTAGCGCTGGGTAAAACCCGGGCAATGCAGCCGGCTCGATCATCTCGGCAATTAGCAAGCGGTCACGATAGCCTGTGCCGTGTGAGTCCTCATGGCGCTGACAGGCAGCGCAGCCCGCGTGGTTTCTGAAACGCCAATCCTGCCAATTGCCGTTGGTGACTTGTGCCAAACGTTCAAGCCACTCGAGTTTGTCTGACAGCAACGATTGCGGCTGGTCTGGCAAGCCATCGGCAGACGCCAGCCAGTCACTCGCGCTTTGCGAGCACGCCGTGCAAAGTTGCTTGAGCAAGACCTGATAAACCAACAGCTTGATAAAGCCTGGCATCACCAGAAGGCTCTCTGGCACCCCAATCAAGTCTGAACTCAAGCGTGTCAGAATTTGCAGGGCTGAACTTGCGTGCACGGTGGTGTAAACATTGGTGCCCGCCAGCACCAAATCCACCACGGCCTGCCCGCCTAGCGTGTCGCGTAACTCACCAATCAATACATCATGCGCGGCGCTTCGCTTGATGGTCTTCAGTTTGCTGGCAAGCTGACCGGTGACCGCCTGAGCATCGAAACCTGCGACAGGGCACTGCAGTGCATTGTCGATGACATATTCAACAGGATCCTCTAGCGTGATGATCTTGCGAGTTGTTGGGATCAACTTCATCAAAGCAGCCAAAGATGTCGATTTACCTGAGCCAACCAGTCCAGCAAATACCACCAGCCCCCCATGTCCGTGCGTGGCACGCAGCATGGCGGCATATTGTGTCGGGTCATAGCCCAGCTCATCAAGCGATGGTGCAACTTGCCAACACACCCGATTCAACAAACGCCAGCAGACACTGACGCCGCCTTGAATCACTAGCGACGCCCACCGCAACCCGACAACATCACCACCGATGGTGCGTTCGAATCGCCCTTGCTGCTCACACGTGACATCGAATACAGCGCCGTTGCCGCCTTGCACTGTCATCCAGCTAACTGCCAACAGCTCCAGCACCACTTCTGTTGAAAGCATTCGGAAATGAGCAGGCCTGAAACATCCGCCATTGATACTGAATGCCACATCAGCATACGGTTGCGCATGACGCACCGTCAGATGAATGTCACTGGCATCGGCTTTGAGCGCCCACGTAATCAAGTCATCGAGCAGCGTCACCAACACATGCTTGGGTGTGCTGGCCGCTACACGTAGCACCGCCTGAGTCGTCTTGCCATGTCTCAAACCCCGGTTGAGCTCACCAAGGCGGGCTGGTGGCACGATTTGCCGTGACGGCTTGGCAATCGACATGCCCAGTTGCGCCAAAGCCAACACCAACGCTCGCGCCTGATCGTGATGAGCGTATTCGGGTAGCACCCAGACTTGCGCCGTGCCATCCGGAAGACGCACAGGACACATCTGGCTAGCCAACTGCGGGTCAGGCACATGAAGCCGATCGAACAAGGGCTCGACGTTGTCAATTGTCAGCGCGGTGTCTACACCCATCACGCCGATGGCCTCATGCATCAGGGACTCACCGAGCATTAGCACCGAAGCGGTGCCTTGAGCACGCTTCACGATCCCACTCTGGACAGACAAACCGTCTCTAGCCTGGCGCGACGTGTAAACGACACACAAGGGGGCTTGATCAGCCGCAACCGTAATGCGTTGGTTTGCGGAAACAAAGGCTGTTTGCGACCTTGTTCGAACACCACCTCGCGTCCATCGATCAACACGGTAGCGCGCAACTGCGGCAATACACCATAGATTGACAGCAAGGTAGACTTGGGGCGTTTGCGTGCAGCGACTTTATTGCGCGCAGCCTGCCATTGGGCTAACACGTCGTTTTCTGTTTTGATCATTGCAAGCACCGTCATCGGCGTAGTGACTCGTGCCACCGACTCAGTGGCTTGTGCCGAAGGCATCAGGGCAAACACGCCAAGCACGCTCGCCCATATGCCCGGTGCACCAGCAAGTGATAGAAATTTACGGTGTTTCAAGCCATTCTCCTTGTAAGTTCAGCATCAAATAGCCACGTAATTGATCGATTTCCGCACCCTGTACGATGGATAAATCGGCTTGTCGCCATCGCAAGGGCAAATTCAGTTCCTGCAGTCGGTCGGTTTGACGCAAGGCAAGTCTCAAGGTGAGCTTGCGCACAAACAGCGTTTGGGTCATCGGTACGTCGCTTTCGAACGGGCGCTGCCCACGGTCGACCATCCGACTCGAGGTATCGGCCGGCAACCTGCTTGATGTGCCAATCGATAACCCTGCCACTCGAGCACTTAAACGCTGCAACTGGCTCAGGCCAAACGTGGTGCTTGCTTGCTGATGTAGCTGCAATGACTGCATCGGCATATCGATCGTGCGCTTGAAATAGGCGCGATCCAATGAGTCTGGTTCAAATGCCCAGCCAGGCGGCGCATGCGGCTGCAGATCCTCATTGTGAGCACCTGGCACATGACGCTTGTAAGCGGCCCTGCAAAACGCCTGTTGCTCATCAATCCGGCAAGCCACCGATTGCAGCAACCACCCCGCGGGATCTACAGGCAGCTGATGCCAGCTCTCGAACAAGCCCACAAGGCTTTCGGGTCGATGCGTGCGCACCAATGGGCTTAGGGGCGCAGCGTTCAAGGCGCTGTCGACAAACCTCGGTACCGCCTGCTGTCGGGGCCAAGACAGATAGGCGGTCGCACCGAGCGCGGCAATTGCCACGATGGCAAATGCGAGCCATGGCCAGGATGTTTGTACAGATGGCAGCCTGCAAAACCGGCATTGTTTAGCCAGGCTCGCCTGTAAAAAATCGGGCTGATCGTTGGCCGCATCCGATTCGTCAAGCGACCATTGGATCGTTTGACAGACAATTTGCTCATGCCTGTCGCGCAAGCCCTGCAGGCAGCCTTGCGCTTGTTCAAGCGTATCAAACCAGCGATCAGTATCACTCAGGACGCAACCGTCACAAGCCGCGACAAGCCATACACCCATGCCCGGAATTTGCAAACACAGCGCATGCGCACCGCTTGGGTGGGCACTGGCAAACGCGGCGGCAGCACTCGCGGTTTTTGGGTTGACAGGCGCAATCGCGCCATCGGGGTGCAGGCCCAACAGTCGCACCTGTTTGCCGTGGTTGACGGCCCACGTGAAACCCTGCTCACGCAGGCTGCGTTGCATCGCCTTTTGTCCTTGAGGACCCAGCGCGGGCAGCCAACGCATACCAAACACCCAGTGAATATTGGCCTTGGCATCATGCCACTGCCAGCTGCGCGTTGGTGACTGAGGTGTCAGGCTCTCTGAATGGTGTTTCAGGTCAACCACCGTCTTGCACCTGTGCTGTGACAAAGATCAAAGTCATGGTGTTCTGGTGGCTGACGTCATCATCACCACCAAAGACTTTGGGGGCATGGGGCGAGCGACGTGTCTGAGTTACCTCGCTGGCCTGCTGTTCAAACCCGGCAATCAGGGTTGGCCGTCCTGGGTAAACCACCACTTGCTGCACCGTGCCGTTACCACGCAAATCGAGCTGCTGTATTTGGACGGCATTTTGCTGGCCACCAAAGGTCAAGGTTTTGAGTGGCATGGCCACCGTGTCATCAAATGACACCGACAAAAGCACCTGACCGTCGTCCTGCACATCCGGCACCAAGGTCAAAAACGCCCCGACTGTCTCGCGTTTTTGGCTAACGGCTATGCCCGGCAATGCACTAGTGGCATTTTTGTCCGATGAGTTGGTCGCGACTGACTTGACCTGATCAACATAGGTGAAGGTTGAACGCACCGCATGCGTGACTGGCCTGCGATTCAATGTCATGACTGGAACGGTGGTGTGCCGAACCACATCGGCATACCGGGATACGGCTTTTAAAAGCAGGCTGGTGCTAAAACCTGCTGCGCCGCTGGCGCCTGACACTTTCATTAGCGTCGGTGCCGCACCAGCAGCAGCACCAGAGAAGTCGATTGCTCCAAGCTCGGATGCCAGCGCTAGCTGCCAGTCAATGCCTTGCTCATGACTTTGATCGCGGGTGACTGTGATTTGTTCAAACACCAGCCGTACCCGGCGGCTCAAGCGGCGATTTAAACGTTCGAGATACTGCGCGACCGCATCGAGCGCTTTGGGGGTGTCGGTAATCACAATCGAATTCAAACTACCCGGTTGCGCCGCCACCACAGCTGCACGAGTCAGAAACGGCTCGAGCTGTTTCACAATATCTTGAACCACCGCCTGACTAGGCAACATCAGTTCGGTATGCGCAGCACTATCAAAACCCTGGTGGCTTTGACTGCTGGACTTGCCTAGCCGCATGTCAGACTTGGCATCCACTGATAAAGCCCGTACATCAAACACTCGCGTGCGAGTCCGATAAAACTCAATGGCCTTGCCATCGTATTGCCAACTGACTTGGTGACTCGCAGCGATGTGGTCAAGAATATGGGGCAATGGCTGTGTGCCGACCGGCATGGTGGCATGTATCTGCGCAGCCGTATGACCGCCAACGGTCACAGCCGCTAACCGTGGCATGAAATGTTCGATGGGCAAGAGTGCATCGGGATTAATACGAACCGGTATCTGTGTGGCCTGCGCGATACGGTTAGCAATCTGGGTCAAGGACTTGGGCTGATTGGCAAATATCAGCGTGGCCTTGACATCCGTGCGCAAGGCTGGCGGCAAATCAAATTCACGTGCCAGCGGTATCGGTTTACCAGACACCCAAGGCTTGTTGACACGCGTCTGCGCACGGCCCACCCGGGCGGACTGTACGACTTGCTGTTCGTAGCGCTGTGCGGTGTGCTCGAGCGTGTCACGATTGTGACGGACATAGTCACGTGACTGACGGCTTAAATCATCAATGGCACAAGACGCCAGCAACATACTGGCAAACACCACCGTGGTTATTGGCTGGATGCTCATGGGCGATCTCCCTGGTCAGCCATGGGATCGCAAGACTGCGCTGCCGGGATCACGCGCAAGACGTGATTGGCGTAAAAGCACGGCTTAACCGCCTGGCCTGAGACGCGCGTGGATTCGAGCAAACCACGGACAGCGAGCTCAAAGTCGGCGCTGAAAGTTGCCGGTGCAGTGACGGGGAAGTCAACCGGCAAGGACCAATGCGCATCATCAAAAAACCAGTTCGCTTGCTCCGACCAGCGGCGCAGGGCCTGACGGATACTGACATCAGATAGACGAACATCAAACCCGGGGGTGCTCGGGCACAGGTTCACGCAAGGCACAACCGGTTCAGGCGCTGCGGCTTGACGGTAAACAGCCATGGCTTGTAACTGTCCGCCCTGAAACATGAGTCGCTGCCAATGACCGTCGACCACCGTATATTGACCATACGGCTGCTGATCGACCACCTGCCAACTGCCAAACTGATCAACAAAAACCGTTGGCACAGCCTGATGCGGATGCCATTGCAGCCAAATACGTCCTTGGTCTGAGAACACCTGTCGGGGTGCCACTCGACGATCACCGCTTAAGTGCCAGTTGAAATCCGGTTCGCCAACCAACGCATGCGCGGGTCGATGGGCCATTGACCGACTTAATTGCGGCACATCGGTGTCATGCACAGCACAACTCGTCAGTGCCGCGGCGAGTCCTAGCCACAAGCTGGTGCAAGACCATCTACAACAGATACCCATGAATGCTTCCCTTTTGAATCAGGCGAGCATCTTGGGCTAATCAGGATCTGGAAACAATTGTGTAGATTACGCAAGGACAAAAAAGTCCCGGTAAAAACACGGCCAGCAAAAGCTGGCCGTGTTTGCAATGCCGACAGCGAACAAACGCTTAGCGCATAAGCTTGGCGGCCTCGGACTTGGCGTTCATCAGCGCGCTCATGGGTGGCGTCTGATCAGACAACGCCTGGTCAAAGGCTTGATTGAGCAACACCAAAATCTTGGGGTAATTGCGAACGTCAAATCCAGCAGACTTTTTGCTGTCGCCATTTGTCATTTGCTCAACGACCTTGCGCGCACCCGGTATCCGGTTGTAGAAGGACACGTCAGCAGCTCTGAAGGCTGCGTCCGTCAATGGCATGTAACCGGTTCTCTGATGCCATTGCGCGGCTACCACAGGCGTGGCCAGATACGCCAACAGTTGTGCGGTGGCCTTTTGTCGCTCAGCCGAATGGCCTTTGACTGCCCATAAAGCACTACCGCCAATGAACGGCGCACCGGGTTTTTTAGTTTCTTGTGCGTAGTAAGGAATCGGCGCAACCCCGAAGCGAACGCCGCTTTGACGCACCTCACCCAAGGCACCTGAGGCAGCTGTCAAGACAGCGCAACGACCTTGCGTAAACGCACTGGTGGCCTGACCGGCCGCACTGTGTTGCATGAGCAAATCTGTCTTGCGCCAACTGACCATTAACGATAGGTGTCGCATATACAAAGTGTTGAAGTTAAACGCGAGGTTCTTGGATGACTTCAACCCATTGTCTGGCGTGAGGTAATACTCGTCATTGATGGGGGCGAGGTTCTCGATGTGCACCTTGACCTGATCGCTCGTGACATAAGGACACGAGACGCCACCGTCATTGCGAAGCTTGAGTAAATGCGCCTGGAAGTCTGGCCATGTGGGCGGCGGCGCATTGGCATCAAGACCAGCGCCTCGATACAGGTCGATGTTGTAAAACATCACAGGGACTTCAGCCATGTAGGGAAACGCCAACAACCGGCCTTTGCTGTCGCGCACAAAGTCAGTGGTTTTTTCCAGGAACCAAGAGGCATCTGGCACCGGATACTTGGCCAGCAACTGGTACAGCGGCAAGATGTCCTTATGCTGTGCCACTGCTTCGGGTGATCGGTTGTCACGCAACTGCACCAGATCTGGTTTGTCACGCTTGCCGGCAATCGCTTGGGCGGCATCCTCTTCAAGTTCAGCCTGATCGTCGTAATGGGTCAGGTCAACCACGACATTCGATTGTGACCCGTTAAAACGACTGATCAAGCTTTCAAACTCGGATCGGTTCGGGCCTGAGAGCGTGTGCCAAATTTCGATTTCCGTCTTTTGTGCAAAGGCTGGCGTGGCCAGTAACGTTGACATGCCAAGAATGGCCAGGCGACTAACGATTGGTTTCACTAGCGGTTCCTTAAAAAAATGCCTGGCAAGCCAGGCTGAAGCGACACAATTCAAATACCCATGAATGGAAACTCTGGCTGCGGTGTATGACCGCTAATGATGTCAGCGATGGCCTTGCCTGAACCCGGGCCCATCGTCCAGCCCAGCGTGCCGTGTCCGGTGTTCAGATAAAGGTTGGGAATCCGGGTGCGACCAATCAAGGGCACGTTTGACGGGGTCGATGGACGCAAACCAGACCAGTACTTCACATTGTCAAAATCGAGCACGCCATCGAACAACTCGCGCGCCAGATCAGTCATCGCCTGACAACGCACCGGATTGAGCGTGCGCGAGTAGCCCGAAAGCTCTGCAGTACCTGCCATGCGCAAGGTATCACCCAAACGGGAGAACACCACCTTGTGTTTGCTGTCCGTCAGACTGACCACGGGAGCAGCCTCGGGCTTGATAATCGGAAAAGAGGCCGAGTAACCCTTGGTCGGGTAGATCAGACAATGTATGCCCAGTGGCCGCATCAGCTGTGGGGTAAAGCTGCCGAGCGCCACCACAAATGCATCGCCATCAATGCGGTCGTAGCTGCCATCACTGCGAATCACTTCAACTGCTGCCGCCCGGCCATGCTCACAAATCACTCGAGTGATTCTGGTAGAAAACTCAAACGTGACGCCAGCTTTGCTGGCAAGTTCAGCGACCTGAACAGTGAATGCATGTACGTCACCGCTCTCATCGGTCTCGGTGAAATCCCCGCCCACGATACTCGCACGATGTGGCGCCAGCGCGGGTTCGATCGCAATGACCTCATCGGCGCTGACGATTTTTCGGTCAAGGCCGTAGTCACGCATGACGTCAGCCGCCTTTTGTGAACCTTCGAACTCGTCCTGGTCGCGGTAGAAATTCAAAATGCCACGTTGCAACTGATGGTACTGGAGTCCAAGCTCCTCACGCATCTGGGTCAGGGTTTCCTGACTGTATTGCGCCAACCTGACCATGGCCCGAATATTGGGCGCCAAACGCGATGGCAGGCATTCCCGCAAAAAAGCCAGGCCCCACACCCACTGCCGCCAGTCGAACTGCGGTCTAAACAGCAAAGGAGCGTCGTCTTTGCCCATCCATTTGAGCAGTTTCAAAGGCGCTTGCGGGTTAGCCCAGGGCTCAGCATAAGACACCGAGATCTGGCCACCATTGGCAAATGACGTTTCCTGTGCTGGCCCAGCTTCACGGTCCACCACGACCACGTCGTGGCCTTGCTGCCTTAACCACCAGGCCGAGCAGGCGCCCACCACACCACTTCCAAGGACAACAACCTTCATGCCCCACCTCTATTGAAGTCAACAGTTCACTGCAGAATCATCGTAGTGGCAGTGTAGCCTCAAGATTTTGCGCTGTCTGCCGCTGATGTAAAGGCATCCGCAAAAAATGCTTCATCCGGCATGCCACACGCTGACGCAAACTCGCGCCGAGCCGACTCAACCACGATCGGTGCGCCACAAGCATAGACCTCATGGCCACTCAGATCGGGCAAATCAGCGATCACTGCCTTATGTACAAATCCTGTGCGACCTTCCCAGCCATCTTCGGGCAAAGCATCAGAGACCACCGGAATATATTTGAACTGTGGCAACTGCTGCTCCCAGCTGCGTGCCAAATCATCCATGTAGAGATCTTGTGGTCTACGACCGCCCCAATAAAGCACCGCAGGACGATCAATTCCTTGTTCAATCATGTATTCAATGATTGCCTTGATCGGCGCAAACCCTGTGCCACTGGCCAGAAACACAATGGGTTTATTGCTGTCTTCCCGCAGAAAAAATGACCCAAACGGTCCTTCAAGGCGCATGATTTCGCGCTCTTTCATCTGCGTGGCACCAGCACCAAACACATGGTCAGTAAACAGACCACCGGGCATGTGGCGCACATGCAATTCAAGTGCGGCAGCCTGATTGGGCGAGTTGGCCATCGAGTAGCTACGGCGATTGCCGTCCTTCAGAATAACTTCGACATATTGACCAGCGTAAAACCGAAAAGTTTCTGATGAGGGTAGTTGCAAGGTCAGAATCGCTACATCTGGCGCAGCCATGCGAATCCGCGTCACGCGCGCTGGCAATTTGCGAATCTGAATATCGGTCGCCAATCGCACCTCGCGTGACTCGATCACCATGTCCGACAAGGCATGGGCTTGGCACAACAAGGTATAGCCTTGCTCGATTTCTTCTGCCTGCAATACCTGCGCTGGCGCTAAACCTGCATCGAACTTACCGGTCAGCACTTTGCCTTTACAGCTAGAGCATGCGCCTGCCCGACAGCTGTATGGCAACACAATGCCAGCCGCGAGTGCAGCGTCCAGAATATTCTGGTCATCACTGGCAGTGAACTGATGATGGGATGGTTCAACGGTAATGGTGTAAGTTGCCATAGTGAATCAGCAAATGGTTATTGGTTGCAGTGGTGGTGTGAGTCAACAAATCCATCAAGAGCCTGGCGCTTGACCAATCGTCGGGTTCTTCAGTCTGGTTTGAAGCAGCCTGCCTTTGCGAGCCCGCTTGGACAGATAAGGCTCTAGCGTATCACCGGCCAGCACATCCGTGCGGAGTTGGTGACGGAAGGTTCCGGTTATTGCCAAGCCATCAGCCCCGAGCGAGGCAACCTGCGCAAGACGATCGGGAGTGTCTACCGCCAACAGCACCGTGCCGCGGCCACCGCCAGAGAGTTGCTTGACTTCAGCCAAATCGATCACAGCCAGCTTGAGCCGCTCTGACAGCAGGGCCAGATGAGTATCACCCGGGGACAACAGAACAGGTCTGAGCACTTTGTCGCCGCTCTCAACGGTAATAAATTGCTTACCAGCCTTTTGTCGTGAGGCCAAGGCTTTGGCGGGTGCTTTAAATCCCAAGCCGCCAGCCGTGGTGAATAACCACTGCGCATCCGCATCCGCAGCCATCAAATGCTCAACCTGCGAACCTGGCTCCAGATCAATCATGGCAGTCACCGGACTGCCGTCACCACGGGCTGAAGGCAACCCAGCTACCGGCACTGAATAGACCCGACCATTGGAGCCAAGCACAAAGAGATTATCGGTGCTGCGACACTCATAACTGCCGTAATAACCATCACCCGCCTTGAAGCTGAATTGGCTGGCATCATGGCCATGACCCTGACGCGCCCTCACCCAGCCCTTTTGTGACACGATCACAGTCACCGGCTCGTCGGCCACCTTGACCTCAAGCACCGCTCGCTCAGCCGCTTGAATCAGCGTGCGACGCGCATCGCCATATTGCTTGGCGTCGGCCTCAATTTCCTTGACCATCAAGCGACGCAGCGCCGAGGGTTTGTCAATCAGATGCCGCAGCTTTTTCTCTTCTTCGCGCTTGTCCGAGAGCTCCTGTTCGATCTTGATGCCCTCGAGCCTTGCTAATTGACGCAAACGCATCTCGAGAATATCTTCGGCCTGCCGTTCTGTCAGCTTAAAGCGCTGCATCAATGCGGCCTTGGGCTCATCGGACTCGCGAATCGTCTGTATCACCTCATCGACGTTGAGGTAGACCACCATGCGACCCTCAAGCACATGGATGCGATCGAGCACCTTGTCCAAGCGATGCTGGCTGCGTCGCAACAGAGTGGCGGCACGAAACTCAATCCACTCGATGAGCATCTCTCGCAATGCTTTTTGCTTTGGTCGCCCGTCCGTGCCGACACACACCAAATTGACTGAGGCGTTGGTCTCCAGACTCGTTTGCGCCAGCAACGTGGTGACAAACAGATCGCGATCAACTTTGGATGTTTTAGGTTCAAACACCAGTCGCACGGCCGCGTCCTTGCCCGACTCGTCACGTACAGCATCGAGCAAACCAAGCATCTGCGCTTTGGCTTGCTGTTGTTCGCTGGTTAAAGATTTTTTACCGGTTTTAACCTTCGGGTTGGTGATGTCTTCGATCTCTTCCAGCACTCGCTGGCAGGAGGTGCCCGGTGGCAATTCATGCACGACCAACTGCCACTGCCCACGCGCCATTTCTTCAAACTGCCAGCGCGCCCTGACCTTTAACGATCCGCGACCGCCGGCATAGATGGCAGCAATATCTTCGGTGGCGGTAATGATATGACCGCCCCCAGGGAAATCTGGTCCTGGCAAGATTGCCTGCAACTCGGCGGCATCTAGCTTTGGGTCATTGATCAGCGCCACACAGGCAGCCGCCACCTCGTTCAGGTTGTGGGGCGGCATTTCTGTGGCCATACCCACCGCAATGCCCGAGGCACCGTTTAACAGCAGCATTGGCAAACGAGCTGGCAGCTGCGCTGGCTCCATCTGACTGCCATCGTAGTTGGGCACATAATCGACTGTGCCCTCATCAAGCTCGTCGAGCAATATGCGGGAAATCGGGGTCAGCCGCGCTTCGGTGTAGCGCATTGCAGCCGCATTATCGCCATCTCGCGAACCAAAATTACCTTGCCCGTCGATAAGTGGGTAACGCAACGTAAATGACTGAGCCATTCTCACCAGAGCGTCATAAGCCGCCTGGTCACCGTGCGGATGAAACTTACCCAGCACATCACCCACGACGCGCGCGGATTTAACCGGACGAGCACCCGATTGCAGACCCATGGCTTGCATGGCATAGAGGATGCGACGCTGCACAGGTTTTTGTCCATCACCCAAGTCTGGCAGCGCTCGCCCTTTAACGACAGAGACCGCGTAATCAAGATAGGCTTGCTCTGCGTACAGCCCAAGCGTGAGCACATCCTCATCGTTGGCAAATAAATCTGTTTGTTGGCTATCAGTCATAAATCTTGTATTGCCTTTGTATATTGCCTTTTCGAATTGCCATTTTGTGGCGAGCTGTTGCGGCTTAAATGTCTACCTGCGCGAGGTTGCCCTTGTCTTCAATCCACTGGCGACGCTGGCTCGACTCGCCCTTGCCCATCAACATGCTGAACATCTCGCGGGTCTGGCTAAGATCAAGCTCACCGTACTGGACTTTCAAAAGCCGCCTGGTGTCAGGGTTAAGCGTGGTCTCCCAAAGCTGTTCGGGACTCATCTCACCGAGCCCCTTGAACCGCCCAATTGACCAGACACCTTCGCGCACCCCTTCTTTACGCAACTTGTCTAACAAGGCCTCTAACTCGCCTTCATCCAGACAATAAAACTTGCGCAATGGACGCTTGCCTTGTGCTGGTACATCCACTCTAAAGAGCGGTGGTCTGGCGACATATAAGTGCCCAGCCTCCACGAGCTTGGGGAAGTGCCTGAAAAAAAGCGTCAACAGCAACACCTGTATGTGCGAGCCATCGACATCGGCATCAGACAGAATGCAGATACGGCCGTAGCGTAACTGTGACAAGTCGGCCTGGTCATGGGGCCCGTGCGGATCAACCCCGATCGCCACGGCAATGTCGTGAATCTCGTTGTTGGCAAACAGCCGGTCCTTGTCGACTTCCCAGGCGTTTAGCACCTTGCCACGCAGCGGCAAGATGGCCTGGAACGATTTGTCTCGTCCCATTTTGGCGGAGCCTCCCGCCGAGTCGCCCTCAACCAGAAACACCTCGGTGCGAGTGACGTCGCTCGATTCGCAATCGGTCAACTTGCCCGGCAGCACAGCCACACCCGAGCTGCGCTTTTTTTCTACTTTTTGCGCTGCACGCGTTCGCGCCTGAGCCTGACGAATCGCAAGCTCGGCCAACTTTCGACCGTATTCGACGTGCGAATTCAGCCAGAGTTCGAGCGCTGTTTTAACAAACCCACCCACCAAGCGAACCGCGTCACGACTGTTGAGCCGCTCCTTGATTTGCCCCTGGAACTGGGGATCAAGTACTTTGGCAGACAACACAAAGCTGACCCGGGAAAACACATCTTCAGGCAAAAGCTTGGTGCCCTTGGGCAGCAGACTGTGCAATTCGGCAAATCCTTTGACCGCCCCAAACAAACCTTCACGTAGACCCGCCTCATGCGTGCCGCCAGCCGGCGTGGGTATCAAGTTCACATACGACTCGCGAACAATGGCGCCATCCTCAGCCCATGCCACAACCCACTGTGCACCTTCGCCCGTCGCAAAAATCTCATCGCCCTCTTGGGCAAATTGTTCGCCGGCAAACAACGGTACGAGCAACTCAACACCGTCAAGCGCATCGGCAAGGTAGCCCTGCAAGCCGTCTTTGTACTGCCAGGTTTGGGTATCTGCTGTTTTGTCTATCGTCAGTTTGACCGTCACGCCTGCGAGCAATACTGCCTTGCTGCGCAACAAATGGGTCAACTCATTGATTGGCAAGGTGGCCGAATCAAAGTATTTACTGTCAGGCCAGACCGTCACCCGGGTGCCCGTGCGTTTTTTGGGGACTTCCCCGATCGCTTTCAGAGGTTTGGTGACTGCGCCATGCTCAAAGGTCATCTGATGCTCGGCGCCATCACGCCAAACCGTCAGGTCCAACCGCTTGGCCAGTGCATTGGTGACCGACACACCCACACCATGCAACCCCCCAGAAAACGCGTAGGCGCCGGCGGCAGCGTGCTTGTCGAACTTGCCCCCGGCATGTAGCCGGGTAAAGACGAGCTCGGCAACAGGGGCCTTCTCCTGCGGGTGCATACCAACCGGAATACCGCGTCCGTCGTCCTGCACCGTGACGCTGCCATCGTTGTGCAAAGTCACCTCAATGATGGAGCAGTGACCCGCTAGCGCTTCGTCAGCCGCGTTGTCTATCACTTCCTGAATGATGTGTAGCGGGTTCTCGGTGCGCGTATACATGCCCGGGCGCTGGCGCACAGGCTCAAGACCTTTTAGAACCCGAATCGATGATTCGTCGTAGCTAGTTGAAGCCAAGTTATCCCCAATATCTGTGGAAAAGCACCCGCATTTTAGGGAAAAAGTGTTTGTTTCGTGCGGGCAACACTAGATCGCTCAAAACGTACTCAATTTCCCCATCGTTTTCATGTAGCCGAAAAAGAATGTTATGCTCGGCTCAGTGCAAGAGTTTCTTGCAAGCATTGTTGGACGTTCCGGTCGCTGGAACAAACAAAATTGCAATCAAGCTTCGAATCTCCAGGCGACCGTGCTAAAGATAGACTCGTAAGCGTTACCGGGGTGGCAGCATTGCCATTGACCTGCGGGTTACCCAAGCGATACGCTAACGGTGGATAACAATCTGCTGGTGATTGTTTACTCGCATAATGTTGGCTCGATAGCCTCATTAATCGGTGAGCTGCCAGGTGGATTGAGCCTGAAGACCAATATTTCATTTGAGATTAAAACCATGAGTGAACACATCAAAAACGTCAGCGATGACAGCTTCGCGGCCGACGTTCTACAATCGGACAAGCCAGTGTTGGTGGATTACTGGGCAGCTTGGTGCGGTCCTTGCAAGATGATCGCCCCCATCCTTGAGGAAGTCGCTGCCGAGTTCGCGGACAAAGTCACAATTGCAAAGCTAAATGTCGACGAGAACCAGCAGACTGCAGCCAAGTTTGGTATCCGTGGGATTCCCACCCTGATGCTGTTTCAAAATGGTGAAGTCAAAGCGACCAAAGTCGGCGCTGTCTCCAAGAGTCAACTTACTGAGTTCTTGAATCAGTCAATTTAATCGTTATTGCACCGCGCAGACCCAATCCTGGGTCTGCCACCGAGTTTCAAAACACCCCTTTTCTTTCACTTTCAATCCGATAGACACACTTCCATGCACCTGAACGAACTAAAGGCGCTGCACGTCTCGCAGCTGCTAGAAATGGCTGCAAGCCTCGAAATAGAAAACGCCAGCCGCCTGCGCAAGCAGGAACTCATGTTTGCCATCATGAAGCGGCGCGCCAAACAGGGTGAGCAGATATTTGGTGACGGTGTGCTTGAAGTGCTGCCAGACGGCTTTGGCTTTCTGCGCTCGCCAGAGACGTCTTATCTCGCTAGCACCGATGATATTTACATCTCACCCTCACAGATTCGGCGATTTAACCTGCACACGGGTGACTCGATCGAAGGCGAGGTTCGCACCCCGAAAGACGGTGAGCGTTACTTTGCCCTGGTCAAGGTCGAGAAGGTCAATGGCCTGCCGCCTGAGTCCATCAAGCATCGGATCATGTTTGAGAACTTGACGCCGCTGCATCCGGATGAGCCGTTAAAGCTAGAGCGCGATATCAAGAGTGAAGAAAACCTTACCGGCCGGATTCTCGACATCTTTGCACCAATCGGTAAAGGCCAGCGTGGGTTGATCGTGGCTAGCCCAAAATCAGGCAAAACGGTCATGATGCAACACATCGCACACGCCATCACGACCAACTATCCTGAGGCGGTCATGATCGTGATGCTCGTTGACGAGCGCCCCGAAGAAGTGACTGAAATGCAGCGCACGGTTCGTGGCGAAGTGGTGGCATCAACCTTTGACGAGCCTGCGACACGCCACGTACAAGTGGCTGAAATGGTCATTGAAAAAGCCAAGCGCCTAGTCGAACTCAAAAAAGATGTGGTGATCCTGCTCGACTCCATTACTCGCTTGGCGCGCGCTTACAACACCGTCGTACCCTCTTCGGGCAAGGTGTTGACTGGCGGTGTGGATGCCAACGCCCTGCAGCGTCCAAAGCGTTTCTTCGGTGCGGCACGAAACTTGGAAGAAGGTGGTTCCTTGACGATCATTGGCACCGCGTTGATTGAGACCGGCAGCCGGATGGACGAAGTGATCTACGAAGAATTCAAGGGCACGGGCAACTCCGAAGTTCACCTCGAACGCCGTCTGGCAGAAAAGCGGGTTTATCCAGCGATTAACCTGAACAAGTCAGGCACTCGCCGCGAGGAACTGCTCATCAAGGGCGATTTATTACCCAAAATCTGGGTGCTGCGTAAGTTCATTCACGACATGGATGATGTCGAGGCCATGGAGTTCATCCTCGACAAGATGCGCTCAACGAAGAACAACAATGAGTTCTTCGACATGATGAAAAAATAAAGCCGGTGTTGGCTTAGTTCTGCAACTCCGGTGTTCGCGGTTCTGCCTGAGTGCCGGCCGCGCTGCCCTGGGTAATCTTCGGGTCTTCCCAGGTGCCACCGACGTGGAAGCGTTGCGACAAGGCAGCTTCAACCGGATTGCGCAGCAAGTACTGGCCAACCAGTGCACTCAAACCGACAATCGGATTCACTAAAAACCCGGTAGCAAGCGCCGTGCCACTCATATCCAGATTAGGTCGAACCACGGCGCCCAGATCCCAGGTCTCGTTAACAAGGCTTGAATTGCCCGTCAGCGTAATGGTGGCTACCGGGCTATTGACCGTCAGGTTTTGTGTATCGACCACGCCTTTGCGGATTTCAAAATTGCCGTTGATTGAGCTCCAAGGGAAACCCTGCTGGAATGTTTCATCCGGATTGATATTGGCATTGAGAATGCGATTAAGCGACTGCATGGAAAGCAACTCAAGCACCCGGGCGCTACTGGAATTGATATGGTCAAACACGCCTTCTTCCAGACTCAAATCGGCTTTGCCTGACAACCCGGCGTAATCGAACCGCCAGGGAAACTCGGCCCACTCGATGTTGGCCTTTAATGTGCCTCTGCCCCTGCGGACTTGCTCACCTTTGCCAAGAAACTTGGTCAACTCACCCAAGTCGGTAATGTTTAGCTCCACATCAAGCAGCGTGCCTGGGTTCGCATTGAAACGACAGCTTCCCGATGCGTTGAGCTCGGCATGTGGATTGATGATTTCTAGCCGGGTGATTTGCCACTCTTGCCGATTGGGCGTGTCGCGACCAGCAAGCTTGAATTCACCAAGGCGGGCACCATAAAGGGTCAGGTCTTTAATTTCAATATCGAGCGCTGGCAGATTTGACAAAGCCCCTGGCTTGGGCAGCGCCGATGCCTCTTGCCCCCTAGATGCGGTGCTGGCTTGCTGACCGCTGTCATGGTTGCCTATGTCGAGTCGGTCAAGACGAACATGATAGCCATCTAGCAGCTTGCCGCGATCTAGCGCCCATTGGACCGAACCATTGGTTTGCGAGGAGGTGACTTTGACCGTGTACTGGCGGCCATTGGCGACACTTAAATCAGCCGTCAGGTTCTCCAGACGGTTGCTGTCCATCACAAATTGCTTGGCTTGCAAGCGCGCCGATACAAAATTGGGAAACAAACTCGGCCCATCACTCTCAGGTTTCTGCAGCTCACTAGTGACGGTATCAATCACCGGACGCCATTGCGTCAAATTAATATCATCCAATTGCCCGGCCACGGTTAGGCCGTTACCGACCTCAGGCTTGGCTGTGCCAATGGCCAGATTGATACTCCTGAAAAACGGCGAGTTTCCGCTCTGATTGCTAGAGACTGAAGTCCCCACCATGGCTAGACGGTTTGCCACAGATAGGTTCCATTGCTCGGGCGATGCACCTGAAACATCCCCGCGCCATTGCAACCGGGTTTGAGCCGTTTGACCTGCCGACAAACCCAATGGAGCTGGCAGGACGATTTGTGTACCACTCAAATCAGAGCCTAGCGTCAAATCGAACTGGTCGTCCTTGACCGTTGCACTTAAGTCGTAGGTCATCTTGCCCTTGAACCAGTCGGCAACGATCTGACTTCCGGTCAACTTAGCCAGGTCAGCCCAGGCCAACTCCCCCTTGCCACTGATGGTGTCTAGCTTGTCATTGATGCCACCTGCAATCTCTACCCTGCCTCCAAGCAACGTCGCTGATAGACCCTGAGACTCAAACCCGGTTTCGGACAACAGGGCAACGCCGGCCAAATCAACCAGTTCCGGACTGCTGGCGTATGCCGCTGTGCCACCGTTAAATGCGAGCTCGCCACTGAAGGTGGTGTTGTCGACTTCATTTAGTGGCACCCTCAGCGTTAACGGCATGGACCAGTTGCCCGTCCCCTTGAAATCTCGCACGAACGCTGGCGCGACATCTCGCAACGCGGTGCTTTTGAATAGCGCCAGATAGTCCTTAGCCGCGGCGTTGGTTTGTCCCTTGACAACCAACTGCGCATCGCCTTCAAGGTCAGTGATTTCAGCAGACAATGCACTGAGATTGATGCGCTTACTCTCGGGCAGGCTCAGGGTTCCGGTGGCAATGTCTACCGCGATACGATCGTTGACCATGCTCAGTTTCCCGTTCATGTCGGTCAATGGCGGCCATGGCAAGCCATCTGCCTCGATGGGCTCGGCGTACTGCACTGACCAATCCTGAATGGTGCCATCGATACGGAAGGTGCCGGGGCCTCGACTGGCACTAAACGGGAAATCATCGACCAAACCTTCAATCGCAAACGACGCTTGTGGCACCGTGCCAGCCTTAAAAGCATTGGCTAGCCACTCGTGAGCCTCTTGGCCAATGGTGTCTGGCAAGTAGTGATGCAGATTCGGCAGCTTAAAGCGCGCCAAAGTGCCCTCGATATCGAGCCGACCACCCTTGCCTTGACTGCCAAGCTCCCATGAGCCACGCGCGGTGATCAGACCATCTGGATTGGCGAAAGCCAAGTCTTGCACATCCACACGCCATCCGTCTGGCGCGGGTCGACTCAATGAGGCTTGCGCACTTAACTGATCAGCCACCAACGGCTGCATGCCAGATGTTGGAGCATCAAACCAGGCGTTTTCCAGGGAGAGGCTGGTGGTCAGACGTTGAAGCGATTTGGGAGTGTCAATAAAACCTGGTAGCTGAACATCAGCTGCCAAAAATGCCAGTGGCCCGCTCGCCTGCCAGCGAAACTGGCCTAGTCTGACCTGGTCGTGCTGCGTCTGATCTGATTTGAAAGTCGTGTCACGACCAGCCAGGCTGGCAGTGAAGTTGGTAAATTTGCCATCAAGCACATCCAACCAAAGTCTGGCTGCCATACTCGCCTCGAGCTCGGGCAAATAAATCCAGGGGCGTAAGGCCTGTGGATAAAGCTCACTCAGACTGGCGTAGATGTAGCCATCTGGCTCATCCATCAAAAGGCGTGACAGTGACCCATGAATTGAGTCAACATCAGCCACCACATCCAGGCTGCCCCCCAACTCGCTTGGCAAACTTAGCTTTAACGCGAGCTTGTGTCCCAGCAGACCGTTATCCAGCGTAACGCTGATATCTTCGAGAACCAGAGGCGGCGCGTTTCGCTGTTGGTCTACCCAGACCAAGCGCGATCCTTCGATATTTAATCGGCCCTGCTTTAGGAGCCAACGCACAGTCTCAGACTGCCAAAAGCTCACCGTAGACTGATGATCCGAGTCAATACCGAATCCAGCAATATATGTGCTGCCTTCAGGCGTTCGTCTAGCCACCAAAACCACGTCATCAACCCCGACATAACGAAACACCGGTTCAAACGTCAACAGGCTACGCCAGGACAGGATGGCGTCTGTTGTCGGCACCGCCAACTGAGCCACACCACCCTCATCGAGAATGGTCAGATTGGTAATTTTCAGATTAGCGTTAAGGCCGCGCCAGTCCGCCGTGATGGAGTCAAACCGCACCGGGGTACCCACCGCCTCGCTCAATGCCTGCTCGATCTGGGGGCGCCATTGATCAATACGAGGCAACAACCAGTATCGGGTTGCCAGTAGGCCAGCAGCGGCAACAAAATAGGCCACGATCGCAGCGACCAACAAAAATCGAACAAAAAGTTTGACAACAACCAAAGGAATCCCCGCCACTTAAGGGTTGAATCTAACAGCTAACTGTTACAGTAACCTTGTTTTATAGCAGGTCTTCAATGAGCGGCTCGTCTGCCTCATGATTGAACCGGGACACCAAGAAAATCTTATGCGAGAAGATATTTTGCAAACCGCCTCGGCCTGGTCTGGTGCTTTACGTCGTCGCCTACAGGCCAGCCCGGATTTACAAGCCTGGCTCGCGCAAGCTTGCAAGCTTGAAGTCTCAACTGCGCAAATTCACGCATGGTTTGAGGAACTCGCCGGTTGCGCCTTAAAAGATGCTGTGCTCTCAGTCGCAGACTGCCGACGGGTTCTCAGAAAGCTACGCGAGCGAGTGTTTTTCTCGGTGATGGTGCGCGATCTGGCTGGTCAGGCAAACTTGTCTGAGGTGACCGGTGCCATGACTGAATTAGCCGACATCGCTGTAGAACAAGCCTATCGCAGTGTCATGCAGGAAATGGTCTCGCGCCACGGCGCCCCTGTGGATGCCAGCACCGGGCGGCCCATGGAAATGATCATTATCGGGATGGGCAAGCTCGGGGGCGGTGAACTCAATGTCTCATCTGATATTGACCTCATCATGCTCTACAGTGAAGAGGGAGAAACCACCGGGGCACGACCGATTTCCCACCACGAGTTTTTTGGGAATGTCACCCGGCGCATGATGCCGATCATTTCGGAACCAGATGAAAACGGTCATGTATTTCGTACCGATTTGCGTCTGCGCCCTGACGGCGATTCAGGACCACTGGCCTGGAGCCTCGATGCCTTTGAGCAGTACTTATTTACCCAGGGACGGGAATGGGAACGCTACGCCTGGCTCAAGGGTCGCCTGATGCCGGCGAAGTATTTCGCCGACAGCGATGTGAGCATGGCGCAGCAACATGTCGAAAGCATGCGTGTGCCATTTGTCTATCGCAAGTACTTTGATTTTGATGCTTTATCGGCCCTGCGGGACTTACGCGAACGAATTCGCCAGGACTGGCAACGTCGTGCCTCAGCACGCCAAGGTATTGATACCGAACACAACATCAAACTCGGCAATGGTGGCATTCGGGAAATCGAGTTCGTGGTGCAGTTAACCCAACTCATTCGGGGCGGTAAGATGCCGGCATTGCAACAACGGCCGTTATTGCAAGCATTGCAGGCTCAGGCACGCGCGGGGCTGTTGCCTGAATCCACCGCCAAGGAACTGAGCCAAGCTTATGAATTCTTGCGACGGGTCGAGCATGCCCTGCAGTATCGCGAAGACGCCCAGACCCATTTGTTGCCCAGCGACCCCGAACTCAGGATCGCGCTGGCAAACGCGCTTGGCATGATACCGACAGATTTTGAGGGCACACTGACTGGTCATCGGACCGCGGTGGCCGCCATGTTTCGTGACGCGTTTCGAATTGCAGGCCTATCAGGCGATGAGCCTGTGGCGGCTGGTAGCCACCAGGCCCACCCTACGGCCACATCGGACGATCAAAGCGCCGATCCTGCTCAAACAGCCGCACTGGCCAGTGCGGGCAAAGATGTACCCGAGTTATTTGAACTGTTCGGCGATGATGCGAACCCCCTGAAACAGCGGATCGACTCTTTCCTGGATAGCCATCGTATCCGCGGATTGCCGTCACAGAGCCGTCAACGCGTGGACGATCTGCTGCCGCTACTGATGCGCTCGGCACTGAACACAGAGGCACCAGCGACTACCATGGTGCGCTTGCTGGACTTGATTGAAACGATCGCACAACGCAGCGCCTACCTGGCACTGTTAATCGAATACCCAGAGACCCTGGCGCGGGTGGCACGCATCATGGCTGCCAGCCCCTGGGCGGCGCAGTACGTGATTCAGAACCCGGTTGTGCTCGATAGCCTGATTGACTGGGGCACGTTGATGGAGCCGATCGACTTCGAGCGGGTCAAGGTGAATTTAAAAGCCGACATGGATGCATCTGTGCTGGCTGATGGACAAGCCGATGTCGAACAGCAAATGAATTTGATGCGTGACTTGCAGCGGCAGTTAAGTTTCCAGCTGCTGGCTCAGGACTTGGCCGGCGTGCTGTCCGTTGAGGCACTCGCTGACCAACTCTCCGCGCTGGCTGATTTGCTGCTGGCCCAGACCATCGAACGCGTCTGGCCCCTGGTGCTGCGTACTGAGCCCGGTGACACGCCGGCGCCTCGTTTCGCGATCATCGCCTACGGCAAGTTAGGCGGCAAGGAATTGGGCTACTCATCGGACCTGGACTTGGTTTATCTGTTTGACGATCCAGATCCAGAGGCCGCGGAACGTTACACCAAATTGGCCAGGCGCTTGACATCCTGGCTCTCTACCATGACTTCGTCGGGCCGTTTGTATGAGGTAGATTTACGCCTGCGTCCCGATGGTGACGCGGGCTTATTGACCGTCTCCATCGAAGCCTTCAGAACCTATCAGTCTGAGCATGCCTGGGCCTGGGAGCACCAGGCCATTACACGGGCACGGTTTGCCGCGGGAGATGCTGCGGTTGGTCAGGCATTTGAGGCGATCCGCCAGGAAGTGCTTTGCATGGCGCGCGACCCTAAAAAGCTCGCTGATGATGTGCGTGAAATGCGTCAAAAAATCAGCGATGGTCATCCCAACAAAAGTGAACTGTTTGACTTGAAACATGATCCTGGCGGCATGGTGGATCTGGAGTTCGTCACACAGTACCTGGTGCTTTGCCATGCTCGGACTCACCCGGCATTAATACCGAACCTGGGCAATATCGCGCTTTTGGGGATTGCCGGCAGACTCGGCCTAATCGGTCAAGAGATTGCCCAGGGAGCCATCGATGCCTACCGCGTGCTGCGCAAACGCCAACACGCCCTGCGACTGCAGGGCGCCGACAAGGCACGAGTGCCCTTGGCGGAGATGCAAACCGTCAAAACCGCCGTCAGACGGCTCTGGGATGCGGTGTTGGGGTCAGCAACCTAGGAAGCTTTGGGTGTGGACAGCGCACTGAAATACACCCAAAGCACACCGATCACAGCTGCCGGGGCAAGCGCCATGGCATAGGCGATCACATAGTCGACGGGGCCGCGTAGGTCGCCAATCGGCGCCAGTGTCCACAATGGCACAAACGGCGTGAGGATGGCTGCTGCGATCAGCATGACCACCACACCGCGCCAGAACAACTTCGCAAACGGTTGATGTCCTGCGCGGCGTCTGACAAAGGATTTGAACAACAGAAACAACATCACCACAGCAAGCACAGCCCCGACCACAAACAGCCACCCAAAGGTCTCCCAAAGGGTAACCACAATCATCGCAACACTAATTTCTTCCATGACGCATCCCCATATCAGGCGTAGCCGCGCAACATGGCCTTATAGGTGCCAAGCAGCGCTTTTTCTTCAATAAACCAAGACACCCACAATTCCTTCAGCGGATCGATGAACGGGAATGAGGGCACGAGGTTGTTCTCATAGTCAAACTCGATCAGCATGGCTTTACCGAGTCCTGTGACCATCGGACAAGAGGTGTAACCGTTGTAAAGCTTGGGAGACTCAATGCCGTTGGCAGCTGCCACCATGTGGTCTACCGCCACGGGGACCTGGAACTTCACACTGGCAGCGGTTTTACCCTTGGGTACGCCAGCAACATCACCCACGGCAAATACGTTCGGATAACGCGGGCTGCGCAAGGTCGTTTGGTCAACCTCAACCCAACCACCGGGTGCTTGTGACCCAGTCTGCCAGGCCAGCGGGCTATTGCGAACCGAAGGCGGCGCACTCATCGGGGGAATCACGTGAATCATGTCGTAGTCCAGCGTCACCAAGCCGTTGGGCGTCTGGTAGGTGGCTTTCTTGGCGTCGGCATCCAGGCTGTGGATCACATGGCTATAGAGCGGCTCAATGCCGCGCTCTGCAAACATTTCCTTGACGCGCACATCGACCACCGGGACAGCAAACAAACCCTGATTGTGCGCGGCATAGCGAATCTGGCAATCCGCGCGACGACCCGCCCGCGTGGCTTTGTCTTCGGTGATGAAAGTCATCTTAAGCGGTGCACCGGCACATTTCATGTCGGTCGCTGGTCGTCCAAACAGCGACACGCCACCCTTCTGAATGTACTCATCGATTACCTTGGCTGAGGCCGCAGCGGCTTCTGGCCCCGCATAAATGCTGGCAATGCCTTTAATGCCGATCAAATCCCGGCTCATGCCTTGAATCTGGTCGTAATCGAGCGACAAGCCAGTTGCCACAAACAGCCAGTCATAGGCGTGCTTTTGACCGCTGGCGTCGGTGACTTCATTGGCGTCAGGATTGAACTCGATGATGCTTTGCTCCACCCACTTCACGCCTGAGGGAATGTAGCGTTTGGTGGACTCAACTGTCTGACCGGGCTTCCACCAACCAGCGCCCACCAGCGTCCAGCCCGGTTGAAAATAATGATCACGACGCGCATCGAAAATCGTGATGGTGGCGTTGGGCATCTGTCGCGCGACTCTTGACGCAATCGACAGACCGGCCGCGCCAGCACCGGCAATCACCACTCGCGCTTTGGCGTCTGATTTAGCCACCACGGGTGGTCCCCAACCTGCTGCCGCCAAAGCGGCTGCTCCTGCTAAAAATGCTCGACGCTCCATGACTGCCTCCACCAATAAATATGAAACACTCGGACGATCAACACAGTGCCCACCAAACTGATCGGCTGACGTTGGATCAATCCATTAGAGGCATTAAAATATGGACTTGACTTAGATTAATTGAGATGGATCAACTCATGACAGATCCGACCGATCCTCTACGCCCAAGCTTGCAACTGCCTGACGGCCGCCGCAAAGTGTTGTTGCATTCTTGCTGCGCCCCCTGCTCTGGCGAGGTGATGGAAGCCATGCTCGCCTCGGGCATTGACTACGACATTTTTTTCTACAACCCCAATATCCATCCGGTCAAGGAATACGAAATCCGCAAGCAGGAAAACATCCGGTTTGCCGAGCGGCATGGCATCCGATTTATCGACGCGGACTACGATGTTGATAACTGGTTTGAGCGCATCAAGGGCCTGGAAAACGAGCCCGAACGTGGGGAGCGTTGCACCAAATGCTTTGACATGCGGTTTGAACGCACAGCACTTTACGCCCACGAGCATGGCTATGACACCATCACGAGCTCACTGGGCATATCACGCTGGAAAGACATGAATCAGATCAACGGCTGTGGCGAACGCGCTGCCGCGCGTTACGAGGATCTGGTCTACTGGACCTACAACTGGCGCAAGCACGGCGGCTCGCAGCGCATGATTGAAATCAGCAAGCGCGAAGAGTTCTATCAGCAAGAGTACTGCGGTTGCGTCTATTCGCTGCGCGACACCAACCGCCATCGCCGCGCCCAGGGTCGAGAACGCATCAAGATCGGCGTGAAATTCTACGGCAAGGATGACAGCGCCTGAGAACTGCGCGCAAGCCTGACACCCTGTTGTTGCAACAAATGGCCAAAGGCATCGCTCGCCAGGATCTGGTATTCGTCAACACGGGCTTGTCCAATCGGATCGCCCGGCAACGCTTGCTTGGATGGGTGGGTCATGATCAACGCGCCCGGGACCGCATGAGCTAGCCAAGCACGCATCATTTCAATAAATGGGCGGTGTGACTTGGTGAAGTCATAAACCCCAAAAAAGCCCCGGTTCGTGTGAATGCCTTGCGAAGCAGCGTTTAGCGTGAGTCGATGCATGCCAAGATTGCCAACCACCCATGACTTGAATCGCTCCGACCACGGCGAGTCAGACAATTCCCCGGCGCGCGTATCGCGCACCCAAAAACCGGCTGGCAGTTGGCGATCACGCAAAGCAGCCAACAACTCATCGCCAATGATGGGTAATTGATGCACATGCAAATGACCATCAACATAGTCGGGAGTACGTCCAAGCAGGGCTTCGAAGCGGTTCAATTGACGCTCTATATTCTGTCGCACCCAGCGGCGTGACAAGCAACGCGTTTGTGCACGCAGAATCAACTGGCCCAATGGCATCACGGTATCGGCCGACAAATCACCGAGCTCTTCTGTGAAATTCAGATGCAAACCGATGTCAATTTCCAGCGCTTGGAGCGCCGCGCGCGATTGATCACTGATCCGGGCATCCACGAGCACACTCGTGGCTGTTAACCGACCGATCCTGGCGAGGTCTACAATGGCACGATCGACATGGAGATCAACCCCATAATCATCCGCACAGATGGCAATGACCTTGCTGTCTGCACTTGAACGAACTGCCTCAGAACTGATTGCATCACTGCCCATGAAAAAACTCTCTCACCAACTTGCCTGGTTCGTCGTGGTCGGTGCCACCGCCGCTCTGGTGCATTGGGTGGTGGTCGTGCTGTTAGTTTCAGGTGGTTATCTTACCCCGCTTGTGGCCAATCTCTTTGGCTGGCTCGTGGCGTTTGGGGTGTCATTCACTGGCCACTATCAATTGACGTTTCGGCATCAACGCACCGGGGTGACTCAAGCCATCCGACGCTTTTTTTTGTTGTCAGCATTCGGCTTTGCCATCAACGAAGCAACCTATGCACTCCTACTCAAACAAACTCTGTTGCCGTATGAGTTCCTGCTCGCTCTCATTTTGGTCGGCGTGGCTGCGCTGACGTTTATCTTTAGCCGCTTCTGGGCGTTCAGTGCGGGCCGACGCGCCCATTGACTGGCGCACCAGATAAACCGGCCGGTGTTTGACCTCTTTAAAAACGCGGGCGATGTATTCACCGACCACACCGAGTGAGAGCAGATTAATCCCCGAGAAAAACAACAAAATCGTCACGATGGTTGGCCAGCCATCAACCGGGTTGTCGTACAGAATGAACTCACCCACGATGTATATGCCATAAAGAAACGAACAAATCGAGACAACGAACCCCATCACACTCACAGCGCGTAATGGCCAGGTGGTGAAGGACATCAAACCTGCCATGGCAAGTCGCCAAAGACGCCAAGCACTGAAGTGGCTTTTACCCGAGAGCCTGCTTTCAGGCATAAATGGTATCGCTTCGCTGCGAAACCCAACCCAAGCGTAAAGACCTTTCATGAATCGATCCCGCTCTGGCAATTGCATGAGCGCGGTCACCACAGCGCGGTCCATCAACCTGAAATCGCCTGCGTGCGGTGGCACTTGCACGCCAGACTCGCTACGCAGCAGGGAATAGAACAGTTTCGTTCCAATCCGTTTGCCCCAGCGTTCGTCCTCACGACTTTCGCGCACAGCGTAAATCATATCCACGCCGGTCTCCCAGCGCTGCACCATTTGTTTAAGCAGTGCCGGTGGATGTTGTAGATCAGCATCCATCAGTACCACCGCGTCCCCTTCAGCGGCTTCGATGCCAGCTGTCAGCGCTGCTTCCTTACCGAAATTGCGCGAGAGTTGGAGATACCGAATACCTGGCTCACGTGAAAGCATGCCCATCAAATCAGACGTGTTGTCGCTGCTGCCATCGTCAACGACGATAACCTCCCAAGCGTCGGTCAACCCTTGCAGGGCGACTTTGAGTTTAGGCAACAACACCGCCAGGTTGTCATGTTCATTGAAAGCGGGCACCACGCACGAGAGCATACAGTCACTCATGCTGCGTTCAATACCGGGGCTGCTGCTAGTTGTTGTATCGACCATGGTGTTAGGGCTTACTGTTTTAGCATCGTATTGGGCATCGAGTGTAAAGCGTGTCCATCATACCTGCTCAGACTCACGGTAAGCAAAAAAGCAAAAAAATGGCGGATGAGTTGCTGCCCATCCGCCACACTGCCCAACACCGCAATCCGCAGTCTACTGGCATGAATCACTGCAGGGTTCGCTCAAACACGAAGTGACCATCGCGCCAATCAACCGGCACCACATCCTTGGGACCAAACTTGCCCTGCAGAATCAGTTTGGCCACCGGGTTCTCAAGCTGTTGCTGGATGGCACGCTTCAGTGGTCGCGCCCCAAACACAGGATCAAATCCGGCGCGAGCCAGTTCAGCCAAAGCTGCCGGGGTGACCTCGAGCTGCATCTCCTGCGCCTCGAGCCGCTTGGCCAGGCGCTCAATCTGAATCTCAGCGATTTTTTCAATATGGTCGCTTTGCAGAGAATGAAACACCACCACCTCATCGATACGGTTCAGGAACTCAGGCCTGAAATGATTTTTAACCTCATCCCAGACCACCTCCTTAATCGCATCGTATGCCTTGCCCGCCATGGCCTGGATGTGTTGCGAACCGAGGTTTGAAGTCATCACGATGACCGTGTTCCGGAAGTCAACCGTGCGACCCTGACCGTCGGTCAACCGACCATCATCGAGCACCTGCAACAGCACATTGAATACATCAGGGTGAGCCTTTTCCACCTCATCGAGCAACACCACGCTGTAGGGCTTACGGCGCACAGCCTCTGTCAGATAACCACCTTCCTCATAGCCCACGTAGCCGGGCGGGGCACCGATCAGGCGAGCAACCGAGTGCTTTTCCATAAACTCACTCATATCGATGCGGATCATGTGCTCATCCGAATCAAACAGGAAGTCGGCCAACGCACGCGTCAGTTCAGTTTTACCGACCCCAGTGGGACCGAGAAACAAAAACGAACCGTAAGGCCGGGATGGATCAGCCAATCCTGCCCGCGAGCGCCGAATAGCGTCTGCCACGAGGCTAACTGCCTCGTCCTGACCCACGACCCGATGATGCAAATGGTCTTCCATGTGCAAGAGCTTCTCCCGCTCACCTTGCATCATCTTGGAGACAGGAATGCCGGTCGCCCGCGAGACTACCTCGGCAATTTCTTCAGCACCGACTTGCGTGCGCAACAGCTTCGGTTTTTCCTCTACCGTCTCAGCTTGCCCCTCGGCCGCCTTTAAGCGTGCTTCAAGCTCCGGCAATTTGCTGTACTGCCACTCCGCGAGCTTGTCGAATTGACCCTTGCGTTGCAGTTCGGCCATCTCGGCGCGAGCACGTTCAATCTCTTCCTTGATGGCTTGCGTGCCTTGAACAGCGGCTTTCTCTGCTTTCCAGACCTCTTCAAAATCGTTGTACTCACGCTGCAAGTTCTCAAGCTCTTGCTCAAGAATTTGCAGGCGACGCTTGGAAGCCTCATCGGTTTCTTTCTTGATGGCTTCGCGCTCGATCTTCAGCTGGATGATGCGACGATCAAGCCGATCCATGACTTCTGGCTTGGAATCGATTTCCATCCGAATACGTGACGCTGCTTCATCGATCAAGTCAATGGCCTTATCGGGCAAGAACCGATCAGTGATGTAACGATGCGAGAGCTCAGCAGCCGCCACAATCGCCGGGTCCGTGATGTCCACCCCATGGTGGACTTCGTATTTCTCCTGCAAACCACGCAAGATAGCGATCGTGGACTCCACGTCAGGCTCATCGACCAGTACTTTCTGGAAACGGCGCTCCAACGCAGCATCCTTTTCGATGTACTTGCGATACTCATCGAGTGTGGTTGCGCCAATGCAATGCAACTCGCCGCGCGCCAAGGCTGGCTTAAGCATATTGCCGGCGTCCATCGCGCCCTCGGCTTTACCGGCACCGACCATGGTGTGGATTTCATCGATAAACACAATGTTGCTGCCATCGTCCTGGGCCAGCTCTTTGAGTACTGCTTTTAATCGTTCCTCAAACTCACCCCGAAACTTCGCGCCTGCCAATAAGCTCGCCAGATCAAGCGATAGCACCTTCTTGCCGCGCAAGGTTTCGGGCACCTCATCATTGACGATACGCTGCGCCAACCCCTCCACGATCGCGGTTTTACCTACGCCAGGCTCACCGATTAATACGGGATTATTTTTGGTGCGGCGCTGCAAAATCTGAATCGCACGGCGAATTTCATCGTCACGACCAATGACCGGATCGAGCTTGCCAGCGCGCGCACGCTCCGTTAAGTCTGTGGTGTACTTGGCTAAGGCCTCTCGCTTGGACTCGCCTTCCTGGTCCGTGACCGAGTGGCCGCCGCGTACGGCCTCGATGGCGGCCTCGAGCGCCTTGCGCTGTAAGCCCGCATTAGCCAGCACGCGGCCAGCCGGGCCCTTGTCGTCCACAAGCGCCAAGAGGAATAATTCTGTCGGGATGTAAGCATCGCCACGCTTGCCAGCTTCTTTATCTGTACGCGTGAGCACCGCCTGAAGATCACGGCTGACCGTGACGTTGTCATCACCGCCTTGGACCTGAGGCAAGGCGCGGATTTCGGCTTCAAGCGCAGGACCTAGGCGATTGACAGCGACACCGGCGCGCGCCAAAAGGCTGCCTGCCCCACTGTCCGGATCAGCCAACATGGCAGCGAGCACGTGCACCGGCTCAATGAACTGGTTGTCATTGCGTGCAGCCAGACTTTGCGCATCGGCCAGTGCTTGCTGAAATTTTGTGGTTAATTTGTCGAATCTCATCGTTGAATTCCGTCTCTGACCGGGTTCTACCCCGCTTATTCTCAATGGTTACTATGTGGGGACATCACCGCTTATTTCAATAGCAGCCACTCGCAACGACAACCTATCGCCTGGTCAATTATGATCTGGACATGGATCGATTCTCACAGCTTGAAGCCTTTGTTGCTTCAGCCACGCTAGGCAGCTTTTCAGCGGTTGCACGCGCTGAAGGGGTGACGCCCGCCCTGATTGCCCGCCGGGTGGACGCGCTAGAGGCCAGACTCGGCGTGCGCCTGTTTGTACGAAGCACTCGCAAACTTGCGCTAACGAGCGAGGGACACGCCTTGTTCGCCCAGGCACAAGAAATTTTGAGGTCATTGCAGGAAACTGAAACCCGCATCGGTCAAGGTAGCGCAAAACCGGTAGGCCTTTTACGCATCACTGCGCCAGCAGGCTTTGGCAGGCGTCATGTCGCACCCCTCATGCCGGCGTTATGCGAGCAGCATCCGGGACTTGAAGTATCACTAGACCTGAGTGATGACTTTGTTGACTTGGCCAATGATCGATTTGATTGCGCCATTCGTATCGGCGAACTCTCGGACTCAAGCCTGATTGGTATACGACTTGCCGAGAACCAACGCGTTGTCGTCGCCTCGCCTGCCTACCTAAAAACACATGGGGTGCCCAAACACCCGGCAGAGCTCTCTGCTCATCAATGCCTGCCGCTGTCGGCCCGTAGTGGCCAGACGCGCGGGTGGCTGTTTCAAGTCGACGGCCAAGCAGTTTGGCACTCTATCGAAGGGCAAATGGCATGCAGTGATGGCAGCGTGCTACACCAATGGTGTTTGGATGGGCATGGGCTTGCCTGGCGTTCACTGTGGGAAGTTAGCCACGATATTGCAACCGGCAGACTGATCAGTGTGCTGGATCAGTACCGTGCCGCGCCTAACGGGATATTTGCGCTAATGCCACAGCGTCGGTTGACCCCGCTCAGAGTGAAAGTGCTGGTCGAGTGGCTAAAGTACCACTATGGACAAAGTGGTTATTTTGACTAAAATCAATTCTAGGATGTCTGATGATAAAGAAGGGTTTCGTACAAAACTCGTACAAACTTGACGGATATAAATTTTTTGGTAACTAGCTATGTCTCAAAAACGCGTTCCCGTCGCTGTCGATGCTGTTCACTGTGCCACTTGCATGATGGGTAACGTTTGCCTGCCTGCTGGCATGCCGAACCATGAGGTTGAGCAACTAGATCAACTGGTAAAAGAGCGAATCAAACTCAAGAAAGGCGATATCTTGTATCGCAGCGGTGAAAAGCTCGATGCTTTGTATGGCCTGCGCTTGGGCTCGGTGAAATCCCAGCTTGAGGAAGCAACTGGTCAGGTTCAAATCACGGGATTTTTTCTGCCGGGCGAGATTATCGGCTTGGATGGCATGCTCGATGGCGAGCACGGCACCAATGCCGTCGCCATGGAAGACTCAGAAGTTTGCGTGGTTCGTTTGAAAGACATCGACGATATCAGTCGATATGTACCCTCGCTACAACAACAAGTCAGGCGCGTGATGAGCAAGGAAATTGCGCGCACCTATCAGGTCATGCTCGCGCTAGGATCCATGCGCTCAGAAGCCAGACTAGCGGCATTCCTGGTGAACCTGTCGCAGCGACTCTCGGCGCTAGGCTACTCCTCTACAGACTTCATCATGCGCATGAGCCGCGAGGAAATCGGCAACTATCTCGGGTTAACACTTGAGACCGTCAGCAGGTTGTTCTCACGATTTGCGCGCGATGGCCTGATTTCTGTCAGCCAACGTGAAATTCGGATATTGGACATGGAAGCGCTTGAAGAGCTTGCCGGCCATCAAGCCTCCTGAAATACCCGCTGTCTGACGAAGTCGAGCAAATTGGGTTCAGACAAAGCTGTCAGACCAATTTGTTGAGCCCAATAGCCCTCACCTCCACCTAGGCGTGCCCACTCGTAAAGGCGCCGTGTGTAGAGCTGCAAATCATATTCATAGGTCACACCAATGGCCGCATGAACTGCATGTGCAATGGCTGCTATGCGAGGTGCAACCGCGCTAGTCTGGGTTTTAGCGACCCGGGCCGCCTCAAACTCAGGCTGCCATTGTTCAGTTTGACAGCCAATCTGGCTAGCCATACGGGCACCGTAAACAAGCTCTGCCATTTCACTGATTTGTTGCTGCAGAGCCTGAAACTTGCCGATCGGCTTACCGAACTGCACTCGATCATTGGCGTAAGTCAGAGTCAACTCCAGCACCCGGGCAGCAACCCCAGCCATTTGCACTGCCAAAGCCAGTGCGACACCATGAGCCACCATTGCCCGAGGCGCCGTGCCGATCGCAGATTGATTCACCACCGTTGGCGCCCAAGTGGCCTGCCCATCAAAACATCCAGGTCCACCGACATCTGTTATCTGCGCTTGACTTAGCGGCAACAAATACACCGTATCCTGATGCTGCAGCAAGGCGTAAGTCGAAAGTTTCGAGGATGGCAAATCACGCGCGACCAACGCGCCATCGGCATTGAGCTGTGCAAACCCACTGGCCGTGATGGCACCATCAGGCAAAGTCTGACCCAGGTTTGCCAACAAGGCTCGCGCAAACACCGTCGTACCCATTGGCACGGGCAGCCCGTGACGCCCCGCCGCAAACAGGACCTCCCAGGCTTGCGCCCAGCCTAGCCCGGCGCCACCCGCCTCTTCAGAAACCATCACATCCAAGAACCCAGACTCAACGAGCGGTGCCACGAGATCAGCAGCGCAACCGCTTCGACCAGTTGCTCTTATCTTGGCGGGCAGGTCCTGCGCAGCCAGCAATTTATCCAGCGATTCATAGAGTTCATTCTGCATCTCGTTACCTCAAAGCCAGACCACGAGCAATAATGCCGCGCAAGATTTCACGGGTTCCGCCACGCAAAGAAAAGGTGACACCCATTTGCTCCAAATAAGCCAGGACTTTCATCAATTCACCCGAAACCGCAAACTCAGGATGCTCACCAATCCACTGGCCAATGTCTCGTATCACACGCTGCTCAAAATCCGTGCCGTAGTCCTTAACAACAGATGCTTCCACAGCTGGGCTAAAGCCCTGAACCAATTGATCTGTCACCGACAGCGACATCCCACGCAAAGCGCACAGCTCAGCCAACAAACTGCCCAATAATCGCTGGGCATCTGCATCCTGGCAATCCTGGCTACGCAACTCCTGAGCCCAGGCATCGAGCAATACCATGCTGGAGTAGATACGCTCCGGGCCGCTGCGCTCAAACGCCAACTCGGCGGTGCACTGCTCCCAACCTTGCCCCTCCATGCCGATCAACGCGTCTGCATCGAGCTGCACATTGTCAAAAAACACTTCATTGAAATGGGCATCGCCAGCCATATCCGTGATCGGGCGGATCGTTACACCTGGCTTGGACAAATCAACAATCAGTTGCGACAGGCCGTTGTGTTTGTCAGCCGGTTGACCGCTGGTACGCACCAAGGCGATCATGAAATGACAATGATGTGCGTTGGTGGTCCAGATTTTGCTGCCATTCAAAAGCCAACCATCAGCGTTTCTCTCAGCCCGTGTTCGGATGCTGGCCAAATCAGAGCCACTGTTGGGCTCACTCATGCCGATACAGAAAAAAGCCTCTGCCTGACAAATCTTGGGCACATAAAACTGTTTCTGTTGTTCAGTACCATACCGCATGATGAGCGGACCACTCTGGCGGTCGGCGATCCAATGGGCGGCAACGGGTGCACCAGATACCAACAGTTCCTCGGACAACACGTAACGCGCAAAAAAATCTTTGCCTGCGCCCCCGTGACTAGTCGGAATGGTCAACCCAAGCCAACCACGCTTGGCTAGCTTGCGACTGAAATCAATGCTGGTGCCCATCCAAGATCTGGCCCTGACGTGCGCTGGCAGATCGGCTAACTCTTGATCCAAAAAAGTTCGGACCTCCCGCCGGAAACCGTCAAGACTTGACGGAACAGCCACATAGTCAAATGGAGTAAGCATACAAACAACGCCTCAAGAAGACACTTGGTTCTGTTGCATTGAACCAAGAAATACAAGGCGTGTGTGTTTTAAAAAGACGAACAGGGTATTAAAAACACCCGCAAATCATCAGGACTCGTGCTCTGGCCCTGACTAATTAGAAACCAATCTCTGCTCCAGGTTCTTCACCCTTTTGCGGGCGAATGACCTGAGTCAACGCGCTTGCGCCGGCTCCAATGAACCAAAACAGAAAGAATCCGAAGGCATAAAGCCATTCACGCTCTAGCTGGATGTACCCAAAAATAGCAACATCGAGCGGGTCAATGAAGGCAAAGACGATCGCACTGCCGAGGCCTGCCATCAGAAATGATGGCCATAAAACACAGAGAATCATGCGTGAGCACATGGCGCAACCTCCCTTAGGGTTGTTGACTAACCGGTGCGTTCGCAGACTTTTCCACTACCAGGCCACGCTTGACACCACCATCGTAAATCGGTTGATCCTTGAAGTGCTGTAGTGCCAGAGAAATCGTGACAGCACACGCAATCATGGCCACAAACGGCCCGAGCATCAAGAACCATGGCCACGGTTCACGCCACCAGGGTTTTGTCGGTTGTTCTCGCTTCATGGACGTTCTCCTTTAGCGTGGAAAAATAAAACTCGAGGCTTCACGCACCTCTGTTTGTCGGCCAGTTTCTGACCTCGATTCGGTCACGAACGTAATAGGATGAGCACCTGTCTCGCCCGCATCATAGGGTGCTTGCACCACGACCGGCAATAACAAATTGGCCGCAGCCGGAACTCGAATATCAATAGCGGACTGCTTGCCACCACCACCGGACAATACGTTCAGGCCGGGCAGACCTTCAGCAGAGATGGATAGCCTTAGCGACTCTTCTGATGCATTGAGGATTTGTAACCGGTAGACGTTTTCAATAAGACCACCGGGCACTTCGCGGCCCAAGGCACCGCGGTCGCGAATAATATCAACGCGCAAGGTCTCGCGAGTAGCCAGTGACCCAAGAAAGACTGCGATGATAATAACCATCAGGGTGGAGTAAATCAGAACACGGGGTCGCAACAGACGTTTTCTGACCTGAGTGTCGCTCAAATTCTCTTCAATGCCGCGCTCAGATGTGTAGCGAATCAAACCCTTGGGATAGTTCACTTTTTCCATGACCTGATTGCATGCATCCACGCAGGCACCGCAACCGATACACATGTACTGTAAGCCTTTCCGAATATCAATCCCGGTGGGGCAGACCTGAACGCAGATACTGCAATCAACGCACTCACCCAAGCCTTCAGCCTTGTAGTCGGTTTTCTTGGAGCGGGGCCCTCTGGGCTCACCTCGCTTGTAGTCATAGGTGACGACATACGTATCGGAGTCCACCATCACGCTCTGAAATCTGGCGTAGGGACACATATATTTGCAAACTTGCTCACGCAGGAAACCCGCGTTGCCCCAGGTTGCAAAGCTGTAAAACAACAACCAGAACCATTGCCAGGGACCGAGCGTAAAGGCCAACAGGTTCGCGCCAAGCTCACGGATGGGGGCGAAATAACCAATGAACGTAAATCCTGTCCAAAACGCGACTGCTATCCACAACAGATGTTTTGTGCCCTTGACACGGAGTTTCTTGAACGACAAGGGTGACTCATCGAGCCGAATACGAGCAACCCGATCGCCCTCGACCTTGCGCTCAATCCACATGAAGATTTCGGTGTAGACCGTTTGCGGGCAAGCGTACCCGCAGAACAGACGGCCTGCGAGCGCGGTAAACAGAAACAAGGCGAGTGCCGAAATGATCAGCAGCAAGGTCAGGTATATGACATCCTGCGGCCACAACACCATGCCGAAGATGTAGAACTTACGAGCGCCCAGATCAAACAAGACCGCCTGACGTTCATTCCATTGCAGCCAAGGCAGACCGTAATAAAGCAACTGCGTCAGCACCACCAACATCACTCGCCAACCGGCGAACCAGCCTGTCACCGAGCGCGGATAGATTTTGCGGCGTACGTCTTTTAAGGTTTCTTCCAACGTATCAGACGCGGTCTTGCGCTTTGCCCCAGCGGGCCGCCATGGCGGCGGCTCTTCAGTCTCCGGGAGATGCTGTGCTGGGGTACTTTCAGTGGTCATGCCTAACTACCTCAATATGGCAAAGCTTACGATCAACGTATCGTAATTACTTTGCCTGTCCGTCCTGTTGATTTGAAGCAACCTGCTCAGGACGATTGTTGGACAAACCCCAAACCCAAGCGGTCAACATGCGCACTTGCTCAGGTGTCAGATGTCCGCCCTGAGGAGGCATCTGATTATTGCGACCTTTCATAATGGCCTCGACGATGCGTTGCTCCGAGCTGCCATAAAGCCAGACACCGTCTGTCAGGTTGGGAGCACCCAACATCTTGTTGCCCTTGCCTTCAGCGCCGTGGCAAGCCGCACATTGAGCCATATAAGTGCGCTGACCCTTGATCGCTGCCAACTGATTATGTGCCAGACCAGACAGGGAACGAACATACTGCGCCGTATCAGCAGCAGCAGACGCATCGATCACACCTGTGAAAGCTGGCATGATGCCGTGACGTCCATTGACAATCGTGTGCTCAATTGCCTCAGGTGTCCTGCCCCACTGTGAGTCGCCTTCGACCAGGTTTGGGAAGCTCGGGCTACCCTTGGCATCTGAACCGTGACACTGCGCACAGTTGTTCAAGAAAAGACGCTGACCGATTTGCTGCGCTTCAGGGTTAGCGGCAATCTGCTGGATCGTCATTTCATCGAACTTGGCATAAAGTGGACGCACTGAAGCCAAGTGTTTTGCCTGAGCCTGCTCCACTTCGTCTGCCGAGGTGTAACTCAAAACCCCTGGATAGCCCCCTAGCCCTGGGAACAAGACCAGATAGCCTAGACCAAAGGCACAAAAGCCCAAGTACATGACAATCCACCAGCGAGGAATCGGGTTGTTCAGTTCACGCAGATTGCCGTCCCAAACATGACCCGTATCCGTGACCTCTTCTTCCTTGCTGTTTTTGAGGTACTTCTTTTGGCTATTGAGTAACCAGATACACCAAACGATACCAATCACAGTAACGGCGGCGATCCACCAACTCCAGAATCCACTATCGAAATCGCTCATGACTATTTAACCTCACCATTTTTGCTTTGCTCACTTGGTTTGCCCTCATCGGGTAAGTCAAATGGCAAGTTGGCTGCCTCTTCATTGGCCTTTTTGCGCCCTGGCGAAAACGCCCACCAAACAATCCCAAAAAACACCACCATGGCCAGAACGGTACCTACTGCATTGAGTACGCCCATTTCAGTTCTCCGCCTTCTTGTCGTTAGCGATTGCGGCTTGACGCTGCATTGCTGCGTTGCGCACACCAACACCCAAGCTCTGGAGATAAGCGACCACAGCATCTTCCTCCGTCTTGCCGACCAAGGCTTCAGGAGCCTGTTCAATCTGCTCATCGGTATACGGCACGCCTAGCTTACGCAGGGCCACCATGCGCTCTTGAACGTTCAAGCCTTGAACCGTATTTTTGGCAAGCCAGGGATAATTGGGCATGTTGGACTCGGGTACGACGTCACGTGGGTTACGCAAGTGGATCCGATGCCACTCATCTGAATAACGTCCACCGATACGCGCCAGATCCGGCCCAGTGCGTTTTGAGCCCCAAAGGAATGGGTGATCAAAGACAGACTCACCCGCAACCGAGTACGGACCGTAGCGCTGAACTTCAGCGCGCAGCATACGAACCTGTTGTGAGTGACAACCTACACAACCTTCGCGGATGTAGAGATCACGCCCAATCAGCTCAAGCGGTTGATAGGGTTTGACGCCAGGCGCCGGTTCAGTGGTGCTGTGCTGAAAAAACAGCGGCACAATCTGAACCAGACCCGCAAACATCACCACCACGATACTGGCAATAATCAGCAAGCCGATATTCTTTTCCAGCGTCTCGTGTGAGAAGAAAGGTTTTTTTTCGTTAGCCATTTCTCTATACCTATATATCAAGCAGCACTAGCGGCAGGACGGATCGGATCCTGGGTCTCTGTGGGCACCAAGGGGTTAACCGCTTTGGCGCCAACCACCGTTCTGAACACGTTGTAGGCCATCAGGCAGATACCGAAGAGGTACAACGTTCCACCGAGCAGACGAATCGCATAGAACGGATAGGTCGCCTTAACCGACTCTACAAAGCTGTATGTCAAAGTGCCATCCGGTTCTGTTGCTCTCCACATGAGACCCTGCATCACACCGGCAATCCACATGGCTGCGATGTATAGAACCACACCGATCGTTGCCACCCAGAAGTGAGTTTCAACCAAGCGCATGCTCCACATACGGTCCTTGCCCCATAGGCGCGGAATCAGGTAGTACAGTGAGCCAAACGTGATCATGGCGACCCAACCCAAGGCACCCGAGTGCACGTGACCAATCGTCCAGTCGGTGTAATGCGACAAGGCGTTGACGGTGCGGATTGACATCATTGAGCCTTCGAATGTCGACATCCCGTAGAACGAGAGCGACACCACCAGGAATTTCAAAATCGGATCAGTACGCAATTTGTACCAAGCGCCTGACAACGTCATGATGCCGTTAATCATGCCACCCCAGGACGGTGCCAAGAGGATCAGGGAGAAAACCATACCCAGCGCTTGGGTCCAGTCCGGCAAGGAGGTGTAGAGCAGGTGGTGAGGACCAGCCCACATGTAGGTGAAGTTCAACGCCCAAAAGTGAACGATGGACAGGCGATAGGAATAGATCGGCCGCTCAGCCTGCTTGGGGATGAAGTAATACATCATGCCCAAAAAGCTCGTGGTCAGGAAAAAACCCACTGCATTGTGGCCGTACCACCACTGCGTCATGGCATCTTGCACGCCGGCATAGATTGAATAGGACTTCCATCCCAGCAGGCTGACTGGCAGCTCGAGGTTGTTAACGATATGCAACAGTGCAATCGTCAGGATGTAAACGCCAAAAAACCAGTTAGCCACATAGATGTGTTTGACACGACGCTTGATAATCGTGCCAAAAAAGACAATAGCGTACGCGACCCAAATCAGTGTGATCAATATGTCGATTGGCCACTCAAGTTCAGCGTACTCTTTGCTGCTGGTAAATCCCATGGGCAAGGTGATGGCTGCGCCCACGATGACCAACTGCCACCCCCAAAACGTGAAGGCTGCAAGCTTGTCCGAGAACAAACGCACCTGCGAGGTACGCTGCACCACATAATAGGATGCGGCAAACAAAGCACAGCCACCAAACGCAAAAATCACCGCGTTGGTATGCAGTGGCCGCAAGCGACCGAATGTCAGCCAGGGCGTATCAAAATTCAGTGCCGGCCAGATCATCTGCGCAGCGATCAACATACCAACAGCCATGCCGACAATGCCCCAGACCACTGTCATGATCGCGAATTGCCGCACTACTTTGTAATTAAACGATTCGGCTGTTGTGGCCTTGGTTGACGACCCGGAAGTCGTCGTCGGCTCAAACGAACCTACCATCGTCCCTTGTACGCTAGCCATGGTTTAAGTCCTCGGATTTTTAGTGATAGAAATTCTTATGTGTAATGATGCAGATCAATCGCCGATGCAGCTTTGATTTGGATCAAGCGGCTTTATTTTGGTGTGTCATCGTCTTGCAAAATAGATCTTCCGGCATCGTCCGGATCGTCATATTGACCAGAGAACACCGCCCACCAGAGCACTGCGCCAATCAACACAATGAAAAGCAGCGACAGTGGCAAAAGGAAATAAAGGACTTCCAAAATTCAATCTTCAGGTTCGGGCCAGATGGGTGTAATCCGGCGTTGAGCCACTGGACTCGGGCTCACGATACAGACGCCATGCATTGATCGTCACTGCAATTGATGACACGAACATCGCCAAAGCTGCCAGCCACGGCGTCACAAAACCCAAGGCAGCCAAAGGAGTGCTCACCAAGTGAAAGATGACCGAGCCATAAAGGTTTTGACGGGTCACCCGTCGTGCGCCGGCAAATAAGCGATTCGTTTGCGCTTCGGTCATATCAGGATAGGCGGCAAGCGTGGCGTTAGCGGCAGCCAAAGACACTGGCGCAGACATTGACAATGCGCAAGGACAACTCATCACCAGCAAAGAAACCATGACCGGCAAGGCATAGTCAGGATCAATGACCCACCACACCAATGCGACGACAAACGCGATAGCCAATTGGACCACCACAAACCACATGGCAACCTTGTCAGCGTGTTGCAACAAAGGCCCGCGTAGTTGTTGCAGCCTGTCCGAATAGCGCGAACTATCAACGGATTGTCTGGCCCGAAGCTCAAAGAATCGGGCGGTTAATAAAAACGCCACAAACATGGTGACTGAATCGAAATAAACTTCACCTTGACCCAGCAAGGTGGCAATCACGCTAGGTACAAATGCAGCAATCATGCTCACGGCCACCGGCACATCCATGGTGATGTGGCGCTCGCGCCAGGCTTGAGCAACGCCCTTCCAGATGGGCCAAGCCGAGTAAAGAATTACTGGCACCGTCAGAGCCAGGCTAGCCCAGTTCATTAAAAAAATGGCCCAATCCAGCACATCCAGATTGTCATGCCCGAAAGTCTCCTGTCGCAGGTAACCGGGCAATGCGAACATCATGACCTGCATCATGGCAAGCCATGCAAGCCCCAAGCGAACGAGCGTGCGCCTGCGTGACATCATTTCGTCAACGGTCAATGGGCGATTCAAGGCGAAGATGGACTTTGGCATAGCTGAAATACTAAACAGGCCACAAAATCCTGGCCTTGATCTATATCAACTTTGCCTGTTCCAATGCAATCGGCCACCAAACGTGGTGGCCGATTGATTGACGGGTCCTGTGTAACGACCGTCTTAACTAGCAACAAACAACTTAGGCGTGCGCCTCTTCGAACTGAGCTTCTTCGGTTGAACCGGTCAACGCTGTGGTGGACGCTTGGCCACCTTCAATGGTTTGCGTCACCGCATCGAAGTAGCCTGTACCGACCTCACGCTGATGTTTCACAGCGGTGAAACCACGATCGGCCGCTGCAAATTCTTTCTGTTGCAGCTCAACAAACGCCGACATGTTCTCACGTGCATACTTATAGGCCAGATCAAACATACCGTAGTTCAGCGCGTGGAAGCCCGCGAGCGTGATGAACTGGAACTTGTAACCCATGGCACCTAATTCACGCTGGAACTTCGAAATAGTTGCGTCATCGAGGTTTTTCTTCCAGTTAAATGAAGGCGAGCAGTTGTAAGCCAGCAGCTTGCCAGGGAACTGGCGGTGAATGGCCTCAGCGAACTTGCGGGCGTATTCAAGATTAGGCGTGGCGGTCTCGCACCAGATAAGATCCGCATACGGTGCATAGGCCAGACCACGGCTAATGCCTTGATCAATGCCAGCGCGCGTGCGGAAGAAACCCTCAACCGTGCGCTCACCCGTCATGAACGGACGATCGTTATCATCAATATCGCTGGTCACCAAATCTGCAGCGTCAGCGTCAGTGCGCGCCAGCAACACAGTGGGGACACCCATCACGTCGGCAGCCAAACGTGCGGCGCTTAGCTTGCTGACCGCTTCGCGAGTGGGTACCAGCACCTTGCCACCCATGTGACCACACTTCTTGACTGAGGCTAACTGGTCTTCGAAGTGAACGCCACTGGCACCGGCTTCGATCATGGCCTTCATCAGCTCAAAAGCGTTCAGAACGCCACCAAACCCGGCTTCAGCATCTGCCACAATCGGTGCAAGGAAATCGATGTAGCCATCATCGCCCGGATTCTTACCTTCCATCCACTGGATCTGATCACAGCGTTGCAAAGCATTGTTGATACGGCGAACCACCATGGGCACCGAGTTCGCGGGATACAGTGATTGGTCAGGATACATCTCGCCTGCCAGGTTGGCATCGCCGGCTACCTGCCAGCCAGAGAGATAAATGCCTTTCAAACCAGCCTTGATCTGCTGCATAGCCTGGTTACCAGTCAGTGCACCAAGCGTATTGATGAAAGGCTCGGTATTCAACAGGTTCCAAAGCTTTTCTGAACCCTGCCGGGCCAGCGTATGCTCAACCAACGTCGAGCCACGCAGGCGCACAACATCCTCAGCGCTATAGTCGCGCTTGATGCCTTGCCAGCGTGGGTTTTCTGCCCATTCTTTCTGCAGAGCGCGGATGGCGGTTTCACGAGTGTTCATTTCCAATCTCCTGAAGGTTTCAATAAGAATTAAAAAAACAAAAAAGAATTCGGTGAAGCTTGGGAATAAGTCTACCGGTCTTGTGCAACGCAAACAGCTCTTATGTCTTATATAAGACAATATTTTATTTCTATAAAATTCAATAGGTTATAATTTTTATTTCATGATAAGAAATCATTTTTAGGTTTGTGAAATGACCGATTGACGCAGCGCATCAATTCATTTTGTATTGTGAAACGCGAGTTTCACAAAATGAAATTGACGCACACTACAATGCGGGACATGAAGTCACCCGAGCTCCCAACCCACGATCAAGCACTCCCGCTAGGCAAGGACAGTCGCTATCCGAGCCACTATGATCCGTCTTTGCTTTATCCGATTGCACGCTCACTCGGTCGGGATGCCATTGGCTTATCAGCAAACAGCTTGCCTTTTATTGGCTGGGACTTGTGGCGTGGCTACGAACTTTCCTGGCTAAACCTCAATGGCCTGCCTTGCACCGCCATACTCAAGGTCTGGGTGCCTGCGACGAGTGCGAACATTGTTGAGTCTAAATCTTTCAAGCTGTACCTGAATAGCTTGAACAACGAGCGGTTCTCATCGATTCACAGCCTGCAAGAACGAATCGAGGCAGACATTGACGCTGCCGCTGGGGCCAAGGTCAAGACGCAGATCATCACGCCAGATCGATTCAACCAAGAGCCAGTCTCAGAACCTGGCCAAGACAGCAAGTGTCTTGATGATCAAGATATCAGCATCAACGAATATGAACCCAACCCCAATTTATTGAGACTGGCGTCAGACAAGCTGATCTCTGAATCGGTGTTCTCTCGCTTGTTGAAATCCAATTGCCCTGTAACCGGTCAACCTGACTGGGGTAGCCTGCACATAACCTATCGAGGCCGGGCGATCGATCACGCCACCCTACTTCGCTATATCGTGTCGTTTCGGCAACATCAGGGATTTCATGAGCAATGCGTTGAGCAAATGTTTTGTGACATCATGACCCATTGTCAACCGCAAAGCCTGTCGATTTACGCGCGCTACACCCGCAGAGGCGGCATGGACATTAACCCATGGCGCGCCACACCAGACACCGCTGAGCCTAATTTGTTGCGTAGCGCCCAACAGTAGGTCCCCGACCTGCGCGACCAATCTGATTGGCCAAGAGCGCGGCGACGACAAAGGCGACCGCTGCACCTAACCAGGGACCGCTGCGCACGCCAGCATCCAGTAACAGACCAAACATGATAGGGCCAAGCGCCGAGCCGACATCAAGTCCGGAGTAGACCAAACCGTAAACGGATCCGACCGACTTTTTAGGGGTCACTTTGCGCACCAGCATATCGCGAGACGGCGCAGACAGTCCGGAGAAAAAGCCTGCCAGTGCCATTGCGAGAGCAGCGAGCGCCAGCGGCACCCAACCAGAGGCCAACAGCACGAATACCGCTGCCGCGGCAATCAAGGAAGCAAACACCACCAATTCGCTTTTGAGTGTGGCATTTACCAGGAAACCCCCGGCTAGCATTCCTAAAATCTGTCCCGCCATATAACCTGATAGCACCGTACCGGCGGCAACCACCGACATGCCATAAATCTCACCCATCAGTGGAATGGTGTAGTTCTGCACCGCAGAAAACGCGACCGTCGCACATACAAAAAATAGAAATGCACCCCACAGTGCCGGTGAACCCAAGAGCTGCAACAAGACAGCTACCAGGCCTGGCCCAGATGAATCGCCAGCCACGGCTGCTTGCGCCGACCCATCGCGCGTACCTTGCACAAACAGGGAATCTTTACCCCACAACAGTCCCAGCAAAATAATCGCCATCAGCGCTGCCACGCCGAAGGCGGCCACACGCCAGCCGAGCCACTCGGCCACACTGACCACAAATAGGGGTGACAAAGCCCAGCCCAGCGTGCCGGTCAGATTGTGGGCGCTAAATGCATGTCCGAGCCGATTGGGCGTGACCCTGTGGTTCAGAATAGAAAAGTCGGCCGGGTGAAACACCGAGTTGCCAATACCACCCACAATCGCGGCTAGCATCAGCGTGCCATATCCACCGGCGGTGCCCAACAAGACCGCTGACACCACAAAGGTGGCCATACCGAACCAGAGCACCGGGCGCGGGCCAATGCGATCAACGATAAAGCCCGATGCGATCTGCCCCAAACCAGACACTACAAAAAACACGGTCATTAACAATCCAAGCTGGGCAAAATCCAAGCCAAAGGCATTACCCAATGGCACAAACAGGCTCGGAATGACTAGTTGAAAGAAATGCGAACCTGCATGTGCCGAGCCAACCAGTCCAATGGTTCTCCAGTCGTCTCGGGCCGAGGGCCCCGGCGAGCTTTGCATCGGTGGCAAGGTGGCAGTCTGGCTCACGAGGTGTTGTCCTGAAAAAAGAGTGGAGCTCGCTTATGTGCGGGCCTGGATTTCAGGCCAGGCTTTCTTAAGGTAGTAAAACATCGACCAAACCGTCAAGGCCGCCGCCACCCAGATCAGCACCTGTCCAATCAGCGCAACGGGCAAATCCAACCAATCCTGATGGTGTAACAGACAAGGGATGGCAATCATCTGCGCAGCCGTTTTGAACTTACCCAGCCAATGCACAGCAACACTAGCGCCCGCACCAATCTGTGCCATCCACTCGCGCAAAGCTGAAATCGCAATCTCTCGGCCAATAATCACCAAAGCCACCAAGCTGCCCACACGGTCCAGATGCAACAACACCAGCAGTGCTGCGGCCACCATGAGTTTGTCAGCCACCGGATCGAGAAACGCACCAAATGATGAGGTTTGGTTCCAACGCCTAGCCAACCAACCGTCAAGCCAGTCTGTCAGTGCGGCAACCACGAATAGCCAGGCCGCGACTGCATCGCGCAAGCCCATTGGCAAAATAGCATCCGGCACATAAAACAGCGCAACGAAGAACGGAATGATGGCGATGCGTAACCAAGTCAGCGCAATCGGAAAATTAAACGGCATATCGTGTCACTTTTGCAGCGGCCAATGTAACTATCTTACAGAAAGTTTTAGCCAATAACTCACTCGTGCAGGGCAGCATAAATGCGTTTGGCTAAATCCAGCGAGATACCCTCCACCGAAGCCAGTTGCTCCACACTCGCAGCACCCACGCCTGCCAGCCCACCGAAACGATTCAGAAGCTTCTGCCGACGTTTGGCCCCCACGCCTTCAATATCCTGTAGCCTTGATCCCTGGCGAGCCTTTGCACGTTTGGCGCGCATGCCTGTAATCGCAAACCGGTGAGCCTCGTCGCGTATCTGGGCAATCAGCATCAGTGCAGCCGAGGCTGCGCCGAGCACCAATGGTGGTCTGCCGTCAGCAAACACGAGCGTCTCCAGACCAGTCTTGCGGTTTTCTCCTTTTGCCACACCAATCAGGACACTCAAGTCCAAGCCGTATTCCTCAAACACTTGGCGTGCCACCTGGACTTGACCCTTGCCACCGTCAATCAACACCAGGTTGGGCATACTCATCTGCCCATCAGCCACTTTGGCGTAACGACGTGTGAGGACCTGACGCATCGCTGCGTAATCGTCACCTGGGGTGATGCCTTCGATGTTGTAGCGACGATAAAGTGACGGTTGCATCTCGTGATGATGAAACACCACGCAAGACGCTTGTGTAGCCTCACCTGCGGTGTGACTGATATCAAAGCATTCAATGCGCAACTCTTCAAGCGACTGTTGATCAGTTTCAAGACTCAAGGTCTCGGCCAAAGACAGTGTTCTGGCATGACGCGCACCGCCTTCGGTCAATGCCCGAACCAGAGCAAGCTGCGCGTTATGGCTGGCTTGTTCAAGCCAAGAGCGGCGAACCCCCTGCGGGCGAGTCAACAGACGGGTCTTGCCGTGAGATGCGGCACTTAACAGTGCCACGATTGATTCATCCTTTGGTGCAGTGGACGCCACAATAACCGGGGGTAGCGCATGTTCAACATAGTGCTGCGCCATAAAGACTTCCAGAATGTCACCGGCGTCATCATCATTCAGATGAGCAGGGAAAAATGCACGATCCCCCAGATGACGGCCGTTTCGAATCATGGCAAGATTGACGCATGCTTTGCCACCCGCCATGGCGATGGCAATCACATCGGTATCCTGACCATCAGAATGCTCCATGGTCTGCTGCTGTAAAACCCGAGACAGGGCCGACATCTGATCCCTCAAGGCAGCAGCCTGCTCAAACTCCAGTGCCTCAGAGGCTGCGAGCATACGCTCTTCGATATCGTGCAGCACCACTTGAGTCTGACCTTTTAAAAACTGGGTCGCACGCTTGACATCATGCTCATAGTCCTGGAGGCTGATGTGTCCCACGCATGGGCCCGAACAACGATTGATTTGATACAGCAGACATGGCCGGGTACGGTTGGCGTAGACCGTGTCTTCGCATGTGCGCAAGCGAAACACCTTTTGCAGGATCTGAATGGTTTCACGTACCGCCCAGGCATTGGGATATGGCCCAAAAAACTGTCCTGGCCTCTGTGTCGAACCACGGTAATAGTTAATCCTGGGAGCTGCATGGTCTGAGACCATTAGATAAGGGTAGGACTTGTCGTCTCGAAACAGAATGTTGTAACGAGGCTTGAGCTGCTTGATGAGATTGTTTTCAAGGAGGAGCGCCTGAGCCTCAGATGGAGTGACCGTCACCTCAATATTGGCCACGCGCGCCACCATGTGGGCAATGCGTGGACTGTGGCCTGTCTTTTGAAAATAGGAGCTGACGCGCTTTTTAAGGTCTCGTGCTTTGCCAACATAAAGCACCTCGCCACTGGCGTCCAGATGTCGATATACCCCAGGCAGGTGAGGCAAGCCTGCTAGTAGCGCCTTAATGTCGGCTTGGGCAGTGTCTGGCGTTTGCGCATCGGCATCGCCAGACACATCTGTATCAGTCGTTGGTTTGCTCATCCACGCTTTGTACCAGAGCCAGCGCGTGCTGATAAGCCGGCCAGCGAGCCAATGCTGACCACTTGCGCGCCTTCAGTTTAGGGACGAGCCTTGAGAGCCGCTCAACCGACTTACCCTTAAGCTCATGCCTGAAATGTGTCAGGAGCTCATCGACCAGATCAGGTCGGTTACACACCAACACCATGTCACAACCTGCACCCAATGCTGCCTTAGCTCTCGCGGTGATGTCGCCAGCCACAGTCGCACCCTCCATGGTCAGGTCATCTGAAAACACCACACCCTCATAATGAAGTTGCCCGCGCAAAATTTCCTGTATCCACTTCTGCGAGAATCCCGCAGGCTTGTCATCGACCTTGGGATAGATAACGTGAGCCGGCATGACTGCAGGCACTACCAGATCGCTCAGCCAAAGATAAGGTGCGGCATCGTCCTTCAAAATACGGGCCAGCGTCCGATTGTCAACTGGGATTTCATGGTGCGAGTCAGCCGTCACCGCCCCATGCCCCGGGAAATGCTTACCGCATGCAGCCATGCCAACCATCGCCATGCCCTGCACTAGGGCGCGCGCCAGCATCGCGACCACTCTGGGATCTCGATGAAACGCACGGTCCCCAATCACTTTGCTCACGCCATAATCCAAATCAAGTACCGGCGCAAAGCTCAGGTCCACACCACAGGCACGCAACTCGGCGGCCATCACCAGGCCACAAGCAGTCGCCAGTGACATCGCCCGCATCGGATCTTGCATCCAGACCTGCCCAAGCTTGGCCATCGCTGGCAGATGGGTAAAACCATCTGCCCTAAATCTTTGCACTCGCCCACCCTCGTGATCGACGGCAATCAGCAACTTGGGGGTTTTTAATTTATGGATTTGACGCGTGAGCTTGCGCAACTGCGCACGGTCTTCAAAGTGGCGCGCAAACAGAATCACACCGCCCACCAGGGGATGCAACAAGCGCTCGCGATCTTCGTCGCTCAAGCGTGGGCCAACAATATCGATCATCACGGGGCCACGGCGACTCTGATGGGTTTTTGATAACTGTTTCATTGGCTAAATTCCGGCAAGGGGACGATTTCTCCACGCAACCCAGCAAGCTTGGCCTGGACCATGGCCGCTTTCATATTACGAATGGCTGTTTGCCAGCCATCAAAAATTGACTGCGCCACGATGGCATGACCGATATTTAATTCGGCAATACCAGGCAAGGCAGCAATAGGCGCTACGTTACCGTAATGTAGCCCGTGACCGGCGTTGACCTTGATTCCCAAGCCAACTGCCTGGGCGATCGCTGTTTTTAGGCGTTCAATCTCAGCCTGTGCTTGCGCATGATTTTGAGCTTCAGCGTAGGCACCCGTGTGCAACTCGATAATGCGAGCACCGGTACGATGCGCCGCCTCTATTTGGGCAGCATCAGGATCAATGAATAGTGACACACGGATGCCAGCAGCGTGTAATTTTTCGACTGCGCCACCAACGGTGTCAAAACCACCCACCACATCCAGGCCCCCTTCAGTGGTCAGTTCAGTGCGCTTCTCAGGCACCAGACAGACGTCATGCGGCTGAACATCAAGGGCAATATCCAGCATTTCGCCAGTAACCGCACATTCAAGATTCATGCGGGTTAGCAATTGTGGGCGTAAGGCGTAGACATCCGCATCTTGAATATGCCGTCGGTCTTCACGTAAATGCAGGGTGATCAAATCAGCACCCGCCTGCTCGGCGAGCAATGCTGCCTGGATGGGATCCGGGTACGCGGTGTGGCGCTGTTGGCGCAAGGTGGCGACGTGATCAATGTTGACGCCTAAGTCGATCATGATGGATTCGTATCTATGAGAGTTGATGGTTGACTGTTTTTAGATTGTACGGCTGAAGCCTCAAAACCACCGCCTAACGCCTTATATAGATTGATACGGTTCGATACGGTTTCAAACCCCGTTAAAACCTGCTGAACCCGCGCGTTAAAGAGCTGGATTTCAGCGACCTGTACCTCTAGAAAGCTGCTGATGCCATTAAAGAAACGGGCATTGCTCAAATCGAGAAATTTCTGCGCTGCCGCCGTCTCGGCTGCTCGGGCTTGTAGCTGTGCATTTAAGGTCGCCTCCCCAGACAAGGCATCAGCCACCTCGCGGAATGCCTGTTGAATTTGACGCTCGTAACTGGCAATCGCAGCGCGTTGGGCTGCCTCTGACTGTGCCAGACTGGCCTGTAGACTGCCGCCGGTAAAAATCGGCACGCTGATCGACGGCGTGAAAGCCCAGGCACCGCTACCCGACTTGAATAAGTTACCTAGCTGTGTGCTGGCAGTACCCACACTACCCGTCAAGCTGATGTTAGGCAGGAATGCCGCGCGTGCAGCACCAATATTGGCATTGGCTGCCAGCAACTGGTTTTCTGCGGCACGAATATCAGGGCGTTGCACCAAGAGCTCCGAAGGCAAGCCAGCCGGGATATTGGCTAGCAGCTCGGCATCATCGAAATCAACAGGCGATGGACCCATATCAGGGACGGGCTTACCAATCAAAACGCTCAAGGCATTTCGTGCGGTTTGTTCGTCTCGGATGTAACGCGCAAGGTCAGCGGCAGCTGCGTCCACCAGCACTTTGGCTTGTACCGTGTCCATCTCAGAAGCCACGCCATTGGTGAAGCGGGCTTTGACCAGCTGATAGCTGGTCTGGCGCGCTTTAAGTGTCTGTTGGGTCAAAGCAACGAGCGCCTGAGCCAGACGCAAACGAAAGTATTGAACAGCAGTATCCGAAACCAGAGTGATCTGGACTGCCCTGGCTCCCTCAGCCGTGGCTAGATACTGCTGGAACGCAGCTTCCGACAAATTACGCAAACGACCGAACAAATCGAGCTCAAATGTCGTGACTGCCACACCGGCTGCGTACTGGCTGGTGATGACATTAGGACCCACACCGAAGGCAGGACTGCGCTGGCGGGCCCCTGTGAAACCAGCCCCCAGGGTGGGAAACATCTCCCCGCGCTGTATCCCCCAAATCGCCTGCGCCTCATCCATTCGAGCCACCGCAATTTGCAGATCACGATTATTGGCAAGCGCAATCGATATGAGTGACTGCAAGGTCTGATCAGGAAAAAAAGTCTGCCATGGCATGTCTGCAGCGCTTTCAGAGCCCGGTGCAATCACCTCTGGTGCCACGGTCTGGCGTGACACGCTGCCAGTGGCCGCATCAAAACTTAGTTGCGGTTGCTCAGGAAAGCTCGATGGCACAGGCATCTCGGGCTGCTGATACTTGGGCGCGAGATTACAGCCAGCCACTGCAATGGCGGACACTAAAACGATTGGTACCAAAGGCTTCATGACTTACCCCCCGAGCTACCGGAGGCGCCATGCAAGCGGCTGACTTTGGTCTTGAAGAATTTCAATACCGTGACGAAGAAAATCGGCACAAAAATGACAGCAAATGGCGTAGCCGCCAGCATGCCACCAAGCACACCAAAGCCCACGGCCTGTTGACTAGCTGCACCCGCACCTGATGCCAGCGTCAATGGCACAACACCAAGAATGAAGGCAAAGGAAGTCATCAGAATGGGACGAAAACGCAGTCGGGCAGCTTCGACAGCCGCCTCGTACAGACCCATGCCCTGCGCATGCAGATCTTTGGCGAACTCGACAATCAAAATGGCATTCTTAGCGGAAAGACCAATCACGGTCACCATCCCCACTTGAAAGTACACATCGTTATTCATGCCAAGTGCCGAAATCAATGCAACCGCACCCAGCATGCCCAAGGGCACCACGAGCATGACCGACAGCGGGATCGCCCAGCTTTCGTATAGTGCGGCCAACACCAGAAATACCGTGATGATGGCCAAGGCCATCAGAATCGGGGCCTGTGCACCAGCCTGAATTTCCTGATAAGACAAACCAGTCCATTCAAACCCATAGCCCTCGGGCAGCTCAGCCATCAGACCTTGCATCGCGTCCATGGCTTGTCCAGACGAATAACCAGGCGCAGCGCTACCAGAAATCCGAATCGAATCGTAGCTGTTGTAGCGCACGACTTGGGTAGGACCTTGATCCCATTGCACATCAATAAATGAGGCCAATGGCACCAATTCGCCACGCGCGTTACGCGCATTCAGATTCATGATGTCAGCAACGCTGTCACGGAACGCCTGATCAGCCTGCACCCAGACATTTTGCATCCAACCCGTGTTGGGAAACTTGCCCAGATACTGGCCACCCATGGCTGTACCCAGGGTGGCGGCTGCCTCCTGAAAGCTCACTCCCATGGCAGCCAGCTTGTCTCGGTCAATCGAGATGCTCAGCTGGGCACCCGGGCCCAACCCAGAGATACGCACTTGAGAGAGGATCGGGTTTTGTGCTGCCAAAGCCAACATCTGACCAGCCGCTTGCAACAAAGCCGGATAACCTGCGCCCGACCGATCCTGCAAGCGGAAATCAAAACCGCTGGCATTGCCCAGCGAAGAGATCGCTGGTGGAATCACCGCAAATACCAGTGCATCGGGTATGGATCCCAGCAGCATGCCAGTGGCTTTGCCGGCAATCGCCATCGCTGAATCACCTGGTCCTTGCCGCTCATCAAACGGTTTAAGTGGCACGAACGCCAAGGCTGCATTCAAGCCGTTGCCATTAAAACTAAAACCACGGACCGCGACAATATCCTCTGTGGTCGGCTCGTTCAAAAAGTAATTCTCAACCTGGTTGATCACTTCCATGGTGCGCGTGGATGATGACCCAGAGGGCAACTCGATGTTTACAATGATGTAGCCCTGATCCTCCTCAGGCAAAAATGCACCTGGCAAGCGCACATACAAGTAACCCATCAGTGCCACAAGCAACACAAAGATCGTCATATAACGACCGGGTCGATGAATCAGGTGGCTGACCATGCCCTCATAGTTGGTCGTGGTCTTGTGAAAACTACGGTTAAACCAGCCAAAAAATCCACGCTTTTCTTCATGATGGCCTTTGCCAATGGGCTTCAAAATCGTGGCACAAAGCGCTGGCGTAAACGACAGCGCCAGAAAACCCGAGAACAAAATTGACACCGACATGGCCACAGCAAACTGACGGTAGATCACGCCTACCGATCCAGCCATAAATGCCAGGGGCAGGAATACCACCGTCAACACCACGGTGATACCCACGATGGCGCCCGAGATCTGGGGCATGGCTTTGATGGTCGCCTCGCGTGGCGATAACCCCTCTTCGGCCATGATGCGCTCGACATTCTCAACCACCACAATCGCATCATCGACCAAAATGCCAATGGCTAACACCATCGCGAACATGGTCAGCACATTGACCGAAAAACCAAACGTGTTCATGACTGCAAAGGCACCCATCATGGCCACCGGCACCACCAGTGCCGGGATGACTGTGTAGCGTACGTTCTGCAAAAAAACGAACATCACGATAAACACCAGCACCATGGCCTCAAACAGTGTGTGAACCACCTGCTCGATCGATGCTTGAACGTAGGGCGCTGTGTTGTATGGAATCGCATAAGAAATATCGCCCGGGAAGAACTGCGCGAGTTCCTGCATTCGGGCCTGAACGCCCTCTGCTGTTTCAAGTGCATTGGCACCCGGTGCCAACACCACCGCAAATGCCGCTGTCGGCTTGGCATTCAGACGGGCACCAAACTGATAGTTGTCGGCACCGATTTCGACTCGCGCCACATCCTTCAGGCGCACTGACGATCCATCGGTGTTGGCGCGAATCACCACATTCTCAAAATCCGCCACATCGGTAAGCTGGCCATTACTGGTGATGTTGGCGGCTACCCGCTGACTCTCTGGATTGGGCGGTCCACCCAGAACACCCGCAGGAATCAGAATATTCTGGGAGCGAATGGCGTTATTGACCTCCTGTACACTTAGATCAAGCCCCACCAGTTTGTCAGGGTCGATCCAGATGCGCATAGCACGCGGCGCAGCAAACAGCTGGAACCGGCCTACGCCCGGCACCCGCGAGATCGGGTTTTGTACGTTGCGCTTGATGTAATCGGCTAACGCAGTGGCATCCAGATCGCCATCAGAAGACAAGGTCACCACCATCAAGAAACCCGAGCTGGTTTGCTCAAATTTCAAGCCCTGCAAATTCACGGCGTCAGGTAATTGGGCAGCCACGTTGGAGACACGATTTTGCACATCCACCTGGGCAAGGTCCGGATCGGTACCAGGCTCAAACGTTGCCGTGATCTGCGCTTGTCCATTGGAGTCACTGACCGACTCGTAATAGATCAAACCCTTTGCGCCATTGAGCTCATTCTCGATGATACTGGTCACCGACTCGGCCACTTCCGCGGCCGAAGCCCCGGGGTAAGTGGCAGAAATCTGAATCGCCGGTGGCGCCACATCGGGGTACTGCGCCACTGGCATGGTTCGAAGCGACAACAAACCGATTGCGGTGATCAGGATAGCCACCACCCACGCAAAAATCGGCCGATGAATAAAAAACTGAGACATGTGATCGCCTATCGAAACTGCTTAAACGGCTTTAGCGGTCTGGCTGCCAAGGTCTGGTTTGAACGGCAGCACCCTCGCGTATCTTCTGAAACCCCGCCACAATGACCTCATCACCGGACTTCAGCCCCTGTGTGATGATGACCTGGTTGTCGTAGTCATTGCCCACCTCTACCGGTGCCAACACCGCCTTCCCGTCACGCACCACATACACATTCGTCAGACCATTGGCAGCCCGCTGCAACGCCTGGGGCGGCACTAACAATGCCTGCTCGGAAACGGCTTGTTCAACTCTGACTCTCACATACATGCCTGGCAATAGCGCGGCATCCTGATTGTCAACTTCAGTTCGCAGCACCACCTGCCCTGTGGTCTCGTTCACTGTTGTGCCCGTAAACAGTAGCCGGGCTTTGCCGGGGTAGATTGAACCGTCTTGCAGGATGACGGATACCTCGGCCGCCTCATTGCTGACCTGCTTGAGCTTGCCGTCCTTGAAATCACGTCGCAACTTCGAAAGCTCTGTGACTGACTGATAAACATCCACGTAGATCGGACTCATCTGCTGCACCAGCGCCATTTGAGTGGCGGTGGTCGCTTCCACCAGTGCACCTTCTGTCACCAGCGCCTCACCGATGCGCCCGTCAATCGGAGAGGTCACATGGGTGTAGGCCAGGTTGATCTCTGCCGAAGCGAGCGCGGCTTGTGCAGCGAGCACGTTAGCCCGAGCCTGATCGGCCCGAGCAACGGCATCGTCATACTCTTGCCTGCTGACCGCATTGATTTTGACTAATGGAGCGTATCGCTTGGAGAGCGCAATCGCAGCTTTCTCATCGGCCTGTGCGCGCAGCAGATCCGCCCGGGCCTGATCAAAGGCTGCCTGATAAGGCGCAGGATCAATCTTGAACAGGGACTGGTTTCGGACCACTTCACTGCCCTGCTCAAACAGGATCTCTTGCACAATGCCCGTGACTCGAGCCCTGACCTCGGCATGGCGGACAGCGTCAACCCGGCCCGGCAGGTCTGCGCGAATCACTGCGGTCGCAGGCGTCAACGTGATGGTATCGACCAGTGTTGCGGGCCGTTGTTGTGTGCTTTGCTGCTCGCCACAACCCACTAACACTGCAGTTGAAAGAAAAAGGCTGGCCCAAAGCCAGCGCCGCTTGCTCAGCGAACGCATTGACATACCCTATAGAAATTTTTACTGAGGTGTTTTATTAACAACACCTGATCCCGCTAGAAACGGGTATCGAGCAAAGATATCAGCCACCACAGGTGCTAACGCTTGCTCGGATGTTGCCTGCTCGAGGTTGTCGATCACCGAGGTGGCCACACCCTCCCAAACCAGCTGTTTTTTGCGAGCATCAATCAAGTCGATACTCAACACGCCCTGGGTGTATTGAATAATGTCCGGCCCAAAGCCGTACCCGACCCAAGGGTCATACCAACCCATCCGGTAGCCATAATAATTTGGCCCCCAAGGCATGGGCGGTGGTGGCACATACTCGGTTTGTTGCCGTGACTGTGCCAAAAAATTTATCAACAGATCGGGCGATTGCGGATCGAAACTGTAGCCGCGTTGCTCCATTTGAAGACGCGTGAGCGTTTTGAGCCGCTCGGTGAGCAAAGTGGTGTAGCCAGCACGATCCGTACCAAGCGGATCCATGAAAGCGAACGTGCGGAATGATGCGAAATCGGCCTTCTGGTCGTAGTCAGTATTGATCTGTGGACCCGATGCGCATGCCGCTACCAGCAACACCAGAGGCAGAACCCACAACCTGCGTATCCATGATCTCATTGCTTCACCAGCCTAAGTATTTTCCCTAATGTATCACGCATCTTTGCCGTACTGTTGGCGCAACACATTTTTCTGTACTTTACCCATGGTGTTGCGCGGCAACTCATCAACCGAATAGACATGCTTGGGTACCTTATAGTTCGCAAGCTTGACCTTCAGGTCAGCAATCATCGCTGTCACATCGAGCACAACGCCCTTGGCCGGCACCACCACCGCCACCACCGCCTCACCAAAATCCGGGTGTGGCACGCCAATGACGGCCGACTCCAGTACGCCGGGCATGTCATCAATGACTGACTCAATCTCCTTGGGGTACACGTTGTAGCCACCGGAAATAATGAGGTCTTTGCTGCGACCCACGATAGACAGGTAATCGGCCGGAATATCTTGACCCTGCGGGGTTTGCCCGCCCCAGCGACCCATATCGCCGGTCTTGAACCAACCATCGGCTGTAAATTCCTCGCGGGTTTTTTCTGGCATTTGCCAATAGCCCACAAAGACATTGGGACCCCTGACTTGCACATGCCCTATTTCATTGACAGGGCAAGTCTTGCCTGCATCATCGACCACTCTAACCTCGACGCCGGGCAGTGGCTTGCCGACTGTCGAACCGATCCTCGCCCCTTCTTGAGCGTTGTAGGGATTTGAAGTCAGCATGCCAGTCTCGCTCATGCCATATCGCTCAAGAATCGGCTGCCCAATTTGTTTTTCAAAGCTCTCGAAGGTCTCAAGCAACAGAGGGGCTGAGCCCGAGACGAACAAGCGCATGTTGCGTGTGACGTGTCGATCGAATCGTGGATCACTCAAGAGCCGAACGTAATAGGTTGGCACGCCCATCATGATGGTGCTGTCAGGCAAATAATGAAGCGCTGCATCCACATCCAGTTTGGGTAGCCAAATCATGGTGGCGCCGGCGTGCAAAGCACCATGGCATGCAACAAATAACCCGTGAATATGGAAAATTGGCAACATGTGCAGCAACACATCGTTTGAAGACCAGCCCCAGTAGTGATGCAGAGTTTGGGCGTTCGAAATGAGATTACGATGCGTCAGCATCGCCCCCTTGCTGCGACCGGTTGTGCCCGACGTGTAGAGGATGGCAGCCAGATCATCGGCCGCTGTCGCGGCGTCATGACACTGCCCAGAAAAGCCCTGTGCGACCTGAGTCAAACCGCCTTGACCAAGCGCATCGAGTGTGACCACATGACTGCACCCTGTTTGATTGGCCAGGCCCTGCACCCACGAGAGGTTAGCAGGATCACAGACTACGACTGCGGGTTCGGCATTACCAAGGAAATATTCAATTTCCCCTTGCCGATAAGCGGTGTTTAACGGCAAGTAGGTATAGCCCGCCCTGACCGCAGCCAGATACAGAAAAAGCGCCTCAGGGGATTTTTCGACCTGTGCAGCCACTCGACTGCCAGCCGGCAGATCCAGGCTTTTAAGCCAATTGGCCATCTGTCCCACCCGGTGATGCACCTGGGCATAGGTGTAGCTGCCCTCGGGCGTTTGCAGCGCAACCTTCTCGGGCGCCTGCATAAAGCGGTCACTCAAAACGGTGTAAAGATTACTCACCTCTGGCTTACTTCCCTCTGGATTACTCACGCTCACCTGCATCCCCTTGCATTTTGTAGTGGTCTGAATACCGGTCCATCACCAGCGATCATAGGCTTTGGACAGCCCCGATGGAGCGCGCCCAGCGTTTTGCGGGTAGTCCGTAGGCTTGCTCGAGGAAATCGGCTCGCTGCATCAGATCTGAGCGTGACACCGACAGATCCGGGCCTTTGAACGCCAACACAATCTGATTACCCTCGTCAACAGGCGGCAACCTTATCAGCCGATTGCCAAACACGGCGCGCAGGTTCTCGAGGTTGTGATCGAAACTCTCATGCTTGCCGAAAAGATTCACACTCAAAATCCCTGGCTCGACCAGACAGTCAAAACACCCGCGATAGAACTCAAGCGAATCACAAACCGGGCCAAGAGCCTCGGTGTCATACAAATCAACCATCAAAACAGACAACGTCTGCCAATTATCTGGATTGCCCACCCAATTGCCCGCATCTCCCTCAAAAACGGTGAGTCGATTATGCCTTGGCATGCGGAAATACTGCTCGCAGACGCGAATCACTGATCGATTGCGTTCAACCACCATCAACGGATTGGGCAGATGCTTGTAACAAAACCGGGTAATCGATGCAGCACCCAAGCCAAGTTGACCAACGGGTTGGTCATCATCTGGCTGCAGAAACAGTAGCCAACCCATCATCTGTGCGGTGTACGAAAGCACCAATCGATCAGGGTGTTTGATATCCATGGCACCCTGAATCCAGGGCGAATCGAAATGCAAATATCGGACCCCTTGCTGCTCGGAGACCACCGGATTATCATCAAATTCGCTGGATTGACTGCCCATCTGCTCTACACCCACCCGGATCGGTCACGGACCCACTGAGACCCCAAAACCACAATTTTAGCGTTTGCCAGTCACTAAGATTCGGCATACAATCGAGGGCTTGGCTAAATCTCTGGAACCGAGGCTGGCCAATTCTTACAACATACAGGCTAGCTTGATCCTGTCCGGCCAAAGGTGCTGGCTTGGGAGCTGGCTCGAAAGGAATAAACCATGAAAGAAGGCATCCACCCGGAATACCGCGAAGTCGTGTTTCTGGACCAACAAACCGGTAACACATTCATTACTCGCTCGACTTTGAATTCGCGTGAAACCACCGAGATTGACGGTGTTACCTATCCGCTGTTCAAGTGCGACGTGACATCCGAGTCGCACCCCTTCTACACAGGCGCACAAACCCGAATCGTTGAAACGGGTCGTGTCGAGAAATTCCGCCAGCGTTTTGCCCGCACTGCCGGTACCCGCAAGTCAGGTACCCAAGCCAGCTGATGGTGCAAGTCTGAGCTTGAAAGCCACGGGCAGCCTAGCGCTGCCCGTTTCTTTTGGGGTTGATGGTTTTAACCGACAAGCCAAGCACAACGCCATGAACTGTTGGCTTTCTTGTAACCACTTGCTTTAGTATTGAGCCTGAATTCTCGAGCCGCTTTGATAGATTAATCTGACCGTGTCCCTGGAACAACCGACCCCTGCGAGACTGACTGCTTTGGCGACCACAAGGCTGCCAGCCGTTGTTCTGATCGGGCTTTTGTTGATGTACGCATTACTCGGTCTATTTGCCCGCGACCCCTGGAAAACCGATGATGTGGTGGGACTGGCCACGATGCTGACTGCCAGCGCACAGGGTGGCTGGGCATGGCTTTTCCCGCACATTGGATCATCCGCACTGCCGCAAGCTAGCCCCCTACCAACCTGGATCGGCGGTCTCTCAATTGATTTACTGGGCCCATTGACCAGTAGCATCATTGCCGCGCGATTAAGCACGCTTGCCTGGATGCTGCTGACAGCGTTTGCACTTTGGTATGCCAGCTATCTGGCTGGGCGCAGACCAGAACCACAACCGGTACCGCTACCCTTTGGTGGTGAACCCAAAGTAACTCAGTATGGCCGCTTGTTGGCCGACATGAGCGTACTGTTTCTCATCTCGACTGTGGGTATATTGCTGCGCACGCACGAGACCTCGGAAGCACCGGCACTGTTGGCCTGTCAGGCATTAGCCATCCTCGGTGCGGTTCGCCTGCTTGACAAGCCCTGGCAAGGCACGATCATCTTAGCGCTATCGATCACAGGTGCTTTTCTGACAGCCGGCGCCATGGCTGGTTTGCCCTTATGGGTAGCCAGCCTCATTATCGTGATCCCCAAAACACCTCTGCACGCGCGTCGACTGCAAGTCTGGATCGCGTTGGCACTTGCCCCACTGCTGGTTTTTATTTGGTGGGCTGCTGTTAACGCAGTCAATCCCATTTGGGCCAGTGAGTGGTGGTTCTGGAATAGGCCTGAACTACAGATCAGCTATCTGGAAAAGCACTTAAACGCCTGGCGCGACCTGCCATGGTTTCTGTGGCCCACCTGGCCTCTGGCTGTTCTGTCACTGTGGAACTGGCGCAAACAGGGCTTGGCGCCGCATGTCTGGATACCTGGGGTATTTGCGCTGGTGCAGTTGCTAAACATCATGTTCACGCCCAGTCCGGGCGAACTTGATTACATGGCGTTGACTGTGCCATGCGCGATGTTGGCCGCATTCTCCGTACCGACTTTGCGTCGTGCCGTGGTGAACACTCTGGACTGGTTTGCCCTCATGGTGTTCTCGGTATCAGGCGCGGTGGTGTGGCTGGGCTGGACGACGCAACAGACTGGCTGGCCAGAAAAACTCGCGGCCAATATTGCTCGCCAGACGGTGGGCTACGACAGCACCATTTCATGGGGTGCTTTCGCCATGGCTCTGGTTATCACCGGCACCTGGATTGGCCTGATAATCTGGCGCCTGAAGCTTCACCCCAAATTCGCCTGGCGTGGGGCGCTGCTGAGTGCCATGGGGCTAACCAGCACCTGGATTTTGTTGGTGCTCTTATGGATGCCCACGGTGGACTACGTGCGCAGCTACCGACCGATGGCTGCCGAGGTACGTCAAACAATTGACCAGGCGAATCAACAGGCCGGCCAGTTTCTCTGCGCGCAGTCAAGCGGCCTGTCCGTCGGTCCACGCGCATCGCTGTACGTCTTTGAGGGCATTGAAATCTCGCGTGACGAGCGCTGCCCACTTCTGATACAGCAAACCACGGCCGAACGACTCCAGCAAGGTCTGGCAGGATTTGACCGCAACGCACGCGTGCTATGGACTGGTTCTCGGGGTGCTGACCGATTCGATCGATACCGCGTATTGTTATTGACACCTGACGCCAAGCCATGACCACCTCGGCTGACACGTCTCACCCGCTGCGAGGTATCTTGCGGCAGTCCTGGCCAGTGCTTGTTAGTCAATGGGCCAGCATTGCGTTTGGTGTGCTCGATACAGCCATGACCGGGCATTCAAGCCCACAGGATCTGGCGGCACTCGCTCTGGGTGTGGCCATTTTTATCACTGTCTTTATCGGACTCATGGGCGTGATGCATGCCCTCATCCCCATCCAGGCGCAATCGTATGGCGCCAAACGTTTCGATGAAATAGGGCATGCTTGGAGTCAGGGCATCTGGGTGTCGATCATACTGACGGTGTTTGGTGCCATTTTGATGAGCTTCCCTGACATCTGGCTATCACTGTCTGGTCCGGTTGATCCCGCCGTGCGTGAGCGCCTTGGCAGTTATTTGCTGGCATTAACTTTCGGGTTGCCGGCATCGCTGCTGTTTCGCACAGTCTACTCTCTGGCACAAGCGGTCTCACGCCCCAAAATGATCATGGTGATCAACCTGGCCGCAGTCGCCGTCAAAATCTTCCTGAACTGGGTGCTGATTTTTGGGAATCTGGGTATGCCTGCATTAGGCGTGACCGGTGCCGGCATCGCATCATCGATCGTCTACTGGTTAACGCTTGGCGTGAGCCTCTGGTGGGTTTGGCGACAGCCGTTTTATCACCAATTCAATTTGCGTTTGCGCAGGCCAGACTTCAAAGCGATTGGAGAAATCCTGCGGTTAGGTCTTCCCATGGGCGCCTCGTATGTCGTGGAAGTCAGTGCGTTCACCTTTATGGCGTTGCTGATCGCTCAAGAGGGCACGACCGTCACGGGCAGCCACCAAATCACCTCTAACCTTGCTGCACTGTGCTACATGATGCCATTGGCCATTGGCATCGCAACCGCAGCTCAGACGGCGCAGGCAATTGGGGCGGGTGATCAGGTCCTTGCACACCGTACGGGCATGACCGGATTAGCCGTCACGTTCACAGGCGCTGTCATCACGGCTTGCGTACTGTTTTTTGCGCGCGAGCAAATCGTGGCGCTATACACCAGCGACCCCACGGTCACCACGATTGCTTTGTCGCTGCTGGTGATCTTGCCTTTTTTCCATATCATTGACGCGATGCATTGTGCCAACGTGTATCTCTTGCGGGCCCACAAAATTGCCATGGTGCCTCTCATGATCCAAACGGTGACTCTGACCATCATCGGTCTGGTCGGCGGTTGGTATCTCGGGTTTGGTCCGGGACGTGGGCTGCTCGAACCATTGCGCCAGTGGATCATGCCCAATGCCCCTGCCGGGGCAGCAACCATGTGGATGATGGCTGGTTTGGGCCTGTTGACTTCAGGCCTGTTGCTCTATAGCTGGTATCGGCGCATTGTGATCTCGAAACTGCATCACCACCGCCAGGCCGGTAAACACGCTTAGCCCTCTAGACGGATAAAGTGCTCGCGGTAGTATCGCAACTCGTCAATCGACTCGTAAATATCGGCCAAGGCCTCATGTTTGCTACGTTTCTCAAATCCTTTGAGCAATGCAGGGCGCCAGCGGCGTGCAAGTTCCTTCAAAGTACTGACATCGATCGTCCGATAATGAAAAAACCGCTCAAGCGCTGGCATATAGCGGTACATAAAACGGCGATCCTGGCTAACTGAGTTGCCACAAAGCGGTGATTTTCCTGGGGGCACATGCTGGGACAGGAATTCAATCATCTGAGCCTGGGCCTGCTCTTCAGTCATGCTGGAGGCTTTAACTTTGTCGATCAAACCCGATTTGCCGTGTGTAGACTGATTCCATTTGTCCATCGCAGCCAGAATTTCGTCTGGCTGATGCACCACAAACACAGGCGACTCTGCCACCACCGTCAAGTCCGGCTCAGTCACCACGGCGGCGAGCTCGATGATGCGCTCTTTCTCTGGGTCAAGGCCGGTCATCTCCATATCGACCCACACAAGCCGCATTTCATTGCGCACTGCTGTTGCTTTGCCGTGGTCGGCATTAACCCCTTGGCTGGTGTGTGTTTGTGCTTCGTTTTGCGGCATGGCAGAACCTATAATCAATGAACTTGTCGTAATGTTGTTAAGCAAACAGCTTTCAAACAACCCACTGCACCTGATTGTCGCATATGCAAGCAAGCACACTGACAGCACTGTTTTTATTGTTTCTGGCTACCAACGCGATTGTGCGCATTTGGCTGGCGCAACGGCAAATCCGTCATGTCCAGGCTCACAGAGACCAAGTGCCGATCGAGTTCGCAGAAAAAATCAGTCTGCACAGCCACCAGCGTGCCGCCGACTACACAACCGCGCGCACTCGTTTGCGAATCACCGAAGCAGTATTTGATGTCGCTGTGCTATTGGTTTTGACCATGGGCGGAGTGCTTGGCTGGCTGTACCAGGCTTTTGATGGTTGGTTCACCTCAACCCTGTGGCGTGATGTCGCCCTGATTGCAGGTGTATCTGTTTTACTTGGTGTCATTCACCTGCCGTTTTCTCTTTATCGTCAATTCAAGCTCGAGCAGCAATTCGGTTTTAACCGCATGACACCCAAGCTATTTGTTGCTGACACCCTCAAAGGCTTGCTGGTTGGTGGCTTGCTTGGTCTGCCGCTCTTGACCCTCATCTTGTGGCTTATGACAAGCGCCGGGACGAACTGGTGGGTTTGGGCATGGGCAAGCTGGGCGGCGTTTAACTTTATGGTGATGTTGATTTTTCCGACCTGGATTGCGCCGTTATTCAACAAATTCACGCCGCTACAAGATGAATCACTGAAAGACCGCATCAATGCCTTAGCCAAGCGTTGTGACTTTGCGATTCAGGGTCTGTTCGTCATGGATGGCTCTAAACGCAGCGCGCACGGCAATGCTTACTTCACGGGCTTTGGCAAATCTCGCCGCATCGTATTCTTTGACACCCTATTATCAAAACTATCACCAACAGAGATTGAAGCAGTACTGGCACATGAGCTTGGTCACTTCAAGCACAAGCACATCGTCAAGCGGCTGGTGGTATCGCTGTTGACCTCTTTGTTGATGTTTGCCTTGCTTGGTTGGCTAACGCAACAACCCTGGTTCTATGCTGGCCTGGGGGTTACGCCCTTGACTAACGATAATAATGGTGTGGCACTGCTGCTGTTTTTTCTAGTGTTGCCAGTGTTTACCTTTTTGCTCACACCCGTGACGAGCTGGTTATCTCGGCGTGATGAATTCGAAGCTGACCGCTTTGCTGCATCGCAGAGCCCATCGAGCGAATTGGTTTCAGCGTTGGTAAAACTCTTTAATGACAATGCTGCTACGCTCACACCCGATCCGGTTCATTCGGCCTTCTATGATAGCCATCCTCCAGCCACCATCCGTATACGGGCGCTAGCAGCCGCATGATGAGCCAGACGGTGCGCGGTCGTGTGGTCAGCGCCCATGGCAGCCACTTCTACGTAGAACTTGAGTCTGGTCAGATTCGACATTGTTTCCCCAAGGGCAGACGTAACGAGGCTGCAGTAGGCGATTGGGTAAGCGTTCAATTACAAGGAGATCAGGAAGGGCAACTGGTCGCCATTGAACCGCGGCGTAACTTGCTCTATCGATCCGATGAATGGCGCACCAAACAATTCGCAGCCAACGTCGATCAGGTTCTACTGGTGGTGGCAGTCAAGCCCACCTTCGCGGATGACCTTCTTGGGAGAGCCCTGGCGGGCGCATGGGCTGCCGATGTTGAGCCGGTTATCGTGCTCAACAAAATCGACATACACGACGGTCTCGATCAAGCGCGTGAACGATTAAAGCCATACAAAGATTTAGGCGTCACCATCCTCGAGGTATCGGCACTGGATTCATCTACCGTTGAACAACAAATCCGCCCCTTGCTGACGCATAAAACCACCCTACTGCTTGGCCAAAGCGCCATGGGCAAGTCCACCTTGCTTAATGCCCTGATACCGGCAGCTCAGGCCAATACACAAGAGCACTCGGTGGCGCTTGACGCGGGTAAACACACCACCACGACCACCAAGCTTTATCACCTGCCTGAGTCATCAGGGGATTTGATTGACTCCCCAGGCGTACAGGCATTTGGGCTTGCGCACCTTTCACTTGAAGATATTGAGCGTGGGTTTCCCGAATTTGCCAGGCACAAGGAACATTGCCGCTTTTACAACTGCACCCATCGCCGCGAACCAAACTGTGGAGTGCTCGATGCTCTGGCACGTGGTGAGATTGACCCAAGGCGCCACGCACTTTATGAGCGTTTGCTAGAGGAAAAAGCCTCGGCTAAAACTTGATACAGACCGCGTAGCATCGCGGCTGTAGCACCCCAAATAAAATACTTCTCAAAAGGGATCGAGTAGTACTCGCGCGCAGAACCATCAGGCAGATGAGCGCGATGCAATCGATAGTTGCTTGAATCGGTCAAGAAAGGCAATGGCACCTCAAAAACTTCAGCCACCTCAAACTCATCTGGCGCCAGAGTAAAAGTCGGCCTGACAAAGGCCGTCACAGGCGTGATGGCAAATCCGGTTCCAGTGTAGTAGCGAGGCAAACTGCCAAGCACATCGACATGATCGGGCGCCAAGCCAGTTTCCTCATACGTTTCGCGTAAAGCTGTTGCGACCGGGCTCTCATCAGTATGTTCTACTCGTCCACCCGGAAAACTCACCTGACCTGCATGATCATGCAGATGATCGGTGCGTTGTGTGAGCAGTACAGTAAAGCCTGACTCGCGCATGACCAACGGAACGAGTACTGCCGCTTCAATCGCTTCAGAATTGACGGTGCGGTAGCGAGAAGCGAACTCGTCAGGCAAATCGAGTTTGTCATTAATCGAACGACCAAGCACCGTCCGAATGAACTCGGGATGCAAAGCCTCATCTGGCACCGTACCAAATCGGTCCACTGGCGGCGACCAAGGCTGCGACTCGGGATTGAAAATAAGTCGGGCCCGCTGTCGGTTCGGTTTGGTTGTTGGTTTGTCAGACATGGTTGATTTGAGCCCGACGGTCATGAGTGAAGGCGTTAGCCGAAACAGAAAAAAAGCACCTCAAGGGTGCTTTTTTTAACAAACAAGGCAGGCTGCAGAGCAGAGAATGAAAAGATGTTTTGCTGAACATGCCTTGATTGTGCTGACTGATGACTCGACTTACGCAGCAGTCGCAGACCGGCGAACCAGCTTTTCTTTGATGCGAGCCGACTTACCAGAGCGGTTGCGCAAGTAGTACAACTTGGCACGACGCACGTCACCACGGCGTTTGACTTCGATAGATGCAATCTGTGGGGAGTACAGTTGGAAGGTACGCTCAACTGCTTCGCCTGATGAGATTTTACGGACTGTGAAAGCCGAGTTCAAGCCGCGGTTGCGCTTGGCAATCACGACACCTTCGTAGGCCTGAACACGCTTGCGGTTGCCTTCAACCACGTTCACGTTTACGACCAGGGTGTCGCCAGGACCAAATTCCGGCAAGGTTTTACCTTCAGTCAGGCGAGCAATTTCTTCTTGCTCGATTTGGGCAATCAAATTCATTCTTAGCTCCATCGGCATCTTGCTCGCAGCTTGGTTAGTTATACAGAACGATCAACCCGTTTGAATCGTCCTTGCTGGGCAGAGGATACGTTAACCTGAAAGTATAGCCCAATTTCGAGTTAAGCCTACCGCTGGCTTAGTGGTCGCAAATTGGTTGCAATCCGACTGCAGGTTCAGAAGCCCACCATTGCTCCAAACCACATCAAACCAGGGACAAGCGCCGCCCAAAAGGCCACCAAGGCAATGTCTGCCTTCAGGCTTGCCGCCTTAGGCTTGGTCCGAGACCCTAACAGTTCCGGGTTAATCATCGTGCCGGTCTGGGTAAATGCTGTCATGATGTCGCTCTCACAGGTTGTTTTTAACAATATGAGAGTACTGTATATCAAAACAGTACTGTATGCAACAACAGTTACAGGATTTAGTCAAAATTCCCAAAAACCCGCATCGACCGACCGACTTCTGTCACTTCGATTCACATCGTTTAGGGGATTTGAACCTGCGGCATACGACGCAAAATAATGCCAGTCTTGCGTTCAACCCAGGCGGATTGACGCTGTCGATCGTAGCGCTTTGGCGCCGGCAAAATAGCGGCCAGCCAAGCCGCCTGCCTCGGATTTAGCCGACTAGCAGGCACCCCGAAATAATGTTTGGCTGCGGCTTCAATACCAAATACGCCAACACCCCACTCTGCTACGTTCAGGTAAACCTCCAGAATCCGCTGCTTATCCCACGCGACTTCAATCATGAAAGCGATCACGATTTCCTGTGCTTTCCGGATGTAGCTTCGATCCGAGGAGAGAAACAGGTTTTTAGCGACCTGCATAGTGATCGTCGAGCCACCAAGCCTGATTTGCCCTGAAGCAAAATTGGCTCGGGCTGCTTGCTCAATCGCTTCCCACTCAATGCCACTGTGCTCTGTGAAGCCAGTGTCTTCTGAGGCAATAACGGCTCGCTTGGCATAGCGCGAGATCTGATTAAACGGCACCCAGACGTGTTCGATCGATTTAGGCGGCTCAAGCTTGCTTAATCGGGCTTGCTCATCGGCCATGAAGGCAGTCTCTTGTGGATTAAACCACCGGTACCAAACAACGCTACCAAACAAATATGCCTGATAAGCCAGTACCGCGAGCACGAACCATACGAATAGACGCCAAAGCCAGCGGCCCACAACGCGTGGCGATTTTTTGGCTTTCACGCTAGATGTCTTGCGAGCTTGCCCTTTACCCATAAGCCAAGCGCGACTCCCAAGCCAGCAGACTTGCTTTGACCTCTGTACCCCAGCGGAACTCACCAATGAGGCCATCTTGGCGTACCACCCGGTGACAAGGCACAACAAATCCAAGCAGGTTGGCACCCACAGCACCACCAACTGCTCGGGCTGCAGAAGGCTTGCCGAGTCTAGAGGCCAGCTCGCTATAGGAAGTTGTCTGCCCGCGCTTGATCTGCATGAGTTGCTGCCAGACTTTACGCTGAAAATCTGTGCCACAAAACACGAGCGGCAAATCCAAAGCTCGTTGTTCAAACACCTTGGCGACACACTGATCAGCGGTGGCGTCATCGCGCTCAATCTGGCGATCCAAGACTGACCACCTCAGAAGAACATCCTGCGGGCTCTTGTCCAGACTCAATTCGCGGATACCCAATGCGTCCCACACCAGGACCGCCGGACCAACGGGTGTCTTGGCCAACCCGATCGTCAAACGCTTGTAAGGCGCATGTTTTAGGGATGCGAATTCAACGATGGAGTACATGGTACTAGCCGTCAGTTGTAGATATCTGCATGCTACCATCGGCTGGGTTGACGTGCATTGCTCGAGCCACCGCTAACAACCCATCACAGTAGACATCTGCTAGCCAAACGATCGTGGACTATCCACTGCCAGTTTTTCTTGCTGTTCTTGGTGCTGCTGCCTTGCACGCGACATGGAATGCCTGGGTTCGAGGTGGCAGTAATCCGCTGTTACATACCGCGGCGTTAGTGATCTGGACAGGCGTCATCGGAGTGCCAGTGGCTATTTGGCTGCCACTACCCCACCCCGAAAGCTGGCCCCTACTGGCTCTGTCTATCGCCATTCACGTGGTGTATTACTTCACCCTGGCACGGGCCTACACACATGGGGCACTTAGCGTGGTTTACCCCATTATGCGCGGTGGCGCGCCAGTGCTGGTGTCCTTAGGTACCTGGGCGTTTATCGGTGAGTCGCTCAGTCCCAACGGTTGGGTTGGGGTTTTACTGGTCAGCTTAGGCGTGCTGGCCATAGCTTTCAAAGCCAAGCTGCAACGAGCGCGTGCAGCGATCGGCTGGGCCGTGGCCTGCAGCGTGACGATTGCCACTTACTCCATCGTCGATGGACAAGGCGCGCGCCTTTCACAAAACCCCTTATCCTTTACCGCTTGGCTGTTTATTCTGGAAAGCGTCGTCTTCACAACGCTCCTAAGCTTGGCCGGACTCGGTCGGCCTTTGGCGAGCTATATACAGCAAAGGTTTGTTGCAACAGCAATGGGCGGGGTGCTATCGGCGGTCGGTTACGCCATCGTGCTTTGGGCGATGACCGAGGCGCCCATGGCACTGGTTTCAGCCACACGCGAAACATCGGTGCTATTTGCCGCTCTGCTAGGTGTCTGGTTGTTAAAGGAACGCCTGACGCCACGACAATGGGCAGGCGCCTGCGTGATTGTGGTGGGACTCATCGCTTTACGGCTTTGACTGCAGACGCCCTAGTTGCGTGGCACCTTGCCCACCTTCTTGGATGCCTGCAGAAAATCAAAATCTGCCCCCTCATCGGCCTGCAGGACATGCTCTAAAAACAACCGCCGATAGCCACGCTCAGCCGTAGGCGCTTCTACAGGCGAGGCCTTTGCTCGACGAGCCAATTCCTCACCAGAGATGAGCAATGACAACTCTCGCCTTTGCAAACTTAACCGAATCCGGTCACCGTTTTGAACATAAGCCAAAGGCCCGCCCAGAGCAGACTCTGGCGTGACATGCAGAACAATCGTGCCAAACGCTGTGCCACTCATACGTCCGTCAGAAATACGAACCATATCCTTAACGCCTGCGCGCGCTAGCTTCTTCGGAATTGGCATATAGCCCGCTTCAGGCATGCCAGGCGCTCCTTTCGGACCGATATTTTTTAGAACCAAAATATCTTCAGCATTGACATCAAGACTATCGCTGTCGATACGGGCCGCCAGATCTTCCAGGTTCTCAAACACCACTGCCCGGCCCTCGTGCTCCATTAAGCGTGCATCGGCTGCGGACTGCTTGAGGATGGCGCCGCCGGGGGCCAGATTGCCCGACAACACCGCAATGCCACCTTGCGGATAGATCGGGTCAGAAATTGACCGCACAACGTCTTGCTTGAATCCAGGGCCCGCCCGGTCGATTTCCTCGCCCAGAGTCCGTCCCGTGACCGTCAGGGCATCAAGATTGAGCAACGGCTTTAGCGCTCGCAGCAGCGTTGCCATGCCACCTGCGGCATGGAAATCCTCCATATAGTGTTGTCCAGAGGGCTTTAAGTCGAGCAGCACAGGCGTCTCGCGCCCCATGCGATCTAGTCCTTGCAAATCCATCTCCAAACCCATGCGCCCGGCGATAGCGGTCAAGTGCACGATCGCGTTGGTTGATCCGCCAATTGCCAAGAGCACGCGCATCGCATTCTCAAAAGCCTGCGGCGTCAAAATCTTGTCTATCGTCAGTCCTTTGCGGGCTAATTCCACGGCTTGTCGACCGGTTTCTTCGGCCACCCGGATTCGATCGGCTGTCACCGCTGGCGGCGAGGCACAACCGGGGACCGTCATGCCAAGTGCCTCTGCGATACATGCCATGGTGCTGGCTGTGCCCATGACTGAACAAGTACCTACACTTGGGACCAGCTGATTGTTCACGTCACTAATTTCAGTCTCATCAATTTCTTGCGCCCTGAACTTGCCCCAATAGCGTCGACAATCGGTGCAAGCACCTACGCGCTCGCCACGATGACTGCCTGTGAGCATGGAGCCTGTGATTAACTGTATCGCTGGCAATCCGGCTGAAGCCGCCCCCATTAACTGGGCGGGTACGGTCTTGTCGCAACCACCAATCAGCACCACCGCATCCATCGGCTGTGCTTTAAGCATCTCCTCGGTATCCATGGACATGAGGTTGCGCAAGAACATGCTGGTGGGTGACGCAAAACTCTCATGCACCGAAATCGTTGGGAAGTCCACTGGCAGGCCACCAGCGAGCATAATGCCGCGCTTTACAGCCTCGATCAGCTGGGGCATGTTGCCATGACAGGGGTTGTAGCCACTACCCGTATTGGTAATACCGACAATGGGGCGATCCAGCGCACTGTCGGTATAACCCGCCCCTTTAATGAAAGCCTTTCTGAGAAACAAAGAAAAACCAGCATCTCCGTAGCTAGTTAACCCTTTCTTGAAGCCGCTATTGTTCTGACTCATTGCTGATCTCTAGTGTCTGTTACTCAATGATGGCTGAAATGAGTGATGCAACTCAAGGGTGAATCACGCAGCAATCGGCCGCAAGCACCAAGGGCGCTTCCGTTACCGACTGCAAGGCGTCAAACGTCATGCCTTCGATCATGCCACGCACAACAAGGTGCTGTCCTTTAATCACATCCATGATTGCCAAATCTGTGTAAACCCGATTGACAACGCCATGGCCAGTCAGTGGGTAAGTGCACTGGCGAACCAGTTTCGCTCGTCCCTCACGATCAACATGCTGCATCATGACAAATACTTGCTTGGCACCGGCAACCAGATCCATGGCACCACCGACAGCCGGAATCGCATCAGCCTGTCCTGTATCCCAGTTTGCCAGATCACCTTCGACCGAGACCTGAAACCCGCCGAGAATAGTGACATCGATGTGGCCACCACGCATCATGGAAAACGACACCACATGATCGCAGATCGATGCCCCCGGCATAAGCGAGACCGCTTCCCTGCTGGCATTGACCAAATCGATGTCGGGTGTTTGTCCGGCAGGCAAGCCTGTCATACCCAAAATACCGTTTTCACTATGAAGGACCACCCCCTGTTCAGGCTTTAAGTGCTTTGCCACAAGTGTCGGCATGCCAACGCCCAGATTAACGTAGCTGTTAGAGGGAATATCAGCGGCGAGTACCTGCGCCAATTGATCACGGGATAACGGGGACATGTTCACACTCTATGACTCGTTGAACAAAAATACCTGGTGTCATGACATACTCAGGTGCGATCTCTCCAAGCCTCACCACTTGATCGACCTGTGCCACAGTCAATTTGGCGGCCATGGACATCACCGGCGCGAAATTGCGGCCAGCGTAACGGTAGGTCAAATTACCCATCGGGTCTGCCAGATGGGCTTTCACAAACGCGACATCAGCATGCAAGGGCTCTTCAAGTACATAACCGCGACCATTGATGACGCGTGTCTCTTTACCATGGGCTAACTTGGTCCCATAGGCTGTTGGCGTAAAAAAAGGACCCATCCCAGCGCCAGCAGCACGCAATCGCTCAGCCAGCGTTCCTTGCGGCACAATCTCGAGTTCTATCTGCCCGGCTCGATAACGCTTTTCAAATGCGGCGGCGGTGGGCAAATTGGCGCTCAATGATCTGGCAAACGAGCAAATGAGCTTACGTACTTTGCCTGCCTCAATTAACTGGCTTAACCCCGTTGGCCCGCCACCCGCGCTGTTGCTAACCACCGTCAGGTCTTTGACATCCGTTTCAAGCAATGCCTGCATTAATTCGATGGGTGTGCCCGATGTGCCAAACCCACCCAATAAGAGTGTGGCACCGTCTTCAATACCCGATACCGCGGCAGCGAGTGAGTCCACAACTTTGTTCATCATCGTCGGCACCCACCTCGCACACTCATCAACGAACGCGCAAGAGTTAACGGCATGATCGCTTGTCTCCCTGTTAGTTTTTCGCCAAATATACGCCGCGGCAAGCATCGTGAACAGCACTGCCTGAAGCAGTATTTCGAACTCAATCGAGCAAGCGCTACACAAACCGATCGAACAGCGATACGATACGGTGATGTGCGATTGCCGACATTGTTCAATATGAGTGGCTGCTGCTCCTGCCAACCCCCGCCGTTTGATGGTACCTCGCCGGCCTACCGTCGAGCACTTTTGGCTGTCATTGCGATCAATGCGGTCATGTTCGTGGTGGAGATCCTTGCGGGTGCCCTTGCGGGCTCTCAAGCGCTGAAGGCCGACGCACTGGATTTTTTAGGAGACGCGCTGACCTACGGCATTAGCCTTTGGGTGATCGGCAAAAGCATCAGTACTCGCGCCTATGCGGCACTGCTCAAAGGCATCAGCCTGGCAGCCATGGGCTTCTGGGTGTTTGGCTCCACAGTCTATGAGGTGTTCGTCTTATCGGTTCCGAAGGCATCGGTCATGGGCATCGTTGGATTTTTGGCGTTATCAGCCAATCTGATCAGCGTTTTGTTGTTAATGAAATATCGCGACGGTGATGCCAACGTGCGATCGGTATGGCTATGCAGCCGCAACGACGCCATCGGCAATGTGGCCGTTATGCTGGCTGCCGGTGCGGTGTACTTCACCACCAGCGCCTGGCCAGACCTTATTGTGGCGGCAGCCATGGCCGGATTATTTTTATGGTCAGCGGTTCAAATTGTTCGCCAAGCAATACAAGAGCTGCGAGAAGAACGACCAGCCCACGCACACTGAGCAAGATAGCGCCAATTCACGCGACCGATTTGATCCAGGCATCAGCGAGATGCCCTTAAGCGTTTGCTCTTTCGGGTGCGCTCATAAAAGTCGTCGGGTTTGCTTCTAACCCATAGCAGGAATCGAGCAAGTTCGGGATGCGCCCTCAGGCTATCGAGCGTTGAATAGTGACGTTCAAGCTCTGCTTCGGTGAACAGGGCATGCACTTGACGATGGCAGATACGATGCAAGATCACCGTCTGTACACCGCCGCGTGATTTGGGAATCAGATGATGGGCATCGGCTTGCGCAGCAGGAATGAGACGTTCGCACAAAGGACAAATAAGTTGCTCCTCAAGAGCCGCTTTTGGGTGGGTCCCGGCTAGCAATGCCTGTTTGCGTTTGATTCGTCCTCGCATCGGGTCTCACCACGATGGTTAGCTTTGGCCATCAGCGCACTCGCTGTTGAATGCTTTACCCATAATAGGGTAGAGCCAGAGCCGAGCGGTAGAGCCGCGCCAACCGGTAGAGCCATATAAAAAACCCTGGTAAATCAGGGCTTTTGGCGGAGGCGGTGGGATTCGAACCCACGATGCAGTTTTGGCCACATACTCCCTTAGCAGGGGAGCCCCTTCAGCCTCTCGGGCACGCCTCCTGGACAGTCAACAACCTGCCAGAACTCGAGATTCTATCACGCAAGCATCACGCTGGTTTGGCTTCCAACTCGAACGCCTTATGCAAGGCCCTGACAGCGAGCTCCATATATTTGTCCTGTATCAGCACAGAGGTCTTGATCTCGCTGGTACTGATCATTTGGATATTGATATTTTCTTCGGCCAGCGTCTTGAACATCAAGCTCGCAATACCGGCGTGTGAACGCATACCAATACCGACAATCGATACCTTGGCAACATTCTCATCTGGCACGACCTCGCGGGCACCCACGGCTGGAACAATTTCCTGATTAATCAACTGGACAACTTTCTGGAAATCGTTGCGGTGGACCGTAAACGAAAAGTCAGTTGTGCCATCAACCGATTGGTTTTGCACGATCATGTCGACATCTATGTTGGCATCGGCCACTTTCCCCAAAATTGAGTAGGCAATACCTGGCTTGTCCGGCACCCCAAGCAAGGTGATCTTGGCTTCATCACGGGTAAAGGCGATACCTGAAACGACTGCAGCTTCCATTTGCGCGTCTTCCTCAAAAGTAATCAGTGTGCCCGAACGCATTTCCTCGTCGAGCGGCATATCCGGCGATGTCAAAGACGACAGGACTCGCAACGGCACGTGGTATTTGCCCGCGAATTCAACCGACCGGATTTGAAGCACCTTCGAACCCAGCGAGGCCATCTCCAACATCTCTTCAAACGAAATGACAGACAGCCGTCTTGCATTTGGCTCCACCCGGGGGTCGGTGGTGTAGACACCATCAACATCGGTGTAAATCAAACACTCATCGGCTTTGAGCGCTGCCGCCACGGCAACAGCCGATGTGTCGGAACCACCACGCCCTAGCGTGGTGATGTTGCCGTCAGGATCCACTCCCTGAAAGCCCGTCACGATCACTACCTGCCCAGCATCCAGATCCTTACGAATGCGGGCATCCTCGATATCTGCAATACGAGCCTTGGTGAAGGCGGAATCAGTGCGAATCGGAACCTGCCAGCCAGCATAGCTACGAGCCTTGACTCCCTCGGCTTGCAACGCCAATGCCAACAAACCACTTGAGGCTTGTTCACCCGTGGCTGCAATCATGTCGAGCTCACGACCGTCAGGCATCGCGGAAATCTCGCGCGCCAACCCTAGCAATCGATTCGTTTCGCCCGCCATGGCCGATGGAACGACAACCACCTGATGACCAGCTGCGTGCCATTTGGCCACCCGCTTGGCGACGTTGCGAATTCTCTCGGTGCTACCCATCGAGGTGCCACCGTACTTATGAACAATTAATGCCATATTGACCTTGTTGTCTGGCTAGATTGGGAAAGCTTGACCACTGCCTGCGCACCTATTCCTAGGCCGCATCATCGCCTTCAAAACCAGCTATTTTAGCGTCAAGATGTAACTGTCCGCGAATGCAACTGATCGTACAGTCACGTTGTTCCCATTTAAGCCCACGATCATGGCCCAATGCGTGCACTTGCCTTAGCTGCTTGATTAGCTCGGCCAGTCTCTTTTCTGTGGGCATCTGGACCTGCGCCAAACGCAACCACACCCGAATAACCAGCACCTGCTCATCCTGCTCAAGCTCACGCCACTGCGCTAGCGACAACACTGGGTGAGCTCCCTGGGTCTGGACCGTGATTTGGAGCAATAACTGCTGCCCAAAGCGCATCAGTAAACGGTCAGCTTCGGCAGACTGCTGAGCATGACGAGCCAGGGTCTGACGCCAAGCTGGCCAATGACGCTCGATGGCCGGAATAACACTCTTTCTCAAAGCGCCTCTTGCCAAGCGTTCATCGAGATTACTTGGGTCCTGAACGGGTAGCCAACCAGTTTGATCACTAAAACGGGACAAGACTTCCAAAATAGCTGCGCGCGGAGCATCAAGCCAAGGACGCACCCAATACAGACCATCCCTTTGATGTACCCGTGCCATGGCTGCCAGACCAGTGACGCCCGCCCCCCTAAAAAGTCGCAGTAGCACCGTCTCGGCCTGGTCTTGCTGGTGGTGTGCCAACAAAACCGCCTGAACATCATGCTCGGCAGCCATCGACTTGATAGCGGCATACCGCGCATTTCTGGCCGCGCCCTCCACACCATGACCAGCGCCCAAATCAACGGTGACATACCTGATATCGAGCGCCCGATTCAGCAAAGTAGCGAGGCGCTTGACCGAGTCAATCCAATGGTCTGCTTGCTGCTGCAAGCCATGGTGCACATGAAATAAGTGAAGCGTTCTGTGATGCTGTCGCGCCCAAACATCAGCAAGTATTGCCAATGCACTTGAATCAGGACCACCGCTTAACGCCACCGCAATGTTGGACTCTCTTGGAATCTGTGCTAACGCCTGCTCGAGGCCTAAACGCAGCAGGCTATCTGACATTGCGCGAGCCTGAACTTAGCCCTTGGCTTCCTGGAAGGCACCATAGGCAAGCAGCCGCTGCAAACGATGTTCAACGAGCTCTTGCGAGGTCATACCAGCAAGCTGTCTTAGCGCATCAGCCAAAGCTCGACGCAACAACCGGGCCATGACACGCGGATCACGGTGGGCGCCACCAACGGGCTCATTGACCACCCGGTCAATGAGCCCGAGTGTCTTGAGCCTGTCAGCGGTAATAGCAAGCGCCTCAGCCGCATCCGGTGCTTTGTCTGCACTGCGCCAGAGGATTGAGGCGCAACCCTCTGGAGAGATCACTGAATAGGTTGAATATTGCAGCATCAAGACCGTGTTGGCCACAGCGATGGCCAATGCCCCGCCGGAGCCACCCTCACCAATGATGGTGCTGATGATGGGAACCTTAAGCTCAGCCATGGCGTATATGTTTCTGCCGATCGCTTCTGACTGACCGCGTTCTTCTGCCCCAATACCCGGATAAGCACCCGGCGTATCAACAAAAGTGAATACTGGCATGCGAAATTTTTCAGCGAGCTTCATCAGCCGCAATGCTTTGCGGTAACCCTCTGGTCTTGGCATGCCAAAGTTTCTGGCTGCACGCTCCTTGGTATCACGCCCCTTTTGATGACCGATGACCATACATGGCGAGCCATTAAAACGCGCCAGACCACCCACAATGGACTGGTCGTCGGCGTACTGCCGGTCACCGTGCAACTCATGAAAGTCAGTGAATATTTCCCGCACGTAATCGAGCGTGTAGGGACGTTGCGGATGACGTGCAACCAACGCTGTTTGCCAGGGTGTCAGCTTGCCGTAGATGTCTTTGGCCAGAGACTGACTTTTTTGCTGAAGCCGAGTGATTTCCTCGGAAATATCAACAGCCGAATCAGCCTGCACGAAGCGCAGTTGCTCGATTTTGTTTTCTAGTTCAGCCAGGGGCTGCTCAAATTCTAAAAATGTGTTGCGCATCGGTCTTTTGTTTTCCCATGATCGGCGCGAAATTTATACCAGACAGTTTAACTGGTTCACACAGAATTAATACTCCACCGGAATCGGATCAAGGCTGCGCCACAAATACCAGGTCGCGACGGTGCACCAAGGGTGCCAGCTCTGGGCCACTTCTCTGGCCTCAAAACGTGAAACTGGCTCGCCACTGTAATAAAGCAACGAGATAGCGCGCAACAACCCAATGTCGTCCAAAGGCAACACATTAGGGCGCTGCAAGTTAAAAATCAAAAACATCTCGGCGGTCCAGCGGCCAATCCCGCGGATATCAATCAACTCCTCAATCACCGCCTCATCATCCATCTCAGCCCAACGGGCTGGGCGTACCAAGCGACGCTTGAAGTGCTCAGCCAGATCCAGGATGTACTCGACTTTACGAGCCGATAAACCGCTGTTACGCAACACCTCTGGCCCCGCACTCATGACGGCAGCCGGTGTCAGGCGTGTACCGCAATTGCGCAGTACGCGCTGCCAGACCGACTCGGCTGCCTTGACAGAAATTTGCTGACCCACAATCGAACGTGCCAGCGTGACAAACGGGTTACCGCGCGACTCAAGCCAGACAGCCGGATGACTTGGAATGAGCTTACGCATTACGCGATCACGTTTCATTAATTCACTAACCGCCCGATCCCAATAGTCAGGCTTACCGTTAGGCTGATGCACGCGACTAGGCATCACTGATCAGCCACGCCGCCACTGTGTCAAACCGCCAGGCTTGTCTTCCAGCAAAACACCAGCTGCCGCAAGTTCTTCGCGAATTTGGTCGGCCAGTTTGAAATCCTTGCTTTGCTTGGCTTTCACTCGGGCCTGGACCTTGGTCTCAATTTCCTCATCGGACAATTCGGCAGCAACAAGCTCAGCTGCTGCCGGTGATTGCGTTGCCTTGACTGCTTTGACTGCCTCGACCGCCTTGATCGCTCGATGCGTGTAGCGTGTCGGTTGCTTGAAATAGTCTGTAGGTTCAACCGTGAATAGCCCCAGCACTTTACCCAAGGCCAGCAACTGTCCACTCACCTGGGGGTCCTGACTACGGTTTGCTAGCCCTGAAAGCTCAAATAACACGGCGATCGCACTCGCGGTGTTGAAGTCATCATCCATGGCCGCTTTGAAATCACGGGTCCAAGCTGCCTGCCAGTCGACAGTCACTTGTGCAGCAGGAATACTTTGCAACGTCATGTACAGACGATCAAGAGCCGCTTGCGCATCAGCCAAATTATCTGGGGTGTAATTCTGAGCACTGCGATAGTGGTTGCGCACGATAAAAAACCGCAACATTTCCGCTTCACGGACATTCGGGCTGTACTGAGCATGACCCTTATCTGGCTCGCCATCGATCGTCTGACGGATGGTGCGGAAATTGCCCAATGATTTTGACATTTTCTCGGCATCGACCATCAGTGGACCACAATGCATCCAGGTGTTGGCCAGCGCTTGACCAAACGCCCCCTCAGATTGGGCGATTTCATTCTCATGATGAGGAAACTTAAGGTCAGGGCCTCCGCCATGAATATCAAGCGGCAATCCCAATACCGCATGGCTCATGGCCGAGCACTCAATGTGCCATCCCGGGCGACCGGCCCCATACGTTGAGTCCCACTTGGACTCTTGCGGCTCCTCGGGCTTGGCTGCCTTCCACAATACAAAATCCAGCGGATCGCGCTTGGCGTCAGATACAGCCACGCGCTCGCCGGCGCGTAGTTGATCGAGCGATTTACCGGATAGTTTGCCGTAGCCTGGAAACTGTCTAACGGCGAAATTGACATCACCATCTTTAGCTTGATAAGCCAACCCTTTCTTTTGCAGCTCGGCAATAATTTCCAGCATGTGTGGCACATAGGCCGTGGCACGCGGCTCCTGATCCGGTGGCAACACATTCAACGCGCGCTCGTCTGCATGCATCGCATCAATAAAGAAGCGGGTGACCTCGGATATTTTTTGATTTGACTCCACCGCCCGTCGGATAATCTTGTCATCTACATCAGTGATGTTGCGCACATAATTTAATTTGTAGCCTGACGCACGCAACCAACGAGCGATCACGTCAAAGCCGACCAGCATCCGGGCATGCCCCAAATGGCAGTAGTCATACACAGTCATGCCACAAACGTACATGCTGACCTCACCTTGTCGCACTGGCTTGAAAGGTCGCTTGGAGCGCGAGAGAGAATCGTAGATTTGCAGCATGTCTGATGTGTGAGATTAAAAACCAGCCACCCAAACCCTTGGGACTCGAGTTTGACAGCCAGCAATGGTCAACATTCCGGGTTTAGCAAAAACCATGGCTAAAATGAAGCCTCTCAGTATACCAATGCGATACCGATCGAAATTGAATCGAAAACTAAAGCCTAAAGGCATGCTTGCTGTCCAAACGCTGCTGTGCACTACCCTCATGTTGGGTCTTGCATCGACCGGTGTCGCCCAATCGGGCAATGGTCAAGCGCAACCCGACCGTGGCTGGAATAGCCTGGCAAACGTGCTGGATGCTTTTACACCGTCAGCGCAAACCGACGACCCACCGACCGGCGAGGAAATCAATAAAGGCATTGAGCGGCAACTCGATCGCCGTCAAGCCGAAGCGGCGCTCAAAGCGATCACCGCTCGCGAAGCTCAACTCGCTAAAATCGGTGGCCCGGGCAAAGACGTACAACTAATGTTTCAGAAGGCTCGAGCGCTCGCACAACTTGGTCGCAATGCCGAAGCTGAAGCCGTGTACCGCGAGATGACGGTCAAATATCCCGAGCTTGCCGAGCCTTGGAACAATCTGGCTATTCTTTACGTCAGTCGCAACGACTTTGATCAGGCACGTCTGGCACTCGAGACTGCCATCATGAACAACCCTCGCTACTCAGCTGCGATCAGCAACCTTGCTGATCTGAATTTGCTGCTGGCATTGCGCGACTACGAGAAAGCTGCCTCACTCGGTGACCGCAGTGCCGGGAACAAAGCGCAAGCTCTACGCCAATTTATCAATGAGATCAATGAGCCATGATTCGACTCCCCTATTTCGCCCGACTCCTAGCGTTGTCTTTTGTACTGACTGCTTTCGCGCTAGGGTTTAATAACGTTTTGGCACAATCTTCCCCACAAACCAAACAGGACAACTCCTCCATGAGCACATCCCCACGCGTCAAACTCTCCACCTCTGCCGGCGATATCGTTATTGAACTCGATGCTGCCAATGCTCCCAAATCCACCGAAAACTTTATTGCGTATGTCCGTGACGGCTTTTATGACAACACAATTTTTCATCGGGTCATTGATGGCTTCATGATTCAAGGTGGCGGTTTCGAGCCAGGGATGAAACAAAAACCCACGCGTGATCCCATCGAAAACGAAGCCAACAATGGTCTGAAAAATGACAAGTACACCATTGCCATGGCACGAACCAACGACCCGCATTCGGCGACCGCCCAATTCTTCATCAACGTTGCCAACAACGATTTTCTCAATCACACCGCACCCACCTCACAGGGCTGGGGCTACGCTGTGTTTGGCAAAGTCGTTGAAGGTGAAAACGTGGTCGACAAAATCCGCGGTGTAAAAACCGGTAATGCAGGTTTTCATCAGAACGTCCCCACCGAAGATGTCGTCATCGACAAAGCCACTGTCGTTGAATAAGCTTGTGACCGAGGGGCCAGCTTGGCTGGCCTCGGATATACACCTGGGTCCAGATAACCCAAAAACTGCCGATTTGTTTTTTGGCTTTCTGGACCAAGCCGGCGCCCATGCGGGCGCTTTATTTTTGCTGGGTGATATTTTTGATGTATGGATCGGAGATGACTGGATCATCGAGCCGCCCCCGTGGCTCGCACGAACCCTTAATCACTTAAGAGCCACTGCCAAACGCGTTCCGCTCTACATTGGGCATGGCAACCGCGACTTTTTGATGGGGTCATCACTGGCTCAACACATCGGTGCGCACCTGCTAGACCAGCAGTGCATCCTGCAAGTCAAAAATCAAACGGTTTTACTGGCGCACGGTGACGAGTTTTGCATAGCAGATCGTGCCTATCAACGCTTCAGAAGACTGGTTCGCCACCCTTGGACACAAAAACTCTATCTAAGCCTATCGATTGAGAATCGCCTGGGTATTGCCTTGCGTGCCCGACAAAAGAGCATGCAAAAGCAAACGCGATCGAATACTGTCTGGCACGATGTTGATTTGACCTGCATTCACTCAGCTTTAGTGCAAGCCGGTACACATCACTTGATCCACGGCCACACTCACAGACCGGGCCATTACGAAGAAACTGCTGACAGATATACGATTGACCGCTGGGTGCTACCGGACTGGGAGGCTGACCACCTAGCCGCTGATGAGCCGATTCGCGGTGGCTGGCTAGTGCTTGGTAATGATGGAATCACACTGCTGGGTGTTGATGGCAAAGCCTTTAAAAAATGAAATAGGCCACCACCAAACCAAGCACAATGCGATACCAACCAAATACTCTGTAGGTGTGTTTGGTCAGAAATGCCAACAGTCCTCGCACCACTAGCAACGCACTGAGAAAAGCCATCACAAACCCGACGGCAATGGCCATGATGTCAGCTTGCGATAACTCAGCAGCATGTCTATACGAGTCATAGATTGCCGCAGCAAACATGGTCGGCATCGCTAAAAAAAACGAGAACTCGGTAGCCGTTTTACGCTCAATGCCGGCAATCATGCCGCCAATAATGGTCGAGCCTGAGCGTGACGTTCCCGGAATCATGGCTAAACATTGGGCGCAGCCGACAGCCAAAGCCTGTTTCCATGAGATTGTTTCAAGCGACAAAGCAGTTGGCGCTTTTTTAAGCGCATTGGGTCGCTCAACCCACAACATGATGATGCCGCCGATGACCAGGGTGACGACGACCACACCGGGGTGGAAGAACAAGGCTTTGATTGATGAGATAAAAATTGCACCAATCACGGCAGCCGGTAAAAAGGCGATTGCAATGTTACGCATCAGTGCCAGCTCAACCGTGTCCCTTTGGACAGCGCCTGCGAGCAGTTGCCAGACTCGTTGACGAAAAATCCAGACGACTGCCAGGATCGCTCCTAGCTGAATCACCACCTCAAAAACCTTGCTCTCGGTGGACTGAAAGTCTATCCAGGCACCCACCAAAATCAAGTGCCCAGTACTGGAGATGGGTAAGAACTCTGTTGTGCCTTCAACAATACCCAACAACATGGCCTTCAATAAGTGCAGTGTGCTTTCAGTCAAACCTGCGCTCCTGTTGACTCACCATCTGCTTTGGGGTGTTTTTCTACATGAACCATGGCGATGCGTCGCCGCTCAAGTCGGACCACCTCAAAGGAGAACACCGCATGTGCGGCATCAAACTCACAACGATCACCAACATTCGGCAGCCGCCCAAAATGGTTTAACAGGTAACCCGCCAGCGTAGAGTACTCCTCATCTTCGTTGACCAAACCGTCGGTATCGAGCACCTGCTCCAACAGGTGCAAGTCGGCTGCGCCATCTACCCGCCAACGGTTCTCGCCATCTGCAACGATATCAGGGGATTCGTCCTCATCTGGAAACTCACCCGCAATAGCCTCGAAAACATCAATCGGCGTGACCAGGCCCTCAATCGCACCGAACTCATCGGCCACCAAGACCAGTTGTCCTTTAGAGTGCTTCAACGTATCAATCAAACGAATGATACTAATCGTGTCATGCACAATCAGCGGTTCACGCAGACGGTTTTCTTGGATGCGGCCATGTGTCAGCAAATCGGCGATCATGCGCTTGGCCCGACCGATACCAATAATCTGGTCAAAAGTACCCCGACAGACCGGAAAAAAGCTGTGTGGCGCTTGCTCAATCTGCTCTCGAATCTTCACCGGGTCGTCGTCAATGTCAATCCAGGACACATCGGTGCGTGGCGTCATGATCGAGTGCACCGAACGGTCTGCCAACGTCAGGACACCGCTGACCATGTTGCGCTCCTCAATCCCAAATGAGATTGGCTGATCTTGACGGTCTTTTTCTGCGATCTCCTCAGTGGGTTCATCAGGCAGTTTTTTACCGAGCATGCGTAACACGGCTTCAGCGGTACGCTCACGCATTGGCCTAGTGGAATCAAGCGCCAACAAATTACGCCGCGCCAATTGATTGAAGAATTCGATCAGAATTGAAAAACCAATCGCTGCGTATAGATAACCTTTGGGCACTGAGAACCCAAAGCCCTCGACAACCAAAGAAAACCCGATCATGAGCAAAAAGCCCAAACACAGCACCACGACTGTAGGGTGTGCGCCAACAAATTTTGTCAAAGGCTTTGATGCCACTAGCATGACCAGCATGGCGATAATGACTGCTGCCATCATGACGGGAAGATGCTCCACCATGCCAACTGCGGTGATCACCGCATCCAACGAGAAAACGGCGTCCAACACCACAATCTGGGTCACCACCACCCCAAAACTGGCATAAACCTTCGCCCCGCTGAAGGTGGCACGCTTGCCCTCAATTCGCTCGTGTAACTCGAGCGTTCCCTTAAACAGTAGAAAAAATCCGCCAATGATCAAGATCAGATCTTTGCCAGACAGTGTCATGTCACCTACTGTTAACAAAGGTGCGGTGAGCTGAAACAGCCACGATATCCCGGAGAGCAATGCCAAGCGCATCAGTAACGCCAATGACAAACCGATAATACGAGCACGATCTCGCTCCTTGGGCGGCAGCTTGTCGGCCAGTATGGCGATAAAGATCAGGTTGTCTATCCCCAGAACAATCTCGAGCACAACCAAAGTGAGAAGGCCGACCCAGATGGTTGGGTCAAGCAACCACTCCATCAATAGTCCCCCAAACAGCGAGTATTAAGCATGAATGCCGACACCACGCATCGGTTAACCGCGTACATGTTGCAGAATTTGCGTAAACACCTTGGGCGTGGCAGCCACTACATTACCCGACTCCATCCACGTTTGTTCGCCATCAAAGCCGGCTATCAAACCACCCGCTTCGAGCACCAGCAATCCCGCAGCAGCCAAATCCCACGGTTTGAGCTCGACGCCACAAAAGCCATCCAGACGACCGGCGGCCACATAAACCAGATCAAGCACTGAAGACCCCGTGCGACGCACGCCTGCACTGTCATTGGTCAGTTTTTTAAAGCGCGGCGTCTGCTCCTGTGCCGGTCCGGCTGATCCCGGCCAACGTGCACCCAGCAAGCAGTCTGCAAGATTTAACCGACCCGAGACGCGAATACGGCGGTCATTCAGAAACGCACCACCACCACGGGTTGCAGTAAACAACTCGTTGCGGTTTGGATCGTAGACCAGCGCATGCATGACCTGCCCCCGATGGCGCAGTGCCATCGAAACTGCGTAGATGGGCATGCCATGGATAAAGTTAGTCGTGCCATCGAGAGGGTCGATGATCCACTCATATTCCGGCTCGCTTCCATCGGCGGGGTGATGCACCTTACCAGCCTCTTCAGCCAGGAAAGCGTGGTCCGGATAAGCCGTATGCAAGATATCGATGATTGCCTCTTCACAGGCATGATCGACTTCGGTCACAAAATCCCTGGCACCTTTGCGGGTAATTTGCAAACGTTCCGCATCCAGACTGGCACGGTTGATAATATTGCCGGCACGGCGAGCCGCCTTGACGGCGGTATTGAGCATTGGATGCATGTAACCAACTTTATTTATTTCGACGTTAAACCTAGGATTTTAGATGACTTCTGCGTTCTCTCGGGTTCGATTCGTGTTGACCGAGCCCAGCCACCCTGGAAATGTCGGTTCTGCTGCCCGCGCAGTGAAGAATATGGGGTTTGATGACCTTTGGCTAGCCGCGCCGCAGTCATCGGACATGCCGCAAGCACCTGAGGCGATCGCCTTGGCCAGCGGGGCGACAGACGTGTTGGAAAAAATCCAGACCGCACCCGAACTCGGACAGACTCTAGCGCCGATCACCTTGGCATTTGCGCTGACAGCGCGGGCCCGCGACCTTGGGCCGCCAGCATGCGATATTCGCGAGGCTGCCGCCATGGCTCGTGAACATCTACAACAGGCCAATCACCGGGTCGCTATGGTCTTTGGATGCGAACGGGCGGGGCTTACCAATGAACAGGTGGCATTATGCCAACGAGTCTGTCACATTCCCGCCAACCCGGCCTACAGCTCACTGAACGTTTCCCAGGCGCTGCAGCTAGTGGCCTGGGAGATGCGTTACGCCCTGATCGATCCGGCTGACCGGCTGCCAAGCACGCCAGACATTAAGCCAGATCCTGGTAAAGCCGCGGCCAGTGGTGAATCAATTCAAGCCTTGTTTGCCCACTGGGAAGAGGCTTTAATTGCAGTCAAATTTCTGGACCCGGCGCATCCAAAAAAACTTGTACCCAGAATGCAACATCTCTTGCAACGCAGCGGTCTGAGTCAGGATGAAGTAGACATGCTGCGGGGACTATGCACAGCGATGATTAAAGCCGCCCAGCAAAAGTAGCGGTCGCGACATGGGTTCGTTCACCGGTCAGCACCGCCTTCAGTTACGATGCGGGCATGTATAAACGAATCAAAGAAGACATCGATTGCATACTGGCACGTGACCCAGCCGCCAAAAGTCGCCTGGAAATCGTCACCTGTTACCCTGGGTTACATGCCATCTGGGTGCATCGTATGGCTCATCGGCTTTGGACACGTGGCTGGCACTGGCTTGGTCGCTTCATCTCGCATCTTGGCCGACTGCTGACAGGCATTGAAATTCACCCTGGTGCCAAGATAGGGCACCGCGTATTTATCGATCACGGCTATGGTGTGGTGATTGGTGAAACGGCTGAAGTAGGCGATGATTGCACGATCTATCAGGGCGTTACGCTAGGTGGCACTCGACTCTATAAAGGTCAAAAACGCCACCCCACGCTAGGACAAGGTGTTGTGGTTGGAGCCGGCGCTCAGGTGCTCGGAGGCTTTACTGTCGGTGCGGCCGCCCGAATCGGTTCCAATGCTGTGGTGGTCAAACCCGTGCCCGCGGGTGCCACGGCCGTGGGCAACCCCGCCCGGATTATTCTGCCCGCGCATGACTCGCCCCAGACAGAACAAGCCCGGCAGGCGTCAGGGATGGCCTCAGAGATGGCGCCATCTATGTCATCGACAAGTCCGACTGCAGAGCAAGGCTGCGACCCCTGCGATCAGGACAAACTCGACACCAAGCCGCTGCAAGACATTCTGGCCGCACAGCATATTCGTCAGACGAGCGCTAGCCAAGATGGTGCTGGCTCAAATGAGGAATTCAATGCCTACGCCGTCAATGCCTCTGACACCGATCCTTTGGTGAGGGTTTTACACGAACTGATTGACCACACGGCCAAACAAGACGCCAGGATCGCGCAACTTTGCAGAACCATTGAATCAATGGGTAAAAAAGTCAATGGCGCAGACGACAACCTTGATGTCGAACGACTGAACAAACTTGTCGATTAACCTGCTGTCCAATCGCCTGGATTGGTCACTCAAACTATGTCGTCAAATCCAGGCCCGTGATGCGCTTGAGTTCATCTAGCCCGACACCAGCACAGTCGTCAACCACGCGTACCACCCCATCACCACTCATCTGAAACACGGCGTAATCCGTGTACACCCGGGAAACACACTTGAGCCCAGTTAGCGGATAAGTGCACTTGTCCACAAGCTTGGACTGACCATCACGCGTTTGCAATTCCATCATTACGTACACCGACCGCGCACCAGCGGCCAGATCCATGGCTCCGCCAACAGCGGGGATGGCATCGGGCTCACCTGTATGCCAATTGGCCAGGTCGCCGAAGCGGGACACCTGAAAGGCGCCCAACACGCAAATATCGAGGTGGCCACCGCGCATCATGGCAAATGAATCAGCGTGATGGAAAAAGCTACCGCCCTTCAGAAGCGTCACAGGCTGCTTGCCTGCATTGATCAAATCCCAGTCTTCTTGGCCTTCAACTGGCGCCGGACCCATACCTAACACGCCGTTTTCACTGTGCAGGAAGATTTCCTTGTCATCAGGCAAATAATTGGCAACCTTGGTAGGTAAACCAATACCGAGGTTCACATATGAACCCTCGGGGATGTCTCTGGCCAGTCGCTGGGCGATTTCATCTCGGGATAAACGTTTCATCTTGCGCTCCTACGACTGAACTTTGATCACGCGCTGAACAAAAATACCGGGTGTCACAACAGCTTCCGGGTCGAGTTCACCCAGATCAACGACCTCATCGACCTGAGCAACGGTCAAACGGGCAGCTGTGGCATGCACCGGACCAAAATTGCGGGCTGTTTTGTTGTAGGTGAGATTGCCCCAGCGGTCGCCGCACTTGGCTTTGATGAAGGCAACGTCGGCCTTGATCGGCGTTTCAAACAAGTAGTCCTGGCCATCAATGGTGCGAATTTCTTTACCTTCAGCCAACATGGTTCCGACGGCGGTGCGAGTATAGAAACCACCAATCCCGGCACCACCGGCTCGCACACGCTCAGCCAGCGTGCCCTGTGGCACAAGCTCAAGCTCAATCTTGCCGCTGCGGTATAGCTCGTCAAACACGTAGGAGTCGGCCTGACGCGGGAAAGAGCAGATGATTTTGCGGACACGACCCGCTTTCATGAGCGCCGCCAACCCGATTTCAGCATTTCCTGCGTTGTTGTTCACAATCACCAAGTCCTTGGCACCTTGCGCAATGAGCGCGTCGATCAGTTCCATGGGCTGGCCCGCCCCCCCAAAACCACCGACCAACACCGTTGAGCCGTCTTCGATTCCGGCAACCGCTTGTTCGAGTGTTTGCACGATTTTGTTGATCATTGTCCAACCAGCTCTCTGTTTAATAGACCGGACAAGTCTACCCTCAAGAATGACATCTCGGCAAAGATCGCTGCCAGTTTGAGGGAATCTGCCACCGCCGCCCGGCGTATACTCAAAAAACTCAGAAATTTGCTGTGCCTAAGTAACCTGCAAGGGTTCCGGGCTGCTACAACATTGACCTTCAAAGCATCAACGCATGCCACCTTTAACAACCAACCCGCTCGAGCAAGCCGAAACATTGCTCTCCAAAGGTAAGCTTGATCAAGCACAGAAACTGATCAAGCAGGTGATACGCCAGGCACCCGACTCAGGGCATGCTTATCATTTGGCAGGACTGGTCGCCTACCAACGGGGCGACCATGAGCAAGCGACTCGCTTGTTGAGTAAAGCCATTGACCTAGAACCTAACGATTGCGTCATCCACCACAATGCCGGTCTAGCCTGGGTAGCTTGCGAACGACTGGATCTGGCACTGACTTCATTTAGCCAGGCCACCGGCCTTGACCCTGGTTACGCTCAAGCCTGGTTAAACCGCGGCAACGTTTATCGCCATCAAGGCGAGCAAGCCAAGGCTCAAGCGGATTATCACCAAGCCCTCACAATAGACCCGTTTCTGGCAGATGCACACAACAACCTGGGGTTGTCGTTTCGGGAGGCAGGTAACTTAACTGAAGCCATCTCCCATTTCGAGCAGTGTTTGGGGATCGAACCGAATCATTGCTTCGCCATGAATAATCTGGCGCTTGCGTTACAAGCCTTGGGCGAGCGCGACAAAGCCCGGGCATTATTTGAGTCAGCTATCCAAATCGCGCCCAACTACGTGGTGGGACACATCAATCTGGGCCATTTGTTGCAGCAAGAGGGTGACTTTAGCCAAGCGGCCCATCACTACCAAATTGCCTACAAGCTCTCGCCCAAGATGGATTTGTTGGCTGGCTATTTAGTACAAGCCAAAGCCATGATTTGCGATTGGAGTGGGCTAGACCACCTATGGCGTGACATCGAGAGAGCAATCAATGCCGGTGCCGTTGCCTGCTCCCCCTTTGCGCTATTAAGTGGCAGCGGCAAAGCGCCGCTAAGCCTGAGGTTAGCCAAAGCGTATGTCGCACGTCACGTGCCCACACTGGACGTGCCGACTTATCAACCCAAGCGTCAGCCTGGCAAGCGATCCAAATTGCGCATCGGCTATCTATCAAGCGATTTTAAAGAGCATCCTGTTGCATACCTGACAGTTGGCATCATAGAAAATCATCAACGTGACCAAGTTGATCTATTCGGATTTGCCATCAGTAAGCCTGGCGACGGTCCCTTGGGTACTCGAATTCGAGAAGGTTTCGATCAATTCATCGATCTGAGCGCAAAATCCGATGTTCAGGCCGTCGAAGTATTGCGCTCTTACGACCTGGACATCCTGATGGACATCACCGGGTTTACTGAAGGTTGCAGACCCTCGATTCTCAAAGCCAGAGTCGCACCAATTCAGGTTAACTACTACGGCTATGCCGGCACCATGGGCGCAGACTTTATCGATTACATCGTTGGCGATCACTACCTGATGCCACCCGGTAGCGAAGATTTTTATCAAGAAAAGATTATTTATATGCCTGAGTGTCATCAGCCCAATGATGACAAACGTGAAATCAGTCAAACACCACTGATTCGTTCTGAACATGGGTTGCCCGCCGAGGGTTTTGTGTACTGCAGCTTTAACAAGCCATACAAGATCTCGCCAAAAGTATTTGAAACCTGGATGCGCATCATCAAGGCAGTTGATGGCAGCGTACTCTGGCTGCAATCAACAGACCCCATCGTCATCGAGAACTTGAAAAAAAACGCCAAGCGTTGTGGCGTTGACCCTGCGCGCCTGATCTTTGCTGGTCGCACACCGACTACAGCAGAGCACCTGGCCCGCTATCGGCTTGCAGACCTTTTTCTTGACACATTTCCTTATACTGCCCACACCACAGCCAACGATGCCCTTTGGGCAGGACTGCCAGTGCTGGGGCTTTCCGGACAAACGTTTGCTGCCCGCGTATCTGAAAGTCTCTTAAGTACACTGGGTCTTTCTGATTTGGTCATGCACAGCCTGCAGGAATTTGAGACAAAAGCGATTGAGATCGGACGACATCCTGAGCAACTGGCGCATTACAGGGAACAGCTTGACCGGGGCAAAGCAGAAAGTTCGCTGTATAAGCCCAAGCAATTGGCAGCATGGCTTGAGAAAGGACTGCGCATTGCGTATGAACGATATGAAACAGGCCAGGCACCTGAGCACATCATCATTGCCCGTTAACCCGATAAGCCCCTTGAGCACAAGCCCGATAATCATCCATCCAAGATACCTTGCCTTATGAGCCAAACAAAAGAAAATCGAGTCTGTGTCATTGGGTTGGGGTACGTTGGTTTGACCTTAGCCACAGTCATGGCCGAGGCCGGGTTTGAAGTCATTGGCGTTGAAAAACGCCCTCACATTGTTGAGTTGACCAATAAAGCCCAACCGCACTTTACTGAACCCGGGCTGGCCGATGCCATGAAAAGAGCCATTGCATCTGGATCACTCAGAGCCAGTACAAGTGTCGATAATAGCCAGCCTTGTGGCACGTATATCATCACCGTGGGAACGCCATTAAATTCCCATGGCAAGCCCAGGCTCGACATGGTTGAAGCCGCTACCCACGAAGTAGCCAACGCCATGCCAGAAAACGCCTTGGTCATTGTCAGGTCAACCGTACAGATCGGTACAACGCGCGGGGTCGTGATGCCGATTTTGCAGGCATCTGGCAAGTCATTCCATATTGCCATGTGTCCTGAACGCACGCTTGAAGGTAAAGCGTTGCTTGAGCTGCGCAAGCTACCGCAGATCATCGGCGCTGACACACAACCGGTTCGTGACCAGGCTGGCGCATTGTTTCGGCGATTGACCAACTCCATCGTCCAGGTCTCAAGCCTCGAAGCAGCCGAAATACTCAAGCTTGTTGACAATACCTATCGTGATGTTCAGTTCGCTTTCGCCAACGAAGTCGCCAGACTGTGCGAAGCCTTTGATGTCAATGCCAGCGAAGTGATTGCCTCGGGCAAGCTGGGCTACGACCGCACCAATGTACCCCTGCCTGGACTGGTGGGTGGCCCCTGCCTGGAAAAAGACCCTCATATTTTTGCGCATAGCGCCCAAAGCAGAGGCATTTCACTAGAAATGACCCAAGCCAGCAGAATCATCAACGAGCGCCAACCGCAAGAGACAGTCGCCTTTATTACCAAGCTCATGCGCACGCGAGCCATTGCACCTGGCGCAAAGATTGCATTGCTGGGCATGGCCTTCAAAGGTGTGCCAGCCACCGATGACCTAAGGGGATCTATGTCCATCAAAGTCCTCGATGAGCTTGCACAAGCACAACCTGGTATGGATATTCATGCGTTTGATCCAGTCATCGATGCTGATACGCTGAGTCAGCAAGTCTGCGGCATCACCGCTTGCCAGGACTTACAAACTGCCGTTAGGGGGGCTAGCGTTGTCATCATCGCCAATAACCATCCGGCGCTTGGCGAGCACCCCCCAGCCACACTGCTGGCAATGATGCAGCCCGGGGGCTTCATCTACGACTATTGGAACCACTTTAGCGACCTGAGCGCAGGTGGCTGGATAAAGGACTACTTCGCTGTCGGCAATGTCAGTCGGAGGACGTCATGAAGACACGGGCAGTCGTCACTGGCGGCAGTGGCTTTATCGGCGCGCACCTGGTCAAGCATCTCGTTCGGAAGGGATGGTCTGTCAGAGTCATCGACAATCTGACACGTGGCGATCAGACCCGATTGCAACCTGTGCTAGACGACATTGAAATCTTCAATGTCGATGTCCGCGATGAAGATGCCGTTACAAAGGCTGTGTCTGGAGCCGACGTGGTCATGCATCTGGCCGCCATTAATGGCACAGAAAATTTTTACACCCAACCTGAGCTCGTGCTCGATGTTGGAATCCGTGGAGCGCTAGCAGTTGTCAACGCCTGCCGCAAGGCCAACGTACCTGACTTGGTCTTAGCCTCTAGTGCCGAGGTGTATCAGACGCCAGCCTTCGTCCCCACTGACGAGAACATTGCACTGACACTACCGAACAGCCTGAACCCGCGCTATTCCTATGGTGGCTCAAAAATCATCTCTGAACTGATTGCATTTAATTACGCCAGGGATCATTGGCGCAAAGTCCAGGTGTTTCGCCCCCACAATGTATACGGCCCTGATATGGGCACCAAGCACGTCATCCCACAGTTCATCATTCGCGCCGCTAGCAGCTCGAGCAACAACCAGCAAACAGTTCCCTTTCCAATACAGGGAAGCGGTCATGAAACGCGCGCGTTTTGTTATGTTGATGATGCCGTTTCCGGGATTTTGCGGATGTACGAACATGGCGTGACACGCGAGATCTATCACATCGGCAATGATGAAGAGGTCGCCATCAACACCTTGGCAAATCAGGTAGGTGCTGCGATGGGACTGGCGCTGCAGATACAGACATCCGAAGCCGCTGAAGGAGGTACGGTGCGTCGCTGCCCCGATATTTCCAAGATGCGTCAACTTGGATATGAGCCACGATTTGACCTGCGCACTGGCCTGGAGCGGACCGTCCAATGGTATCTGCAAAACATGGATCGCTTGCCAATGGATGGGCTGCTGTAAAGTCTGCGCGCTCCGGACAACGCTAGCCGATCAAAAATGAATCTTTAGAAACCCGAGGAAGATAAAGGATGAATAAAAACGCCCGAATCTATGTTGCTGGACACCGAGGCATGGTCGGGTCTGCCATTGTTCGCAGCCTTAAAGCCCAAGGCTACGAGAACCTCATCATGAAAACCCATGCCGAACTCCCTTTAGACGATGCGAGCGCTGTAGAAAAGTTCTTTGAACAAACCAAGCCCGAGTATGTTTTTCTGACGGCTGCAAAGGTGGGTGGGATTTTGGCAAACAGCACCCAGGGCGCCGACTTTATTCGAGAGAACCTGCTGATTCAGACCAACGTGATTGATGCAGCTTACCGGCATGGCGCCGTGCGCCTGCTTTTCCTTGGCTCAAGCTGCATGTATCCAAAAATAGCCGAACAACCACTCAAAGAGACCAGCCTGATGACTGGTGCCCTTGAACCGACCACCCTGCCCTACGCCACCGCCAAGATCGCCGGCAAGGTGATGTGCGACGCCTATCGGGCTCAGTACGGTTTTGATGCGATCACCATCATGCCAAGCAATGTCTATGGTGTTGGGGATAACTTTCACCCCGACCACGGTCACGTTGTCGCAGGCATGATGCGGCGGTTTCACGAAGCCAAACTCGCCGGAATCAATGAGGTGGTGGTCTGGGGTACCGGCGCTGCCATGCGAGAGCTCATTGATGTCGATGACCTAGCGGCTGCCTGTGTTTTTCTGATGGGTCGCGAGGACATTGATACCATGATCAATGTAGGCTCATCCGAGGAAATTTCTGTGCGGGATCTCGCCCACCTGATGGCAAAGGTAACTGGCTATCAAGGTGACATCAAATTCGATACGAGTCGCCCGGATGGTGCTCCGAGAAAGCTAATGGATAACAGTCGCATTGAACGTCTGGGCTGGAAAGCACAGACATCCATCGCTCAAGGCATTCAAAAAATGTATGCTTGGTGGCTGACCACACACGCTTGATTCGGTTTGACAAAGTAATTGCGCGACTGAAGTAAAAATGGGCGACAAAGACAGCAACCCTCAAAAGCACACCCCGATGATGCAGCAGTTCTTCCGGCTTAAAGAGCAGGCTGGCGAGATGTTGCTGTTTTATCGAATGGGTGACTTCTATGAGCTGTTTTATGGCGATGCAGAGAAAGGCGCTCGACTGCTCAACTTGACACTGACCAAGCGAGGCACATCCAACGGTGCCCCCATCCCGATGGCCGGTGTCCCTGTCCATGCAGTAGATCAGTATTTGGGCAAGCTCGTTGCCATGGGTGAGTCAGTTGCGGTGTGCGAACAAATCGGTGATCCTGCTACCAGCAAAGGCCCGGTAGAGCGTCAAATCGTGCGAATTATCACCCCAGGCACGTTGACTGACGACGCACTGCTGCCAACGAAAGCCGACCGTTGTCTGGCTGCCTATTGGCAACCAGTACGTGCCAATAAGCCAACCGGAACGGCCGGCATTGCATGGCTTAACCTGGCCAGTGGTGAGTTTCGACTCACTGAGTGTCGAGGTGATCTTGTGACAGCAACACTTGACCGGATTGAGCCAGCCGAGCTCATCGTTGCGCAAGACCAAAGCGCTCCCGAGATACGACATTGCAGCATCAGTTCCGTGCCAACCTGGCACTTTGAGCGCAAGGACGCCGAGCAGCAATTACTTAATCACTTCAACACGACATCACTCGCTGGATTTGACATCGCTGACCTCGATACAGCGATCTGCGCAGCCGGTGCTTTGCTGCGCTACGCCATCCGTACTCAATCGCAGTCCTTGCCACATGTCCAGACGCTAACCGCAGAGCGTGCTACCGAATTCGTCCTGATGGACCCGGCAACACGACGCAATCTCGAGATCAGTGAAACCATCAATGGCCAAGCGTCACCGACGCTATTCTCACTGCTCGATCACTGCGGCACGCCCATGGGCAGCCGTTTATTAAAGCGCTGGTTGCATCACCCGTTACGGGACAATACATCGGCACAAGCACGCCAAGAGGCGATCGGCGAACTCCTCGCAAGCGAACAGTTAGGGGCGCTCGCCACATTACGCCATCAATTGGCCGCCCTGCCGGACCTCGAGCGTATTGCCACCCGCTTGGCACTACGATCAGTCAAGCCACGTGAACTTGCGAGTTTGCGTGATGCGCTGCAAGCGCTGCCAGCCTTGCGTGACTGTTTGAACAGTATCTGCGTCAATAGCTCGCACCTCACCGAACTTGAGCAGACGCTTTGGGTTGACCCGGCGACGACTGAGATTTTAGTGCGGGCCATTGCGCCAGAGCCTGCAGTCCAAATCAGAGAGGGTGGTGTGATTGCCGCTGGCTACGACAGTGATCTTGACGAGTTGCGCAGACTATCAACCGATCAAGGCAACGTACTGATTGATATCGAGACACGAGAGCGTGCACGTACCGGCATCGCGAATTTACGTGTGGAATACAACCGCGTTCATGGTTTTTTTATCGAGGTCACCAAGGCTCAACTCGACAAAGTACCCGATGACTATCGCCGGCGTCAGACCCTCAAAAATGCTGAACGCTTCATTACACCAGAGCTCAAAGAATGGGAAGACAAGATCCTGTCAGCCCAGGAACGCTCACTTGCCCGCGAAAAATGGTTATTTGACGACTTACTCGAGCAGCTCGCCACAGCTGTCAGTGCCCTAAGCGCTGCAGCTGCAGCGCTGGCACAAATCGATGCGCTGGCTGCGTTGGCGCACCATGCAAGCCTTAACGCATGGGTCGCACCCGAATTACTTGATGAACCTGTCATTGACATCCGGGAAGGTCGTCACCCGACCGTAGAAAACACCATCGAGCGGTTCACGCCCAACAGCTGTCACCTTCACGCCCAACGGTCGCTGCTGATCGTGACAGGACCCAATATGGGGGGCAAATCCACCTACATGCGCCAAGTGGCGCTGATTTGCCTATTAGCCCGTACCGGCAGTTATGTTCCAGCTCAACACGCGCGGATCGGTACGATTGACCGAATTTTTACTCGCATCGGTGCCGCCGACGATCTAGCGGGTGGACGCTCGACATTTATGATGGAAATGACTGAAGCAGCGACCATTCTGTCAGCCAGTACACCCTCGAGTTTAGTCATCATGGATGAGATTGGGCGGGGCACCTCGACCTATGATGGCCTGGCGCTAGCCTGGGCAATTGCCAATCGATTGCTGAGCCACAATCGTGCATTAACACTGTTTGCCACTCATTATTTTGAAATGACCAGACTACCGGCTGATAATCCGTGCTCAGCCAATGTGCATTTGGCAGCAACCGACTCACCAGCTGGCATCGTGTTCCTGCATGAGGTGCGAGATGGGCCCGCAAGCCGCAGTTACGGCATCCAGGTCGCTCAGCGTGCCGGTATACCCGCTGCAGTCATTCGCCAAGCGACGCGAGAATTACAAAAACTTGAAACGCTAGGCGCACCATCACCACAACTCGGATTATTTAGCGCCGTTGATCAAACGGCAGCTGAGACACAAACTTCGTCACTGGCGCAAGAGATACTCGATGAGCTGGCCGCGATGGACCCTGATGTACTGACGCCCCGCGAAGCACTCGATGCGCTGTATATCCTTAAATCAAAACTGAACCAATGACCCATAAACCCCTTGCCATGCTCGGTGGACTGACAGCCGAGCAATTCATGCACCACCATTGGCAGAAGAGACCTTTGCTGGTCAAGCAAGCATTTCCTGGTATTGAGCCGCCGGTAAGCGCTGCCAACCTGAAAAAGCTCAGCAAACGCGATGACGTGCAGTCACGTCTGATTTGGCAAGAGCAAGGACAATGGCAACTTGAGCATGGTCCGTTTGGCAGTCTTCCGGGCGCAAAGGAACCAAACTGGACACTTTTAGTTCAAAGCCTCGACATTCATAGCGACAGCGCTAGCGCACTGTTGCACCAGTTCAATTTTGTGCCGTCAGCTCGCCTTGATGACTTGATGGCCAGCATCGCCACCCAAGGTGGTGGCGTAGGCCCACACTTCGACAGTTATGACGTGTTTTTAATTCAAGCCCAAGGTCAGCGACATTGGAAATTTGGGCAGCAGAAAGATCTAACTCTGATAGATGGGCTGCCACTAAAGATCCTTAAAAACTTCACACCACAAGAGGATGCCGTGCTCGAGCCGGGTGATATGCTCTATCTCCCCCCTCATGCCGCCCATGACGGCATTGCACTGACTAATGACTGCATGACGCTCTCGGTCGGGTTTCGAGCGCCTGATATGGCGACTTTAGCGCAAGGCATGCTAGAGGCTGCGGCTGAGCAAATTGCTGCCCGCGAGCATGGCGCAACCAGCCCGATGGCTGACCCCCCCTTGGCAGGCCCGGATTTGTCGGCACGGCTGCGTGATCCGGAACAGGCTGCTGTCACGGAGCCAGCACTGATCCCTGACACCATGATTAACGCCAGCATCAATGCAGTGAAATCCTTGCGGTTTGATCATGCACTAGCTTGTCGGTTTCTTGGATGTTGGCTAACAGAGCCCAACCCTTTGGCTGTGTTTGAGCCAAGTGTCGAGGTGTCTGACTTGCGATCGAACGGCCATCTGGTGCTTGACCGTCGAACTCGAATGATTTACCGGGACACGATGCTGTTCATCAACGGTGAGCTCGCATCAATCAAACCAAACGCCATCTTAAAGCGTCTGGCCAATCACCGTAACCTGCATCTGACTCAAGCAACGCTGCGCGGCTTATCCATGGCCACTCGCGATTGCTTACTCGACTGGCTTGATGCTGGCTGGCTTCATCTCAAAAGCTAGCGCCCTTTCTAATACTCACCCAAGCGCTCAATCGTCCTTATAGGGCCCCAACCCCAAGCCTATTGGAGCGGGCGCGGCTTCTACCAGCTTGGAGAAAATCCTGCCAAAATCCTCTTCACCGGAGCCCCGGCGAGTGCCACCCATCGGGTCTTGAGACTTCTCAAATCCGGCATTTGCAAACGCCCAGTCCTCATCGGTAAAGCATTCGCGAATCAGTGGCAACACTTCTCTTTCTTCAAGCATCATGTGTTCGCGGTAGAACTCAGCGTATTTCTCAAACGCCTCGTTAAAAGCAACAAACCCATTCGCCGGATCCGCCTCATATGTGTTTAATGCCTCACTAAGCGCAGCGATGCGGGCGTCAGAGGTCGCATGTTCAGCTTCAAGACGATCGAGTACCTCGCTAGCCTTGTCAGTTCGCGCGCGCAACGGCGCAAACAAAAACTCGTCTTCCTTGGGGTGATGCTTCTTCTCGGGATAAGCATCGAGGTAATGCACCATGGCGTGCAATAGCTTGAAATCGGGCTTTAACTTACCGGCACTAATCTCGCGGATCATGTGACGTATCGCATGGATGATAGCGGCCAATGACTGATGTTCATCTAACAATATACGCATGGCTTGCATGGCACTTTCCTTGTCTGCTTAACTTTGAGCTCCCTACTTTGACAGCATATCCTGATGCTTGCCGCCAAATCCTAGATATGCCTCAATAACTCGCTTATCGTCCGCCAATTCATAAGCCGGCCCGTGCATGGCAATCTGACCATTCTCAAGAACGTAAGCATAGTCAGCCACTTGCAGTGCAGCCCTGGCATTTTGTTCCACCAATAGAATTGACACGCCTCGACGCCGCAACTCAGCAATGATGCGAAATATCTCGCGCACAATCAGCGGTGCAAGTCCTAGGCTCGGCTCATCCAGCATCAACAGTTTGGGCTTTGCCATCAGCGCACGGCCAACAGCCAACATTTGGCGCTCCCCCCCAGACAGTGTGCCCGCCATCTGCCCGCTACGCTCCTTAAGCCTTGGAAACAAGCTGTAGACCTCGTCAAGCGTCTGACCATGATCACGTTTACCCATGCGGTAGCGTTGAAAGGCCCCCAGCACAAGGTTGTCCTGAACCGACATTTCGCCAAACAGTTCCCGTTTCTCTGGCACCAGATTCATACCTTTGGCCACCAATTGCTCTACCTCGGGTGATGCCTGGACTTGCCCTGCAAATTCAATCTGGCCAGTGGACTTCAGCAAACCCATGATTGCCGATAGCATGGTGGTTTTACCGGCGCCGTTAGGGCCAATCACCGTCACAATCTGGCCTTGCCCAACACTGAGGTTGGCTGCTGTCAACGCTTGCACGTTGCCGTAAGAAACACACAGCTCTTTAACCGTGAGGACATCAGTGCCGGCGGGGGTTGAGACATTGCTTTCAGTCTGCATCACTCCACACCTCCCAAATAGGCTTCAAGCACGGCCGGGTTTTGTTGTACCTCCTCGGGCAAGCCCTCGGCGATTTTTTCACCGAACTCCATCACCACCACACGATCAGCAAGGCCCATCACAAAATCCATGTCGTGTTCTACGATTAAGGTGGCCATACCCTCATTGCGCAACTTACGAAGGAGTTCACCGAGGGCTTGTTTTTCTTTGAATCGCAAGCCTGCTGCGGGCTCGTCAAGCAATAGCAAACAAGGATCAGCACACAAGGCGCGTGCAATCTCCAGGATGCGCTGCTGCCCAAGTGCCAGGTTGCCGGCTTGCTCAAACATCAACTCGCCCAAGCCAACCCGCTCAATCTGTCGCGCCGCCTCTTTCAACAGACTCGCTTCTTGCGCCCGGTCTAGCCGCCAGGCTGCACTGATCACCCCTTTGTCACCACGCAGATGTGCCCCAATGGCCACGTTCTCCAGAACGGTCATGCTCGCGAGCAATTTCACGTGCTGAAAGGTGCGGCTCATGCCCAGACCAGCGATCTCGCGTGACTCTTTGCCAGCGACTGATTGCCCTCGAAAGAACACATCACCCGATGTCGGGGTATCGACCCCTGAGAGCTGATTAAACATCGTGCTCTTGCCGGCGCCATTAGGCCCAATCAACGCCAAGATCTCACCAGCTCGCACATCAAGCGACATGTTGTTGTTGGCCACCAATCCACCAAACTTGCGAGTGACATCAACGGCTTGCAAGATCACTTCACCAGGCTGGGGCATCGCTCGACGCGGCAAATCGGGCGCTTGTTCATTAATTTTTTTGTTGGGCACCCGAATCGGTACAAATCGCTTTATCACAGGCCAAAGTCCATCGGGCGCACGCTGTAGCACCAACACCATGATCAAGCCAAACACGATCATCTCGAAGTTGCCGCTTGCCCCTAGCAATGCCGGCAGCAAGTCCTGCAACCATTGTTTGGCGATGGTGATGATGGCTGCGCCGAGCAATGCGCCCCAGACATAGCCAGCGCCACCGACAACTGCCATGAATAGATACTCAATGCCGATGTGCAGGCCAAAGGGTGTCGGATTGATAAACCGCTGCATGTGGGCATACAACCACCCCGACGCACAGGCCAGTAACGCCGCCAGCACAAAGATGATCATGCGTGAGCGACTGGTATTGACACCCATGGCTTCTGCCATCACACGTCCGCCCTTAAGTGCACGGATCGCCCTGCCCTCACGCGAGTCAAGCAGGTTGTGAATGGTCAACATGCCAATTAACAAAAATGCCAGAATCAAATAGTAGATTTCCTGGCCCAAGTTCAGGTCCATGCCAAACAGGCTAACCGGTGGCACACCAGTGATGCCTGTGTGGCCGCCCAAACCTGGCAGATTGCCAAACAAAAAGTAAAGGCTAATGCCCCAGGCAATGGTGCCTAGCGGCAGAAAATGACCAGATAACTTAAGCGTTAAGGCGCCCAACACGTAGGCAACAGCGGCTGTGAGCAAGAGCGCCAACAGCAGTGTGATCCAGGGCGAAGAAGCCGCCCACGCAATTGACGCCGGCAAATCGGTCGCCGTCGTCAGTACAGCCGTTGTGTAGGCACCGAGCCCCACGAATGCGGCCTGCCCAAAGCTTGTCAAGCCGCCCACCCCTGTGAGCAAAACCAAGCCTAAAGCGACCATCGCGTACAGCCCGATGTAATTGAGCACGGAGACGTAGTAGTCAGACAACAAGCCAGGGGCGGTTAGCGCCAAGACTACAAATAGCGTCAAAACAACTCGATCGGCTCTCATTCCTCTTCCTCCACATGATGGGATTTGAGGGAGCGCCACAACAACACTGGGATGATGAGCGTAAACACAATGACTTCTTTGTAAGCACTGGCCCAAAACGACGAGAAGGCTTCAAGAATACCGACCACAATGGCGCCAATGGCAGCCAAGGGGTAACTGGCCAAGCCACCAATAATGGCCGCCACAAATCCTTTCAATGCAATCAAAAAGCCGGTGTCGTAGTACACCGTGGTAATGGGCGCAATCAAAATTCCGGACAAAGCACCGATGAACGCCGCCAACAGAAAGGTCAATTTGCCAGCTAGGTTGGGCGAGATGCCCATCAAGCGTGCGCCAATCCGGTTAATGGCAGTGGCCCTTAAAGCCTTGCCGTAAATGGTGCGATCAAAGAACTGGTAGAGCGCGACAATCAACACAATTGAAGTCAGAATCACCCAGATGGTTTGACCAGAGACCAGCACCGGGCCCATCTCAAAAAAAGCATCGCTAAATGGCTTGGTACGGAATCCCTCAGCCCCAAAGAACAGCAAGCCAAGCCCGACCATCGCAATATGCACGGCCACTGAGACAATCAACAAAATCAATACCGGCGCCGATGCGATCGGCTGATAGGCCAGCTGATACATCATCGATCCAATCGGGACCACCACTGCCAATGTCAACACCACTTGCACCACGATCGGTAACTCAGCCAGGGGCAGTAACAGCAACAAGACCGCAACCGCGACCGGATAGGCTACATTCCAGAGTCCTGCCGACAGACCTGCCAACACCTGACCATCGCGCAAGCCCTGCACCGTGCGAATAACCGTCAGAACCACACCCATCACCACGAGCATCCAAACGGTTGCTGGCACATTGCCTGCCTGAATCATGGCCAGTGTGAGTGCGCCGTAGGCAACAAACTCACCCTGTTGAATAAAAACTACCCGAGTCACAGCAAACACCAGCACCAGTGCCATCGCCAACAACGCATAAATGGCGCCATTGGTGATCCCGTCCTGGGTCAGTATCAATGCAATATCGAAATCCATGGGAGTGGGTCTCTTTGACCGGATCAACGCGCTAAAGGGCGCTAACCGATGACGGCTTTGAGCCGTCGATTTTTGAGGTTAAAGCAATTGGAGGCAAATAAATCCCGCCTCCAATTGCGACCGACATTTACTGGGGTAACAGCGTCCAGGTACCGTCCTTGATCGTGATCATCACCCGTGAGCGATCGTCAAGGCCTAGATGATCCGTGGCAGACATGTTGTAGATGCCAGAGGCACCAGCCGCATTTCTGACATTCTCCAGAGCATCGCGCAATGCAGCGCGAAATTGGGGCGTACCAGGCTGGGCTTTTTTAAGGGCCTCGGGGATAGCTGCTTGCAGCAACACGCCGGCATCCCAAGCATAACCACCAAAACTTGAGACTGAACCCGGACCATGTACCGCCTCATAGGCTTGGACATACTCCATGGCGCTGGCCTTTACCGGATGGCTGTCGGGCAGACTACGGGCCATCTGGACAGGACCTACTGGTAGCAACGTACCCTCACAGTCTTTGCCACAAATGCGCAAGAAGTCGTTGTTGGCAACACCGTGTGTCTGATAAATCGGGCCGGTGTAGCCACGTTGGCGCAATGTCTTCTGTGGCAAGGCCGCCGGTGTACCCGACCCGGCGATAAACACGGCATCAGGCTTGGCAGCCATGGCCTTGAGCACTTGGCCTGTGACTGACGTGTCAGTTGGATTAAAGCTCTCGGTAGCCACTACTTCGATGCCCTTGGCGCCAGCTTGACGCTTGAACTGTTCAAGCCAGCCCTCACCATAAGCGTTTGCAAAGCCAATGTAGGAGACTTTTTTAACGTTATTGGCAGCCATATGCTGGACAATGGCTGATGCCATTTGCTGATCATTTTGCGGGGTTTTAAATACCCAGCGGCGCTTCTCATCAACCGGCTCAACGATACGCGAAGAGGCAGCCATCGAGATCATGGGCGCCTGTGCTTCAGCAACCACATCAATCATGGCCAATGAAGCCGGGCTGATGGTGGAACCGACGATGACATCCACTTTATCTTCGGTCAACAACTTGCGTGCGTTTTTCACAGCCGTGGTGGTGTCCGATGCATCATCGAGAATGATGTAGTTGACTTTTTCACCACCAATGGTCTTGGGCAAAAGCTCAATGGTGTTCTTCTCGGGGATGCCAAGCGAGGCAGCAGGCCCAGTGGCAGAGACCACCACGCCAACATTGATGTCAGCGTGTGCGACCGATGCCGCTAGCGACAAGGCAGCAACGGCCATGATTGATTGCTTGAATTTCATTGTGTCTCCTTCAGTCTTGTGCAAAAGTTGATCTCGATGGCGCCCGCGTGAGCACCGCTTGGTGCGACTTTTGAGGTGGTGCAGTGCTCCAAGGCTCGCCATTGCCATGACAAAAAAAGCCGACACCCAGCACCAGTCCGTCTTGATTAGATATGATACAAATCAAAAGGTCAACAAAATTTTATGTATCGTTTTTGATAAGCCTTACACCCACCTCTATGAAGCCAACCCTTTACATTAGGGTTTTCCAGAAGTACAAACGAGACAAAACCCACATAAGAAAATAGATACAAAAGGTAACAAATGAATGAATTAAAAGTGTATTCAATCGACGGCATTACCCCAGTCGTTGATCCTAGCGCCTACGTCCACCCTAGCGCCGTGCTCATCGGCGACGTCATTGTCGGGCCTGATTGTTATGTCGGCCCCGCGGCCTGCCTGCGCGGCGACTTTGGTCGCTTGGTACTCATGCGCGGCGCCAACGTTCAAGACACCTGCGTCATGCACGGATTTCCGGATGGCGAAACCGTCGTAGAAGAAAATGGTCACATTGGCCATGGCGCCGTCCTGCACGGCTGTCGGGTCGGCTACAACGCCATGGTGGGGATGAATGCGGTTGTCATGGACAACGTGGTGATCGGCAAAGAGGCGATAGTGGCGGCCTCGGCGTTTGTTAAAGCCGGCACCGTCATTGCTGATCGCATGCTGGTCGCAGGTGTGCCTGCCAAAGTCGTTCGCGAACTTTCGCAGCAGGAAATCGATTGGAAATCAGAGGGCACTGCCTTATACCAAGCGCTCACGCGCCGAAGCCTGTCAACGATGCAGGCGGTTAAACCGCTACAAACCGTTGAGCCGAATCGAAAGCGTATTGAAATGCCTGGTGTAGTACCTTTGGTGACGCTCAAAGCCAAACAGAACAATTGAAGCTGGCCTAGCCCGTCAGTGGCAGGGGATCCGCTTCGCGAAACCGCTCTTGCAACACATCAATAAATACGGGCGTGCTGCCATCGGCAAGTTGGTAGTGCCGATCGAGGAACTGCTCAGACGCTGGCAAAAGGCGCCGATAGAGCTCACCGCACAGCAGCCTTGCCTGCTGGCCAGGCCAGTTCATCGGCTGCAGGACATCAGGCAGCATGGGGTCACGCAATAGCAGTCGCCTATAGTCATGAATCAGCAGCACCCGGGCCACAAATGCCTGCTGCGCCGTAACCGTATCACCAGCCGTTTGGCACTGACTTAAAATCGGCTGGTATCTCGACAGGAAATCCCGATACATTTGCGCAAGTTGATCCAGATCCCAAGCCGCGTTGACCATGTCAACATCGCTTGCGGCAGAGGACAAAGCACCAGGTCCAGCCGCCATCAAGGGCTTTAGCTTTTTCAGTAGGTCGCCGAGCCCATCGCGCACCAAGCCGTCAAATGCTACCGTCAGGTCAGCACTCGGATGCACGAAGCAATTACCACCGAGTACGCCAAAACCCTGCCAAATCAACGCTTTCCTTAAGCGATCCCGATCCTTGGCCGACAAGTCACCAACGACCATAATCAGCCGCCAGCGCCGATCCCAGTTGGGATGGCTGGAAGCATAGATGCTTTTAGCTGCTTTCTCGATGCGCTTGCTACCGGTTGGAGACAACAGATAGTCTGTGCGTCGGCCCAGTGGCTTGGATTCGAGCCAGCCGTCTCGAACCAGACGAAATACTGTAGTGCGCACCAACCGCTCGTTTAGACCCATGGGCTCAAGCAAGTCGATCAAACTACCCAACCAAATCCGTCCACCGCGTGGTACCACCACATCGCCAAGCAAAGAGGTAATCAAGGAGCCGGCCTTGATCCTGCTTTGTTGGCTAAAACTCTCAATTCGGCGACTGATGGCAGATACGGCCATGCTTTATTCCTCGGACACTAACTGAACTCAGGATTCTACAGGTGTTGCCTGATCGGTTTGGTCAACAAATCCCCAGCAATTTGACACAACCTCAGCTCAAGCTTGTCACCAAAAGACACAATTTATCTTTTTACACAACCTATTTATGATACTTAATTTAATAGACTTATTACATTTAATGTATCTTTTTGAACAATCTCACAGGACAAAAACTTATCTTGATCTAGATTTTACCTAGGAGAAAAACATCTGCTGGCACAAAAAATAAGGGTTTCTACTAGTAAAAAGGAGTCAGCAAACCGACACCGGCGAGAGCGTCTGGCATATCAAAAAATAAGATACTAACTATTGACATAAATTAAATAGATTTGTATCGTTTAATCAATCCTAATCCAATATTCAATGTCCCGAAGGAGCAGTTTCAATGGCGCACCCGGCTTTTGTGAAGCATCAGCAGACTCTTGAGCAGGCTCTATCTGCCATTGCAAACCGTGGCTATTGGACGCCCTATCCGGAAACACCAAGCCCAAAAAACTACGGCGAGCAAGCCGCCGAGACTGGCAAGGCAGCGTTTGAGGCACACTTGGGTAAACAGTTCGAGCTAGATCAGCCAGGACAAACAGGCTGGCATGGCGGCGAAAATTCCCCCTATGGCATTGACTTAAACATCGAATATCCGGTCTGTGAGCCTGATGCGCTGGTTGCCGCGTCCAAGCAAGCGATGGTTCAATGGCAAGCCATTGGAGCGCAAGGACGCACAGGCGTCTGCCTGGAGATCCTGCACCGGATCAACCAACAAAGCTTTGAGATCGCACATGCGGTGATGATGACCACCGGTCAGGGCTGGATGATGGCGTTTCAAGCCGGTGGCCCGCACGCTCAGGACAAAGGCTTGGACTCTGTGGCGTGGGCATGGCGCGAGCAAAGCTTTATTCCTTCGGAGGCTTCCTGGGAAAAACCGCAAGGCAAAAACCCGCCGATCCAAATGCGTAAGCACTTTGAAATTGTTGGGCGTGGTGTGGGGCTTGTCATTGGTTGCGGCACCTTCCCGACCTGGAACACTTATCCTGGACTATTTGCCGCACTGGCTACCGGCAACGGTGTCATTGTCAAGCCCCACAGCAATGCGATTTTGCCGGCAGCCATCACGGTGCGCACTGTGCGAGCCGTGCTTAGCGAATACGGCATCGATCCAAACCTCGTGTCGTTATGCGTGGCTCCGAACCGCAGCGTGACACAAACACTGGCCACCCACCCTGACATCAAATCGGTTGACTTCACCGGTGGCAACAGTTTTGGGCAATGGCTCTACGATCACTGCCCGCAAGCCAATGTATATGCCGAACTCGCGGGCGTGAATAACATCGTGATTGACTCGACCGACTCGTATAAAACGATGTTGGGCAACATCGCTTTCACCTTGTCGCTCTACTCCGGTCAAATGTGCACAACCACGCAAGCGATCTTTGTCCCTGCAGGTGGTATTCAGACCGATGAAGGCCATAAATCTTTTGATGAAGTATGCGCTGATCTGGGCAAGGCGATTGGGCGCTTGCTGGCCAAGCCTGAAGTGGCGCTGGCGGTGCTGGGCGCAATCCAGTCAAAAGACACAGAAGCACGAATTGAGTTGGCCAACAGTGGCGCGCTTGGCAAAGTCATCCAACCGTCGCAAGCACTAGCCAACCCAGACTTCCCGAACGCGACGGTGCGCGCGCCAGTGCTGTTGACTTGCGATGCGCAAGATGAGGCCGCCTACATGGAAGAACGGTTTGGCCCGATCAGCTTTGTGGTCAAAGTCGCTGACACGGCAGCAGCCATTGCATTGTCTGAGCGGGTGGTTAGCACCCACGGTGCACTGACCGTTGGCATCTACTCTACAAACGATGCGGTCATTCAATCCATGACCGAAGCGACTTGGCGCAGCAAAGTTGCCCTATCGATTAATTTGACCGGCAGTGTGCTGGTGAATCAATCGGCCGGGTTTTCTGACTACCACGGCACGGGTGGCAATCCGGCAGCCAATGCCGCCTATACCGATGCCGCCTTTGTCGCCAACCGTTTCCGCGTGATCCAGCGCCGCTATCACATCTAAGGACCACGATGAGTTACCAAACCATCACTGTTGAGATCAAGGACTCGGTTGCGCGAATCACGCTCAATCGCCCAGACAAGCTCAACAGCTTTACCGGACAGATGCATGCGGAGTTGCGTGATGCGCTCGATGGCCTGCAATCTGGCGGCGAGGCCCGTGTGCTGGTACTCACCGGCGCAGGGCGTGGATTTTGTGCCGGACAAGACCTTGCCGACCCAGAACTCAAAGACGCAGCCGGGCAGATGGCTGATTTGGGTTCTGTCGTAGAAAAAAACTACAAACCGCTGGTGATGCGTCTGCAAGAACTAAAGATGCCAACCATTGCAGCGGTTAACGGCATCGCCGCCGGCGCAGGCGCGAGTCTGGCATTGGCATGTGACATGACCATCGCTAAGACCAGTGCCTCCTTTATGCTGGCATTTAGCAAGATTGGCCTCATCCCGGACACGGGCAGCACGTGGTTCTACCCGAACAGAATCGGTATGGCGCGCGCTCTGGGTGCAGCCATGCTCGCCCAAAAACTGCCAGCAGCCAAGGCAGCTGACTGGGGCTTGATTTGGGAGGCAGTCGAAGACAACGAATTTGACGCCCGCGTGACCGGATTGGCAACCGAACTGGCCGCCATGCCCACCAAAGCGCTGGTACGCACGCGTCAAGCCATGCGCGCGAGCATGACCGAGACACTTCAAAGCCAACTTGGGCTTGAGGGTAAATGGATGAGTGAGCTCGGTGCGTCATATGACTATGCCGAAGGCGTGCGCGCATTCATTGAAAAACGTGCGCCCGTCTTTAAGGGAAAGTGAACATGGCTGAGTACACAATCGAACAATCTCAAAACCCACAAGCACTCGCTGAAGCCGTTGCCGAGGCGATGTGGTCTCGTGACCATGCTGCCCAGGCACTCGGCATACGCATTGAGTCAGTGGCACCAGGCAAAGCATCGCTTTTGATGGATGTGCGTAACGAGATGCTAAACGGCCACAACATTTGTCATGGCGGCATGATTTTTACTTTGGCTGACACTGCATTCGCCTATGCATGCAATGCCTACAACCAGACCACGGTTGCTTCTGCTTGCACGATCGATTTCCTGGCGCCAGCTCGCAAAGGAGAAACTTTGCGTGCCACGGCCATCGAACGATCTTTAGCAGGCCGCACAGGCGTCTATGACATCACCGTTCAAACCCTCGAAGGGCGGCAAGTCGCGCTGTTTAGGGGCAAGAGCTACCGAATCGCCGGTGAAGTGATCGCTGGCTTGCAGCAATCAAATCAATCAACAACATAACCGCTACCGCACACAGAGTGGAGGAGACAGTGCCCGTAAAAAAACCCAGCCCCGGCGAGCTCGAGACGATTGAAACCGCCAGCCGCGACGAGATTTCTGCGCTGCAACTCGAGCGCCTGAAATGGTCGGTACGCCATACCTATAACAACGTGGCACCGTATCGCGAGCGTTGCCAACAAAAGGGCGTGCATCCCGATGACTTGAAGTCGTTGTCTGACTTGTCAAAGTTTCCGTTCATGACCAAAACGGACCTTCGTGACCACTACCCCTTTGGCTTGTTCGCTGTACCGCGTGACAAAGTGTTGCGCCTGCACGCTTCAAGCGGCACCACCGGCAAATCAGTGGTAGTTGGCTACACACGCAATGACTTGGACAATTGGGCTGACCTGATCGCGCGCTCGTTGCGCGCATCCGGTGTGCGTGCTGGCGACATGGTACACAACGCCTACGGCTATGGCATGTTCACCGGTGGTTTAGGTGCCCATGCAGGCATTGAGCGTTTAGGCTGTACTGTCGTGCCGATGTCTGGCGGACAGACTGAGCGTCAGGTGCAATTGATCCAAGACTTTAAGCCTCAGGCCATTATGGTCACGCCTTCCTACTCCTTGGTGATTGCCGAAGAGTTCGAGCGTCAGAACGTCAAGCCCGAGGACATTTCGCTAAAGATCGGGATTTTTGGGGCTGAACCTTGGGGCGAAGGCATGCGGGCGGAAATCGAAAGCAAGCTCGGCATCGATGCCATCGACATCTATGGGCTCACGGAAGTGATGGGGCCAGGCGTGGCCTGTGAGTGCATCGAAACAAAAGATGGCCCAGTCATTTGGGAAGACCATTTCTATCCAGAGATCATCGACCCCATTACCGAGGAAGTCCTGCCTGACGGCCAGGAAGGCGAACTTGTCTTCACCTCCCTGACCAAAGAGGCGTTTCCGGTCATTCGGTACCGCACCCGCGACCTGACCAAACTGTTGGCACCCACGGCAAGGTCATTTCGTCGCATCGGCAAATTGACTGGGCGTTCAGATGACATGCTGATCGTGCGCGGCGTTAACGTCTTCCCGACGCAAATTGAGGAACAAGTACTGCGCGACAAGCGATTAAGCGGCAATTATCAGATTGTGCTGACACGTGATGGTCATCTGGACAATGTCGAGGTGCGCTGTGAAGTTCAACGAGAACTCGCAAACGCATCAGACGCTGAAATCGCGGGTATCGCGCGCGAGTTGCAACATCACATCAAGACCAATATCGGCATCACCACCAAGGTTAGCGTACTCGGCGTGGAGTCAATTCCCCGCACCTTGACTGGCAAGGCCAAGCGTGTGATTGATGAACGCCCTAAACAAGACTAAATATTGCCAAATTAAAGAGAACAGAGAACGACATGAAAGAAGCCTTTATTTGTGATGCAGTGCGTACACCCATCGGCCGCTACGGCGGTACGCTGTCATCAGTACGTACAGATGACCTGGGCGCGCTGCCAATTGCCGCGCTGATGCAAAGAAACACCGGCGTTGATTGGGCCCGTGTGGATGACATCATTTATGGGTGCGCCAATCAGGCCGGTGAAGACAACCGAAACGTCGCACGCATGTGCGGGTTGCTGGCGCAACTGCCAGTTGACGTGCCAGGCACCACCGTTAACCGCCTGTGCGGTTCAGGCATGGATGCTGTCGGCATGGCAGCCCGTGCCATCAAGTGCGGTGAAGGCGAGCTCATGATTGCGGGCGGCGTTGAAAGCATGTCGCGCGCCCCATTTGTGATGGGCAAGGCTGACAGCGCGTTTTCCAGGCAAGCACAGATCTTTGACACCACGATCGGCTGGCGCTTCGTCAATCCGCTCATGAAAAAACTCTACGACACCCACAGCATGCCGCAAACCGCTGACAATGTCGCTGAACAATTCAAGATCGCCCGTGAAGATCAGGACGCGTTTGCATTGCGCTCACAGCAACGTTGGGCCGCAGCCCACGCTGCCGGGCGCTTTGCCGATGAATTGATCCCCGTGTCGGTGCAAAAAAATCGCAAAGCTGACCCGATCAATTTTGATACCGATGAACATCCCAGGCCGAACGCAACCATCGAAGAATTAGCCAAACTGAAGGGTGTCAATGGCCCGGACTTAAGCGTGACAGCTGGCAATGCCTCTGGCGTCAATGATGGTGCCTGTGCCTTGTTGGTTGCCTCAGAGACGGCTGCCAAGCAGTATGGCTTGACGCCACGCGCACGCGTGGTTGCCATGGCCACGGCAGGACTAGAGCCACGTATCATGGGGTTTGGACCAGCACCTGCGGTTCGCAAGCTGTTGGCCATGACTGGCATGACACTTGACCAGATGGACGTGATTGAGCTGAACGAAGCCTTCGCAGCTCAAGCCCTTGCAGTCACACGCGACTTAGGCTTGGCCGACGATGAGACCCGTGTCAATCCGAATGGCGGTGCGATTGCCATGGGTCACCCGTTAGGCATGAGCGGCGCTCGACTGGTCACCACAGCCATGTACGAATTACATCGTCGCAATGGCCGATTTGCCTTATGCACCATGTGCATTGGCGTTGGACAAGGCATTGCCATGATCATTGAGCGAGTTTAAGGATTATTAGCCGAGCATAAGCACTCACTGGCCATCGGGAAGCACGTCCGGGCCAGCCAAACAAGGAGAGGATGATATGTACACACAAGCCATGGACATCCCCGGCCAGAACCAAGCTGCCGCCGTTGCAGTGAACCTGAGCCCGGAAGAAGCAAAGTTTCAGTCACGCATTGCAGCCGATGGTCGTATCGAACCACAAGACTGGATGCCCGATGCCTACCGCAAGACCTTGGTGCGCCAGATCAGCCAGCACGCGCATAGCGAAGTGGTTGGCATGCTGCCTGAAGGCAATTGGATTTCACGGGCACCAAGCCTTAAGCGCAAAGCAATCCTGATTGCCAAGGTCCAGGATGAAGGTGGTCACGGCCTGTATCTGTATTCAGCAGCCGAGACCCTGGGCGCAAGTCGCGACGACCTGATTGACGCACTGCATAGCGGCAAGGCCAAATACAGCTCCATCTTTAATTACCCCACCTTGAACTGGGCCGACGTTGGCGTGATTGGCTGGCTCGTCGATGGTGCTGCCATCATGAACCAGATCCCGCTTTGCCGCTGTTCCTATGGCCCCTACTCACGCGCGATGATCCGCGTGTGTAAAGAGGAGTCGTTCCATCAACGCCAGGGCTACGAGGCGCTACTGGTGATGATGCGCGGCACCGATGAACAAAAGCAGATGGTTCAAGACGCGGTTAATCGCTGGTGGTGGAAATGCCTGGCGATGTTTGGCCCGCCAGATGCCGATAGCCCACATTCGGCACAAGCGATGCAATGGGGTATTAAGCGCATCAGCAATGATGACCTGCGCCAAAAGTTTGTCGACGCCACCGTACCGCAGGCCAAAGTGCTTGGCGTCACCCTACCCGATCCTGAGCTCAAGTGGAACGAAGAGCGTCAGCACTACGACTTCGGTCAGATTGATTGGCAAGAGTTCTGGAACACCGTGGAAGGCAACGGCCCGTGCAACAAAGAGCGTCTGGCTACACGCGTGAAGGCACACAACGATGGTCAATGGGTACGTGATGCCGCCATGGCCTACGCCCGCAAGCAAGCACAACGTGCCCATAAGGAGGCAGCATGAACACCCCCGCACTGAAAGACTGGCCGCTTTGGGAAGTATTTATTCGTAGCAAGCAAGGACTGGAACACAAACATTGTGGCAGCCTGCATGCAGCCGATGCTCAGCAAGCATTGCGCATGGCACGTGATGTCTACACCCGCCGCCAGGAGGGTGTGAGCATCTGGGTTGTTCCCTCGGTCCAAATCACTGCTAGCAACCCTGACGACAAGGGTGAACTGTTCGATCCAGCAGCTGACAAGATTTATCGGCACCCGACTTTTTATGACATTCCGGATGAAGTGGGGCACATGTAATGAAGGCACCAACTCAATATCTTTTGCATTTGGCCGATAACGCCGTGGTACTCGGCCAGCGCAATGCCGAATGGTGTGGTCATGGTCCAATTCTGGAAGAGGACTTGGCATTGGCCAACGTCAGCTTAGACCTGATTGGCCAGGCTCGCCTGTTGTATCAACTGGCAGCCAATCGAATTGGCGGCAACGCAACCGAAGACACCTTGGCTTATTTCCGGGCAGACTCCGAGTTCCGTAATTACACGCTGCTAGAGCTACCGAACTTTGGGCCACTGGTGGGTTACGCTGCTGCTGATCGTGACTACGCCACGACCATCGTTCGTAACTTCCTATACCATGCACTGATGGTATTGGTCTGGGAGCGGCTCGGACAGTCGCCAGATGAAGAGCTTGCCGCCATTGCCCAAAAATCGATTAAAGAGAGCCGCTATCACCTACAACACACCGGTGACTGGGTGGTTCGCTTTGGGGATGGCACGGATGAATCGCACGATCGCGCTCAAAAAGCACTGGACTATCTGTTTCCATACACCGCTGAGTTCTGGGTGCCAAGCGAGCTAGAGACCGAAGCTCTTGCCTCCGGTGCCGCAGTCGATATCGCTGAGCTTCGTCATGACTGGCAAGAAATCATTGACCAGACACTGACTGAGGCGACTTTGTCACGTCCAGAAGTCAAGGGTTACGTGCCACAAGGCAAGCAAGGTATTCATTCCGAGCATTTGAGCTACCTGCTAAGTGAAATGCAAGGATTGGCGCGCGCTCATCCTGGTGCCACCTGGTAAGTGTGGAGGCAATGATGAGCCAGACCGTCGATAAAGCCTGGGCAGTGCTAGAACCACTGACTGACCCTGAGATCCCCGTCATCACGTTGCGTGAGCTGGGGGTCTTGCGCGAGATTCGCGAGGATGCCGACGGTGTTGAGGTTGTCATCACCCCAACCTACAGCGGTTGTCCGGCCATGGGCCAAATCGAAGACGATGTCAATGCGGCGCTGCAAGCCGCAGGCATCCATGCCAAAGTGATTACTCAGTTGTCTCCTGCCTGGACCACGGACTGGATAAGTGAGCATGCAAAAGAGAAATTGCGCGCGTACGGCATTGCCCCGCCACACACCACAACACAGTCTGAGCATATCGTGCACCTGTCACGCAAACCTGCAGCGTTGTCAGTAGCTTGCCCACAATGCGGCTCAAATAATACAACTGTGATTTCACAATTCGGCTCGACATCGTGCAAAGCACTCTACAAGTGCCTCGATTGTCGCGAGCCTTTTGATTATTTCAAACCCTATTAAAGGGTGGAGAGCTAGCCATGTCAGCCCCTCGTTTCCAAGAACTATCAGTCAAACGTGTCAACCCAGAAGCCGCTGGCGCAGTGGCCATCACGTTTGATATCCCAGACGACGCCAGATCGTCATTTGACTTTGAGCCTGGCCAATTCCTGACGCTGCGCGCGCAAATCAACGGCCAGGATGTGCGACGCAATTATTCAATTAGCAGCCCGCGCAGTCGCTTGCGCAATTTCGGGGAGCTTGAAATCGGCATCCGCCCGGTCGAAGGTGGCTTGTTCTCCAACTGGGCAGCCCAATCAGTCAAGCCCGGCGACCGTATTGCCGTGATGCCACCCGATGGTCGATTTGTGGTTAAAAAGAAGCGTGCCATTCACCGCGTTGGCTTCGCTGCCGGTTCTGGCATCACACCAATTCTTTCCATTGCCGCTAGCACCCTTGAAGAGCAGCCCGACTCAAAGTTCACGCTGATCTACGGTAACCGTCGTATGTCCAGTGTGATGTTTAACGAAGCGCTTCAGGATTTGAAAGACCGCTTTCGTGATCGCTTGACCATGATTCATGTGCTGTCACGTCAGGCTCAGGAAGTTGATCTTCTACAAGGACGCATCGACGGACAAAAAGTTAAAGACATCATCAGTGCCCTGCTGCCAGTTGGCAGTATGGACGAAGTCTTTATCTGCGGTCCAGACCAAATGATCACAGCCACTGAAACCGCACTGACCGAAGCTGGCGTAGCATCTGACCGAATTCGGACAGAACGCTTTACTGTCAATCTACCCGAGGGGGCCAAACCGGTGGGCGCACAGACCGCCGCTGCAGAAAAAGCCGAAGCTGCCAAGGACATCACCATGACCCTGATTCTTGATGGCATGGAGCACGAGATTCACCTCTCGGATCAGGATCATGTGTTGGATGCAGCACTTGAAGCAGGCCTAGACCTTCCCTACTCGTGCAAGGCGGGCGTCTGCTGCACCTGCCGCGCAAAAGTGCTCGAAGGTAGCACCACCATGGACAAGAACTTCACGCTAGAGGGTGATGAGGTCGAACAGGGCTTTGTACTGACCTGCCAGGCGCGAGCAACCAGTAAGCACTTGAAGGTCAGTTTCGACGAGCGGTAGACCGAAGGTCTGAACGAACCTATTTGCCCTGCGCCAAAGGGCAGTCAAGATACCTCTACAAAACAAATGACCCAAACCAGTCAGTTTGGGTCATTTGTTTTGATTGGCTCAGTCAAACACGAGCCTGAATCGCTTTGTGATGTGGGTGAGATCCTAGAGACGCTCGGCTAACACCGTCAAAATACGGTTTGCCGTCTCATTCGTCTGCTCAACACCCTGCTCATCGAAGACTCGAACCACTGTGCGATCACCCTCTGCTTTCAAGTTCAGGCGGTATTGGGTGGCCACAGGTGCTGGCTTGGATCCAAACAAACGAGAAAAAAGACCTGGTTCCTCGATCTTGCGTCCCGTATCAGTATCCACGTAGCGTACATAGAAGTCGCCAGTAGAACGGTTGCGATCATCGACTGCAAAATTGCCTGAATCCAATGCAAGCCCAACTCGACGCCAAGCTTGTTCGAACGGTTCATCGATCGTGATCGTCCCATTACTTGCCACATTGTTTTGCACCTCGGGCTTGAGGGCTTGCTCTTGAGCCTGCGCCATTTTCTCGCGAGCCTGTTGGACATCTTCACCAAGATAAACCATCAAGCGGGCGAGCATTGCAGCGTTCAAGCCAGGATCTTCCTCGCCACGCTCCCACTGCACATCAGACTTCTCGACGCCATAAAGCACTTCAACCATCTGCTCGTGAGAGATAAAAATCTCGGTGCGATCACCTTCTACGCGTTCGAGAATCGTACGGAATTTTTCACGCTCCCCACTATCCCATATCGTCTCAAGAAAAGTACCAAGAAGCTCGCGTAAACCAGTTTCCGGGATCTTGGCGCGGTTTTCGGCCCAGTTAGTAATCATGATCCCAGCTTTTGGATCGATGACATCAAGGTTAAATCCGTTCTCGTACCAGAACTCTTCAATTTTTGGGAACAGCACTTCCGGTGATTGATCAACAACCAACCAACGTAAGTTACCGTCACGTTTGACTTCGATGCCAGCGTAGCTCGGTAACACAGCGACTTGAGTCAATGCGCCCTGCGTGGTCGCTGCTGCAGTCTGATTCATAGACTGAAACTGGCTAAGCGTTGTCGAGCCGCTTGCGGGCGCACGATAACGAGGGTCAGCGGCAGCTTGCGTCAGATCCGGCGGTATGCTCAATGGATCGACTCGCTGGGCAGATTTATAGTCAATTGAGTTTTCACCGCTAAGGGTCTCTCTCACTGTGCTGCAAGCAGACAAGCCCATTGCAACCAAAGCAATCAACAAGTGCTTGGCCAGTGGGGTCATTTTGTGTCCAAACCGCCTGGTCATCACAATAAACCTACCTCTACAAGAGCAGCCCTGAGGGGCTCATGATGGGCTGCACCCAGTTCACACAGCGGCAGTCTGATGCCACCTGGCATGCGACCCATCTGGGCCAATGCCCACTTAACCGGAACTGGATTGCCCTCAACAAACAACAGCTTATTCAGTAATGCAAGCTTTGCGTTTAGCCTTCTGACGGTTTTGACATCGCCATTGGCCGCTGCCAGGCAAAGCTCATGCATGTCCTTGGGGGCAACGTTTGCAGTTACAGAAATATTGCCATGCCCCCCGAGCATGATTAATGCAGCCGCCGTTGGGTCATCACCGCTAAATATCTGAAAACCTTCAGGCACATCACGGATAAGAAGACCGCCACGGCCGATATCGCCAGTGGCATCCTTGATGCCAACAATCCCGGGGATTCGGGCAAGCCGCAATACCGTGTCATGGCTCATATCTGCGACGGTACGGCCAGGCACGTTGTATAGAATCGTTGGCAAGTCAACTGCTTCCTGGATCGCCTTGAAGTGCCGATACATTCCCTCCTGCGAGGGTTTATTGTAGTAGGGCACCACCGACAAACCCGCATGGGCACCGACTTTCTTCGCATGCTCGGCCAGGTGGATCGCCTCAGCCGTGGAATTTGCACCTACGCCGGCAATCACGGGAATTCGACCCGCGGCGTGTTCGACGGCTACTTTGATCAATTCGGCGTGTTCATCCATGTCCACCGTGGGGGATTCCCCCGAGGTACCAACTACGACTAGCGCATCGGTACCCTCGGTGACATGCCAATCGATCAAATTTCGATAACTCACCAAATCGAGACTGCCATCGGGGTGCATGGGCGTGACAAGTGCCACCATGCTGCCCCGAAACTGGGGACTCTGAGCGGAAGAGGACGACGAATTCATGATCGATACCAAGGAACGGTTAGGCTATTGACAGGCGAGACACCCTGTCGATTCAGTCCTGATAGTGTACCGGAAGCATGCCGTGGCGTGCGCACTGACCATTGCCTGCCTGCTAGAGAAATAACTGCACTATCCAGCGGCCCAAAGCCATAAAAGGCTCCAGAAACATCCACAGACTGCCAGTGACCAACAGCACAATCAAAATCATCATGCCGTAGGGCTCTAGCCTGCCGTACTGCCAGGCTAGTTGATTGGGTAGCAGGCTAAACAAAATGCGGCCACCATCGAGTGGTAACAATGGCAAGAGGTTTAAAGCCATCAACACCAGATTGATCTGGATTCCAATGACTGCCATTTGGAACCAGAAGCTTTCCCGGCCTGCGCCTGCCTCTAGCAGCAGGCGCACAGACATCGCCCATAAAACAGCCATGAACAAATTCGCTGCAGGCCCTGCCAAGGCAACCCAACGCATATCTCGCTTGGGGTTCTTTAGTCGACCAAAGTCAACTGGCACAGGCTTGGCCCAACCAAACAGCAGCGGCGGTCCACCAAAAAGTTTTGACATCAGCAAGATACCCAACGGCACAGCAATGGTGCCCACCGGATCAATATGCTTGGTCGGATTTAAGGTCACTCGGCCCGCGAGGGTGGCAGTAGGATCACCGAACACACGGGCCACATAACCGTGGGCAGCCTCATGTAACGTGATCGCAAAAATCACTGGCAAGGCATATAAAACAATCGTTTGAATCAAGTCTTCCATTCCGGACATCTCACTGCCTCATAATCCAATGCTGGCCGGGTCGCCCGCGCCAAGTCGCAATATTTCGGGTGCGCTGCCAGACAGATCCACGATCGTGGTCGGTTGCCAGGGACACCGGCCAGCGTCAATGATGCCGGCAAGCTGTTTGCCAAAAGCCTCACGCACATCCTCAGGATCCACGAGCGGCGCATCCTGGCCGGGCAATATCAAGGTCGTGGCCAATACCGGTGCGCCCACAAGTTCGAGCAAGGCGCCCGTGACCGGATGATTGGGTACCCGTATGCCAATTGTTTTACGTGATGGATGCGACACTCGTTTAGGTACCTCTCGGGAGGCGGCCAGAATAAAGGTCCATGGCCCAGGCGTCGCATGCTTTAAAAGCCTGTACTGCTGATTGTCGACTTTGGCAAACTGACCGATTTCTGACAAATCACGGCACAATAAAGTCAGATGATGCCGCGAATTCAGACCGCGGTAGCGCCTCAACTCATCAGCGGCCTGTTTGTCATCGAGATGAGCCACCAGGGCATAACCAGAATCGGTTGGAATAGCCAGCACCCCACCATCGGCGATCAACGCTGCAGCCTGGCTCATCGCTCTGGGCTGTGGGTTAGTAGGGTGAACTGCAAAAAACTCTGTCATGCTCAGCAAACACCGAATAAATACCAGAGTCCAAGCCTAACACAGCAGAGCTTTGATTCGGTGGTTAAAATGCTCAATCTTTGTCCCCGTAGCTCAACTGGATAGAGCACCCGCCTTCTAAGCGGGTGGTTGCGTGTTCGAGTCACGCCGGGGGCGCCATCAGAACAGCATGCCCGAGAACACCAGCCAACGACAAATCCTATTTTCCGTGCTCGCGGTCATGGGTGCCATGTTGTCGATCGGGTTCGGTGCCTCGCTGGCAAAAACACTTTTTAGTTCGGTTGGCCCTTTGGGAACTGCGGCATATCGAATCACAACCGGTGCCATGATCCTGCTGATTTGGTTTCGCCCATGGCGCTGGGTGACCTCTAGAGCTGATTGGCAGCGGATCTTGCCCTACGGTGCCATGCTGGCCATGATGAATTTGCTGTTTTACGCTGCACTGGACACCCTGCCCGTTGGCGTGGCAATCGCTATCGAGTTCACTGGACCACTGGCATTAGCGATCTTTAGCTCACGGCGTGCCGTCGACTTCCTCTGGGCGGCACTCGCTGTTCTCGGTCTCTTGCTACTAACACCCGTATTGAGTGCTGACCAACCGTTAGATCCAACCGGTGTGGTGCTCGCTCTAGGTGCCGGTGCTTTCTGGGCCGCTTACATCGTACTTGGCAGACGCGCGAGCCATCTACGCGCCGGACAAGTCACGGGTCTGGGCATGACGGCAGCAGCGGCCATGGCCTTGCCTTTCGGCATAGCACAAGCTGGCGCAGAGCTTTTAAATCCCAGCTTACTGGCCACCGGCCTATTCGTTGGACTTTTGTCTTCAGCCATTCCCTACACGCTTGAGATGCATGCGCTGCGCTACCTCCCCACTAAAACCTTTGGGGTGACGGTGAGTGTTGAACCGATGTTTGGAGCGATTGCTGGCGCTATCATTCTGAGTGAAACACTCAGCTTGGCACAAATACTGGCCATTGGCTGCATCATGGCGGCAAGCGCCGGTTGTACGGCAACGGCTATGCGACAAGCCAAACGCAGCTAAACCAAATGGAGACCGTAAGAATGTCCGATGCACTAGCCAAAATCTTTGCGCCACACGGCAGCCTGCGCGTAAGCATCAACACTGGCAACCCCATTCTGGCCAGATCTGACGGCGGCAGCGCTGCTGGTGTTTCTGTCGACCTTAGCCGTGAACTAGGCGCACGACTCGGTGTGCCCACAGAACTGGTGGTGTTTCAAACAGCAGCCGACTCGGTTCAAGCGCTCGAGTGCGGCAAAGCTGATGTTGGGTTCTTTGCGATCGACCCAAAACGCGGCGAGCAAATTGCTTTTAGTGCGCCCTATGTGTTGATTGAGGGTGCTTACCTCGTGCGCCAAGACAGTCCCTTGCAAGCCAACGAGGAGGTCGATCGAGACGAACATAGAATCATCGTCGGCAAAGGCAGTGCCTACGACCTCTTTTTGAGCAGAAACATAAAACATGCCCAAATAGAGCGGGCGAGTTCCTCGCAAACGGTGGTCAGCACGTTTCTTGAAACGAACGCTGATGTCGCCGCTGGTGTCAAGCAACAACTCGAATCAGATATTGTCGCAAGACCTGAGCTGCGGCTTTTGCCGGGCCGGTTTATGGTGATTCGGCAAGCCATGGGCGTACCAAAACAATATGGCGAATCCGCCGCCAGTTTTTTGCGGCAATTCGTTGAACAGATGAAATCATCGGGATTTGTGCAAACAGCTCTGGAGCGTCATGGCATCAAGGGGGCTGGTGTGGCACCCGCAGCAGATCCTCATAGGGATCCATTAATTGCGGATCTGTGACATCAAAATAACAACCTCGATTACAACAAAGGTGAGGCCAGCCAGATAAACCGATTTCGCAGCCTCACCCAAAACGGTCGATTTGCCAATTCCGCCAAGGTTGCTCGTTTAGCGTGATTGATTTTGTTGTCAATCGATTTAGCTAGCGCACGCGCCAACTCGTGATCAAACACTTCTATGTCAAGCTCGAAATTCAGTCGCTGACTTCGGGGGTCAACATTAGAGGAACCGACATAGCACCATTGATCATCCACAGTCATTAACTTGGAATGATCGAACGCGCCATTGGCACGCCAAACGTGAACCCCGCCATGCAACAACAGGTCAAGTTGCGCTTCCATGGCAGCACTGACAAGCTTCAGATTGTTATTGGCCGGAATCACAATATCGACCTGCACACCACGCCGGGCGGCGGTGACCAACGCGCCAATCAGCACCGGTTCTGGCAAGAAATACGGCGACTGGATGCGAACATGATTACGCGCCACGGAAAGTGCTCCGAGCAGCATCGATTGGTTACGTCCGATGGCGCGGTCTGGCCCGGACAACACGACCCGAATCGGGACACCTTGCACCACCGATTCCGTTGGGATTGACGCGAACCAGGCCTCACCCTCTAATCGCTCTCCGGTGGTGAACTCCCAATCATGCGCAAAACTCTCCATCAAATGTCGCGCTACCGGCCCGCTGACTTTGAAATGAGTGTCGACTGCCACATCATCGCCAGCAAACTCGCGCATGAATCCTTCGCGAATGTTCATGCCGCCCGTCAGTGCCAAGTCGCCATCCACAACCAACAGTTTCCGGTGACTGCGCATGTTGGCGTATACCAGCCGTAGACCGATCGCTGTAGGCAAAAAACGGCCTACCGCGATGCCAGCATCCTGAAGCATCCGCGTAATCGGTGGGCGCGAGTATTTGGCACCGACTGAATCAATCAATACCCGCACCTTCACACCACGCTGCTGGGCATCGATCAACGCCTGCGCGATTCGAATCCCGATGCCGTCGTGATCGAATATGTAGCTTTGCAAGGCAATCGAGGTACGAGCTGTTGCGATGGCTTCCAACATGGCCGGATAGGTTTGATCACCACCTACGAGCATCTCAATTTGGTTGCCACGCAGGACCACATTTTTATTGACCTCATTGCCCAGACGCTTCAAAGGCTTGATGTGATCATCAAACGCCTGTCCAAGATGTTTGACTTCGAGACGATCAATCGACTCACGCCCTGGCTGAGCCAAACGCCGCTGCTGGGTGACGCGTGCACGCCGCACCCGGTTTATCCCGGCGAACAAATAGAATGTGGCGCCTAGCAGCGGCGAAAGTATCACCACCGCAACCCAACCGATGGCCGCCCGCACGTCTTGCTTGGTCATGGCAGCGTGCACGGCTGTGGCCAAACTGGCCAGGATGGACACCACTAAAACAATGTGTGGCCAATAGCGCTCCAGCAACTGCCCGATCTCATCGATCATGTTAATATCTACGTCCTTTGGTGGCTGTAGCTCAGTTGGTAGAGTCCCGGATTGTGATTCCGGTTGTCGCGGGTTCGAGTCCCGTCAGCCACCCCAGCTTCCCCGACCCCGATCTCTATCTATTCGTCTTCAAGTTTGTCCCATTAGAACCCGTTCTCTTTTTTCCAGCTTTCAAACAGCGCCACTGTCTCCGAATCTGTTGGCGGGTAGAGACCCAGAATGGATTTGCCCTGTTTAACGCATATCATCACAAAGTCTTCAAACACCGTCATATCGGCAGCAGCCACGGCGAGCTCATCGGCGATCTCGGCCGGGATCACAATCACGCCGTCAGCGTCACCGACGATGACATCCCCCGGAAAAACCGGTGCATCACCGCAGCCGATGGGGACGTTGATGTCAATTGCCTCATGCAGGGTCAAATTAGTCGGTGCCGATGGGCGTTGGTGATAAGCCGGGATTCCCAGCACGGCAATTTCGGCTGAGTCTCTAAAACCGCCGTCGGTGACAACCCCAGCCACGCCACGTTGCTTGAGCCGGCTAACCAGGATACCTCCAGCCGATGCAGCGCGAGCATCCTTACGACTGTCGATCACCATGACAGCACCCGCCGGGCATTGCTCGATGGCCTGGCGTTGCGGATGTTGCCGATTCTGAAACACTTCGATTCCATTTCGATCTTCACGGGCGGGCATGTAACGTAAAGTAAACGCCGGGCCCACCATGTTCTCATTAGCCTTCGATAGTCGTGAAACGTTTTGAATGAACTGGTTTTTCAAGCCCCGCTTAAACAACAACGTCGCTAGTGTTGCCGTGCTGACATGCATCAGGCGCTGTCTGGTTTCGGCTTTCAATTCTTTCACGAGAAGTCTCCAATCATATTGATCTGTCGCCAATTCGGTCGCACACGGTCAGGATTTAAAAAATATCAGGCTCACCCACTGGCTTACCGAACTCGGTTCTCAGAAAGTCGAAATCACAGCCCTCATTAGCCTGCTCAATGTGCTGTGAGAACATCCACCCGTAGCCGCGTTCAAACCTTCGCTCGGGAGGCGTCCAGGCTTCACGGCGCTTTTGCATCTCCTGGTCCGATATCTCAACCCGGATAGTTCGGTTAGGCACGTCAACCGTGATCATGTCACCAGTTTTAATCAGCGCCAAAGGTCCTCCCACATAGGACTCAGGCGAGATGTGCAACACACAAGCACCGTAGCTAGTGCCACTCATGCGGGCATCTGACAAACGCAACATGTCACGTACACCTTGCTTGAGCAACTTTTTAGGCATCGGTAGCATGCCCCACTCAGGCATACCCGGTCCTCCTTGCGGACCCGCGTTACGTAGCACCAACACATGATCAGCCGTGACTTCGAGGTCATCGCGATCGATCACCGCTTTCATCGATGGATAATCATCAAATACCAAGGCGGGTCCCGTGTGCTGATGCAAGTGAGCCGGACAGGCGCTTGGCTTGATCACACAACCATCGGGCGCCAGATTACCCCGCAACACGGCAAGTGCGCCTTCAGCGTAGATCGGATTATCAAGCGGCCGAATCACGTCATCGTTATAGACCTGCGCATCAGCGATGTTCTCGCCCAGAGTTTTGCCAGTCACCGTCATTGCATCCAGATGCAAATGATCCTTTAGACGTGACATCAGGGCTGGCAGACCGCCCGCGTAATAAAAATCCTCCATCAGATACTCATCACCGCTTGGCCTGACGTTAGCAATGACGGGAATAATTCGGCTGTACCGATCAAAGTCGTCTAGGCCAATATTGCACCCGGCACGCCTGGCCTGAGCGATCAAATGAATAATGGCGTTGGTCGAGCAACCCATGGCCATGGCAACCATGATCGCGTTCTCAAACGCTTGATGAGTTTGAATTTTATTGGGCACGAGATCTTCCCAAACCATCTCAACGATGCGCCGGCCGCTTTCAGCCGACATGCGTACATGGTTGGAGTCCGGCGCTGGAATAGAAGAAGCGCCCGGCAGAGTCATCCCCAAAGTCTCGGCAATGGCAGTCATGGTCGATGCCGTTCCCATGGTCATGCACGTCCCGTGACTGCGCGCAATGCCCCCCTCGATTTCGGTCCAATCTTTGTCAGAAATCAGTCCGGCGCGGCGATCATCCCAATACTTCCAAGCATCTGAGCCAGACCCAAGTATTTTGCCGTGCCAGTTACCACGCAGCATCGGGCCGGCAGGGATGTAGATCGCAGGTACACCCGCACTCGTGGCCCCGAGCAATAAACCAGGTGTCGTCTTGTCGCAACCACCCATGAGCACCACGCCATCTACCGGATGACAGCGTATTAACTCTTCAGCATCCATGGCCAACATATTTCGGTAGAGCATGGTGGTGGGTTTGACGAACTGCTCAGCCAGCGACAGGGCTGGCAATTCGATCGGAAAGCCGCCTGCTTGGAGAACACCACGTTTCACATCGTCCACACGCTGTTTGAAGTGCGTATGACAGGGATTGATGTCAGACCATGTGTTGATGATGCCAATGACAGGTTTGCCCTTCCAGTCGTCGGCCGAATAGCCCATTTGCATAGCTCGGGACCGATGACCGAATGATCTCAAATCGTCGGGTGCAAACCAACGGGCGCTGCGAAAGGTCTGTGCTGACCTTGTTCTATTGTTTTGTTGACTCATGTTGTTCTCCGGTACACCACTTACTCGTGAAAGTTGCATCAGGCACCAGTTTCCACATCTCGACTCGATAGCGGGTGACAAAAATTGGATCAAGATGCGCCAAAAACGCCACTGGCTCCTTGGCTTCTGGGTAAGCCACAAACCAATACGTTCGATTCGGATTCTGGCATATCCGCGGCAATAACTGCTCTGGTGTAATCAAAACCTCTTTAGCTTTATCCGGTACATGTTCACCAGCCTCTGCCAATTCATTTCGCCATGTGTCGCCTGCAGGTAAGGCCGGCCAGTTAAAGACCACCCAGGCTGGCTTGGGATCCCTGGTGTAGAACTGCATATCAAACGGATACACATCCAGAAACACAAACTGGTCATCGACCGTCATCTCGGACTGGAACTGTTGCACGAATGGCTTGGAACTTCGGTCGTTAGCAAACAAGAATACGACCAAGGCAATCATGCAGGCTGTTACCGCTGCTATCAATGTGATTACCGTCCAACGAATATCCCGCTCTGCTCGTAGCCCGTTCCACGTACCCACAATCACTTCAGCAATCAACACTGCCAATGCGGGCAGCACTGGCACTGTGTAGCCGATCAGTTTGGATGTCGGGATCGAAAAAAACACCACGATCACCACAATCCACAAACCCATCAACCAAAACCAGCTTCGATCAAACGTGATTTCACCGCGCTGCCAACCAAAACGAAACAACCAGATAGACCATGGCAGACTCATGCCAAATACAACGGGTATGAAAAACCAGAATGGTTGCTGCTGGTTAAAACCGTCACTGAGATAACGTTCGAAGTGCTGATACACAAAAAAGTAGTGCAAAAAGCCGGGGTAGTAGATTTCCATCAACACGAACCAGGGCACCATGATGGACAAAAACGCCAGCCAAACGCCTGGCGCCAACAGCACTTTGAGTCCAACCCATCGCCGCGTCGCCAGAATCCAGAAAAACAGGACGCCGCCTGGCAGTACTACGCCGATCAAACCTTTAGACAAGACAGCAAATGCCGCTAAAAAACCTGCCGCAATCGCAAACCAACTCGCACGAGGCTCGCCGGCAGCGGCCCGCGACACCGCCTCTGCACCAGCCAATATCGTCAAAGAAATCATGCCAGCGACAAGCATATCGAGGTTGGCATACTGCGAGGCGCCGTAGTAGTAGGGCATGGTGATGAGCGCCAACACACTGACCGTGGCCACTTCAACGCCACGGTGACGGCGTACAAACAAGTACAGTGCAACCACTGTTAACCATGAGATCAGGATGGAAGGCAGTCGTGCCGACCACTCATGTACCCCAAACAACAAGAACGCGGCCTCATTGAGCCAATAAAACAAAGGCGGCTTGTGAAAATATGGCAAGCCGTTCAAAAGTGGCGTCCAGGTGCTGTCAAATCGAACCATATCCCAGGCCACACCAACGTAGCGACCCTCATCAGGAATATGCAACGACCTTGGCCAGCCAAAAATACCGAGCCAAACCAGGGTGCCTATCAATAGCCAAATAGCACCACTTGGTCGCATGAGCGCTGCCCAACCCCGGCACAGCCATGACATCAATTCGGCAAATCTGGAGTTATTTAAATCAGTCGATGACAAATCCCATACTCCTTATGACGTAGCGACTGCCCAGCTAGGCAGGTATCAGTTCACACAAAAATACTTTCAATCATACCGACAGCATCAAAGACTCAAACATATGGTCAGACATGGCCAAGAATCAGGACGCTTTTTTCTGGGTTAAGAAATCCAATGCTTTGCCAGCAGCGGCGAGCCCCATGGCAGCTGTAACAGTCACCAGTGACCCATAACCAGCGCATGCCAGGGGCATTGAAATACCGGCAGACGCAGGCAGGGAAACCGGACGGTGCGCCGGTTGCTCGAACCAGAGCACGTTCACACCCATGCGTATGACCCGTTTTGCCTGAGCACCAGAGAACCCATGGCGCTTTCGCAGGGTCGAACGTAAACGTGCCAGCAAAGCATCGTGAGTACTGTCGCGCAAATCGCCATATCGAAGTGTCAAAGCGTCAGTCTTGCCGCCAGCCGCACCACACACAATCAGCGCCTGTTGCCTTTGTCTAGCCAACAGCACCATGGCCACCTTTGCTGACAGTTGGTCGGTACAGTCGAGCACCACATCCGAAGTGGGCGGCAACAGCGCATCCGCATTATCCGTCTCGACGAATTCCTCCACGGCACTGACAGCGCAGGCTGGGTTGATCAAGCCAATGCGCTCACTCATCGCTAACACCTTGGCTTGGCCAAGGGTCGTGTCCAAAGCATGTACCTGTCGATTGATATTGGACTGCGCGACGTGATCGAGGTCGATCAGGGTCAGTTGCCCCACCCCACTTCGGGCCAATGCCTCTGCTGCCCATGAGCCGACCCCACCCAAACCGACCACCGTGACGTGACAATCCCTCAAGGTATCCGTGACGACATGCCCATATGCACGGTCAACCGAACCGAAGCGCCGCTCAAGATCAGCCGGACCAACCAAGTCCGTTGCTTTATCTACAAAAGATGTCATTGAATTATCGAATAAAAAATATCGAGGAACCTGTCGGCATCCCAGATGGCGCAGGATGTCGGATGTGGTTGGGATTTTGACACGAGAAGAGGCTAGTACGCTGAAATTGCAGCGAATTTCTAGACAAAAGATAGCTTTCGAGCGCACAATCGGACATTCGGAGATCAGTCACTCAGGTCAGCGTCACCTTGCGTTTCTCACTGCAATTACCCAAACACCTACCACACGCAGTCATATGGTGCGTGCTGATTATGCTCATGCATATCGCGTTAACAGGTGGACGCGTATCGGTCATGCTCAATGCAGTGCAGCTTGGAATCAGCAAGGTCGGCGTGGGCATTCTGATTGCTTGCTTTGCGATCTTGCCCATGTTTTTAGCCATCACGGCGGGGAAAAAAATTGACGCCCATGGCAGCTTTCGAGCCATGTGGCTAGCCTCCCTTATTTCAACGATCGGTGCGTTTGTACCTTGGGTTTGGCCCCACTGGAGCACGTTGGCGATTGCCGCCATCTCGATTGGCATTGGTCACATGGGCTTTCAAATCGCCGTTCAAGGACTGCTAGGAGACAGCGATCCAGTTGTGCGACTCAAAAACTATTCCTGGTTCGCCATGGCCATGGCGGTCTCCGGGTTTAGCGGTCCACTGATCGCAGGCTTGTCGATTGACTATATCGGGCATCACTGGGCATTTTTCATGCTGATGCTTTGTCCGGCAGCTGCTTTTTTTGCGGTTAACCGCTTACGACCGATATTGTTAAAAAGCCATCAGCCCCAATTAAAGCAAGAGCAATCCAGTGGCATGGGCGATCTATGGAAGATTCGCTCTTTGCGCTACGCCCTGATATCAAACCTGCTGTTAGCTAGCGCCTGGGATACCCACTACTTTGTCGTGCCCCTGTATGGCGTACAACTTGGCTTTAGTGCCACGACCATCGGTTTCATTCTGGCTGTGTTTTCAGCGGCGACGTTTGTGATTCGCATACTTTTACCCTTTATTCAGAAATGGGTAAAACCTTGGGCAATGATTCATTTTGCGATGATTTCAGCAGCAGTGTACTTTGTGATTTATCCATGGATGAGTCAGGCGTGGGTTCTGATGATGTTGTCTTTTATGCTGGGCTTGTCGCTGGGCAGCACGCAACCGAGCATCTTGAGCCTGCTCCAGCAACATGCACCAGCGGGACGCCGAGCCGAAGTGTTCGGCATGCGTATGGCTTTGGTTAACGGCTCGCAGGTATCAATGCCGCTGGCATTTGGCGCGTTAGGCGCAATCTCGGGCATCATGCCGTTATTTTGGTTGACCTCTGTTGCTCTGGCGACTGGCGCTTGGCTAACGCGACGCAGCGGCAAAGACAGTGACAAGTAATTCTTCAGGGCCCTGACTCGACATCGCAGCGAAGACCATGACCGTCATACCGAGCCAATCCAGCGAACTGCCCGCCCCCTCTGAAGCGCCCACCTTCCTGACAGATGATCAGCGCCATGCGTCGATGCGACAGGCCCTTGCCGGGTGGTCAGGCGATACCGATTTATGGATTTACGCCTACGGCTCGTTAATCTGGAACCCCGAGTTCGATTTCCGGGAACAACGCTTGAGCACACTGCGAGGTCATCACCGCGCGCTATGCCTTTGGTCACGTGTGAACCGGGGCACGCCACAAACCCCAGGGCTGGTGTTCGGACTCGATCGTGGTGGCTCCTGTCGTGGTGTGACTTTCAGAATTCCGGCCAGCACAGTGCCTACAACCTTTGAAGCACTCTGGCGCAGGGAAATGGCCACTGGCGCTTATCACCCACGTTGGCTGCGCTGCGAAACCGATAGTGGGCCGGTTAAGGCGTTGGCGTTCGTGATCGATCGCAGCAACCCGGGGTATGTACGTGGGCTTCTAGACCACCAAACGGTAGAGATTGTTTGCCGAGCCAGTGGTTCATATGGACCCTGTATAGACTACGTGGTACAGACCCATCAGGCTTTATCAGCCGCCGGTATTGAGGACAAAAAGCTCGCGCGTTTGGCAATAAGGCTGCAAGAACGGTTGGCCACTGACTATCGCTAGATGTATGTGGCAGTACACTACTCGTATCGTTATTACTTGCTCAAAGACACAAGACCATGTCAGTTGCTGATATCAGACAGAGTTACGAAAAAGGCGAATTACTTGAATCGCAAGCCAAGTCATCTCCATTCGATCAGTTTGAGATATGGATGAATGAGGCTATTGCCTTGCCAGCTGCTGAGCCAACCGCGATGACTCTAGCCACAGCGGACTCAACCGGCAAACCAACCGCCAGGATTGTTCTTTTAAAGGGCTATGACACGCGCGGCTTTGTGTTCTACACCAACTATCAATCACGCAAGGGCTGCGAGCTTGCGGACGAGCCACGGGCCACTTTGCTATTTTTTTGGCAGCCACTTGAGAGACAAGTACGCATCGAGGGCGTTGTAGAAAAAGTCAGCCCCGAAGAGTCTGACGAATACTACCAAAGCCGTCCGCTAGGCTCCCGTATTGGCGCATGGGCATCGGCACAAAGCCAACCTGTCAGCATTGAACAGCTCAAAGCCAAAGTCGAAGAAGTCTCCCAAAAATATGGTGATTCGCCACCTAGGCCTGATCACTGGGGTGGCTATCGCGTCCGACCTACCTATTTTGAGTTTTGGCAAGGCAGGCCATCACGTTTGCACGATCGGCTAGCCTACCAACAAAGCCCCGATGGCGAATGGATCATCGAGCGTCTGTCTCCATGATTGCTCGGGCCCCTTCCTTTAACGATCGCGAATTTAAGCAGGCATTGGGCCGGTTTCCAACCGGAGTCACGATCGTAACTGCTCGCGACCAAACTGGCGTGCCTGTCGGCTTAACCGTCAGTTCATTTAATTCGGTTTCTTTGAATCCGCCACTCGTGGTTTGGAGCCTGAAGCGTTCCTCACATTCGTTGGCTGTATTCGAGCAATGTGAACGTTATGTCATTCAAGTACTAGCCAACGATCAACTTGAGCTAGCCAAACGATTTGCCAGTGGCACCCCAGCCGAACGATTTTCTGGTCAAAGACTTCTCGACTGTCCCAACGGTGCACCACGACTCGATGCGCATTGCGCGGCCTGGTTCGAGTGCTATAACCGACGCTTCTATGAGGAAGGTGATCACATTGTGCTCATTGGAGAGGTTGAAGCCTGTGCGCACTCAACACGCGCGCCGCTGATCTACCATGGCGGTGGTTACGATCTCACGCCTGGTGGTTAAACCATGAGCAAGGACATTGAGTGCATCGTCATCGGGGCCGGCGTTGTTGGGTTAGCGGTAGCACGCGAACTTGCGATGCATGGCCTCGAGGTACTGGTTACTGACCGAGCCGAGGCCATAGGCACTGGCACCAGCTCGCGAAACTCCGAGGTGATCCACGCAGGTATTTACTACCCAGCCAACAGCCTTAAAGCTCGCCTGTGTGTGCAGGGCAAGCACATGCTTTATGACTATTGCCGCGCGCGCGGTGTCAATCATCGACAGCTAGGCAAACTGATTGTCGCGGCCGACGAGTCTGAGCACGACACACTAAAAGGGATCTTGCAAAAAGCAAACGCCAATGGCGTCAAAGACCTTCAATGGCTTGACGCCAAACAAGCCCGCGCCCTTGAACCTGCACTTGCCTGCACCGCAGCGCTGCTCTCGCCATCAACCGGCATCATCGACAGCCACGGACTCATGCTGGCTTATCAGGCAGACGCAGAAAACGCTGGGGCGCAATTCGTGTTTCATTGCCCATTTGAGCATGCCAAAGTATTGCCTGAAGGCGGCTTCGAAGTCTCTTTCGGTGGCAAAGACCCGATGACTTTAAGCTGTGACATACTGGTCAATGCAGCTGGTCTGCAGGCGCCGGCGACGGCAAAACGAATTGATGGTTTGCAACCAGACAAGGTGCCGACTGCTTATTTATGCAAGGGCAGTTACTTTAATTTGCAGGGTAAAGCACCCTTCGATCATCTCATTTATCCGGTCCCTCAAAAGGCGGGGCTTGGTGTTCACTTGACACTGGACTTGGGGGGACAGGCCAAGTTTGGGCCCGACACCGAGTGGGTTGAGACAGAGAATTACGACTTGGACATGTCACGCAGTGAAGGCTTTTATGACGCGGTCAGACGCTACTGGCCAGACCTTAGAGATGGCGCACTGCAGCCGGGCTACACCGGCATCCGACCAAAAATCTCGGCGCCAACCGAGCCGGCAGCGGACTTTGTTATTTCTGGACCGGGGGATCACGGCCTGAAAGGCCTGGTTAATCTGTTTGGCATAGAATCACCTGGTTTGACAGCCTCCATGGCCATCGCCCAGGAAGTTCGTCATCATCTTGTTGATTCTTTAGAAAAGCCTCATGAGCCCCACCTCACCTGACTATATCCTCACCCTCTCTTGCCCGGATCGCATCGGCATCGTCCACCGCATCAGCGGCTTATTGCTTAATCATCAGGGCAACATTCTTGACGCCCAACAGTTTGGGGATGAGGAAACAGGACGCTTTTTTCTGCGTGTGCACTTCACGCTAACCGATGCAAGCATTGATGTGGTTAAGTCTGACATGGCGGAGATTGCCGACGCATTTGACATGACATGGCAAATTCACGGCGCGCAGAGCAAGGCCAGACTCATGATTTTGGTGAGCAAGCAGGGACATTGCCTGAACGACCTACTGTTCAGAGTACACAGTGGCCAACTCAACGCCGAGATCGTCGCGGTCGTCTCCAACCACCGCGATTTCGAAGGCTTGGTGAACTCACATGGCGTGCCCTTTCATTACCTGCCTGTCACTGCGGACACGAAAGCGCAACAAGAGTCGGCAATTCTCGAACTGATCGAAAGCCTGAACGTCGATTTGGTGATACTGGCGCGCTACATGCAAATCCTATCGCCGCAGCTGTGTCAGGCATTATCCGGTCGCGCCATCAATATTCACCACAGCTTTCTGCCAAGCTTCAAAGGTGCCAAACCGTACTACCAAGCCCATACCCGGGGCGTGAAACTGATTGGTGCCACAGCGCACTACGTCACGCCTGATCTCGACGAAGGTCCCATCATCGAACAAGACATCGAGCGGGTTGATCATGCCATGAGCGTGCAGGATCTGACGCGTGTGGGCAGTGACGTCGAGTCATTGGTTCTGGCGCGTGCAGTCAAGGCTCACATAGAGCAACGCATCTTGCTCAATGGCAGCCGTACCGTCGTATTTAGGTAGTTCTCCAGTAGCCAGAAATGCCTATTGCCCGTATCCTTAGCAAATAAATGGTCGTGGCGATACGCAAGCATGCAAGACATTGATGAATTACCGCTAGAACAGTGGGCTGAACAATTACAACGAGCGCGTATAGACGCCGGCCTTGAGAGAAGTGGCCTGGCACAAGCTTTGATGCTATCTAGCGCACAGTTACAGGGACTTGAAAGCGGTTCACTATCAGCGTTTCATGGCCCAGGCTACTATATTCGTGCGGTTGAAAAGTATGCTCGGCACCTCAACATCCAGCTAGAACCACCGGTCACCGAGCTCAGACTCACTGACAGCCAGATCGCGTTAAATCGCGTCAAAAACTCACCCTCGGCTGCCAAACTTGCCAAGCGGGAGTCGCAAACGCTAAGCGCTGACGCCCTGCCTGGCGCTTCAAGACCAAGCAAAGCTGGTGTATGGCTTGGGGCTCTGCTGCTGATACTGATTGGCGCCGGCACTTGGCTTGCGATCAAGGAGGGTTGGCTTGGCAACCGCAAAGATACGGTCGCGCAAACCGTTGCAGACTCGACGATCAAAGCTCAAACACCCGCAACAGCGGTGCCGCCCACAGTTGAGCCTGCCGACCCGGTTTTGCCCAAGCGCGAGCAAACGCCAGCGATAGCCGAAACATCTGTGACGCCGACCGCAAACGTCCAAATCGTCACTGAAGCAACAGCAGTGGTGACCCCGAGCCAGCCGGAATCCGGTGTCGCAGCAGTCGCACAAGCAACCACAGGACCCATCGCTGAACCCGCAACCGAGCCAGCACAAGTGCCTGAGCCAGTATCCGCGCAGATATCTGAACCGCAGCCTGCAGTAGCAGTGGCCACTGAATCCGAGACGAGACCACAAGCTGCCGCATCACCGGCACCCGAGGTCATCGAGGCGCAATTCAATGCTGACTGTTGGGTAGAGGTCAGATTTACGGATGGTCGGGTAGAGCAAGCTATCTACAAGCCCGGGCAGACTTTGAGCGTACCAATTGCCGAAATTAGCTTGCTGACTTTTGGAAATGCACAGGCCGTCAGTGCATCTCGCGCGGGCAACCCCCTGGAGGTGAATGCATTCACAAGGGGCGGCAACAACGTCGCACGTCTCTCAGCCCAAGACCTTCGCTAGACACCAGCTTTACGATGGTCGCACGCGCTCAAAGCTGGCTTGGGCAGCTTGATTGATCCATTGCTCAAACGCCTGCAGTGCTGCCGTGACCTCATTGCGCATTGGATAGCCGAAGTAATAGCCCTGCGACACTGGCAGTGGCTCGCTAACTGGCATGACCAGATCTCCGCGGTCAAGTAACTGCTGCACTAAAAATCGCGGTACAAGCCCCACACCTAAACCCGCCTGGGCAGCCGATAAAACCATCGCAAACATCTCATATCTGGGACCACCTGCGGCCTCGGCCGGATAGGGGACGGCGACATGCTCATACCATTGACGCCAAGCGTCTGGCCTTGAATTCAAATGAAGATGCGTTAACTGCGTCAGGTCCTGGGCTGACCCCAAATTAGCCAACAGCTGTGGCGAACAAATCGGGACCAACTCCCGCTCGGCAAAGAGCAAACTGCCCTGCGTGCCCGGCCACGCCGCATGGCTGTGATAGATCGCTGCATCAAAGGGCTCATCGTCAAACTGAAATGGCAGCGTTCTGAGCGACAAACTGACCGATATGTCCGGATAATGCCGCTGAAAATCTTTCAGCCTCGGGATGAGCCAGTTAGCTGCCAGTGTCGGCAAAACCGCGATGTGCAGTCTGCGACCCAGGCTCGCTCTACTCATGAGACTAAAGGTATCTTTCTCAATTTGATCAAGATGTTGACGTATTCGTCCGGCGTATTCAGCACCTGCATCGGTCAATACGATGCGCCGCCGCACCCGGCTAAATAATTCGACACCGAGCCGGGCCTCCAGAGCGCTTACCTGACGATGCACCGCGCTGTGCGTCAGAGCAAGCTCATCAGCTGCCCGGGTGAAGCTGCCCAGACGCGCGGTCGCCTCGAATGCCTGCAACGCGCTTAAATTAGGGATTCCTTTTCTCAAGGGCACCTCGTCATTAGAAATTGCGATCACAACACAACATTGTGCAATTTTATCAATTGCAATGTGCAATATATGAACATATTCTAGTGAACAAATAACCAACATAAACACGACGGGACACAAATTTATGGCAGCCAATCAACCACTTGCTCGCACTGGCGGGCAACTCATCGTCGATCAACTCGTCGCCCAAGGGGTGGAGCATGTGTTTACAGTGCCCGGTGAGAGCTTTTTGGCGGTACTCGATGCGCTAGTGGACGTGAACATCAACGTCACCGTTTGTCGTCAGGAAGGCGGTGCGGCGATGATGGCTGACGCCCACGGCAAACTAACCGGGCGCCCGGGTATTTGTATGGTCACGCGAGGTCCGGGAGCCTCTAACGCCCTTGCTGGCATTCACATTTCGAAGCAAGATTCGACGCCTGTGATCGTCTTTGTCGGTCAAATCGAGCGTGGTATGCGTGAGCGCGAGGCTTTCCAGGAGATGGATTACCGCGCTGTATTCGGTCAGGCCGCAAAATGGGCCACTGAAATTGACGATCCCGCCCGCATTCCAGAGGTGCTTTCGCGAGCATTTCATGTGGCCGTCTCGGGACGACCAGGTCCTGTCGTCATCGCTTTGCCTGAAGACATGTTGGTGCAGACTGCCACCGTCACGGATGCGCCTTACGTGCAGGCTATCGAAAGCGCGCCGGCCGCAGGCCAGATGGCCCACCTTGCCGAACGGCTTGCAGCGGCCAAATCACCGGTTGCCGTGCTCGGTGGTGCGCGCTGGACACCTGAGGCCGTCAAGCAGTTTGCCGATTTCGCACAACGCTACCAGTTACCGGTGGCCGCGTCGTTTCGGCGCCAAATGCTCATTGACCATGAGCACCCTTGCTACATCGGCGATGTGGGTCTGGGTATCAATCCTGAACTACTGAAGAAGCTGCAACAGGCTGATTTATTGCTGCTCGTAGGCTCACGCATGTCAGAGATCCCCAGCCAATCCTATACATTGCTCGATATTCCTGTGCCTAAGCAGGCACTGGTTCATGTCCACCCAGATAGCAATGAACTCGGACGTGTGTATGCGCCCACTTTGGCAATTAATGCATCGCCGGCGGCATTCGCTGCCGAATTGAGCAGTTTGCCGGCACCCGCACAAACGCCTTGGGCATCCGACACGCAGCGGCTGCACGACAACTATCTGGCCTGGAGCGATGCCTCGCAAGTGACGGTTCCAGGTGAGTTGCAAATGAGCGGTGTGATGGCGCATCTGGAATCAACGCTGCCAGCTGATGCCATCATCACCAACGGTGCTGGCAACTACGCGACGTGGGTACATCGGTTTCATCGATTTAAGCAATACGGCACCCAGCTGGCACCCACATCTGGCTCAATGGGCTATGGGTTACCCGCGGCGGTTGGAGCCAAGCGTGGCCAGCCTGACAAAATGGTCGTGTGCTTTGCTGGTGACGGTTGCTTCATGATGCATGGGCAGGAATTTGCAACTGCGGTTCAGTACAACCTGCCCATCATCGTGCTGATTGTCGATAACGGCATGTACGGCACGATTCGTATGCACCAGGAAAAGCACTATCCGGGTCGGGTATCGGCTACGCACTTGCAAAACCCGGACTTCGCAGCCTATGCCCAGGCCTTCGGTGGCTATGGCGAGCGTGTAGAAAGGACCGCTGATTTCCCTGCAGCATTCGAGCGTGCCGTCAAAAGCAACAAACCGGCCATCTTGCACCTGATCACAGATCCCGAAGCAATCACACCCACCACCACGATTGCCAAGTTACGTGCGGCAGGGCAAAGCAACTGAGCCGGGCACGAACACTTTCAATCCAAACAAAACGCTTTCACAGGAGTACAAACAATGTCCGCAGCCTCTTTTAATTGGTCTGACCCCTTATTGCTTGATGGCCAACTTACTGAAGACGAGCGCATGGTTCGCGAAGCCGCCTATGCTTACTGTCAGGAAAAACTTTTGCCACGCGTACTCGAGGCATTTCGTCATGAAAAGATGGATACCTCCATCTTTCCTGAAATGGGTGAGCTTGGCCTGCTTGGCGCCACGATTCCGACTGAATATGGCGGCGCTGGCCTGAATTATGTTTGCTACGGCTTGATTGCGCGTGAAGTGGAACGGGTGGATTCAGGCTACCGCTCAATGATGAGCGTTCAGTCCTCGCTGGTCATGGTGCCAATCAACGAATTCGGTAGCGAAGAGCAAAAGCGCAAGTACCTGCCCAAGTTGGCAACGGGCGAATGGATAGGTTGCTTTGGCTTGACTGAACCCAACCATGGTTCTGATCCCGCAGGCATGGAAACCCGAGCCGTTAAAACAAGTGATGGCTACAAGCTGACCGGCAACAAGATGTGGATCACCAACTCACCAGTGGCTGATGTCTTTGTGATCTGGGCCAAGTGCGTGGGTGGTGACCACGACGGGCGTATCCGCGGTTTTATTCTGGAAAAAGGCATGAAAGGCCTGTCAGCCCCGGAGATTCACGGCAAAGTGGGGCTGCGCGCCTCGATGACCGGTGAAATCGTGATGGATGGGGTTGAGGTCGGTGACGAGCAAATGCTGCCTAACGTCACTGGCTTGAAAGGTCCCTTTACATGCTTGAATTCAGCTCGTTACGGCATTGCCTGGGGTGCGCTCGGGGCTGCCGAGTTTTGTTGGCACACCGCCCGCCAGTACGTACTCGATCGACAGCAGTTTGGTCGCCCCTTGGCCTCTAATCAGTTGATCCAGAAGAAACTCGCCGACATGCAAACCGAGATCACACTGGGCCTACAAGGCTGCTTGCGGTTGGGGCGCATGAAGGACGAAGGGACCGCTGCCGTTGAAATCACATCAATTATGAAACGCAATTCCTGCGGCAAGGCACTTGATGTTGCTCGTACCGCTCGCGACATGTTGGGTGGCAACGGCATCTCTGACGAGTACGGTATAGCGCGTCATCTGGTTAACCTCGAAGTGGTCAACACCTATGAGGGCACCCATGATATCCACGCCCTGATTCTAGGTCGTGCGCAAACTGGTATCCAGGCGTTTTTCTAAAGTCGCCTAGGTCTGGCTGCTGTTGCCCTCAAAGGCAGCAGCAGCCCGGTTCATGCGATCCCTCACCCCCATCCAGTCAGGCTCATCGGGCACTTGCTCGGCAATGACCACACTCACACCTGACTCATCCACCCGTCTAAGCGTTGCGTAAAGTGCTCTGGCATAGGCTGCTGGCATCATGGGCATGCGAATCAGGTGAACACGATCTAGAGGCAGCTGCCTGTCTGAGCGCAACAGCACGGCCACGTTACCTTCGTGAGTGTCTAGCCAATCTCGCACGCAATCCTCAAGCTTGTGTTCGACACATAGAATTAAAGGCGTGAATGGCGCGTAGTGTGCCTTTAACGAGCCCGACACACGGGGGGACTGCGCAGTGTGTCCTGTCACTGGACACCCAAGCACAGATTGAAGCGCCTCTAAACTAATCGCACCGGGACGCAGCAGCGCCGGCGAAAGGCCATTCTGAACCCCAGATAAGTCAACAATCGTTGACTCAATCCCGACCTCGCTGTCACCGCCATCCAAGACCAGCAGTCCATCAGGCCACATTGATGCAAACTCAGTGCGAACATGATCTGCCTGAGTGGGGGAGACTCGTCCAAACCGGTTAGCCGATGGCGCCGCAACGCCAGCTCGTGGCTGCCCTGCGGCTGCTTTCAATTCAGCAAACTTAATCAGCAATGCCTGCGCCACAGGATGAGAAGGACAGCGAACGCCGATGGTATCTTGTCCGCCACTGACCGACGCATCCACTGCAACATGGCGCTTTAGAATCAAAGTCAACGGTCCTGGCCAGAACGCTCGCGCCAGAGCCCACACCTGATCCGGGATGTCTTGGCACCATGCCGCCATGTCCTCGGGTTTAGCAATATGCACAATAACCGGGTGACTGCTCGGTCTACCTTTGGCCTCGTAGATTTTGGCGACAGCCGCGCGACTAGCCGCATCAGCGCCAAGTCCATAAACCGTCTCGGTCGGAAACGCAACCAAACCACCTTGCATCAAGGCGTGCGCTGCCTGTTCGATTTGAGACTCGGTTGCTTGCACGATTATGAAGGCACGACTGCCCTGCAAGGCAAATCCAATAGGTCAACAATCTCATTGGCCACACCGACTGCTTGCTCAAACGTCGGCGCCGTGATGTTGATATGACCCATTTTTCTGCCTGCACGGGCGCAACGCTTGCCGTAGAGGTGCAAGGATGTACCGGGTTTGGATAGCACCGCGTCCCAATCCGGCTCTTGCGGTTGATCGCTCTGGTGACGCAACCAGACATCACCAAGCAGATTAAGCATCACAGCAGGCGCGAGCAATCTGGTGTCGCCTAAGGGCAAACCTGCCATGACCCTGACTTGCTGCTCAAACTGGCTAGAAACACAAGCATTTTGCGTGTAGTGACCACTGTTGTGTGGTCTTGGCGCCATTTCGTTGGCAATCAGACTGCCATCTTTCAACACAAAAAACTCAACACAAAGTACACCGTGATAACCCAGTCCATCAGCAATCTGACCGGCTGCCTGGCACGCGGCTCTAGCGGTATCGGTCAACACACCATCAACATGGGTGACCGCGAGGATGCCATCGTGATGAATATTGCGGCTAACCGGATAAACCACCTGTTTGCCTTGCGTGTCGCGTGCAAGCACTACTGACAGTTCATAAGCCAGGTCAAGCTTGGCCTCTAATACGCAAGGCACTCGTTGGGCTTGCTCGAACGCAGACAAAACCTCCTGCCGGTTAGCAACCCGCCATTGACCTTTACCGTCATAGCCCAGTTGTGCCACTTTCAAGATGCCTGGGAAAAGTCCTTCTGGCAAGTGCTCAAGGTCTGATAGCTCGCGAATCTCGGCAAATGGTGCCACGGGCACACCCATCGACTCGATAAAGCGTTTTTCCAGACAGCGATCTTGCGCCGGGCCCACAGCCCTGGCGCCAGGCATGACATGGGTGCGTCTAGACAACAACTCCAGACTGCGTGCAGGCACATTCTCAAACTCGGTAGTGACCGCCAGGCAGCGCTTGGCCATTTCACCCAAGGCTTTCTCATCATCATAGGCAGCCATGATGTGGTCATCAGCCAAATCTGCCGTTGGTGATACCTCATCAGGGTCTAGCACCAGCACCCGATAACCCATCGACTGGGCGGCCTGACAAAACATCCGCCCTAGCTGACCGGCTCCAAGGACACCCAACCACTGCCCTGGTTTGACAATCATTTTTCCAACCTCATGGCGCGAGCCATCTCGGTCTGCGCAGTCCTGTACTGAATCAGCTTCTCTGCAAGCGCTTTGTCGGTGGTTGCCAAATTTGCGACCACGTGCAGTGCAGCATTGGCAGCCCCGGCTGTTCCGATCGCGAATGTGGCGACTGGCACCCCTTTGGGCATTTGAACGATCGATAACAGCGAATCTTGGCCCTGCAAATGTTTGCTGGGCACTGGAACACCAAATACAGGGATGTGTGTGAATGCAGCCACCATGCCCGGCAAATGAGCCGCACCACCTGCACCGGCGATGATGGCTCTTAAACCTCGATCGTTGGCGGTCTGGGCATATTGCGCCATATCAGAAGGCATCCGATGTGCTGACACCACGCGCGCTTCATGCGGGATTGCGAAATGTTCAAGAATGGCGACCGCTTCGGACATGACGTCCCAGTCGCTCGAGGAGCCCATGATGACACCCACCAAGGGCGAATGATTGTTGCCAGACAGATTGCTTGTCATAAGTAGTGACCTGAACAGCATTCAAACGGTCATTTTACCCGTTGGGGCAAGACCGTCGTGTAGAGAAGAAGGTGGCTAGGCGCTTAGACGCTCTAGCGCTTCACGGTACTTGGCAGCAGTGGCTTCGATAATTTCAGCGGGCAAGCGTGGTGCCGGCGACGTTTTGTTCCAGGGCTGGGTTTCAAGCCAATCCCGCACAAACTGCTTGTCATAGGATGGCGGGCTGATACCCTCACGCCAACCATCGGCCGGCCAAAACCGGGAGGAGTCGGGCGTAAGGACCTCATCCATTAGATGCAATTGTCCCGCCTCATCCAAGCCAAACTCAAACTTGGTGTCAGCAATCAGTATCCCTCGGCTTGCCGCATATTCGGCCGCTTCCTGGTATAGCCGCAATGTGGTTTCCCTTATCTGACGAGCCAGCGAATCACCAATCGCATTAACGACGTACTCAAAGTCGACGTTCTCATCATGCTCACCCACGTCGGCTTTGGCAGCAGGCGTAAAAATCGCTTCGGGCAGCTTAGCAGCCTGTTGCAGTCCCGTGGGCAATACAACCCCACAAACCGATCCTGTTGTCTGATAATCCTTCCAACCTGAACCAATCAGATAGCCACGGGCCACTGCCTCAACCAATATTGGCTTTAAACGCTTGACCACCATGGAACGGCCGCGAACCTGATCACGCTCACCGGCTTGAACCACCGACTCAGGGTCGATACCCGTGGCATGATTGGGAATGATATGGCCAAGCTTACCCAACCAGAATTCCGTCAATTTGGTTAGAACTTCGCCCTTACCGGGAATTGGGTCATCCAGAATGACATCGAATGCCGAGATACGGTCTGAAGCCACAATCAGCAACTTGTCATGGCCCACGGCATACATATCACGCACCTTGCCGCGGGCGATAAGCGGCAAGGAAGTGATGCTGGATTGATGCAAAGTCACAGTGATCCAAGCCCCAGCTTATTGCACAACTTGGGCAAGCTTGCCTGCGGCGTAGTCGGCTGCAATATCAACCAACGGACGGGCTGTGATCTTGCTGGCATTGCCAGCAGTGCCAAATTGCTGATAGCGCGCCACACAGATGGCCTTGGCCGCTGCTCGGGCAGGCTTCAAATACTCACGCGGGTCAAACTTGCTGGGGTTCTCGGCGAAGAAACGACGGATTGCACCGGTCATGGCAAGACGGATATCGGTATCGATGTTGATCTTGCGTACACCGTACTTGATGGCTTCCTGAATTTCTTCGACAGGAACGCCATAAGTCTCTTTCATGTCGCCGCCAAACTCTCGGATTTCAGCGAGCAATTCTTGCGGCACACTCGAACTGCCATGCATCACCAAGTGGGTGTTGGGCAAGCGCGCATTGATTTGCTTGATACGCTCAATCGAAAGGATGTCTCCCGTTGGCTTGCGAGTGAACTTGTAAGCACCATGGCTGGTACCGATCGCAATAGCCAAGGCGTCTAGTTGGGTCTGACGAACAAAATCGGCCGCCTGCTCGGGATCAGTCAACAACTGATCCATGGTCATGGTGCCTTCGGCGCCATGACCATCCTCTTTGTCGCCTTTCATGGTCTCTAACGAACCAAGGCAGCCCAACTCCCCCTCAACCGTCACACCAAGCTTGTGGGCAATATCAACCACCTGCCTGGTAACCTTGACGTTGTAATCGTAGTCGGCGATGGTTTTACCGTCTTCCATCAACGAGCCATCCATCATGACGCTAGAAAAACCCAGATCGATCGCTCCCTGACAAATCTTGGGTGACTGGCCATGATCCTGGTGCATCACGATTGGTATGTGGGGATAGGACTCCACGGCTGCTTGGATCAGATGCTTCAAGAAACCCTCTCCTGCGTACTTGCGTGCGCCTGCAGATGCCTGCATGATGACGGGACTATTGGTTTCTTCAGCGGCCTCCATGATGGCCTGAACTTGCTCGAGGTTATTGACGTTAAATGCCGGGATGCCGTAGCCGTTTTCTGCAGCGTGATCTAACAGCTGGCGCATGGAGACGAGAGCCATAATGAAGTCCTTGCAATGAAATTAAAAAACCGGGGTGGACTGTGATGAAACACAACCTGCAAATTTCCTGAAACTTCACCATTTTACCCTCAACCGCTGCGTGCCAAGCCGATAGACCACTGAATGCAACCAACACAGACCCAGCAAATCGAGATACCTCTGCCAGACACGACCACGAGCGTCTATTGGCAAAGCGCCCACCACTGGAATCCACCCCGACACATAGAGACAATTGGCACGAATGTCTCGGCCAAGAGCGCCGGTCGGGCACTCGGCCAGTCAACGGCTCTGCTGTGCCAAGGGGACTATCAACAAGCCAGACAACTGTTGAGCGCAATCAAACGGCTGATCAACAATAAATCGCGTTCGTTTGAACCCGTGGATCTCCCAGAGCGGTTTCACCGTATCCGTCTGCAACGCTCGCAAGCTGCTCGGCAAGCCGGGCTATTGCTCGTTGAGATCAAGCCAGGCTATGCGATTCACCTCGCTGGCGCACCAGATGCTCATGACGCTTTGCGCATGGCCTATGGTGAACGACTAGAAGAGGTGGATTTTGTGGTGCCGTTGTCCGAACTAGTCGGGGTTCTGAGTGCATTCGAATGGCATCGCCAAGGTTTGCCCGTTGCGGCTCTGGGACACAACATTTTTCCTCGCTGGGGTGTATTTGCTCCCACCCGGCATGAGTATCTGGATTTGGTCATGCAAGCCGAGCTACCCAGCCCATGTGACACAGCCGTCGATGTTGGCACCGGCACCGGCGTATTGGCCATGCTATTGGCTAAGCGCGGGATTCAACAGGTCATTGCCACCGATGTCAATCCAGCTGCATTGGCTTGCGCAACTGACAATGTGCATCGAGCAAACCTGCACACACAAATCACTATCTTGGACTGCGACCTGATTCCCGAAGGGAAATTCGACCTGATCGTGTGCAACCCACCTTGGTTGCCGGGTGCAGCCAGTGGACCATTGGAGGCCGCCATTTATGACCCACAGCATCGGATGCTTCAAGGTTTTTTAAATGCGGTGGGTGCACATCTGCAACCCAATGGCCAGGCATGGCTAATCCTGTCCGATCTTGCTGAGCACTTGAAATTGAGAAGCCGGGAAGACTTACTGGGCTGGTTCGAGAACGCAGGTCTCGTCCCCGTTCATCGTCTGCAAACCAAGGCATCGCATCGCAAACTATCAGACACCAACGACCCACTGATGCCCTTTCGCCGCGCTGAAATCACGTCTCTTTGGCAGCTGCGACTTTCTTGTTCGGGCGAAACGCCTTAACCACGGCGGGATCAGTCTCGATGTAAGGCCCACCAATCAGGTCAATACAGTAGGGCACCGCAGCAAACAAACCTGAAACGACTACCAGCCCATCTTTCTTTAGCCCCTCAAGGGTCTCGGCAATGGCACGTGGCTGACCTGGCAGATTGATAATTAATGCTGCGTGGCCATCAATTTCTCGCAAGGCACCGACTTGTCGCGACAAAATCGCCGTTGGCACAAACTGAAGGCTGATCTGACGCATTTGCTCGCCGAATCCTGGCATCTCTCGGGTGGCAGCAGCCAGCGTGGCCTCGGGTGTGACATCGCGTCGAGATGGCCCTGTCCCCCCCGTGGTGAGCACCAGATCACAACGGGCCTGATCCACCAACTCAATAATGGTGTCAGTGATCAAGTTTTTTTCATCGGCGATCAGTCGTTCGTGCACCTCAAATGGACTGACCAGAGCCTGGGATAGCCAGTTTTTAAGCGATGGCACACCCTGATCGGCATAGACCCCCTGACTGGCACGATCTGAGACGGAAATTAACCCGACTCGTAGGATGCTGGCGCTCACGATTTGGGCTTGATCAGACATTTGGCACTCCGGCTGGCTGAGTGCCAGCTCAATTGAACGAGAAAGCTGTTACTTTACTCCGACAGATCGGTTGATCAAGAGAGATTTTGTTGCAATGCAACATAAAATCGGTTGTAATCCTTCTACCGCCCCTATAAGGTTGAATGCCCGTGAGCCAAGCCGACACATCTTCTGAGAATAAACACCCCTTCCCGCTGCTCCCGCCGGTGGTCGATGCAGCCATGGAATACGCCGTGGATGCCTGGCAACGCGGCGTGCTGACTGCTGATGTCATGCGACAGCGTGGTAATCAGTATCAACGCCACATGTCCAAACAAGCGCCCAATGTGTTGAGCATGAAAGCTGAGGTCGTGCTCGATGGTCGTACACTCGAGCGGCCAGTCAACTATGTGTTGACACGCATCGCGCCGCCAAAGTCTATGCCTGTTGACCCGATCAAACGACCGTTCGTCGTTGTGGATCCGCGTGCTGGCCATGGACCGGGAATTGCCGGGTTTAAGCCAGAAAGCGAGATCGGTGTCGCCATCGAGGCAGGCCATCCCTGTTATTTCATCGGATTTCTCCCCAAACCTGAACCTGACCAGGGCGTTGAAGATGTGGTCTGGGCAGAGACGCGGTTTCTGGAAGAAGTGATCTCGTTACATCCAGAGGCTGAAGGCAAGCCCGTGGTGATTGGCAACTGCCAAGCTGGCTGGCAGCTCATGATGGCTGCCGCGACACGCCCAGAGCTCTTTGGCCCCATCATCATCGCTGGCGCCCCCCTGTCTTACTGGGCTGGCTGGCGCGGCAAGAACCCCATGCGTTACACCGGCGGCCTGGCTGGCGGCTCCTGGATGACCATGATGGCCAGTGACTTAGGCGGTGGCATGTTCGACGGCGCCAACCTGGTACAAAACTTCGAGAACTTAAATCCAGCCAACACCTATTGGTCCAAACAATACAACCTTTACTCCAACGTCGACACTGAGGCCAATCGGTATCTTGGGTTTGAGCGCTGGTGGGGTGGCCATGTCTTCTTAAATGGCAAAGAAATCCAGTACATCGTTGACAACCTATTTATCGGTAATAAGCTGTCGACAGCCCGCATGGTGACTAAAGACGGTTTGCGTATCGACTTGCGCAACATACGCTCGCCCATCATCGTGTTCTGTTCGAAAGGCGACAACATCACGCCGCCCCCACAGGCACTTGGCTGGATCACAGATCTTTATCAGACAGACAAAGAAGTGCTGGCTCACGGTCAAACCATCATCTATGCGGTGCACGAAAGTATCGGTCACCTCGGCATTTTTGTGTCAGGTGCCATCGCCAAAAAAGAGCATCGTGAGTTCACCTGCAACATTGACATGATCGACGTGCTGCCAGCGGGTATCTACGAGGCTGTCATTCATGACAAAACGCCCGAGACACCAAACGCTGATCTGGCCTACGGCGACTACGTATTAACGTTCGAGCGCCGCCACCTCGCTGACGTTGAAAAAATTGTGCAACATCGCGAAGACGATGACCGCAGGTTTGCGACGGTCTCGCGCCTGTCACAGGTCAATATCGGTTTATACAAATCCTTTATGCAACCATGGATCAAAGCGATTGCGACCCCGCGCACCAGTGAACGACTGCAAAAGCTGCACCCCTTGCGTTTGCCCTATGAGACCATCTCCGATAAGAACCCTTGGATTGCGTCGCTCGCACCAGTGGCAGTCCAGGTTAAGAACCACCGAAAGCCAGCTGCCAAGGACAATCCATTTCTGCAAATGGAGAAGCAGATCTCTAAATCCATTGAGTCTGCCCTCGAACTCTACGGTGAATGGCGCGATAATCTGATCGAACAAACGTTCATGGCTGTCTATGGTGCGCCGCTGGTACAAGACATTGCTGGTCTTGGTGCCAAGGAAGGCGCACCTCGCGAACACCCGGGCGTGTCACCTGAACATCTGGCCTTTGTTAAGCGTCGCGTGACTGAACTGCGCAAACTCGTGGAATGCGGTGGTATTCGTGAAGCCAGTATCCGGGTGATGATATACATTGCACAAGCCCAAGGTGGCATTGATGAGCGCAGCTTTAACCTGATCCGCCAATTGCGCGCACATCAGGAGCACACACTGACGCTACCGGCCTTTAAACGCATGGTGCGCGAACAAGCCATGGTCATGGTGGTTGACCCAGAAGGCTCAGTCAACTCGATTCCCACTTTGCTTAGTCACCATAGCGCTGATGAAATCAACAAAGCAGCCGAATTTGTTACCCAGGTCGCTTTGGCCAGCGGCTCACTGAATCAAGCCGGCAAGCAACGGCTCGAACAAGTCTGTCAGCTGTACACCCAAGCGGCCAAACAGGCCAAGACCCGTTCGCGTGGCAACAACAAAGGGATGCAAACCACAAGCCTCAAACGGGACGAACAGCAAGCGCTATCAGTAACCGCTTCTGGCAAGCCGTCTGCCAAGCGCGCGACGCCACGCAAGGCTGTCACCAAAGCAGCAACTGTAAAAAAGAGCACTGCTCGTAAAACCGCTGTTAAGAAGGTTGCCAACAAGTGAACCTAGAAGGTAAACCGCATTATCACGAGCCCGTGAAGTTTGATGCGCTCGTTAAACGGGCTGCTGGCATTGCGCCGGCAGTGTGTGCGGTGGCCCACCCCTGCGATGAAACTTCTCTGACAGCTGCGGTCGAAGCCTTTGAGCTTGGCTTATTGATACCCATACTTATTGGCCCCAAAGCCAAAATTAAGTCAATGGCCAGTCAATGCAGTCTAGACATCAGCAAACTTCAGCTGATCGACACGCCTCACAGCCATGCCTCTGCTGCCGAGGCGGTAGCACAAGTGCGCGCAGGCAAAGCTACTTTGCTCATGAAAGGCAGTCTACACACTGATGAATTAATGCATGAGGTCGTCAAGGCTGACACCGGGCTGCGCACCGCGAGGCGACTGAGTCACATCTTCGTCATGGATGTACCCACCTATGCAGAACCATTATTTGTCACAGATGCAGCCATTAACATCGCCCCGGACCTGCTTTGCAAGGCAGACATCGTGCAAAACGCCATTGATCTGCACATAGCACTTGGCCTTGGTCAGCCGCGGGTGGCGATTTTATCGGCCGTCGAGCAAGTCAACCCGAAAATTCCAAGCACAATTGAAGCTGCAGCATTGTGCAAGATGGCTGAGCGCGGCCAAATCACGGGCGGCCTTCTCGATGGACCGCTAGCGATGGATAACGCGGTCAGTCCCCAAGCTGCTCAGATCAAGGGGCTGACATCGCCTGTGGCAGGTCACGCTCAAATTCTGGTGGTGCCAGACCTTGAGGCTGGCAACATGCTCGCTAAGAACCTGTCGTTTCTTTCTGGTGCTCACGCGGCCGGTATAGTGCTCGGGGCGCGTGTTCCGATTATCCTGACAAGTCGCGCCGATTCGAAACAAAGTCGACTGGCTTCATGCGCATTGGCGGCGCTATATGCGCACCACCAAAGCACAACCAAGCCAGCCGTGGTTTAAACGAGCACCCGGAAGTTACGGGCCTCGTTTACTCGTTTACTCGATTACGCCCGTTGCTCTAGCGCAGCGACAGCAGGCAGGGTTTTACCTTCCAAAAACTCCAGAAAAGCTCCACCGCCGGTTGAAATGTAGCCGACCTGATTGCTGATACCGAACTTGGCAATGGCAGCCAGCGTGTCGCCACCGCCCGCAATTGAAAAGCCATCGGAGTCGGCAATCGCGCGAGCCACGCCTTTGGTGCCATTGGCAAACGCATCAAACTCAAAAACCCCCACAGGACCATTCCAAACGATGGTGCCAGCCTTAGCCAAAATCTCAGCGAGTTGCTCGGTGGTCTTTGGTCCAATGTCCAGGATCAGGTCATCTGGTTGTACAGCATCAGCTGCTTTGACTTGTGCCTGTGCCGACGCTGAAAACGCTGTAGCCACCACGACATCAACCGGGATCGGAACGGCCGCCCCTCTTGCCTGCATCATTTCAATCACCGACCGAGCCTGGCCGACCTGATCAGCTTCAGCCAAGGACTTTCCAATCGACAACCCCGCGGCTAGCATGAAGGTGTTGGCAATACCGCCACCAACAATCAACTGGTCGACTTTCTGGGCCAACGCTTGCAATATGGACAGCTTGGTGGAAACCTTGGAACCACCGACGATTGCGACCATCGGGCGCTTTGGCTCGCGCAGCGCCTTACCCAACGCCTCTAGTTCAGCCGCCAACAAGGGGCCTGCGCACGCCACTGGCGCCTGCAGTGCCAATGCATGTGTTGTCGCTTCAGCCCTGTGAGCAGTGCCAAAGGCATCATTGACATACACATCACAGAGCTTGGCCATTTTCTGGGCCAGCTCGGTACTATCTTTTTTCTCGCCGACGTTACAACGGCAATTCTCTAGCAAGACCACTTCGCCTGCCGATACGTCAACACCGTCAAGCCAGTTAGTGAGCAACCTGACTGGCTGACCGAGCAACTCCTGCAGGCGAACGGCCACTGGAGCCAAGCTATCTTCTGGCTTAAGCTCACCCTCGGTGGGACGCCCAAGATGGGAGGTGATCATCACCGCCGCACCTGCATCGAGTGCGAGCTTGATGCCGGGCACTGACGCACGAATACGGGTGTCTTCCGTAATCCTGCCCTGATCATCGAGCGGTACGTTCAGGTCAGCACGAATAAACACCCGCTTGTTTTTTAACTCGCCCGAATCAGCGAGTTGCGCTAGAGTCTTGACTTTCATTGATTTACTTTGCTTTCATCAATGCAACCGTGGTGTCCAGCATACGATTGCTAAAGCCCCACTCGTTGTCATACCACGATGAAACTTTCACCAGCTTGCCAGACACTTTGGTTAAGGTTGCATCAAAGTTGCTCGACGCCGGATTGTGATTGAAATCGATCGACACCAATGGCGCTGTGTTGTATTCCAAGATACCCTTTAACTCACCATCCGCGGCTGCTTTGAGGATTGAATTAACCTCCTCCACTGTCGTCTCACGCTTGGCAATAAACGACAGATCAACGATAGACACGTTGATGGTCGGCACACGGATCGCATAGCCGTCAAGCTTGCCATTTAATTCCGGCAAAACCAGACCAACAGCAGCAGCAGCACCAGTTTTGGTGGGAATCATGCTCATCGTGGCCGAGCGTGCGCGACGCAAGTCTTCGTGATAGACATCTGTCAGAACTTGATCGTTGGTATAGGCGTGCACTGTGGTCATCAAACCCGTCTCAACACCGAGTTTGTCATTCAATGGTTTGACCAAAGGCGCCAGGCAGTTGGTTGTGCATGACGCATTGGAAATCACGGTGTGCTCTGCCTTGAGTACGTTTTGGTTAACACCGAACACCACCGTTGCATCGACATCCTTACCGCCAGGTGCCGAGATGATGACTTTCTTGGCACCGCCTTTTAGGTGAGCTGATGCTTTTTCTTTGCTGGTAAAAAAGCCCGTGCACTCAAGCACCACATCAACACCGAGCTCGCCCCATGGCAATTCGGCTGGATTGCGATTGGCCAGTACACGAATCTTGTCACCGTTGACAATCATGTGTTCGCCTTCAACGCCGACCGTGCCGGGGAATTTCCCATGTGCCGTGTCGTACTGCGTTAGATGCGCGTTGGTTTGAGGATCGCCGAGGTCATTGATCGCCATGATCTCAATATCATGCTTTTTGCCACCCTCGTAGTGGGCACGCAGAATATTGCGGCCAATCCGACCATAACCGTTGATTGCAACACGAATTGCCATGACACCAATCTCCTTGTTTACAAAACCTGTTTGACGGCAGCCACTACCGCATCTGCCGTTAGCCCAAAATACTCGAACAAATCACCGGCTGGCGCTGACTCTCCATATCGGTCAATACCAACCACTGCCCCTTCTAGACCCACATACTTGAACCAGAAATCCCGCACACCGGCTTCAACCGCCACGCGTGGCATGCCCTTGGGTAGTACGGACGCTCGGTAGTCAGCTGTCTGCAACTCAAATACGTCCGTGCTTGGCATGGAAACCACGCGGACAGCGATACCCTCACTAGCCAGAGTCGCTTGCGCTTTGAGCGCGAGTTCAACTTCAGAACCCGTTGCGATGATCACTGCCTTGGGATGATCAGCATCAGACAGGACATACCCACCACGACTGACGTTCGAAAGTACTGTCTGGTCGCGCTGAACAAATGGCAAGTTCTGGCGCGACAATAACAGAGCCGTTGGCCCTCCCTCTCGCACTGACATGCCAATGCTCGCCGGACGTCCAATAGCAGCTGCCCACGCAGCCGCTGTTTCGACCGTGTCACATGGTCGCCACACCGATAAATTCGGAATCAGACGCAGGCTAGCTGCATGCTCCACTGATTGATGGGTTGGGCCATCCTCGCCTAGACCAATTGAGTCATGCGTGAATACGTGTATCACGCGTTGCCTCATCAATGCAGCCATACGTATGGCATTGCGCGAGTAGTCAGAAAACGTCAAAAACGTGCCGCCAAACGGCAAATAACCACCATGCAAAGCAACCCCGTTCATGATGGCAGCCATGCCAAACTCTCGCACCCCATAGTTGATGTGGCGCCCAAAACTGATCCCACCATCCCCTGCCCGCACTGGCACCGCACCAGCCCAATCGGTAAAGTTCGAGCCCGTTAAATCGGCAGACCCACCGAGCATTTCAGGCAAAGACTGCACCAGCGCTTCGATTGCTTGTTGCGATGCCTTGCGAGTCGCGAGCGTTTGGGCTGCCTGATCGGTTTTAGCCATCAGCTGCTGCACAATTGCCTCAAAATCTGCAGGTAGATCACCAGCCATGCGGCGTGACAGTTCTTTAGCTTCAGCCGGGAATTGCTTCTGGTAGGCCTCCCAGCGCACCGACCACTCACGTTGTAAAGTCTGGCCACGCTGACGCATATCCCAAGCGGCACGAACCTCTTCGGGCAGCTGAAATGGTTGATGAGTCCAACCCAAAGCACCACGTGTGGCGGCAATTTCAGCATCCCCAAGTGGGGCACCATGGACCTTGTCAGTGCCCGCCATATTCGGAGCACCCTGTCCAATCACCGTCTTGCAAATGACCAGTGTCGGTCGTTGCTGCGTCTCACCGAGCGCCTCGGCCTGAGTCAGTGCCGCATCGACCGCCTCTGGATCATGGCCATCGACATCACGCACCACGTTCCAGCCATAAGCCTCAAATCGGCGAGCCGTATCATCTGTAAACCAGTTCTCGACTTTGCCATCGATCGAAATACCGTTGTCATCGTAGACAACGATCAACTTGCCCAAGCGCCACGTACCGGCCAACGAGCAAACCTCGTGCGAGATACCTTCCATGAGGCAACCGTCACCGACAAAAGCATAAGTGCGATGGTTGATGACTTGATGATCACCCCGATTGAATTCCGCTGCCAGCAGTGCCTCAGCCAGTGCCATCCCCACTGCATTGGAAAGCCCCTGACCCAGCGGTCCCGTTGTCGTCTCTACACCAGGCGTGACGCCGACCTCTGGGTGCCCCGGCGTTTTTGAGTGCAGTTGGCGAAACTGCTCAATTTCGCTCATTGGCAAGTCATAGCCACACAAATGCAACACGCTGTATATCAGCATCGAGCCGTGCCCGTTGGACAACACAAAGCGGTCACGATTCATCCATGCCGGATCAGCGGGGTTATGTCGAAGGTGTCGGGTAAACAGACTGGTGGCGATTTCAGCCATTCCCATCGGCGCCCCCGGGTGACCGGACTTGGCTTTTTGGACGGCGTCCATGGACAAGGCTCGGATGGCATTGGCCATTTGGGCGGGGGAAGCGGCAGATTCAGACATGGCAGGCAGACTGTGCAGGTAAGTAAAGATCGCCAGGCAAACGAATTGTTTAAGCGTGACTATCAGGGAAACCCCGGATTTTAGCACCTGAGACTCTTGTTGATTCCGTGGCGCGCCGGCGCTCGGGTAACATCTGATTCCATGAGTCTGCCTAGATTTTTCTGTGAAATACCGCTTTTGGCCAACACCAAGGTGGCGTTACCCGATCAAGTCAACCATCACATTCGGGTACGCCGCCTGAAAGCTGGTCAGGAAGTCGTGCTTTTTGATGGGTCAGGCGTACAAGCCACCGCCCTTCTGGAGTTTGAAAAATCTGGACAAGCCATTGCTGTCGTCAGTGACATCGCAAAAATCGATCGGGAATTGCCGTATCGGCTGACCCTGGTCCAAGGCATTGCCAGTCAGGACCGTATGGACTGGGTGATCGAGAAAGCCGTTGAGCTTGGGGTTACCTCATTGATCCCGGTGACCGCGCATCGCAGCACCGTGAAATTAAGCCACGATCGAGCCGCCAAGCGCACGGCTCAGTGGCAAAAGCAGGTCGTTGCTGCTAGCGAACAGTGTGGCCGCAACCGTCTGATGCAAATTCATGCCCCTTGCGCCGTCGATGAGGCGATTGCGAGTGTAAGCGATCGGCCCATGCTGCTTTGTCACCTGCACTCACAAACGCTTCGTCTTGACGAGCCCTCAGTGCTAGAGGCCATCAGATCAGCAAAGGCTGCGAGCATTATCGTTGGGCCCGAGGGTGGGTGGGAAGACCACGAAGCAAGCCGCTGGCTAGACGCCGGCGCCTACCCTATCTCACTCGGGCAGCGGGTCTTGAGGACAGAAACAGCCGGTCTGGTTGCCGTCGCAGGCCTTAGTTGGCTGATAGGCTAGCGGGACTGACAGGCCACCGGGTCGCTGACTATTCCTCACTCCAGTTATGAACAACGCCAGGTACATCGTCTGGATGCTTACCGCCGTGTTCAATGCAGTAAATAAAAACTCGTCCGCTATCCGATGCGGTGCCCACAACGTCACCGAGCACCTGTTGCAATTCAGCAAGATCGCGCTCAATATCGGGATCGGCTGAATGCAAATCCTTGAACACAAGAACAATCCCGACTTTTTGATCTTCAATGGTGTCAGTCAAGCAGTCGTATAAGCCCTCAAAACTGCCACCAAAAAACTGCGGATAATCCACGGCCTTAACGACAGCCCGAAACAGCGCTGAGCGGTTACGCGCTCTGGAGCAATCAGCCTCGCACCACACCAACTCCCCCGTTTGCGCCATCGCAACAAACTCTTGCGCATGCTGATGGCTCAATTCGCCGCCTTTCTTTAACAAATCTCGTAACTGCCGATCTGCCTGCTTACTCATCGCCAGCACCTTTATGAATCCGAGTCACATGCGCGAATCGTATCCACATAACGGGCTGGAATCAATCACTCTTTGTGACATTTTGTGAGTGACCCATTGCGATACGCAAAAAAGCAACAGGTCACGAACCACAAAAAGACTGTCAAGTCTTAATCCCTACCGGTGTGATGGTTAGCGTGCACCACGGTTACCGCTGTCATGTTGACGATTCTTCTCACGGTGGCACTTGACGTCAAGATATGAACCGGAGCGTTAACACCGAGCAAGAATGGGCCGACCGCGACATTGCCACCAGCCGCCGTTTTAAGTAGGTTGTACGCAATGTTACCGGCATCGACATTGGGGCAAACCACCAAATTCGCAGACCCCTTCAGCGTTGAGGTCGGCAAGATTTTGAGTCGCAAGGTTTCATCGAGCGCGCAGTCACCATGCATTTCCCCGTCGACTTCAATCTCTGGTGCACGCTCTCGAATCAACGATAGCGCTTCACGCATTTTGTCACCCGATGCGCTTGAGCCCGAGCCAAAGTTAGATCTCGATAATAGAGCCACTTTAGGCACTAAATTCAACCGTTGCATCTGTCGGGCAGCCGCCATGGTGAAAGCGGCTATCTGCTCAGCGGTGGGGTTCTCATTGACGTGTGTATCAACCACCGCCAAGGTGTGATTAGGCAACAGCAATATATTCATTGCCCCATACGTCGTCTCGCCGGGCGCAAGGCCGATCATTTGATCGACATAGCGCAAGTGATCCGAAAAGCCCCCAACTGTGCCGCAAATCATGCCATCGGCATCCCCGAGGTGGACCATCATCGCGCCAATCAGCGTCAAGCGACGACGCATTTCCACCCGCGCCATTTCCTTGGTGACGCCTCGACGGCACATCAGTTCCCAGTAGGTCGTCCAATATCGGTGAAAGCGATCGTCCCAATCAGGATTGACCACTTCAACGTCTTCTCCAAGCTTGATACGCAGGCCATGCTTTTCGATTCGATCTGCCAATACGGTCGGGCGACCAACCAGGATCGGCTTGGCTAACTTTTCATCGACAACCACCTGAACAGCACGCAGCACCCGCTCGTCCTCGCCCTCGGTGAACACTATCCTGGCCTTGCCGCCAGCTTTCACAAATCCTTTGGCTGCGGAAAACACTGGCTTCATGAAAGCGCCAGACTGGTAGACGAACTGCTCAAGCTGCTCGACATAACTATCGAGATCCTGAATGGGTCGCAGTGCCACGCCCTCCTCCATCGCTGCTTTAGCAACAGCGGGGGCGATCCGTGTGATTAACCGCGGGTCGAAAGGCTTGGGAATGAAATACTGAGGTCCAAACGACACATCGCCTGTGCCGTAAGCTGCCTGCACCACTTCACTTTGCTCCTCTTGAGCCAAGCGGGCAATCGCGTGGACGGCTGCCTTTTCCATGCCCCGGGTAATGGTGGTGGCACCAACATCAAGCGCGCCACGAAAAATGTAAGGAAAGCACAACACATTATTGACTTGGTTGGGATAATCCGATCGCCCAGTGGACATCACCACATCATCACGCACTGCGTGGGCATCAGCCGGCAAAATTTCAGGGTTCGGATTGGCCAATGCGAGTATCAACGGGCGTACTGCCATCCGCGCAACCATGTCAGGTTTAAGCACGCCGCCAGCCGATAACCCCAGAAATACATCCGCATCACCAATGACGTCTGCAAGTTTGCGCGCATCAGTCTTTTGGGCATAACGGGCTTTATCGGGATCCATCAACGTCTGACGTCCCTCATACACCACACCCTCAATATCGGTTACCCAGATGTTTTTAAGTGGCAACCCCATATCCACCATAAGGTCTAGACAGGCCAGCGCAGCGGCACCAGCACCCGACACGACCACCTTGACCTTTTCAATCTGTTTATCAACGACCTTCAAACCATTGATAAACGCAGCCGTCACGCAGATTGCCGTTCCATGCTGATCATCATGAAACACCGGGATATTCATGCGTTTACGCAACTCGCGTTCGACCATGAAACACTCAGGTGCCTTGATATCTTCCAGATTGATGCCACCGAATGTGGGTTCAAGACCGGCAATGATCTCTACCAGTTTCTGGGGGTCTTGCTCATTAATTTCGATATCAAACACATCAATACCGGCAAATTTTTTGAACAAAACAGCCTTGCCTTCCATGACAGGTTTGGATGCCAACGCGCCGATATTGCCCAAACCCAGCACAGCGGTACCGTTGGTGATGACACCCACGAGATTGCCACGCGCTGTATAGCGCACAGCATTCACCGGGTCGGTCACAATTTCTTCGCAGGCGGCCGCCACGCCGGGAGAATACGCAAGCGCCAGATCACGTTGATTCGATAGTGTCTTGGTCGGTGCAATGGAAATTTTGCCGGGGCGGCCCTGCTCGTGATACAGCAGCGCGGATTTGCGGAAGTTTTCGTCCATGGAAGACCTGGTTCGTCAGAGAAAAACAAAAGTCGATTCTATCTGTTTTGATCTGATAGCGACACAAACACCTTGTCCGGATCAACAATATCTTTGGTTTGCGCATCAAGCTCAGCCATCACGTCTTCGCCAATCCCGTGTTGAATCGGACTATCTAGCGCAATCTCGGTCTTTTTAAATGTCGCAGCAACGAGCCAGCCCAGAGCGCCACCATGACCAATAAAAAAATGCGCCAGATTCACCTGATTGACGTCTAACAAAGCATCAAGATGGAATCGCGATGGCCATAGCTGTCGATCAATCCCGGCTCGTACTTCAGGCGCCCCAGATAACTCGAAAAGTTTAGGCACCAATTTCTGAGCCGCTAACGACGCAAGCGGCTGGGCATCCTGGGCACCAAAGGCGCCAAATACCTCAATCGTGCCATTTGGCAATAACCAGTCTATGCTGACCAGGCGGCCATCTAGCCCACTGCGCGATAAAGAAAGGTGGCGATAGGCGCTAGCAAACCAAAGCCCCAGATTCTCGACACCACCCGTCTCGGGTGCTTGGACTAAGCCTGCTGCCTGCATCACGGCCAGGGTGCAGCCCGCATCCACCCGCCACAAACCACTATCGCCCAGGGGGATTAATGATCCCCAGGCACTGCCAGCCTCAACCCACAAGATGAATTTGCCACGATCACATGCTGGTAGTTCAATACCTTGCAGAACCATCAAAACGTGATAACTCTGACACAACTGCCTCGCCTGAATCACGTCATCAAGCGAAGCGGGTAGCAAATGCGCTTCGCGCTCGGCCAAAAGCCGAACTGACCCCTGACAGGCGCGACGCAGCGTGACAACAAATTTTGACCAGTCGTCATGGGCTGTGGCTTGTCGCCCAAACAGGAAAGACCGACGAGACGCTGAATCAGCCACTACAATTTCCTTACATTCATTTGCCAGAGATGTTCATGACAGCCCAATTAGCACATCGTTTGCAGCACACCCAAACTTTTCACGCCATGGAAATCTTCAAACGAACCCTGGCGCTTCAATCCCTCGGCCGAGACATCATCAGCTTGGGCATCGGTGAGCCAGACTTTACGGCAGCACCTGCCGTACTAGAGGCAATGAAGTTGGCGGCTGACAAGGGTTTGGGCAAGTATGGTCCCGCTGCAGGCATCATGCCACTACGTGAGGCGATCGCACAATTTTACGCCGATCAACTTGGCGCTCGCGTCGACCCACACCGCGTGATTGTCACGAACGGCGCAAGCGGCGCCTTGCTGCTGGCTAGCCTGGCCCTGATTAACCCGGGACAAGAAGTACTCATGCCTGACCCTTGTTACCCGGCAAACAGTAACTTCATCATGGCCGCTGGCGGTACAACCAAGCTCATACGCACTGAGCCTGAGCGTCAGTTTCAGCTGACGGCTCAAGACATCCGCATGCACTGGACCGAGCGCACGGCTGGTGTGCTGATCGCTTCACCCGGCAACCCAACGGGCACTTCAATTGAGCCCGACGAGCTGCGCGGCATCATCAACGCGGTCAACCAACTCAACGGCTTTGTCATGATGGATGAAATCTACCTTGGCCTATCCTATCGCGACAAACGCTGTTCGGCACTGGCAATTGACGACAACCTCATTATCTTGAACAGTTTTTCAAAATACTTTCACATGACAGGATGGCGACTAGGCTGGATGATCGTCCCACCAGAACTGGTGGCTCCCATCGAAAAACTCGCCTCAAGCTTGATGATTTGCCCGCCTACCCTAGCGCAACATGGTGCACTTGCATGCTTTGAACCGAACACCATTGAGCTGCTCGAACATCGCCGTGAAGCGTTTCGTGCCCGACGAGACTTTCTGGTGCAAGGACTTGAAGCCATCGGCTTTGATATTCCGGCCAAACCTGATGGCGCTTTTTATGTTTACGCCGATATCAGTCGCTTTAGCAATGACAGTGATCAGTTGGTAGATGTACTGCTTGAGAAGGCAGGTGTCGCATTGGTACCCGGCATTGACTTCGGTCCGGCCCACGCCAAGTCTAAAGTCCGACTGGCGTACACCATCGGCTTGGACAGGTTAGAGGATGCTGTTGGGCGGATCGATCGTTGCTTGAACACGTAATAGTGGCCGAGGATTCACCGGTCACACCTTGATTTTGGCGGCTAAGGCCATGCGACGCATTTCCGACAGGACCTTAGTGCCGTATCCGCCATCATCCGGTCCGGATGCTCCCACGTAGCATTTCAAGCCATTGGTGACCGATCCCCGACGACGTATGCAGTCATGCAGAATTTGGGCTCCAACGCGAATATTGATCTCAGGATGAAAAGCATCTTCTGGACCATCCCCAAACTTTTCAAATTTGTCGGTATGCACTCGCGTCATGACTTGCATGAGTCCCTGAGCCCCTGCACCACTTTCAGCGTAAGGGTTAAAGCGTGACTCAACTGACATCACCGCCAGAATCAACACCGGATTGACATTGAGCTCGGCTCCCACCACGAATGCCGATTCAACGATACGATCAGTGACCGCCTTGGCCACTCGGTACTTACGGGCAATGTAGTGCTCGAGCGCTTTTAGTTGGGCCTCGGATACCCCGAATAATTCGCGTGCGGCTTGAATTTGCTCTAAAGGAATGTCGCCTAACAGACCGACTCGCTCGGTTCGCTCTATTTCAGGCTCTTGCGTTTTCTCATTGGTCTCAGGCAACTGCTCAAGCACCCGGACGGGGACCGAATCAAGATCCACAGGAGAAACCTGTGGCGCTACTACGTTGGGCGGGCTGACAAAGCCCATGCTCGATATCGCTTGTCGGGTACCCTCAGGCGCTAAAGCAACTAGCACTGCCTCATGCAATAGGGTGACTTGCTGGCGCAGCGCTGGCACTGACAATACGAGAAACACCACGACAAACGCAGCCACGCCAAGATAGGCACCCGCGGTGCGCACAGTCAGTGCCAACTGATGTTGAGCCCGAGACAGCCTTGAGCGGTTGTTGGGTGATAATGCCTCAGTCATGAGCGAATTCTAACGTTTTAATGGGACATGTCATGCGATACCGCGATTTGCGAGATTTTCTTAGTCAGCTTGAGCGCTCTGACAAGCTCAAACGAATCACCACCGAGATCGACACTCGCTTGGAGATGACCGAGATTTCGGATCGAGTGTTGCGCCAAGCTGGGCCGGCCCTGATCTTCGAACATGCCATACACCAGGGTAAAAAAGCCCAAATGCCGGTATTGGCAAACCTCTTTGGTACACCGGAGCGTGTTGCTTTAGGCATGGGTGCGGACGATGTCGCCTCACTCAGAGACATCGGACATTTATTAGCCTCTTTGCGCGAACCAGAAGCCCCTAAAGGATTGCGAGACGCATTTAGCAAAGTGGCCATGCTCAAATCTGCACTGTGGGACATGAGCCCCAAGAATGTTCGCGGTGCGGCCTGCCAGGAAACTGTGTGGGAGGGCAATGACGTCGATCTGTCAAGATTACCAATTCAGACCTGCTGGCCTGGTGATATCGCTCCCTTATTGACGTGGGGACTGGTCATCACGCGCGGACCCAACGCTCGCCGACAAAATCTTGGCATTTACCGCCAACAAGTCATCGGCCGCAACAAACTCATTATGCGCTGGCTATCACACCGGGGCGGAGCACTGGACTTCAGGGACCATGCGATTGCCCATCCTGGCAAACCATTTCCGATCGCTGTTGCCTTGGGTGCCGACCCTGCCACGACACTCGGTGCAGTCACACCGGTGCCCGACAGTTTGTCCGAGTATCAATTTGCCGGGCTGCTGCGCGGTGCTCGCACTGAAGTTACAAAAGCCATTGGTAGCGACTTGACCGTGCCGGCGACGGCCGAAATCGTGCTGGAGGGTCACTTATTGCCAACCTCAGACCCCAGAGCAATCACCCCAACACTCGATGCGGATACACCTGCACCGCCGAAAAGCGACTACGAGCTTGCACTAGAAGGTCCATATGGTGACCACACAGGCTATTACAACGAGCAGGATTGGTTTCCGGTCTTTACCGTCGACCGTATCACCATGCGACGCGATCCCATCTACCACACGACCTATACAGGCAAACCACCCGATGAGCCGGCAGTACTTGGTGTGGCGCTCAACGAAGTGTTCGTGCCCTTGCTGCAGCGACAACTCACCGAAATCAAAGACTTTTATCTGCCCCCCGAGGGTTGCAGTTATCGACTGGCGGTCATCTCGATTCGCAAGCAGTACCCGGGTCACGCCAAACGCGTCATGTTTGGCGTCTGGAGCATACTGCGCCAATTCATGTACACAAAGTTTTTGGTGATTGTGGATGAAGACATCAACATTCGCGACTGGAAGGAAGTGATCTGGGCCATGACAACACGTATGGATCCAGTGCGCGACTCAGTACTGGTAGAGAACACTCCCATCGATTACCTTGATTTTGCGTCACCCGTCTCAGGCCTAGGTGGCAAAATGGGTATGGATGCAACAAACAAATGGGCTGGAGAGACCGATCGGGAGTGGGGGCGTCCCATTCAGATGGATGAACACGTCAAACAGCGCGTGGATCAGCTTTGGGACAAGCTTGGACTCTAGAGTCGGGACTAAGCAAGCGGTCGGCGCAACAGCCACAAAAATGCTGGTGCGCCGACCAGACTAACCACCACGCCAATCGGTAACTCGGCCGGCGCAACCAGCAAGCGCGAGACAATGTCTGCGGCCAACACCACACTTGCGCCAACCAGGCCCACCAAAGGCAGCAATTGCCGATGGTCACTACCGAATACCCGGCGCACGAATTGCGGCACGAGCAATCCTACAAAACTGATCGCACCCGTAAAGGCGACCAACGGACCCACCAGAAGAGCCATCGCCACGATCATGCTCGCGCGCAAAGCCGACACATTTACGCCCACGTGGGCAGCTTGTGCCTCACCAATCAGAAGCGCGTTCAGGCAGGGCCAGCGACGGTATATCCACCATAAGCCGATGGGCACCCAAACCGTCAACGCCAGGACGACTATCCAAGGCGCACGGGTCAGGCTGCCCAGTGACCAAAAGGTCATCGACCGGATTTGGTCATCTGAAGCGAACGCAATCAACAAACTGATGAGGCTAAAAACCAAAGCGTTAATCGCAACACCGGCCAATAACAAACCCGCTGAGCCTGGCCAGCCACGGGCAAACTGCCAGGCCAGCGCGGTTGCCAGCAATGCACCTATAAATCCAGCAACGCCGACGATAAGCAGGCTGGTCAGACCTAGTACCATGGCACTGACTGCGCCTAAAGCAGCGCCAGCGGATACTCCGACCAAGCCAGGCTCGGCCAATGGATTTCGAAAAAGGCTTTGCATGACCGCACCACCCACAGCGAGCGTTGCACCCGTGAGCACCGCCATGATGGTGCGCGGCAGTCTCAGCTCGCCGAGCACGAGCCGCGTTTGGTCATCGGCGTGCCCAGTTAACCAGGCGAGCCATTGGGGTAAAGCAACCGCCACAGGCCCGGTTGCCAGGCTAGCGAAAACCAGCAATAGGAGCCCGACGAGCAACCAGACGAACTTCACCGACCGTGCCTCAAGACGCCTAGCTCTGGCTAGTCATGATGCTTTTGTTTGGTGCCAAATACCCTGTCACCTGCGTCGCCAAGGCCTGGCATGATATAGCCGTCCTCATTCAACCCCCGATCAACAGCCGCCGTGTAGATTTCAACATCTGGGTGTGCGTCAGTGACCCGCTTGATGCCCTCGGGCGCGGCAACCAACACTAACGCACGAATATCACGCGCACCTGACTTTTTTAGCAAATCAATGGCAGCCACCATCGAGCCACCAGTCGCTAGCATCGGATCCAAAATGATGGCAATACGCTGATCGAGCTCGCCCGCCAGACGCTCAAAATAAGTATGCGCCTGCAGGGTATCTTCATTACGAGCCAAACCAACTGTGCTGACCCGAGCACCGGGTATGAGTTGCAAAACACCGTCCAACATACCAATGCCAGCGCGTAATATGGGTACGACCGTCACTTTTTTACCGGCCACGCGCTCTACCGTGACATCACCAGCCCAGCCACGTTCTGTATACGGCTCAAGCACAAAGTCTTTGCTTGCCTCGTACATCAAAAGTGTGGCGATTTCCTGCGCCAGTTCCCTAAAGCTTTTTGTGCTCAAAGCAGCACCACGCATCAGGCCAAGCTTGTGCCTAACCAGAGGATGTTTTATTTCATGCAAAGCCACGCCAGGCTCTCCTGCCAGTAAAAGTCATCAATCATGTGCACAACATGCTCGCCATCAACGGTCGTTTAACCAAGCCATGACCGCATTCTCAAAATCTCGCGCCTTATAGGCCTGCGGATGGTTAACCAGGCTCACAAAAACATAGCGCTTGCCTGATTTGGACAACACATAGCCCGCGATCGCTCTCGCATCTTTTAACGCACCGGTTTTCATATTCGCATAGCCGCGGGCATCATCACCGCGCAAGCGACGCTTGAGCGTTCCATCAACCCCCAGAATTGCCATCGAGGACACATACTCCGGCATGGCAGGCGATCGCCATGCATGCTGCAACATATCGGCCATCACGTCGGCACTGATCCGCGCATTGCGAGACAAACCAGACCCGTTCTCAATCACCGTTTGGCCAAGCTCGATGCCCTGTGCCGTCAATATTCGCTTGACCACCTCAGCACTGCCCGCCACGGTTGCCGGCCGCTGTCCAGCCTGCGCCCCGAGCGTCAATAACAACACGCGTGTCATGACGTTATTGCTACGCTTGTTAACGAGACGGATAACCTCAGCCAACGGTGGGGACTGATGTGCGGCCAATGGCACGGCATCGGCAGGAATCGAACCGTCTTTAACCGTGCCTGTCATCGTGCCGCCAAGCTCACGCCACATGGTTTTGAGAGTCCGCGCCGCAAAAGCCTGCTGATCGAATGCCAGTCGATAGAAATCAAATTCACCACAAGCGCCATGGGCTTCACCGCTGACACGAAACCTGACATCGTCAGCCCCATTGACGGTTTGAACACTCACCCGAGGGCCTCGACGACAGCTGCCATCTTGGTACTTGATGTCACTATCAATTTCGATACCCGGAATGGGTGGGTCAACAAAGGCTCGCCAGCGTTTAGCCTGCAAGTCTGGCGTAAAAACCAGCCGCACCGCACCGAACCCCACCATAAAAACATCCGGACTCGCGTTATACGGCCTATCGCCCTTGCCGTCGAACTCGGCAGGATCAATGGCCACTTCACCAAACGGCGATCGATCCACCACAATGTCGTTGATTTGCCGAATGCCTCGCAAGCGTAACTCTCGCATCAAACGCCACAAGTCTTCCAGCATAATGACGGGGTCGCCGGTTGGCCGGAGGTAGACCGGGCCCGAGAGCACCCCATCGTCACTAACCGTCGCATTGTTATCGATTAAAAATGCGGTTTGCCATACATAGTCGGGCCCAAGCTCACTTAATGCAGCCCAGGTGGTCACCAGCTTCATCACTGAGGCCGGATTTTTAAATTCAGCGCCATTGACCGCCGCCAGACGATCACCCTGCACTTCTTCGATCACCATCGACAAAGCAGATGATGGCAAACCCGTTGCTGACCAGGCTCTGGCGACCTCGGGCGGCATTGGCTTATCAGCGGCCCCTGCCGCGCCACCAAACAGCGCTGCTGCCCAAGCAACAAGCATCATGGCAAACTTACGGTGCAACATCTAGGTCTCCATGCGGTAAAAAATTGCGCCCACTACTGTCCTTTATGGCGAATCGAACGGGTTTTAAGCAACCAAACACCATGCCCGATACAATCTTGCCCAAATAAACCAAGTCGGCTTCATTATGGCAGGAACTACGGTGAGTAACCACGACAATTCAACATCGGGCATGGCCAGCGAAAACCAGATTGAGTACTCGCTCAAGGACTTTGACTATCACTTGCCAACCGATTTGATTGCACAGCATCCGGCTGAACGCCGAACGGATAGTCGACTACTGCACGTGGATGAGACAGGTCAATGGCATGATCGTCAATTCAATCAATTGTTGGATCTGCTCAAACCAAATGACATTCTGGTGTTTAACGACACCCTGGTGATCAAAGCGAGGCTGCTTGGCACCAAGGACACGGGCGGCAAAGTTGAAGTGCTGGTAGAGCGAATCCTGGACAGTCACCGAGTGCTGGCACATGTTCGCGCTAGTAAAACCCCCAAGACTGGCAGCAAACTGACCCTGGCTGACAACTTGGAGGCGCGTGTATTGGGGCGTCACCATGATTTGTTTGAACTTGAGTTTGATCAGGAGGTGCTTGGCGCACTTGATCAATATGGTCATGTTCCATTGCCGCCCTACATTGAGCACGCTGACCAGCCAGAGGACGAACAACGCTACCAGACCGTTTACGCCCGACATCCTGGCGCTGTCGCCGCCCCCACTGCCGGGCTGCATTTTGATGAGGCGATGCTCGACGAACTTGGCAAGCGTGGAATTGGCAAGGCCTTTGTCACTTTGCATGTCGGCGCAGGTACGTTTCAACCCGTTCGTGACAACGATTTATCAACTCACCAGATGCATAGCGAGTGGTACACCATTCCCGCCCAAACGGTCTCAGCCATCGAAGCCGCCAAAACAGCTGGAGGCAGAGTCATTGCCGTTGGGACAACCAGTGTTCGAGCACTGGAGTCAGCGTGCAAGGCCAACGGCGGACAGCTGCGTGCGCACCAGGACGACACGCAGCTATTTATCAAGCCTGGCTATCAATGGCAGATTGTGGATGCCATGATCACGAACTTTCATTTGCCACAATCCACGCTTTTGATGCTGGTCTCCGCGTTTATTGGCTTGCAAACCATGAAGCGGGCTTATGAGCATGCCGTGGATCAACGCTATCGCTTTTTTAGCTATGGGGACGCCATGTTCCTTGACAAAGGATTACCCAATGCAGTTTGAGCTTCTAGCCACAGATGGTCGTGCACGACGAGCCCGCCTGACGCTGAATCACGGGGTGGTCAATACCCCAATATTCATGCCGGTCGGTACCTACGGTAGCGTCAAGGCGATGTTGCCACATGAACTAGAACAAATCGGCGCACAGATTATCCTGGGCAATACATTTCACCTGTGGCTGCGGCCCGGCACCGAAATCCTTGACAAGCATGGCGGCCTGCACGGTTTTATGGGCTGGGACAAGCCCATTCTCACTGACTCCGGCGGCTTTCAAGTCTTTAGCCTGCAAGGCATGCGCAAAATCAGCGAGGAAGGGGTCAAATTCGCCTCGCCAGTTGATGGCGCAAGGCTATTTCTAACACCCGAAATTTCCATGCAAATCCAGCGCAGCCTGAATAGTGACATCGTGATGGTGTTCGACGAATGTACGCCCTACAAGATCGGCGAGAATATCGCCACACATGCTCAGGCGGCACAATCCATGCATCTCTCAGCGCGCTGGGCCAAGCGGTCAAAGGCTGAGTTTGATCGACTCGATAACCCGAACGCCTTGTTTGGGATCGTCCAAGGTGGGATGTTCGAAGATTTGCGTGAGGAGTCACTGGCTACGCTGGTTGACATCGGGTTTCACGGTTACGCGATTGGTGGACTGTCCGTGGGCGAACCCAAAGACGAGATGATGCGGGTACTTGAGCACACCGCGCCGAAACTGCCCCAGCACGCACCGCGTTACCTGATGGGTGTTGGCACGCCAGAAGATCTGGTTGCTGGCGTGCTGGCAGGTGTGGATATGTTTGATTGCGTGATGCCAACCCGAAACGCGCGCAATGGCTGGCTTTTTACCCGGCAAGGTGACATTAAGATCCGTAACGCAAAATACCGCGATGACGAACGACCGCTCGATGAGGATTGCGAGTGTCACACCTGCCAACATTTCTCGCGCGCTTATCTGCATCATTTACAGCGCCTGAACGAGATCACTGGGGCTCGCCTTAATACCTTGCACAACCTGCATTTCTATCTGAAGATCATGGCTGAGATGCGTCAGGCTATTGAAAATCATACGATTGATGCGTGGGCGGCCGAGTTTTTAAGGCAACGATCGTCCAACTCGGTACAATAGCGGGCGACTTTTAAAAGGTTTTACTAAGGAGGCTTTAATGTCTTTGCAAGATACAGCCGGTCTGGTTCTGGCTCAAGCTGGTGGTGACGCTGGTTCGCTAATGGGTTTGTTACCTATTGTCTTGATGTTCGTCATTCTGTGGTTTCTCATGATTCGCCCACAAATGAAGCGTCAAAAAGAACACAAGGCACTGGTAGCTGGCTTGGCTAAAGGTGACGAAGTTATTACGGCTGGTGGCATGGTCGGCAAAATCACCAAGGTCACCGACAGCTACATTGGCGTTGAAGTGTCGGAATTGGCTGACAAGCCCGTCGAGATTCTGATTCAGCGCAGCGCTGTTCAGACCGTGCTGCCCAAAGGCACGATGAAGCAGATCTAAATTTGCGATTGCACTGAACCGCCGGCAGCTGCCGGCGGTTGGCTTTTTGAAACGCTAACGCTGGCGACCGTCGTCCATGAACCGTTACCCCCTTTGGAAATACCTGACCGTGCTGGTCGCCCTCGTTGTAGGGTTTCTTTACACGCTGCCCAATTTCTATGGGGAAGCACCGGCTGTTCAGGTCTCGAGTGCCAAATCCACCATCAAAATCGAACCCGACATGCAGGGACGGGTCGAGAATATTCTGGCTCAGGCCAATATCACTGGAACGGGTTCAAGTTTCGAGCGTAATGGTCCGGTGGGTACAGTCAGGGTTAGGTTTGCAGACACTGACACACAGCTAAAAGCCCGTGACGTCATCGAAAAATCCCTCAATCCAAATCCTGCTGATCCAAGCTATACCGTCGCACTGAATCTTTTGCCAGCCTCACCCGATTGGCTAAGTGCAATCGGCGCAAATCCCATGTATCTTGGTCTCGATCTAAGAGGCGGAGTGCATTTCTTGCTGCAAGTCGATATGCGGGGTGCCCTTACCGCACGCTATGACTCGCTCGCTACCGAAATCAGAGCCGCACTGCGGGAGGCGCGTATTCCGAGTACGGCAGTAGAACGCGTCGATTTGTCAGTCGTGACCATATTTGCCGACAACGAGGCGCGCGCGCGTGCACTTGCACTGTTGAGTAACCGCTACCCGGATATGGCGTTTGACCAGGGCGTCAGTGATGGCGCAAACAGTGGACGTCCACTGCTGGCTGGTCAACTCAATGTTGGCGCAGTGGCCACCGTCCAAAACACTGCCCTCAAACAGAACATCACCACTTTGCACAACCGGATTAATGAGCTTGGTGTCGCCGAGCCCGTCATTCAGCAGCAAGGCGCGGATCGAATCGTGGTCCAACTGCCCGGCGTTCAGGATGTTGCGAAAGCCAAGGAAATTCTAGGGCGCACTGCAACGCTGGAAATCCGTATGGTGGACGACTCGCCGACTGCCATGTCGGCGCTTTCTGCCGGTACGGTACCGTTCGGCCTTGAGCGCTACGATGATACCGATGGGCGACCCATTCTGTTGCGCCGCCAAGTCATCCTCTCAGGCGAAAACTTGCAAGATGCACAGGCTGGACGTGACTCCCAAAACCAACAACCGGCAGTGCATCTCACACTAGACAGCAAGGGTGCAAGAATTTTCCGGGATGTCACGCGCGACAACATTGGCAAGCGTATGGCCATCCTCTTGTTTGAAAAAGGCAAAGGTCAGGTCGTGACTGCGCCGGTCATCCGAAGTGAAATACCGGGTGGGCAAGTGCAGATCTCCGGCAGCATGAGTGCCGAAGATGCCGCTGACATAGCTTTGCTCTTACGGGCTGGCTCTCTGGCAGCCCCCATGACCATCATCGAAGAGCGCACCATTGGTCCGAGTCTTGGTGCCGAGAACATTGCCAAAGGATTTAACGCCACGCTGTGGGGCTTCGTCGCAGTCGCGATCTTCATGATCGCTTACTATCGTTTATTCGGCTTGTTTTCAGCGGTTGGCCTAACATTCAACGTTTTTCTGCTTCTAGCGCTGTTGTCGATGCTGCAGGCAACGCTCACGCTCCCAGGCATTGCAGCGATTGCCCTGACAATCGGGATGGCCATCGATGCCAACGTGCTCATTAATGAACGTATTCGGGAAGAATTAAGGCGTGGTGAGCCCCCGCAATCTGCCATTCAAATTGGCTTTGAGCGGGCGTGGGGAACTATCCTGGACTCGAACCTGACCACATTGATTGTCGGAATTGCTTTGCTCATATTTGGCACCGGACCCGTGCGTGGTTTCGCGGTCGTGCATTGCTTAGGGATTCTGACTTCGATGTTCTCAGCTGTGGTGGGCGTTCGTGCCATGGTGAATTTGACCCACGGCGGTCGCAAGAAACTGCAAGGGCTGTCCATTGGTACAGTCTGGAAACCGAAGGGCTGACAACATGGAATTCTTTCGCATCTCTCGCACCATCCCATTCATGCGCCACTCGTTGGTGCTGAATCTGATCAGCCTCACGTTTTTCGTTTTGGCCGTTGTGTTCATCGCCACCCGCGGATTTAACTTGTCGATTGAGTTCACCGGCGGCACTGTGATCGAATTGACCTATCCTGATACCGCGCCCTTGGTTCAGGTCCGCGAAGAACTCAGCACATTGGGCTACACCGACTTTCAAGTTCAAAACTTTGGCACCTCGCGAGATGTGCTGATTCGCCTGCCGATCATCGACGGGCAGTCCTCGGCAGACCAAAGTCAGGCGGTAATGGCCGCGCTGACCGCCAATGCTCCCGACATCGTTTTGCAGCGAGTCGAATATGTCGGGCCCCAGATTGGTCGGGAACTGGTTGAAAGCGGTCTTCTAGCGTTGCTCTTTGTGATTATCGGCATTGTGGTCTATCTGGCTATCCGGTTTGAGTGGAAATTCGCCGTAGCTGGTGTCGTGGCGAACCTGCATGACGTGGTAATCATTTTGGGGTTCTTTGCATTTTTCCAGTGGGAGTTCTCACTGTCAGTGCTCGCCGGTGTACTCGCCGTGCTTGGCTACTCCGTGAACGAGTCTGTCGTGATCATGGATCGAATTCGGGAGAACTTTCGCAAACTGAGAAACGTGGAAGTTCGTGATGTAATTGACGGGGCCATCACGCAAACCATGTCTCGCACGGTGATTACCCACGGATCTACGCAGATCATGGTTCTATCAATGTATATCTTTGGCGGACCGACACTCGAGTATTTTTCTTTAGCGCTAACGATTGGTATCTGGTTTGGCATCTATTCATCCATATTTGTGGCAGCTTCAATTGCACTTTGGTTGGGTGTCAAGCGTGAAGACTTGGTCAAGCCACCCAAGAAAACCAACGAGCTCGAAGAGATATACACCGAGGAACCCTAAGGTGGGTGTACGCACTGCCCACCCGGGGTGCGATCTACGAACGATCTAAACAACGTTCGACTCATACAGACCAGTCCCATTGGCACTGGGTCAAATGCCGTTTTGCGATTAACATTTCGGTTTACTTAAACTCAAGAGGCGCCCCCGGGATCAACACCCGTCACGGCGATAACACATGACACAAAGCACTAAGAAAGTGTTCATCCGCACCTTTGGCTGCCAGATGAACGAATATGACTCTGACAAGATGTTTGATGTCCTGGGGAAAGATTCGCCAGCCGAGCTGACGAGCCATCCTGAAGAGGCCGATGTCATTCTCTTTAATACATGCTCGATCCGCGACAAGGCACAACACAAAGTTTTCTCTGATTTAGGTCGGGTAAAAGAGCTCAAAGAGGCCAACCCAAAACTGATCATCGGTGTGGGCGGATGCGTCGCTAGCCAAGAGGGCGCTGCCATCGTGCAACGTGCCCCCTATGTGGATGTGGTGTTTGGGCCACAGACATTGCATCGATTGCCCGAACTTATTGAAAAACGCCGCCAGCTCGGCAAGCCCCAGGTTGATATCAGCTTTCCGGAAATCGAGAAGTTTGATGCATTACCTCCGCCACGCAAAGATGGGCCAACGGCCTTTGTCTCTATCATGGAAGGTTGCAGTAAATATTGCAGCTTCTGTGTGGTGCCCTATACGCGCGGTGAGGAAATCTCACGGCCGTTTGAAGATGTTCTCGTTGAAGTGGCCGATTTGGCTGATCAGGGGGTTAAGGAAGTTACCCTGCTCGGACAAAACGTCAACGCTTATCGTGGCTTAATGGGCGACGGACAAACGATTGCAGATTTCGCGACCTTGCTGGAGTATGTCCACGAAATCCCGGGTATCGAGCGGATTCGTTACACAACATCTCACCCCAAAGAGATGACCAGTCGCCTGATCGATGCTTATCGACGCCTACCCAAACTAGTTTCATTTCTGCATCTGCCCGTTCAAGCCGGTAGCGATCGAGTGCTTGCTGCCATGAAGCGCGGCTATACCACACTGGAATTCAAGTCAATTGTTCGCCGGTTGCGCGAAGCACGCCCGGATATCACGTTGTCCTCAGACTTCATCGTTGGCTTTCCCGGCGAGACGGATGCTGACTTTGATAAAACCATGCAGTTGATAGAAGACATCGGGTTTGACACTTCATTTTCTTTTATTTACTCGGCTCGCCCTGGTACGCCAGCTGCTGAATTGACCGATGACACACCGGCTGACGTCAAGTTAAAACGACTGCAGCGGCTTCAGGCTCTGATTGGCACGCAGGCCAGCGCCATCGCCCAGGCCATGATCGGTACCAAACAAACGATCCTGGTCGAAGGATCTTCGCGTCGTGATGCTGGCGAACTCATGGGTCGCACGCAAAATAATCGCATCGTTAACTTTGCCGGCTCAGACCGATTGATTGGCCAGATGATCGATGTCACGATCAACACGGCTTACACCAACAGCTTGCGTGGTGAAGTCGTGACGCGCGAGACACAAGCTGCATGAGTGCAAATATCAGACGCCTTGAGCTTGAAGGCGACAATCAGCAACTCGCCAGACTATGCGGGCCCTTAGATGAGAACCTGCGTCAAATCAGTCAGGCACTCGGTGTCTCCATTGGGCGGCGTGGCAATCAATTTGAGATCAGTGGCGAACAGGCCGAGCAAGCCGCCGTTCTGTTGTCGAGATTTCATGCGCAAGCGCAATCACGAGATCTGTCTATCGATGAGGTTCAACTAGGTATTGTTGAGGCGCGCGCGATTGCGCAAACACAAAAGACAAGCAGTCAGAGCGCAGCTGACTATCAGCTACGCACCAGGAGAAGCGACTTAAAACCTCGCACACCTCGCCAAGCTGACTATATCAACAATATTTTGAAGCATGACATCACGTTTGGCACCGGGCCTGCCGGTACCGGCAAAACCTGGCTGGCGGTGGCCTGTGCTATCGATGGACTTGAGCGCGACAACGTACAACGACTGATACTGACACGCCCAGCAGTTGAAGCTGGCGAGCGGCTCGGGTTCTTGCCCGGTGATCTCGCCCAAAAAGTCGATCCTTATCTTAGACCCCTCTACGACGCACTTTACGACCTCATGGGATTTGACAAAGTGCAGCGTTTGTTCGAGAAACAGACCATCGAAATTGCACCCTTGGCCTACATGCGCGGTCGCACCCTGAACAATGCATTTGTGATTCTTGATGAGGCCCAGAACACGACACCGGAGCAGATGAAAATGTTTTTAACGCGCATCGGGTTCGGCAGTAAAGCGGTGATTACAGGAGACCCCACACAGGTCGACCTGCCTCGTGGACAAACCAGTGGATTGGCGCACGCTACCCGTGTATTGGCCGATGTGCAGGGAATTGCAATGACTGCCTTCACCAGCCGGGATGTCGTGCGTCACCCGCTTGTGGCTCGAATTGTGGACGCCTATGACAAAGACGCTACACAGAACTCCTGACCTGTCTCTATCTGTTCAATACGGCATTGATGATCAGAACTTGCCTCGCTGGCGCATACGGCGCTGGGTCCAGCGTGCCTTGAATGCCGCTGACAACAAGGGAGCCAAACAGGTCAGCCTGACCGTACGACTCGTGGGTAAAGCAGAGGGCAGGTCACTGAACCTAGCCTATAGAAATAAAGATTACGCGACCAACGTGTTGACGTTTCAATACGACGAGTTCTTTGCTCAGACAGGGCACATCATGGGCGACATTGTGATTTGTAAACCGGTCCTAACAGAGGAGGCGCGTGCACAGGGCAAGCCATACTTGCATCACGCGGCACACCTCATCATCCACGGTACGCTTCATGCGCTAGGATATAACCACCTCAAAGCGCGCGAAGCGCATGAAATGGAGGCGTTGGAGACCCAAATTCTCGCGGGCTTGCACATTCCAAACCCCTACGTGGCCTGACTGCTGAACGGCAATTTACGTGAAATCCCTAGAAAATGTCCGGCTTATTGGGGTCCGACTTGACTAGACAGTCACAAACTTTCGGTTATCCTAGGGGTGTCGAAACTTGATTGCACCCGCAATGCCAGAACCCTACCCTAGCGAGCCTGGTCAGGAACCAGGCAAAAAGTCATCTTCCAGAAAATCCCTTGTTGACCGAATTCTCTCTCTAGTTCGTGGAGAGCCCGAAGACCGGGAGGGAATCTTCACTGTACTTGAGGCAGCCAGAGAACGCGACCTGATAGACAGCAATGCCTATGGCATGCTCAAGGGGGCACTCGCTGTATCTGATCAAACAGCTGCTGACATCATGGTCCCGCGCGCACGCATGGATCTACTGGATGTTAACGAACCCTTACCGAGTTTGTTGCCCAAGATTGTTGAGATGGCACATTCGCGCTTTCCAGTCTATGAGGACACGCCGGATAATCTGATCGGTATCTTCATGACCAAGGACTTGTTGCGGCATATGCTCAACCCAGCATTGACCTTGCGAGACCTGATTCGACCGGCTGTTTTCATACCAGAAACCAAACGAGTCAATGTTCTACTTCAAGAGTTTCGCAGCCATCGCAACCACATTGCGATTGTCATCGACGAGCATGGTGGAATCACTGGACTAGTAACGCTAGAAGATGTGCTTGAGCAAATCGTTGGTGCCATCGAGGATGAGTACGACGACAGTGAGCAGACCATTTTCCCGGATGGCCACAACACCTGGCGTATTCTTGCCACCACCGAGCTCGCTGAAGTAAACCAGCTGCTGGACTGCGAAATTCCAGAGGGTGAGTACGACACGATTGGGGGGTGGCTTGCCCATGAGCTTGGCCGAATTCCGCGACGTGGTGATCGACACGCGCTAGAAGATCTGCTATTCGAAGTGCTCAGAGCCGACTCTCGGCGTGCCCTTTGGGTACGTGCCAGACGATTGCCTCATCTGAAGGCCAAGCGCCAAGAACAAACCTAAACACATGCAGGCACGAACCAACCTGTTCTGGCCTGCATTGTTTGGTGGCGTCTATGCACTGACGTTTGCGCCCGGCCCTTTACCCGCGTGGTCACTGGCTTGGACTCAAATTGTCATGCTCGCTGTGCTGGCTCATTGGGCATTTAGCCAACCGCCCCGGCGCGCTGCAATCACGGGCATGATATTTGGCGCTGTCCAATTTCTGACGGGTCTGTACTGGCTGACCATCAGCATGCACGTCTACGGCCAACTGGCATTACCGTTGGCTTGGTTAGCATTGCTGTTGTTTAGCGCCTATTTGGCCCTCTACCCTGCATTTGCTGGCTGGGTTTGCGCTTGGTTACTCAAAGACAGCAACCAAACCAAACCATCGAGTTTGATCTGGTTAGCCACGGTTTGGGCTAGCGCGTGGACAGCAGCTGAGCTGCTGCGAGGCTTCATTTTTACAGGATTCCCTTGGTTGTCCACAGCATACGGCCAGACCGATAGCTGGCTGGCTGGCTGGGCGGTGATTGTCGGTGCGCCAGGCACGACCTGGGTGATTGCCTGGATCGCTGGCGCTGTGGCTGCCACATTAAGGGCCGAGGCCACACAGAATGACAGCTCATTTACCCCTAAGCGAGGCATCGCCTTGGCCGTTGCCATATTGCTAGTCTTTATCGGAGCAAGCCTGCAGCAAACAAGCTTTACCAAACCGACGGGGGAACCGTTAACCGTCAGACTGATTCAGGGAAATGTTGATCAAGGTGTCAAGTTTGATGCGATGCGATTTGAACAAACGCATCAACATCATATAGAACTCGCCAGACACCAATCCGCGCCCGCCGCAGACACGCCAGCACCTGAGTTGATCATGCTGCCTGAGACCGTGATTCCAAGGCTGTCACACCAGGTGCCAGCTCGGCATTGGCAAGACTGGATAGCCATTGCAGATAGCAATGGCAGCACCTTGATGCTGGGTGCCCCGTTGTACGGGCCAGAGTCCGATCGTTACACCAACAGTGTGATTGCCATTGACGCTAATTCAGCCCCCGCCAACCTGTCTCAGGGCTTGGCTGATGCGCGCTATGACAAGCAACACCTTGTGCCATTTGGCGAGTTTGTACCCACTGGGTTTCGCTGGTTTATCGATCTAATGCGCATTCCGCTTGGCGATTTCACCGCTGGCAATGAACAGCAAACCCCCTTTAGCGTACGATCGCAGAGAATTGCGCCAAACATCTGCTATGAGGACATTTTTGGGCAAGAGCTACTACCTGCGGTGCGTCAAGGCGCAACCATTCTTGCAAACTTCAGCAATCTGGGTTGGTTCGGCGATAGCTCGGCTCTGAGGCAGCACTGGCAAATGGCCAGGTTTCGGAGCATGGAAACACGGCGACCCACGCTTAGAGCAACCAACACGGGGATGACGGGCGCCATTGACCCGGCTGGCCGTACGATCGCCGTACTACCGACAATGGCTGCAGGCTATGTTGACGTTCAGGTGCAAGGCCACGAAGGACTGACGCCATACGCGCGTTGGGGGAACTATCCCGCTTGGGTACTGGCGTGGGGCATACTCGTTGTTGCGTTGGTCCGCAGGCGTAGATCTAGCGCCAGACCTGACTAGTCATCAAACAAAACTGCACATGCCTGAAACTTTGTTGGTTCGCTCGCTTGACGACATCACCCAGATCGATGCTCACGCCTGGGATGCCTTGAACGCGCAAGCCGGCGGATCAATCCTGACGTCACACCGTTTTCTCTCAGCATTCGAGCAATCAGCCAGTGTGTGTCCAGACACTGGCTGGCAAGCCCAGCATCTCATTGTCGAGAATGAAGTGGGGCAAGGACATGCAAATAGTGTGTTGGCGATCGTGCCGCTCTACCTCAAGGCACATTCATACGGTGAATTTGTATTTGACTGGGCGTGGGCAGACGCCTATGAACGCGCGGGTCTGCGTTATTACCCCAAATGGCTCGCTGGTGTGCCATTTACCCCAGTGACTTCAGCGCGCTTGTTGTGCGAGTCAGAACACAAGGCACTCGCCGCACAGGCTTTGATCAAAGCGGCCAAGGCAACTAACCTGTCATCTTTACATGTACTTTACACAAACGCCATTGATCAGAGATCACTAGCTGCCGCGGGCTGTCTTTCGAGGCATCACACCCAGTTTCATTGGCACAATCAAGGCTGGCAGTCGTTTGATGAGTTCCTGAGTCACCTAACCCAGCCTAAACGCAAGAAAATCCGGGCCGAGCGACGCAAGGTGCGCGATGCCGGCGTCACCACTGCAGTGAAGACCGGACATGAGATCTCGGATGCCGACTGGGACTTCTTCTACCGCTGCTATGCCAACACCTACGCACAAAGAGGCAACCCACCCTATCTCACCAGGGATTTTTTTGAATTAGTTGACCCCAAGACATGTTTACTTATCCTGGCTTATCGGGAGAAAGAGCCAGTTGCCGCTTCGCTGCTATTGCTTGACAACATCACTGATCCAGCGACACAAAAGACGACGCGTAAACTCTATGGGCGCTACTGGGGCGGGTTGCAGGCCATTGACTGCCTACACTTTGAAGTGGCGTATTACGCGCCAATTGAATGGGCCATCGCCAACGGTATCGATGTCATCGAAGGAGGTGCTCAAGGTGAGCACAAAATGGCGCGCGGGTTTATGCCGGTGCAAACCCAGTCCGCGCACTGGCTGGCACACGAGGGCTTTGCCCAAGCGGTTGAAAACTACCTGGAACGGGAAAAACGCGGGCTAGCTGCTTACAACGAATCACTAGGGTCTGCTTTTAAAGCCCCGCTCGACTCGAAGTAGGCACAGGTCAATGCGTTCAATAAACTCAGGCAAAAAGCTCGGGCTCGGCTTTTGCGTTTGCCAATCGCCGAAGTTTCGTGCATAATTTCGTTCTTCGCCGGATCTGGGGGTATAGCTCAGCTGGGAGAGCGCTTGCATGGCATGCAAGAGGTCAGCGGTTCGATCCCGCTTACCTCCACCAGGTTTAGCGAACAGATAGCAAGTCCGGGTCCCCTTCGTCTAGAGGCCTAGGACACCACCCTTTCACGGTGGGTACAGGGGTTCGAATCCCCTAGGGGACGCCAAAGTTTTTTGTTGTACCGCTGCGGAGCGGTAGTTCAGTTGGTTAGAATACCGGCCTGTCACGCCGGGGGTCGCGGGTTCGAGTCCCGTCCGCTCCGCCAAATTCAAAAGCGCCCACACGATCAGTGAGGCGCTTTTTGTTTATGGTGCTTATAGAACAAGCGCACAGAACAAATATCAATCCACCGCAATTGCCGTTTCGGCCTCTTTCCCAAGGCGCAGCAGCGCGCCAAACCCCTTGCCACATGCCTATAATCAGGCGGTTACATTTCTAATATCAAGTATCTTTAACTGGAGACCTTGCATGCACACCTTCAAACGTCTAGCGCCTAGTCTATTGGCCGCGCTGATCATGGGCACGACAGGCACCGCGCTTGCCGAGACCCGCATCACCTATAAGTCCGCAAAAGTCGGCTCATCCTATTACCAGATGGGCGTCGAACTTGCTCAGGCAATCAAACAGGGCTCCAACGGCCAGATCATCATGACCGTGGAAGAGAGCCAAGGCTCTGTACAAAACGTCATGGAAGCTGCGACTCGCACTGGCAACTACGTCTTCACCACACCGCCCTCGCTGGTCACAAGAGCCATGGAGGACTCTGGGCCTTTTGAGAAAAAACCCTCACCCAAGTACAAAGACATCCGGGCACTATTCCCGATTCCATCGCTGACCATGCACTTTGTCGCGCACAAAGATGCCAATATCAATAGCTTTGCAGACATGGCTGGCAAGAACGTATTGATTGGTAAGGGCACATTCTCGGCCCGTGAAGGTGAGAAGTACCTCAAGCTTTTTGGGTTGGATGGCAAAGTCAATCTGGCCAACGTTGAGTTGAACAACGCTGTGCCAGCCTTAAAAAACAAGCAAATTGACGCGTTTGTGACAGCGAGCTCATTTCCTGCCCCAAACGTCATTGAAGCAGCTGCCAGCTCACCGGTTGTGATTTTATCGATGTCGGATGCCCAGATCGAGCAAACCGGCGCCACCAAAGTCACGATTCCTGCAGGCACCTACAAGGGTCAGGACAACCCAATCAACACAACCTCCTTGCCGGTGATTGCCTACACCACCACTGACATGAGCGACGATGTGGCTTATGAACTCACCAAAACGTTCTGGACTGAACGCGCCCGCATGGGTGACACCGCAGCCTGGTGGAAGGGTGTTACACCTGACATGCTCGCCAACATTCCAGGCAAGATTCACCCTGGCGCATTGCGTTACTACCAAGAAAACAACTTTCCGCTAACGGCTGCTAACCGTTAAGAGAAAACCTGGTTTTTTATTTCTGTTTGCAACAACTATGCCCTTTGCTCCGCGCGACATCATATGGCCAGCATTGGGCATAGTCACTATCTCTTTTCATCTCTGGCTGATTTTTGCAGGTCTGGTTCCCAACCTTGTGAGCCGGCCTATTCACATGGCGCTTGCCTTGCCGTGGCTGTTCTTGTGGCGTCCCGGCGGCCAAACACCCGATCTGTTCAGTTGGCTACTTTGCACCATCGGCATGGTTGGTTGCGCATGGGTGGCAGTCGGACACAGCGAACTGTCTGATCAATATGGCAGCATCGATGGGCCGTGGCAAACCCTGCTTGCAATCGGCTTATTGGTGGTCGTTATCGACATGGCTAGAAGAGCCGTCGGGTGGCCGCTACCTGCCATTGCCGTTTTGATGCTTTTGTATGGCATGTTTGGCAACCATATACCCGGTGAGTTCGGTCACGGCGGTATGCCTTTAACAAGCTTTCTTGGAACGCTAACCATTACAGAAGGTGGCATCTGGGGCAGCCTGACAGGCGTATCAGTCACGATTGTGGCGATATTTGTGATTTTTGGGGCGGTGCTCAATGCTGGGCAAGCAGGCGCTGGCTTTATGAACATCGCTGCTGCTGTCGCTGGCAGGCTCACTGGTGGCGCCGCCAAAGTATCGGTGTTGTCCTCAGCCCTATTTGGCTCGATATCTGGATCAGCATCGGCTAACGTGGCATCGACCGGCGCCATCACCCTGCCTGCCATGCGCAAGCTTGGCTATCCAAGGTCACTGGCCGGTGCAGTCGAGGCAGTCGCATCCTCAGGCGGGCAAATCATGCCGCCGTTAATGGGTGCTGGTGCGTTTGTCATGGTTGAGCTGACCGGCGTACCTTACGACCAAATCATGCTCGCGGCACTGCCGGCGGCCATTCTTTACTTTGTTGCGGTCTGGGTTGGCATTAATGCCTATGCCAGACGCTACAACCTGCCGGGCGTGCCCGCCTCTGAACGGCCAGGCATGCGATTAGTCATCATCACAACAGGCTTTTTTGCGGTGCCGTTTGCAGCCCTACTCTATGGGATGTTTGGCCTGGACTTCACCCCTCAATACGCCGCTTGCATGGCAGTCGTACTGGCGGCTGCTCTGCTGTTAACAGACGAAACGTTCGGATTTGATGGCCGCGCGGTGCTGTTACGAGTAAGACACGCTGCCATGACCTCGGGCCAACAAGTGTCGATGATTGCGTCTATCATTATTTGTGCATCCATCATCATCGGTGTGCTGGGCATGACTGGGCTCGGTGTGAAAATCACCTCGGTGATCCTGTCTGGTTCAGGTGGCTTGCTTTGGCCGGCTATCTTGTTGACTGCTTTGACGTGCCTTTTGCTGGGTATGGAAGTACCCACCACCGCAGCCTATGTCATTTGCGTATCAGTGGCAGGACCTGCACTGACCGAACTTGGCCTGGGTCTTTTACAGACTCATCTTTTTGTATTTTGGTTTGCGCTGCTGTCAACCATCACCCCGCCAGTGTGTGGAGCGGTATTCATTGCTGCCGGTATGGTTGAGGAAAATTGGCTCAAAGTCGCCATGAAAGCCATGGCACTTGGGTTGGGCCTGTACTTGATTCCGCTCGGTATGATCTCAACACCTGGTTTGATTGAATTAAGCGCTAGTCCGATCGCTGCCATCATTGCGATGCTGAAAATTGGCAGCGCGACCACACTGGTGGCTTACGGCGTGATCGCACCTGGACACTGGAGTAAACGACTGATACTGGTTGTGGCCGGCGCAATCACACTCTTTTGGCCTTTAGACTAGACCATATGCTTTGGGCTCAACAGTCTGGTTTTCTGAGAGCTTGAGCCAGCCCTTGATGATTCGGTAAAGAAACCACAAACCCGTTGCCAGCATAATCAAATAGCCAACAAACAACATGGCCGTCAGACCGCCTACCAAAAACGCAACCAACCCAATCCAAAATGTCTGGATCTGCCAATTGCAGTGACTTTCAAGCCAATTACCGCGTTGCTCCTGCCGAATCTTGTAAGCAAAGAACACGCCCACAATCGATAGTGGCATTACCACCAAGCTCGCGAGATAGGCAATGTAGATGGCTTGCACTTTCTCACGGGCTGTCAGACTGTCTAACATAGGGTTTCCTTCTGGTTATTGAGGTCAAAATTAAGATCACTGCACATGCACTAAAGAACACATACAGCATGTTGACACCCGCCAACCTCATCAGCCCCCCTGCAAGCAAAGGCCCAAGACAAGCTCCAATACCAAACGACATCAGCAATACCGCACTCAGACTGACACGTCGGTCCGCGGTCACCAAGTCATTGGCAAAAGAGCCTGCCAAAGCGTAAAGCGTGAACTGCATTACCCCGCTGACCGCTGAAATCATCATCAACAACCAGAACGGAATCGGCAGCCATCCCCATAGCAGCAAAGTGACGAACGTCAACACTGCGCCATTAAACAGAATTAACCGTTGACGCGGAATGCGGTCGGACATCCAACCCATAGGCCATTGCGCCATCAATCCCGCAAAAACCGCGACAGACATGAATGCAGCGACTTCAGGCGTGCTGAAATTTTTTTCAATCACGTATACAGGCGCCAGCGCATAAAAAGCGGAGGAGATGTTGCCAGCTACAAACATAGTTACTAGCGCTGCCGGAGCAACCCGTAAAAAATACCCAAAATCCAGCGGTGCTGGTAACTGCGGCGCGGGGTGTAAACGAACCGTCCAGACAATCGGGATTAAGCCAACGACGTGGCAAATCGCCACCAGAATCAATGGGCGCAGATCCAGTGATGGGTAGAGGGTGATAGCCATCTGACCAATAGCCGTACCGAGGCCAGACATGACCAAATAAACAGAAAAAATTTGACCGCGACGCTCGTTTTCTATTTGCTCGTTAAGCCAACTCTCTAGCACCATAAATTGCACGGCCATGCCAGCCCCGGCAATCACCCGAAACAGCACCCAGATCTCTTTTTCTGAGACCAGTGTCTGAATCAGAACCATGACCGAGCAAGTAGCGGCGGCTGCGGCAAATGCACGCACATGGCCAACACGCACGATCATGCGATGACCAACCCGACTACCAATCACAAGCCCGAGATAGTAGGCTGACATCAGCGCGCCGATCCAGATCGCACTGACCCCATCTTCAGAGAGCTTTAGTCCCATGAAGACGTTAAACAGCCCCACACCCACCAACATCACGAATGTGGATAGAAATAAAGAAGAAAAGGATGCGAGGGTGGTGAACATAGCGGCAGGCGTTTGCAAGCCACAGAATAGCTTGAGCCTGTGCTCAATGACAAAGACAATTTAGCAACGTGATCACGAATGTTGCTTGAACGCACCAACAAAATGGCCAGCGTAGGCCGGCCATTTCAATACACCACGTATGGTGTGTGAGTCCGTTAGAGATGCTTCAACATGGACTGCGCAGAGCTGACTTCGAATGCGCCAGGGGCTTCAATTTCAAGTGCTTTGATGACACCGTCTTCAATCAACGCGGCATAACGTTGGGAGCGCACGCCCATGTTACGTGCCGTCAAATCCAACTCCAAACCCATCGCCTTGGTCCAGGCAGCCGCGCCATCACCCAACATGCGAATTTTTCCAGCCACACCCTGCTCACGCCCCCAAGCACCCATCACGAAGGCATCATTAACCGCCACACACCAGATTTCGTCTACACCTTTGGCCTTAATGGCGTCATAACTCTCGAGGTAGCTTGGCACATGCTTGGCCGAGCATGTTGGCGTGTAAGCACCTGGCAGTGCAAACATCAGGATTTTCTTGCCTTTGGTCAGCTCGGATACCTTGAAGTCGTTCGGTCCGAGCGCACACCCCGCAGTCTCATTCTCGATGAACTCGGTCAACGTACCCTCTGGCACATGATCTCCAACTTTAACTGTCATTATTTTTTCTCCTAGTTTGCCAGTTGCCGGCGATTGTTTAAACGCCACATCATAGGACAGCAGACGAGGCCTTGGCTAGCTTGTCCCCAACAAGCCCCGGGACTTCACAATGGGGCGTCCTGGGTAAATCGCGTAAAAAACGCTGCTCAAAGCAGCGTTTTTGAGGGCCTAACTGATGCACCCTGAAGCAGACTTGCGGTTTTTGTGTTTATTCCTCTTTGACACGATACACCAACACGGCCACCTGCGCCAAAGACAACACCTTGGCTGTCACACTGCCTAACAGCAACCGTGACAATCCGCTGCGCCCGTGACTACCCATAAAAATAAGATCGCAACCGTGTTTACCGGCAGCGTCAACAATCCCGTCAGCGACGTTGAAATTGGTGACTGACTCGGAAGAAACCTTCACACCCGCGGTTTCAGCACGATCAACGACTGCCTGCAAATATTTCTTAGCCTGCTCGGCAGAGGCCTTCTCATAATCTTCATCGGTAATGGCGTAAGCCGCCGCCATGCCATCAAAGCCAATCGTGGCAGCAAAAGGCTGACCGACATACAGTGCAACGACCTCGGCACCCACTGAACGGGCAAATGACACCCCAGCGTTGGCAGCCTGGGCTGAAAGCGCCGAGCCATCGGTCGGAATCAGGATTTTTTTAAACATATTGAACTCCCTTTGATTTTTGTATGAGTCGGTAATGCCAATCTGACTCTTTCATGCTAGCGCAAATCCCTGCAAATGGTATCCACCACATGTTTAAAAATTGATGCTTATCAATAAATCAAACACCGACAACCTTACAGCCCCGGCTCGCCCCAGCAAATTACAGATGCAGCTTAACTTTTGGACGTCGCCGATTGGAACAATACGGTGCAACGGGCACCAGAGCGACAATACGCCAGTATTGGCGTGGGTAACGTCTGTAGTAATTCTGAGAACTTGGTAACGTCATCGGCCGTGATGGCACCACTGACCACCGGCTGGTAGGCTACACGTAAGCCAGCCTCACGCGCCGCCGTACTGACCGCTTCAGAAGTTGGTTGCTCAGATCCGCCCTCATAGTCAGGGCGATTGATAATCACGCTCTTATAGCCCGCCTGTGCAACGGCCGCCATATCTTGAGGGCTTAGTTGCGGTGCAACAGCAAAATCAGGGGTCAGGCGCTGAATAGGGGTCGACATAAAAAACTCCGTATGATGACGAATGCTTTAGATTACTAATACATCACGTTTCAGTCACGCAATTCCCGATATTTTTGGGCTTATGTCACCAATTTCAGAACGATTTGACGGTTCAACCTTTCTGGTTCGCCATCTCAACCCAGGCGTCGTGCGCAACCCCGACCTCATCACGCAAATAACGAGTTGGCTAGATGAAGCCGAAACTGCGAGGCTTGCGCGCTTGATTAACCCCGAGCATCGGCATGCCTTTCTGGTCAGCCACGGGCTCACCAGGAGACTGCTATCCAAAGTGCTTGGCTGTAATCCGTCGGACATTTGCTTTGGAGTTACGGGCCGACAAAAACCAGTGCTCAGCCACCCTTTCAATGCAAAAGCCGTGCACTTTAACCTCGCACACACGCAGGGGCTGACCGTTTTGGCCATTGGCCCCGAACCGATGGGAATCGATACCGAATGGTTAAACAGAACGACAAAAGCTGGGCTTGCGAAGCGTTATTTCACCCAAGCCGAGCAACGCGACATAGACTATCAACCACCAGAACTGAGACAACAGCGGTTTCTGACTTACTGGACCCTAAAAGAAGCGTTCTTGAAAGCTCAGGCGTGGGGCATTGCCGATAGCCTGACGGGCTTTGAATTTGAATTAAGCCCGCCCGGTGCCACATTGCCCGAACGAATTCGACTGCGGGTCAGGGACGCGAGGCTCACGCCCACCCTGCCATGGCGATTTCATCATTGGCGCATTGAACCTGAACACCTGATAAGCCTGGCGGTCTCGACCCAGGCTACTACCGATCCGAGCATTGACATCTGCCCCTGGACGGACTCCGACTGGATCTAATTAGCGCGATCGTAAACGCAACGAAATCCCACATACACGGCATAAAAATTGCCTGGCTTGTACTGCATTGCGCGTTCAGTCATCTTCGAAGGCCCATACCACCAAGAGCCGCCGGCCGTGAGTCTGTCATCACCGCGCGCATCGGCTAGCCACTCCCATACATTGGCACCCATATCATAAAGACCGTTCACTCCCGGCGGAAAACTGGCCACTGGCGCGTGCTCAGACCAGCCGTCGCCATCCCCAACCGTATTGGCATTCTTGCTGGACTCCCCCGTAGGGAATTCATAGGACTTTGCCGTGACAAACGGCTCGGGGGGATTAGCCCGGGTTTCCTGATAGGCTGCCTGTGCCCATTGATCCCGGGTAGGCAGGCGCCCGCCATTGGATTTGCAGTACTGGTCAGCTTCAAACCAACTCACGTGTACGGCGGGTTCTTGATCCTTGGCCGGCTTGCCGTAGGGTGACCGAAAATTCCAGCCCTCGCGCTGCTGCCAGCCAAAACGATATTCGTAGCCTCCGCCATCACGTTCGGCAGCAGTTTGCAGATTATTTTGTTGGGCGAACCGGGCGAAGTCGCCAACAGTTACCTCGGTGCTATCGATCCAAAAAGCCACCGGCTGCCCGATCGGCAAGCGTTCGCTTTGCGCTGCCGCGGGCATTGCCGCTGACACTGTCATCACACTTAAAGCGAGCTTGACCGGCAGACTTGCTAGAAATTGCACTTGTTTCATGTCACATCCTTAAAAGACAAATTGCCGCAAGGCGTGCTTTGCGTGATACTGCATTTCTGTAAAAAACTCTAGCACTGGAGACATCATGATTCTGGTTGGTCGCTATCTTTCGCCTTTCGTTCGCCGTGTTGCGGCTACTTTGCAATGGTTGCACATTCCCTACGAACACCGATCCTTGTCGCCAGCATTAGACGCCGATGCCGTCAAACCTTTTAACCCGATGCTTAAGGTACCGGCACTTGTGCTTGATGATGGTGAAATCCTTATCGAGAGCAGCGCTATCCTTGACAGCATTCTCGAGACCGTGACGAGCCAGACCCTGTTGCCAGCCAGTGGTCCCGCAAGGCGCCAAGTGTTACAGCAGTGCGGCATCATGACAAGCGCCCTGGATAAGTCGGTTGCTGCAATCTACGAAAAAACCAAACGCCCCAAGGAAAAGATTCATCAACCATTTCTCGACACCCTCGTGGCACAAGCACAAGCCGGTGTGGACCAAATTGAGGCACTGGTGGCTGCCAACAAGCTCGAAGGCGCAGAAAACCCGACCATTGCCAGCATCACAGCAGCAGTGGGCTACTCCTTTATCAGCGCGATGCTACCCGAAGCATGCAGCGCCGAACGTCATCCTGCACTAGCCAAATTTGCAGGCGCGTTCGAGCAAACCGACGCCTTTAAAGCCTGCCAATTTAAAGTGTGACGAACGCCACGCAAACGTTTTACGGCTGGCGCGTGGTACGCGCCACGCTAGTGGTGGCGTTTGTCGCCTGGGCCTTCGCACTGTACGGCCCAAGCGTCTACATCGATGCGCTTAGCCACACCCATGGATGGTCAACTGCTAGCGTATCAATGGCGCTTAGCATGGCATTTCTAGTCAACGCACTGTCCATAGGATTTGTCGGCACTTTGGTTGGCCGCCATGGGCCACAGGCAGTCATGAGTGTTGGCGCTATCGTCATGGCGCTCGGAATAGCTGCGCTTGGACAAGTCAGTCAGCCGTGGCAAATGGTTGCTGCCTTCATCACCATGGGGCTAGGTTGGTCGTGCTTGTCAACCATCGCCGTGTCAGCCACGATTGCCCCCTGGTTTGAAAAGTTTCAGGGCAAGGCTATTTCCACCGCACTTCTGGGCGCAAGCCTTGGTGGCATGCTCGGCGTGCCAATCACACTATTTTTAGTTCAAACCTTTGGCTTTACAGCAGCCATGGCAATCATTGGTACAGTCACTGTGCTAACCATCTTGCCAATCAGTATTTTTATATTGCGCCGAAGGCCTCAAGACATGGGACTTTGGCCTGACGGCCTGGCACCCGAAGTTCGGGATGAGCCTGTCATTGAACGCGAATGGACTCGTGGACAAGCACTCAAAACCTTTGCGCTTCGCTCGACCATCATTACCTTTGGTCTGGCGTTGATGGTGCAGCTCGGTTTTTTAAGTCAGCAAGTCAAGCTGTTACAGACCGAGCTGTCTCCTACGCTAACCGGTCTGACTATATTGGCATCTGGTTCACTGGCATTTATCGGCCGCGTAGTTCTCGCCCGCGTTGCCGACCGCGTCAACATTCGACTAGCAGCCGCGGTTGTCTTGTGGCTAGCAGCTGCTGGCTTACTCGTAGCCGCCTTCGCCAGCACAGCCACTTGGCTCGTGATCGGTGTTTTATTGTTTGGCTTGAACGTTGGCAACATCACGACCTTGCCAGCGCTCATCGTGCGACGGGAGTTCGGCGCACCGTCGTTTGGCAAGGTGTTCGGGATCACAGGCACCTTTATGCAATTGATGAATGCGTGCGGCCCAGCGCTATTTGGCTTTCTGCACGACACCACTGGCGGTTATGACACACCCATTACGATCGCCGCTCTGGTCATGATTGCCGGCAGCCTACTGATTGCACATGGCCAGTGGCCTTGGCGCCAAGCACGTGCCGTGACACCGAACTAAGCCGGCGCGACTTGCGCTTCAAACCAATCAGCAATCTGCTCGGGCTTGACAAATGCAGTCATGGAACTGGCCAATAGACTGTCAAGCATCTCTTCGAATTCACCAAAGCGATGTGGGACACCCATCAGGTGAGGATGAAGGCCTAGTGCGAGGACTCGAGGACGCTGCTGCGCTTCGCGCTCAAACAAACGTAATGTGCGCTGTGTGCGCTCCAGAAACTGTCCTGTCGCATGCTTTTCAATGGCATACACCACAGAGTCGTTAAGCTCCAGGTTATATGGCATGCTCAGAATAGGACCCTGATCGGTACGCATCCAGTTCGGCAAATCGTCCATGCACCAGTCAAACACGTAACGCACACCTGCCGACTTGAAAACCTCCAAACTACGCTCTGTCTCGCGCAGACCTGGACTTAACCAGCCGGCAACCGCTTGGCCGCTGAAACGTCTCAGTTTGTCCAAAGCCTGGGTAACGACATCCTCCTCATTACCAGCTTGTTGCACCGACTTCTGGTGTAGCCCATGCCCAATAAACTCCCAACCGGCCTGAAGCATCGCTTCAGCCGCTCCCGGATAGGCATCGAGCACGCTGGCATTAATACTGGTCGAAGCCGGCAGACCCCGCTCTCGAATCGCCTGAATCATGCGAGGCAAACCTGCCCGCATACCGTAATCCACCCAGGCGAAGTTTGGCACATCAGGAATGGTCTCCTTGCCATGGGGCGGCGTGATGATCGTGCGCGGCATGGCCGCATCAAAACTCCAATTCTCAACGTTCACCACCAGATGAACCAAGATGGGACCATTGACATGGGCTTTAAGCGCGGGACCCGCATCAGAAAATCGGTAGGGAACGCGTGGGTTACTCATCTCGAAGATCCTTGAGTTGCAGCAAAGAAATAGGCCTAATTTGTCTGGAACTACTTGCCCCTGAAAACAGGCGAGCGTTTTTGTGCGAAGGCCCGTCGACCCTCGACATAGTCCTCGCTTTCAAAACACCGGGTAACTGCAGCAGCCACACTCTCGATGTCAGGGGCATGCGGTACCTGATCAAGATTTTGCAGTGCCATCTTGACGGACGTCAATGTCAGGGGCGCGAGTGCGGCAATCGCTTCGGCTTGTGCCCGCGCATGTGCAAACACGTCCTCAACACAGGCATGCACCAGGCCGACTTCACGCGCCTCGGCGCCGCGGTATACCCGGGCAGTTAACAGCAACTCGGCGACACCAGCCCGTCCCAGGATCCGGTATAGGCGGGTTACATCTTCAAGCGGATAGCCAAGGCCAAGTTTGCCAGCGGGCACCGCAAAGCGACAATCCAGGCTTGCATAACGCAAATCACAAGAGACTGCGATTCCGACACCCCCGCCATAACATACGCCTGAAATAGCAGCAATCACAGGCTTGCTACAAGCGCCAATCGCTACCTCCGCTTGTTCGACGCACGCATCGTAATAGGTCACGGCGTCAGGTGTGCTGCGCACCGATTCAAACTCCGAGATATCCGCCCCAGAGACGAACGCAGCATCACCTTCGCCACGCAAAATGACCACTCGAACAGACTCATCCGCTGACAGCCTTGTCATTGTCTGAGCCAACGACTGCCACATACCGAGTTGCATGGCATTCATACGCGCGATATTGGAGAACGTGACCGTGGCAATGCCCTTGTCATCGATGTCGGTACAGACCTCACCCATGCTAGACGACCCCATCATCATGAAAGCGTTTGATTTGCTCAACGCTGTAACCAATTTCAGTTAACACCTCATCGGTATGCTGACCCCAATCGGGAGCCGGTGCGACCACCTTCGGTGGCGTGCGTGATAACGTGACTGGCTGAGTGATGTAATGCATCTGCTTGTCGTAAACGTTAGGCAAAGACGCCACGACACCCAGATGCTTGACCTGCTCATCCTCGAACATCTGTGGCACGTCGTAAACCGGCCCTGCCGGCACACCAGCATTATTTAGTGCCGTTACCCAATAATGGACGGTATTTTTTGCAAACTCGACTTCCAACAACTCAGTGAGTTTTGATCGGTTAACCACCCTGAGCTTCTCGGTTTTAAAGTCAGGATCTTGCAACCACTCGGGGCGCTTTAAAAGCTCACATAGCCTTACCCAGTTGCCCTCGCCCGACGCGCCGATGTTAAAGACACCATCGGAGGCTGTGTAAAGCCCCATCGGGCTACTGGTGGGATGATCGTTGCCGACACGAACGGGAATATCCGCGTCATTAAGATATCGGGCACCCTGAAAGTCCATCATCGCGATTTGGGAATGCAGCAAAGATGAGTGCACCCACTGCCCCTTGCCAGACTGTTCACGCTCGATTAAGGCAAGCAATATGCCAATCGCAGCATACAAACCAGCACTCATGTCAGCCACGGCCAAACCAGCACGCACCGGACCCGAGTCTGCGAAACCTGTCACAGACATCAAACCGCCCATGCCCTGCATGATTTGGTCAAAACCAGGTCGACCGGCATAAGGACCGGTTTGACCATAACCAGAGATGCTCGCCAAGATGATGCGCGGGTTCACCTTAGCCAAGGCATCGTAATCCAGCCCGAGTTTTTTCTTGATATCAGGTCGCCAGTTCTCCACCACAACGTCAGCGGTTTGAACCAGCTTCATGAAAATTTCAAGTGCACCTGGTTTCTTAAGGTTCAAAGTCAAAGAGCGTTTGTTGCGATTCAGATTCTGAAAATCCCCACCATGACGGTTAGCAGCAAACATGGCCTCGTTTGGATCGACCCCGGGTGGTGGTTCGATACGGATCACGTCGGCACCAAAGTCCGTCAGTATCCGCACACAATTAGGCCCAGCACGCACGCGCGACAAATCCAAGACTCGAAATGGTTTTAGTGCTTCAGATGCCTGAATTTTGCTCATGCTTGTTATCCTTCTAATCTGAGCACTGGCCAGATGCCATGCTCTCCATGAATGTCTGTCGCTATTTGCCTGCCCAGAGCAAGCAACTTTGGTTCACTAAACGGTTTACCTACTAACTGTATGCTGACTGGCATGCCGTGCGCCCCAGTACCCACTGGCATCGACAAAGCCGGCAACCCCAGATAGTTGATCCAACCACAATAACGATGCAAGCCTAACAGCTTGGCGCTCTTGAACGCATCATCGCCAAGATAAACCTCACGAGTTGTAGGCAAAAATCCGGTTTGCAAAGGAGCCAACAAGACGTCAGCACTGGCGAAGGCGTGATCAACGAACTGAGCGAGCCGATCAGGTCGCTCGCGCAAGGCGGCCCGCCACCACGAAGCAGGGATGGTCAAACCATAGGCACCGAGGCTTTGCACTTGAGGGCAGGCCAAGCCACGGGCGATTCTGCTAGCATGGGTTTGAGCCACCTCATAAGCCATGACCAACTCCTGCAAGGAGGTGAGGCAACGCTCATGACCGGAGAGATCGAGATGTTGCTGGCCATATCGACGCATCACCGGGGCAATCACCTGACGCACCTCCTGGTCTAGGTCGGCACCGTCGAGCCAAAAACCAACGCGAATCTCACTGTCCATATCGGCAGTCTCCCACGCAAGATTTGGTGCCATCACTTGCAGGACCGCTGTCAGATCCGCTGTGCTGCGCGCCAGAATCCCAACTGAGTCCAAAGAGGGGCACAGTGGGCTCATACCGTCTCTGGGAATGAGCTCATGCGTGGTTTTAAGACCCATGACCCCACATGTCATGGCCGGGATTCGCACAGAACCAGCCGTATCGGTCCCAAGTGACGCGTAAACCATACCACTGGCCACTGCCACTGCGCTGCCACTTGAGGAACCTCCGACCGCCATATCGGCGCCAAGTGGATTCAGAGGAGTTGGCAATTTCTGCGTCTGCCCCGTGGCTGAGCAAGCATCCTCAGCCATAGCCAGTGTGCCAAGGTTGATCGCACCCGCTTGCTCGAGAAGCGACAGGCACGGCGCTTGGACCATACCAACTGACTCGGCGCCCCTGTCACGTCCAAGCCCAGGACGATGTCCGGGGAGATTAAAAATGTCCTTGTGAGCAAGGCACACGCCCCCAAGCGGCAAGGATTGATCAGGTGCATGTGGCGGCGGTGCAAGTGCCCTAACAACCGCTCTCGTTTGCTGATCGAGATCGGCAAAGCGTCGCACCTGCAACTCAACCGCTTCACCCGCAGACAAGGCGCCCGACTCAAGGTGGGCTTTGAACGCCGGGATGGTGTTGGGAAGCTGCACACTCATCTGTACGTGGCCAGATAGTTACTGAAAATGGATTGCAACTCATCAGCATCAGTGACACAGTCTACGGCCTTTGACTCCTCAGCGTCCGCACACTTGAGATCGATACCACAGCTGCGCAAGCTCAGTACTAAGCGATGCAAATTACGCAGCGCCCGCTCCTGCTGATGTTGCGTCAAGAGGACCCCCGCCGACTTGACCTGCTGCTCACCCGATTCGCGCCAGTATTGATCGACGTCTATCTCGCCACGCAGAAGAGCGCATGCACAATCTGCGTCACTCAATCGGTTTACCTAAATTTTTATTGGTTAACTAGATATATTTTTAGTGCATTTATTAATTTTAAGCAACAGGTAAAATAATCCCAGCAGTAAAAAATATTGTGCCAAACAAGCTCCGAGATTCTGACAGAGGCGTGCTGTGGCTACCCAACCAAAAACCCATAAAAACATTAGTGACAGAATTCGCGCTGACTTAGCCGAACAGATCAGTCAAGGTTTGCTAACCCCTGGCGATACGATCGACGAGAACCAGATCGCATCACGCTACGATGTTTCAAAAACCCCCGTACGAGAGGCATTGTTGCAACTCAAAGCCCAAGGCTTGGTAAGCAACCTCCCTCGCGGAGGAGCCATCGTAGCCAAAATGGATCTGGCTCAACTGCTCAGCCTATGGGAATGGCTAGCCGAAATCGAGGCCATTGCGGTCAAACTGGCTTGCGAGCGCATGTCGGCTAAAGAACTCGAGGCATTGCAGCAGATACACAAGCAAAGCCAGAAGTTTGCCGACAAGGAAGACTGGGATGGTTGGCAAGCAGGCAACCAGCAGTTTCACCAAGCTTTGTACACCGCTTCTCGTAATGTTTTTTTACGCCAGGAAGTAATGCGGGTTCGCGCCAGGACGGGTGTCTACCGCAGGCATGCATTTGGTGCGCTTGGGGCAACACAAACTTCCTATGAACAACATGGCGAAATTTTGGGGTTTCTGACTGCGCGCGACGGTGAGAGTGCGGCCATGGCCATGCGCCGACACATTTTGCCGGCAAGCAACACGACCGCACTCACAAACTTCATCTTAAATATTCCAAAAGACCTGCTTGCGAAATGACCGCAACCATCACCCTGCTGACGTGCTAAAAGCCTCAAAAGCCTTCACAACCAATGGGAGCAGCAAATGCGCGAACTAAAGTTCAGTGAACTCCAGTCGCTAGTAGGCAGCGAGATCGGCACTAGTGACTGGTGGGAAATCTCACAAGCCAGAATTAACCAGTTTGCCGAAGCCACCGGTGACTTCCAGTGGATACACGTTGATGAGCAACGCGCCAAACAGTCCAAGTTCGGCTCAACCATCGCGCACGGCTACCTGACCTTGTCTATGTTGGCAGGGATGCGGTTTCAAACTTTCGATGTGACGGGTGTAGCCATGGCGGTCAACTATGGCATGAACAAGGTCAGGTTTCTGACCCCAGTGCCAAGCGGTAGCCGCACCCGGGCCAAATTTGAGCTAGCCAACATCAATGAGCGTTCTGATGGCGGACTTGAGTGCACATTCAAAGCCACAGTGGAACTGGAAAACGCGCCCAAACCGGCATGCATTGCCGAGACCATTTCGGTTTACTACCCGGCCTGACTTACATACTCGCCACTGCCTCTGCAATCATTGAGATAGCGAGGCAGTGACACCAACACAGACTCTGTTCCAGAGTCCAGTCAAATCCGGGGCACACTGTCACTCAAGCATCAGATCATGCTCGGCGCGAACCTTCACTTTGCGACGCGGCAGTCACAGACCAGCACCCAGACAGCAACAGTGCACGCTAGCCAAGTTACAGCCTATGATTTCAGAAAAACGCGTCTGAACAAACATGACTGACTGGTTCCAGCCTGCCGATATCTACTGTGAACGCACCGACCCCAGCTTTTGGGCTGAACCCGTGAACGCGTGGACTAATCTTGCGTTTGTGATCGCGGGCTTATTCGTTTTGGCGCATAGAGAACCACCAGCGCGCACACTGGCATTGCTGATTGTGTTGATTGGCGCGGGCAGTTTTTTGTTTCACACATTTGCCAATCGTTTGACGGGGTTTCTAGACGTCCTGTTCATTGGCGTTTATCTGGTCACCTACGCCTGGCTTTGGCCTAAGTGGGTGACCAGATCGACACTGATGGTCAAAGCCTCAAGCGTGACAGCTTTAATTCTGTTGATTGCCACCGCAAGCATCGCTACTCATGCTCTGACATCGGTCTTACCAGATTTGCCACCTGGCAGCTACCTCGGTGCTTGGTTCTACGTCATCGGCCTTGCCACCCTGTCAGCGACCAATCACCGAAAAGTATGTATCTGGTTGTGGGTTACGGCTGGCCTGTTTATGATTTCAATGACTGCCCGACAGTTAGACTTGCCACTGTGCGAGCAGATAGGCGGGACGCATTGGCTTTGGCACGTGTTAAACGCCACCGTCCTTTATGCGAGTGCCCGCGCCTTGCTGCTCGGTGCAAGCGACACAGCGTCTAGAACCGATGCGAAAGATTAAGCCCCAATCCCAAGCCTGTCTTGTAGTCCGAGTTCCAGGTTTGGCTGCCGTCGGCTGATTGCGCCTGAACATTCCCCCCCGTGCTGGCAACCCCATACAGATCAATTCGCGTACCAGGCATGAGCTGATAGCTGACGCGCGCGAACACGGGTATGACCCGGTTTTGCCCGATGCCCCCTGCATACGGACCGTTGTCATTTAGCCTGAACCGATACGAGCGGTAGGCACCGCCGGCACCAACAGTCCATTGATTATCGATCTTGTAGGACAATTCCAGGCCAGCACCACCGGCTGGGCCAGCCGGTAGAGGATTACTCAAGGTCCATTGGTCATTGATACGCCAATTCACCGCCAGAAACGGAAACACCCGATTCTCATTGATCTGGCGAAATACACCCGCACCCAACCCTAGCGTCAGGTTCGGCGAAATGGTGTGCGTACCCAAAAATACGGCACCGTAGGTTGATGCATTGGCGGTGCCGACACCAGTTTCGGCAGCCCATTCAATTGACGGGCTGATACTGAAACGCCAAGCTGCCGTGGGCGAATAAGAAACGCTGAATCCTAGTTGTGGCGTACTGATGCCCGTCCACGGCGATTCCCCCCCAAAAGCCACTGGGTCACTCCAGGACCAATGCTGATAGCCATACTCGGCAAATAGGCCAACTCCCCAGTTAGGCGTGAATTGGCGATTGAGCCCTAATCGGGCGTTTGCCTCATACCAGTTGAAGCTGCCGCCTTCGTTCATATCAGTCTTGAACTGATTAAAGCCCGTCAAAGAAAACGATGTGATGGTCTGACCCGTCTGCATGGGCTGACCGCTTGCGGGCAGCCCGACGCCCGCCAAAACCAAGGAAAAAGCGGTCATCGCCTGAAATCGTGAAAGTTTCATTGCACTACCCCTGATTGCGCCGCTGGTGTAACTTTCAGCATAGCCCGAGAATACCTCGAGTCAAACAAAAACTCGTCCGTGCAAATTGGCTATCCAGTGTTTTTATGCGAGTGCAACCGTGAAAGCCTTCTATACCGACCATTTTGTGTTACCACTGCCGGAGGGTCACCGCTTTCCCATGGCGAAATATCGGCTCACACGGGAGCAGGTAGAGCAACTGCCTGACCTCAATTTGGTTGAAGCGCCCGCAGCGACTGACACCCAATTACTGCTAGCACATGATCCCGTCTATTTGCAGCGTGTCATCACTGGCACGCTGGCCCCACAAGCCCAACGTGAAATTGGCTTTCCCTGGAGCCCTGGCATGGTCGAGCGCTCACGCCGATCAGTGGGCGCCACCATCGCAGCAACCAACGCCGCCTTAGAAGGCGGCATTGCGGTGAATCTGGCAGGCGGGACTCACCACGCCTACCGTGACAAAGGCAGCGGTTTTTGTGTGTTCAACGACGCAGCGGTTGCTGCCCGCGTAATGCAGCGAACGCATGGTATCAAGCGCGTGGCGATCATAGACCTTGACGTTCACCAGGGCAATGGGACTGCCAGCATTCTGAAGCGCGACCCAAGCATCTTCACGCTGTCGCTACACGGCGAGAAAAATTTTCCGTTTCGTAAAGAGCCAAGCGATCTCGATGTCGGACTCCCGGACGGTTGCACAGACGATGAATATCTGACGGCGCTTGACGCTGCACTCAATCAACTGACGGACCGATTCAAACCTGAATTACTGATTTATCTCGCCGGCGCGGATCCGCATGAAGCCGATCGGCTCGGACGATTAAACCTCACCTTTGCAGGGTTGCAAGCGCGCGATGACCGCGTGTTCGCCTTCGCCAAATCATTGAACATAGGTGTCGCGGTCACGATGGCCGGAGGATATGGCACCGACATAAACAATACAGTTCGAGTACACGTACAAACGATCTCACGAGCGCTCGATCACTGGCGAGCCATTAATCATAAACAAATGGAGACCTCCGCTTGACCACTCATTCAGCAGAATGGCGTCTAGCCAAGCATGTGGTGAGTACTCGATACGAGGACTTGACCGAACATACGATAAATTGCGCCAAGACTTTCATCACCGACACATTGTCGGTTGGCATCGCCGGCACAGCTGTGCCGCAGGCGCAACAACTACTAGAAGCACTGAAAAGTATTGATCCCGGCGGGCCGGTTGCGATTTGGGGAGCCAACCTTGGTCTGTCGGCACCGAATGCCATTATGGCAAACGCATTTAATGTGCATTGCCAGGAGTACGACTGTGTGCACGAGGGAGCCGTTGTCCATGCCATGGCGACACTATTGCCGGTACTCATTGCACAAGCACAATCCCGCGAGGGTATCAGCGGCAAAGAACTCATCACCGCGGTGGTCGTGGGCATCGATGTGGCGTGCACACTCGGACTAGCGGCCAACCAGGCGATGCAATTTTTTAGGCCGGCGACCGCAGGCGGCTTTGGCGCAGTCGCCGGTCTGGCCAAGCTTAGAGGACTGGCGCTTGATCAGGTGATCGCTGCATGGGGGTTTCAACTGGCGCAAGCCAGTGGCACCATGCAAGGCCATCGGGAGGGTCGACCGGTGCTGCCCTTGCAAGTCAGTTTCAATGCCAGAGCAGCATGGCAATCATGCGAACTCGCCCAAACCGAGCTTCAGTCACTTGATAACCCGATCAGTGGCGAGTGTGGCTACCTAGCCATGTTTGAACGCGACTTCACCCTCGAGCCATTACTTGATGAACTTGGCAGGGTTTGGCGCATTGATGAGTTCAGCCATAAGCCCTATCCAAGCGGGCGAGCAACTCACGCAGGCGTTGAGGGGCTACTGAATATGTTGCGAGAACACAAACTTGCGACCGAGTCAATCAAGTCGGTCGTTGTAACCGGCCCCTCGCTCATCAGTCGGTTGGTTAACCGCCCACCGCTGCTTAATCCGAGCCCAAACTATGCTCGGCTTTGTATGCCCTATGTACTGGCAAAAATCATGCAGCACGGACATCTGGAGCCCAAACACTATTTTGATGACGAACTCGCCGACCCACAGACTTTCGAACTCGCACAAAAAGTCACCATGCGGGTTGATGACAATCCTGATCCAAATGCCTTTACCCCAGTTACCATCGAAGTGGTGCTCAGCAATGGACAAGTGTTTCAAACCAAGATTGACAACATGTTGGCTAGCCCCAAACGGCCTTTGTCACAACAGCAGCGTGAAGAGAAATTCATGCAATGTTGCGGGTTAATCGATGATCATCAAAGAACAGGTAACAAAAATCTACATGAGTTGTACGCGAACCTGACTGCATTAGACAAAGTGTCTGATGTGCATGACCTTTTTAAATAAGTACGAATGTCAGCCATCAAAGTAAATTGATAATCCAGCCACTTACGGAGAACACACACCATGCCTATCTCTGGCAAAGGCATTTTGATCACATCCATGAACATCAATCCGACTCATGAGGACGAGTTCAACCTTTGGTATGACCGTGAGCACATTGCAGAGCGCGTATCGATTGAAGGCTTCCTCGAGGCGCGGCGCTACCAAGCCATTGACGCAAATCCCAAGTACTTTGCCACTTACACCACAAACAGGTTCGAAGACTTGAGTAGCGCAGCCTATCAACAAGCACTTGCCAATCAAACCGAATGGTCAAAAACCAATATTGCTCGCTTTAAAGACATGATCCGAGTCGTGGGACGAATTACCGTGTCACGTGGGCAAGGCCGCGGGGCAGCCATGACCGTCGTGAGACTTCGCCCGAAGCTTCACCTGGCCGAACAAGTCCGCCAAAGCCTGGCTGCGACACTCGATCCGGGCAGCTTGCCCGGCATGATCTCGATCCACCTTATTGAAAGCGATCCGGAATTGTCCAAGTCACTGACTGAACCGGACAAACCAAACCCCGGTGCAGCCGATTGGTTTGTGTTGATTGAAGGCACCTCGGTGTCAGCCAGCCGTCAATTTGCACACGAGCGTTTTGCCGATGATGGATATGAGCTAATTTCCTCAGGCAGCTACCAGTTACTGTGGGACTTGGCCAAAGCTGAGCTCTAGAATTTGCAGATACCAAACATCAACCAGAAAAGAGGAAGCAATGGCCGCTAAAACCATGCTGATTACCGGCGCTAGCCGCGGTATTGGTGCAGCCACCGCATTGTTGGCTGCCGAACACGGCTATCAAGTGGCCGTGAATTACGTGTCGAATGACGCGGCTGCCAAAGCGGTGGTTCAAAGTATCGAATCAGTGGGCGGTATTGCCAAAACCTTCAAAGCCAATGTGGCCAACAATCATGAAGTCGTTGAATTGTTCGAAGCGATTGATTCAACCTTTGGCACGCTGGACGTTTTGGTTAACAATGCGGGCATACTCGAAACATTCAGCATTCTGGACGCAGATCCGCAGGCTGTGCATCGTACGTTTGAGGCTAACGTGTTTAGTCTCTACTACTGCAGCCGTGAAGCCGTCAAACGAATGTCTACTGCCAATGGCGGTCGCGGAGGGGTCATTATCAACATGTCCTCTGCCGCTGCAAAACTCTGTTCCATGCCGGGTGGCAATGCCTATTCTGCCTCCAAATCTGCCGTTGACGGCTTCAATTTGGCACTTGCAAATGAGGTTGGCGAGCTAGGCATTCGGGTCAATGCTATTCGCCCGGGCTTGATTGCGACCGACATACAGAATGGCCGCGGTGGGCTCGCTGTTGCCACCGAACTTGCTCGCACACTGGTGCCGATGAAACGGATAGGCCAGCCAGAGGAGATTGCACAAGCGGTGATTTGGCTAGCCTCCGATCAGGCCTCCTATGTCCATGGCGCAACGCTCGATGTCGGTGGCGGCCGCTAATCGTACCGCTCTACAAACCCGGCTGCGCCAAGCGTTGGCCCAGCAGATCCGGGCAATGACGGGCTCAACGACCGGCCCACCGGTTGCCTTCCTGCAGCCTGAAGGTGACCCTGGCTGGTTTGGGCCAGCCAGCGTTACGTGGAAAGTGCACGCTCACCTGGTGTCCATGCTGGTGGGTGGACTGTCATCTTTGCTCATTCAATCAATGCATCCGGGTGCACTCGCTGGTGTTTGGGACCATTCCAGTTTCCGAGTAAATTTACGCGCCCGTCTCGGACGCACTGCCTACTTTATTGCCGCCACCACCTACGGTGGCCATGAGATGGCGCAAGCAGCGATCAACCAAGTCAATCAGATCCATGCGCGCGTCAATGGCCTAAGGCCAGACGGCAAACCATACGATGCACGTGATCCCCACCTGCTGCGCTGGGTACATTTGGGCGAAACGATTAGTTTCCTGAAAAGCTACTGCATCCATGGCGACACCCGGCTGCCCTTGTTCATGCAAAATCAATACTTTGTAGAGATGCAACGTATTGGTGAAGCACTCGGTGCAGTCGACTTGCCTCAAAGTGTCGCGAGTGCAGAACAGATGCTGTTGTCCTATCGCTCTGAATTGAGCGTTGATGACCGGGTGCACGAGGTCGTTGAGCTCATTAAAAACTTTCCTTGTCGGCGCAGAGACCGACCGTTTGTCCGGCTGATCGTAGATGCCGCATTCGATCTATTGCCCGCCTGGGTGTTGGCTGATCTTGGCCAAGCAGAGCGACCAGCCTGGTGCCGACACATCACCCAACACGCCCTGGCAATCGCCAGTGTCCCGATTGAATGGACCTTGGCCACCGAGGGGGTTAGCGCTCATGCCCGTCAACGTTTAGCCAAACCGCGGGGCTGAACCCACAAGCGCAGCAGTCATTATTTCTCTGCAGTATCCCTTCATTGAACCTGCGTACCAGAGAGCTCGACCCTCGACCATTGGCTGGGCTTACACACAAACCGCCCAAACAATTTACTTGTATGTAATTTATATTTATATATAATGTTGTCATCAGCAAAATTTCCAAGGAGAGCCCGCCATGCTACGTTTTGATGTGCCGCCCGTTAATGCCAACGTTATCCGCCTAGAGGCGTTTGTTACTTTCATGGTCTGCAGTGTTGCACTGCTAGGATTCCCGTATTTGCTTCCAGTGCTCGCCCTCATGGGCTTGGTCAGAGGTTTTCTAGGGCACTACAAATGTCCTTCGCACCGAGGGTTTGCCAAATTGCTTGAGAGCATAAACCGTGCTGGTGCTAAAGAAAATGCTGGCGCCAAGATGTTCGCCAACAAGATCTTGTTCATCGCGGCCACCGTCGCTAGCGTGTTGTATTTCATGGGCAACAGTTTCTGGGTGGTGCCGACCATCGCTCTGGTGATCTTCTCAACCCTTGAGTGGGCCTTTTCTTTCTGCGCAGCATGCTGGGTGTACGGCTTCTGGTACAAGCTGTTTCCTCCCAAGATGACAGGCTAAGACGTGTGCTTGGTCGCGCACCAAGCGCCAATACCCAAGCCTGCAACCCTCTTAGGTTGCAGGCGCTTTGCACTTGGCACGGTGATGACTCAGAACGACTTGGCAATCGAGAATAGAGCTCCAACCCGGCCTGCCGGATGACCCTGAGAGCTCAGAAACAGATCGTCAGTCGATGCACCAACCACGCTCAGGTCAAACACCCAACCTTTGATGTCCTTGGAAATCCCGGCTTTGTAATCAAAATATCCACTGACATTATTACCGTCTGCATTGGTCACATTCTGTAGTACCTGATAGCCCGCGTGTAGGCCAATCGACCAACCGTCACCGAGGTCGAATCCCGCTGAACCATCAAAATACCAAGCATTCTTCGAATCGGCGTAACCAAACCAATTGGTCGGCGTGTAGTAGACCTTCAACCCAAATGGACCCTTGCTTACACCAGCATAAATTTCAAATGTGTTGGGGGAGACTTCCATGTCTGCACCCGGATAGGCATATTGAATAACGCCCACATCCAAACCGATGCCCTGCACCTCGCCACTCCAACCACCATAGAAATCCATTTCAAGCGATGTGCCGGTGGTCCAACCCACGTTGGAGTTCCAGTTACCGATATAGAAACCCGACTCATGGGTTAGGTCTATCCCAACCTGGGCAGCCGGCTTGAAGTTGGTCTGGGTGTAACCCCTGAAACGATAATCGTTAATCACTGTGATGTTGCCAGACAGGTTAAAACCGTGTCCGAGGTCTGTACCCTCGGCGCTGGCATTAGCGGAAATGGCAAGCACTGGTGCCGCCAAGATACACGAGAGCAATCGTTTGGTATTCATCATGAATTCCTGCAAAAGGTTCAACATGCGATCGAGTAATCAGCATGTCGGCCAATAAACCTAGCCGCAAACAGGGTAAAGCAGGAATCGTGCCAGCTTGGAGCCAAGAAAAAAACCGACCTATCACCAGCAAGGGTCGGTTTTTGCACCTAAGTTGGGTCGGGACGATCCAAAGTTGTGCGCCGCGTCAAAAAATTGCAGGGCCGTTCATGGCCCTGCAATTGTGGGATTAGCAATCGACTGATTTAATTGGCGTCATGTTCCAGCGAAGAGTGGTGCAGAACAATGCGCAGCTGACCATTGTCGTCTTTGACCCATCCCCACGTCTTATCGACGGTGACGACATTACCGTTTTTATCGGTCAGAATGACCTTACCCATCGAGGTGGCACTGTTGCCAAGCAGCAAAATGCCGGCAGTATCGGTCCGGCACTGGGTCCAATCCTTCAGTGCAAATCCACTGTCCTGTGGAAAAGCGCTATCGCCACCCACAAAGTAGGCTATGGCACCGCGACGACTGGTGCGAAATGTTTGAGGATTAACTGTTAACGTCGGCTTAAATAACACCGTGCCAAGCTGATAACCGTAGGCTGAATCAATAATCTGCGTTGCCAGAGCCTTAGCGGCAGCTTGCCCTTGTGTGGCATTCACATGACTGATGTCGACGAGCGCTTTACACCAAGCCTGCTGAGCATTGAAGACCTCTTGCTCGGTGATTGCCCGATTCACAGTTGCCATCTCAGAGGCCATGCCGGCAGTCGATAAGCCCATTGCAGCCGTACTGGCCAACGCTACGAAAATAGCTCGCATCAGAATCTCCTTGAATTTCTATAAGTTACTGTAGGTCACAGTATCCGGATATTAACGTAACTTTCAGTCACTTGAGAACATTACCCACAAGAAACTCTAAGGCTGACAAATAATGGGGGCAAATCCACTAATGAAGATTTTTATTTCGACGTTGATCGTAACCATCGAGCATGGCGTTCATTCCAGATCGAACGAGCATATTCAAACGCTCTGGCGTTGGCTTGACGATCGCTTCCTTATGCAGGGCCAGAACCGCCAAGCCGTGCAAAAAAGCCCATACGTTCATCGCCATCTCGTCCTGCAATTCGGGATCTAGCCCCTGCGTGTCAATATAAGACTTGATGGCACCGATATGTATCAAAAATGTACGGCGACCAGCTGCTGCGGTTTCCTGGTTGATGTCTGGGGTCCACGTGAAATCCCACATCACATCGTATAGTCGTTCCCGTCGAACCAAAAAGTCGACATAAGCCTCACTTAATGCGATTAACTGGTCGCGAGAACCTTCAGGATGTCGAGACAGGAACTCAGTCTGAGTATCAGCCAAGTCGTTGAATCCGTCGTATGCAAGGCTGGCTAATAAATCGGTTTTGGTTTTGAAATGGCGATACGGCGCCCCGTGGCTTACGTTCAAGTCACGGCTGACGGTATCTAGGTTTAAGTCTTTGTAACCGTTCTTTTCAACATAGGCCATGGCGTATTGAATGATCGCGCCTTTGAGCTGGCCTCGCGGTATTGTGGTGGTTGTAGACATGTGATTTAACCAGACTAAAAATGCTACTGACAAAATAATGACTATTAAGGTAGCAACCATCGCTCGGTTGCCAGCCATTGATTGATTTGCTGCCACGACCTTCTCCCATCTGATTTTCTGGGCGATACCAAACCAAGAAATCACGCACTATTCTCAAACATCGATACGCGAGTCTATTACGTTCAAGCATGAATTTAGCATTAGCTGGGCAGAATCCATGACAAAAAATTTACGCTTTTGATAAAAGCTCACCGCACGGGTCTATACGAACCTGGGAGCTGGACATCGAAGCGAAGCCTTGCCTCACCATAACCGCAAAATGATGAGTTCGTTTTGCTTAAGTAAAATAAGAAACTGGTTGGTATTTTCTGCTATCCACACCGATATTCAAAACCCACTGGCCCATAATGAACGTGTCTCTGCCATCCCGAGCCGAGCTGTTAATCATCTACCACTCTATGACCGGTGGCACCCATCAAATGGCACAGGCGTGTGCCCAGGGCGCCCGAGCTGACCCAAGTGTTAGCGTGGTTCTCAAGCATGCTAGCCAAACCGATACCGATGACATTCTGCGCGCAGATGGCTATGTTTTTGCAACGCCAGAATATCTCGGTAGTATGAGCGGGTTGATGAAGGACTGCTTTGACAGAACCTATTACCCGTGCCTTGAAAGGCTGCAAGGCAAACCATATGCCGTCATGGTGTGCGCGGGCAGTGATGGGCAAGGTGCCGTCAAACAAATCGAGCGGATCGTGACTGGCTGGCGACTCAAGGCAGTCGCGCCCCCTATTATCATCAACGTCCGTGCTCAAACACCTGAGCGTATCCTCGCCACGAAACAATTGACCGAATCAGAACTAGACCCCTGCGTAGAGCTAGGGGCCATGTTGGGCGCTGGCCTTGGCATGGGGATGTTTTAAAGAGTGAGTTTTTACCGAACTTGGCAACTCATGTTGGCTAAGCCGACATCGTCGATTGCAGTAACGCCATAAAGGCTCTGGTTCTAGACGGTAGCAACCGTCTACCTGGTGTGACACACCAAACTGCTAGGGTAGGCAGTGACCAATCGGGCAAGACTCGCTGTAGAAGACCCTGAGAAACCTCCTGAGTGACTAGCACATCGGCCAAGGCCACAATACCCATGCCGTTGATCGCCAGTTGCCGCTGCAAGGATGGCGAATTTGAGGACATGGGTCCTGTTGGCAATCCCTCCCAACTGCCCTGCTCGCCATGTAGACGCCAGGCAACCGATTCACCGCTGCTGCTGATTAACCGTAAACACGTGTGAGACAACAACTCGCTGGGGTGCTCAGGGTATCCAAATTGACGCAAATAAGCAGCGCTGGCGTATAAATGCACGCTCATATCGCAAAGCTTACGCGCCACCAAGGTCGCGTCATCGGGTAACTGCCCTGCAATACGCACAGCCAAGTCAAAGCGTTCCGCTAAAAGATCCACGCGCCTAGCCGACAGGTCGAGCTCTACCCGAACGTCCGGATAGCGCGCGGCGAACTGGATAAGCATGGAACCGAGCTCAAGCTGTGCGAGGTCTGGCGGCAACGATACGCGCAGCAGCCCTTGCGGTTTGACCTGCTCGTGTTGCGCCAATGCCAATGCACCTTGCCACTCTTCTTGCAAGCGGCGAGCATGCTCTAGCATGCGTTCCCCAAAATCAGTCACTATCAGTCGGCGGGTTGTACGAGTTAGCAAGCGCTGGCCGAGTCGCGTCTCTAAAGCGGCGATACGACGAGAAATGGTGGATTTGGGCAAATCCATCTGCCTCGAGAGTGCCGTAAACCCTCCGGCTTCGACTAGCTCGGCAAATAAGATCAAATCGTTGGCGTCAGCGAGTTGAGTTGGGTTAGAGATCATTGAAAACACACGCTTATTGTTTCATTTATAGAACAATATTATCCATTTTTAATGGTTTATAAGCATAAAAATGGATAATAAACTGCTTCTATTACCAAAAACAACCGGGACCTATCATGAATATATTGCAGATCAATTCCAGCGCACGCGGCGATGACTCGAGCTCGACAAAACTTGCTAACGCCGTGGTCGCACAACTAAAAGCTGCAAACTCAGCTACACACGTACAGGTACGTGATCTTGGCCACGAACCGCACCCAACGCTCGATAGCCACGCTCTGAAAGCTTTGTTCACTGCCGAACCAGAACGTTCAGCCGAGCAAAGCGCCCGGGTTGCGATCGATGATGCAGTCATCGCCCAAGTGCAAGCCGCTGACGTATTGGTGATGGGCGTGCCGATGTACAACTTTGGCATTCCGGCACAACTAAAGAGTTGGTTTGACGCCATTGCACGAGCAGGTGTCACATTTCGCTACACAGAAAACGGCCCAGAAGGTTTGCTTAAGGGTAAGAAGGTTTACGTGGCGCTAGCGCGCGGCGGCATCTATCGCGACACGCCGAATGATTCGCAAGTGCCTTACCTTAAAACCATGTTGGGGTTTCTGGGCATGACCGATGTAGAGTGGATTTATGCTGAGGGTTTGGCCATGGGCACTGAGATAGCAGAAAAAGCGATGCTCCAAGCGCACAGACAAATCGAAGCCTTATTTGCAAGCGCTCAACCCGCGACTGCCTGAACCTGAAAGCCAACAGCTACCAAGGAGAGATACCGCATGCAACCCAGAAAAGTTGAACGACTCGTGCAAGGTGTGCAAACGGCTGACGGTGCTGGCGTTAAGTTAACCCGCGTACTGACGCAAGATCTGCAACGCAGGCTAGATCCGTTTCTGATGCTTGATGCATTTCGTAACGACAACCCCGATGACTACATTGGCGGATTCCCAGATCATCCACATCGCGGGTTTGAGACGGTGACGTACATGATTGCCGGTCGCATGCGGCATCGCGACAGTGCTGGTAACGAAGGGTTGCTTGGACCAGGCGGCGTGCAGTGGATGACAGCCGGCAGCGGATTAATCCACTCAGAGTTGCCGGAGCAGGAAGAAGGCCTGATGGAAGGCTTTCAGTTATGGCTGAATCTGCCCGCCGAGCGCAAAATGATCAAGCCAAGCTATCGAGATATTTCACCAGACTCGATTCCGGAATTCACCACAGACGACGGTGTGTTGGTACGCGTGATCGCCGGCCATAGCCACGGAATGCCGGGTGCGGTCACACGGCCCGACACCGAACCCCTGTTTCTGGATCTCCATTTGCCGGCCAACACCTCTTTCACGCAGGCAATTCCAAAAGGTCACCATGCTTTTGTTTACACCTATCGCGGCAACGCACAGATCGCTGGCACCACAGTCGCTGACCGTCAGATGGGCATCCTGACCGATGACGGCGAGGCACTCGAGGTCACTGCCAACGAACCCTCCAGACTCTTGTTAATTGCTGGCAAGCCACTAAACGAACCGATTGCCCAATACGGTCCGTTTGTCATGAATACAACCGAGCAGATCCATCAAACCTTGCAAGACTATCGGGCTGGACAATTCGAAGCAGCGGTGGTGCAGTCACTCTAGCACCCCAAGGTCAAGGTCCGAATCAGCGCTGCTTGGTGCATCTAGTCTGGATAGCAACATATCACTTACAATCGAACGATGTCTCTAATACTTCGGTCGAAGCTCAATAAACAAGCCGTTCATTGGCTGGTGTTGTTGTCCGTGCTGCTCGGACAATTTGCGCTCGGGTTTGGGTATGGCATTGCTGCCGAACGAAGCAATGATGAGATTCGAATACCGGTATGTACCAGCACTGGCATCGAGTACATCATTTGGACCCCAGAAGGGATCAAACAAGACGCGCAACCAGGCAAGAGTTCTTCTTCCGGCAGCTGCACGCTGTGCACAGTATCACCGCCACAACTTCGGTTCAATGTACAAGACAGCTTGTTGCGAGAACCCTTGGTGGTCAATGGCAAGCCAATAGGCAGCTCTAGCCAACGGCTTGGTAAAACAGTCATCCTGAATCCAAGCGCTGCGCCACGCGCACCGCCCTCTGTGTGATTGACATCTAAATGCAGTTGTTCGCGAGCGGCCTTTGTCAGCGTCTTTGACGTTTGACAGACACTCGCGTTGTCAAAGCCTATTATTTATCGCACAGACAGAAGGAAACTGACTCATGAAACGCATCGCAACCCTTATTTGCGCAACGACGCTGGGCTTGATGGCAAACATCGCCACCGCCCAACCTAATATCACTGATCTAAGTTTTACCGATCCCTGGATCCGCGGTTCAGTACCTGGCCAGAAAAATGGTGCTGGCTATCTCATCATCGACAACAAATCGGGCCAACCTGCCGCCATGGTGTCGGCCAACAGTGACCGGGCCGACCGTATTGAACTACACACGATTGTGCGTGAGGACGGTGTCGCCAAAATGCGTGAGGTTCAAGAAATTCCAGTGCCCGCCAACGGTTCCGTGACACTACAACCCGGGGGCTATCACGTCATGTTCATTGGGTTAACACAACCCTTTAAAGAAGGTGAATCCATCCCGGTCAAGCTCAACTTTTCTGATGGCCGATCCGCAGAGGTGACTTTCACTGTCAAGGCACCCACGTATATGGGCGGTGGTGGTATGCAGGGCCATGGTCATGGTGGTCATGGCATGATGAAAGGCAACTAACTCCGATGAACGCAATGCCGTTGCAAACTGGCAACAAAGCGATACAAAAAACGACTCCAACGGAGTCGTTTTTTGTAGATTGAATCTAATTGCAGGTGTTTCGATATATCTAGCGGTCGTTAACATCTGATCTAGATCAAGCAGAAAATCTCCATAAATTCAATCTTTGATCAAAATCAAAAATTCCCCCTCTGGTTTATCCCTATCGATTAGCAATCTTGTTACCTTGGAACTGCCGGAACGAGACCGGTATATCAAGTGAGGCTAGTCATGAAATTTAAAACTCTCTCCGCTGCCCTGTTCACAACTGCAGCCGTATCCGTTTCTGGTGTGTCGATGGCTTATGACGAGATCGTGTCCGTGCGCCAAGAGCCCGTGCAGCCTATTCAGCCTGCAAAGGTTTCTGACCCGCAGTTGGTCAAATTAGGCGCCATGCTGTTTTTTGATCCCCGCCTGTCAAAGTCTGGGTTCATTTCTTGCAACTCCTGTCATAACCTGTCACGTGGTGGTTCCGACAATCTGAAGACGTCGATCGGTGACAAGTGGCAAGAGGGTCCGATCAACTCACCCACCGTGCTGAACTCGAGCTTGAATGTGGCTCAATTCTGGGATGGTCGCGCAGCTGATTTGAAAGAACAAGCCGGTGGCCCGATTGCCAACCCTGGCGAGATGGCTTTCACGCACGAACTCGCGGTCGAGATGCTGCAATCAGTTCCTGGTTATACGGTTGAATTCCGTAAGGCCTTTGGCACTGACAAGATCAACATCGACATGGTGACTGATGCGATTGCCGCGTTCGAAGAAACGCTAGTTACCCCACACTCGAAGTTTGACAAATGGTTAGCCGGTGATGATGACGCCCTGACGCCGACCGAATTGCGCGGTTGGGATTTGTTTAAGACCAGTGGTTGTGTGGCTTGCCACAACGGCGCTGCACTCGGTGGCAACTCCTTCCAGAAGATGGGTCTGGTTGAGCCCTATCACACTACAGCTGCAGCGGAAGGTCGTTCGGCTGTCACCGGCAAGGATGCTGACCGCTTTAACTTCAAAGTGCCGACGCTACGTAACGTTGAGCTGACCTATCCCTACTTCCACGATGGCGGCGCTGACACCCTCGTTGAAGCTGTGGACATCATGGGTCGTCTGCAGTTAGGCAAGAAGTTCACGCCAGACGAGAATGCTGCAATCGTAGCTTTCTTGAAAACGTTGACAGGTGAGCAGCCACGGATCATTGTGCCAATCCTGCCACCGTCATCTGACGCTACCCCACGTCCCACGCCGTTTGCTGATTAATCCAGTAACGTCGTAGGGGTGTCTCCCCCAGGCCGGCAACGTGTTGCCGGCCTTTTCATTTATGCATCGACTTCGATATCAGATCGGCCTGACATTGCTCACACCAGCCGGGTTTTAACGACATGCTTGCGCTTGACGTTAGCCCAATGCTTGACATCAAATTCGACACGCAACATTTGCGCAGGATGCAAACCTTGCACGTGTTGATCGTATTGATACGCCAATTCAGACAAACCTGGGTTATGCCCCACGATCATCAATGTGCTGATCTCATCACTTGCATTGATGACCACTTGCTCCAGGAATGAGACATCTGCCAGATACAGCTCATCCGACACCACCACATCAATATCTTGACCATCAAACGCGGCCAATAGAATCTGGGCGGTCGATTGGGTGCGGTTAGCGGAGCTCACCAGCATTTGCTCAGGAACCAGGTCTTTTTTCCTAAGGTAGTGCGCAAGCTTGCCAGCATCAGTCACCCCGCTGTCTTCAAGCGCACGAGCGTGATCCGTCTGGTCAGGACCAGCAGGTGCTGTTTTAGCGTGACGAACCAGCAGAAGTGTTTTCATGAAGAGCGACGCACAAAAGTTTAGAAGCAAGGTGAGACGGGCTTATCAATTTGTCATCGTAACTCGGTTCAGATAACACGAATGTGACTGTTCGAAACAATAACGACTCGACCGAAGAGATATCTTTTTGCTTTAGATTGACTCAAGTCAAAGCCAACAATATGTAAATTTATAAAATGATGAGGTATCCCCTCCTTCGAAGGAGCACGAGCATGAGACACAATAAAGTAGAGTTTTCACCGTTACATGGCTTAGCGAGTCTCGGTGCTGGTGGCTTGTCAGTCAGCTTCTTTGTGTGGCTGATGTTCCTGACGCCACACCCCAATTCGCCGGTGCCCACTTATGAAACACTGCAGGCTGCAAAATCAGCGACTGATGCTGGCTGGATATCGCTGGCAATCACAATGGTTGCCATCTTGGCTTTTGCTCACTACGGCTTGTTGATCTGGTGGCTACATCAAGGTAAACAACAACCCCAGCAGGCGGGCGCCATCATGTTCGCCGGCGAGGCGCATATTTTCAAGATGGTGGCTCCTTTAGTTCTCGCCATGTCTGTCAATGCGGGGTTTGTGGTCGCTCTTGTATTTATTCCCGGTCTGTGGAATATCAAAGAGTGGCTCTTTCCGTTCGCACTTCTGGTGTTCCTGGTTTTGTTTATCGTGGCATTCAGGCGCTGGCGTGCCCAGCAAGTGCTGCTTCGAACTAATCGATTGTCCTATCAAAGCAAAGGTCTTATCGAGTTGTTGGCTACTTTCGCATTTGCCATGATTACAGTCGGATTCTCTACATCAGCAGCCATGAGTGACACAACCTGGATACACACCACCGGTATCGTGCTGTCATTGGTGGGAGCGGCCATGACCATCTGGGCAGCAATTCGAGTGTTGATCGATAGACTGCCAAGCCTTAGAGCCCACCCTATCGCAGCGACAGCTACCGGCTCTTTGCTCATGGGTGTGCCGATTCTGACTGTGCTTGGTATTGCCGCTTACCGTGTCATGATGGCCGGCAAGCATCACTTTGAAGTAACGATCGGTCAAAGTACAGTCACAGCCATTCTTGGCATATTGTTTCTGGCGCAGATTCTCATTTTTTTTATCGCTACGCCAACACTTAAGCAAACCGGCGGATGGCGCACGCTGGTGAGCGAACAACCTCAAGGCGCAAGTTTTTCTCTGATTTGTCCGGGCGTGGGATTGTTTGTACTGGGCATGTTTTTCATATCTAACGGTCTGGTTCCGCTGGGATGGCTACCAGAATCAGCTACCACAGTCGCTTACGGCGTTTTAGCTGTCATTCAAGCTGCTACGCTGGCGCTGTTTGCCTATCTCTTGATCAATGCCATGCCGGGCAAACATAGATTACGTCAACGTCCTGCAACCAATCAACCAATGGCGAGCTCACATTAAAAGCCATTCACACGACAGAGTTTGCCATGAATAAACTTGCGCACATGCCCATTGCCATTTTTGCCAGCGTCATGGGTATGTCTGGTCTGACACTAGGCTGGCTCAAAGCAGGCAGCATGGGCTGGCCTCTTGCCAACAGTATCGGCTTAGCTGCAGCAGTCGTCACGACGGTGCTGTTGGCATTTTTGTTACTGATGTACGGAGTAAAAGCTTCGAAATACTGGTCTGCTGTGTGCGAAGAAGCACGGCACCCCGTCAAATTGAATTTCTTCGCGGCTATCCCGATTGGCTTTATTTTGGTATCAACACTGTGGTCAGGAATCAACTCGGCAATCGCCGCCCCCATCTGGTGGGTGGGTGTTTGCGCCATGCTAGTGGCGACATTGCTCACCATGAATAGCTGGATCCATCACTCACACTACCAAGTTGGGCATTTGAACCCAGCCTGGTTTATCCCTGTGGTAGGTAACATCCTGGTGCCGATTGCCGGTATGCGACTTGGGCAATCAGAAATCAGTTGGTTTTTCTTTAGTATTGGTGTCGTGTTTTGGATCGTACTGACTACCTTGGTCATGAATCGTTTGATTTTTCATGATGCGCTAATTGACCGCATGCGCCCGACACTGTTTATTCTGCTTGCACCACCCGCAGTAGGATTTGTGTCGTACCTAAGTCTCAATGGCATGACGCTTGATGCCTTTGCCCGCATCCTCTATTTCACGGCGCTATTTCTCGCTATGCTGCTAGGCATTAATGCGGTCAGGTTTTTAAAACTACCGTTCTTTATCTCTGGTTGGGCATACTCCTTCCCAATCGCCGCCATGACAGTAGCCAGTTTTCAAATGGGGCAATTAACCAATCTCTTCGGTTACATGGCACTGGCCTGGGCTCTATTAGCACTGCTGACCGTGGTGGTTCTATATCTCGCCTATAAAACCCTCGTCACTTTGTTCGCTGGAAAGCTACTTGCGCCCGAACCAGCCCATTGAATCAAGCATGTCATCGTCTGGTACAAAGAATAAGGACGGCTTGAATTGCGGCAAGGAATGTATCGCTGCGCTGGTTGCAATCGTCTTATTATTGCTTTTGCTGATTGTGTTCTACGAACCCAGCCCTACTGCTGGTGATATGTGCAAAATCTATGGCTGAGTACCCGTTTATAGGTCTTCTGGGTCAAGTACCGGTTCACCAAACCGGTTTGTGCCGCTAGAGCCTGGAAACAACATCCAGACATACAGAGCAATTGAACCAACGCCGGTTAGATGCAACAGCAACCACCAAGCAGAGACGTTCATGTCATGCAAGCGTCTAGCGCCAACAGCCAGATTTGGCAGCAAGACCAAGAACAAAAACACATACGCCGTCGGAATGCCAACCTCTGGCCCCGCAAAAGATGACACCAATGCATTGATGATCAGCCATGCCAGCATCGTGAACAAGACGAACCACCAATACTCCGCTCGCGATGCGCGCCCTGTAAATGTCGAGTACTTACCGAAACAAGACGCGATGGCCTCAAAAAATGACATCACAGTTTTCCTATCCGATTGCAAGAACTACGATGCTAACGGATAGCGCCATGACATACAAACCTCGTCGCAATCGCAACTTAAATGATTACTTCAGCGCCAACACCTGCCCTGTCACCGCACCGCCATCAACCACAAATTCGCTACCCGTGCTAAACGAAGCCTCGGCCATCATGAATTTGACCATCGCAGCCACCTCATCGGGCTCACCGAATCGCGCAATCGGTTGGGCTGCCACGGCGGCTTCCGGCATTTGAGCAGTCATTGGTGTGCGTATTGGACCAGGATGAATCGATAGCACCCGAATACCATAAGGCGCCAAGTCAAGTGCCACTGCCTTGGTCAAACCCCTGACACCCCATTTACTAGCCACGTAGGCTGACAAGCCAGCATAGCCTTGCAAACCGGCCGTCGAAGACATATTGATAATCACGCCCCCACCGGTTTGCTTCATCGGCTCAATCACAGCCTGTATACCGAGAAATACGCCTAAAAGGTTAATGCTCATCACCCGCTCAAACCCGTCAGGTGTCTCGGTCTCAATACTGTTAAACGAAGCGATACCAGCATTGTTGAATAGCCCGTTGATTTTTCCAAACGTGGCCAAGCAGTGTGCCACTACCGACTGCCATTGGGAGACTTGTGTGACGTCGAGATGACAATAGCTTGACTTCTCGCCAAGCGAGGCAGCCAGTGCCTTACCCTCATCGTCAAGCACATCGGCTATAACAACCTTGGCACCTGAGTTAACCAAGCATTTTGCGGTTGCCGCGCCGATGCCACGAGCGCCTCCGGTTATGAGTACGACTGAATCTGACAGACTAATGGCCGACATGACTTATCCCCTTAACAGTCTAATGATTGAACCGTACCACCAAAGCGCCATCGCATTACTTGATTGAAATCAAGACTGTGATCAAGCACATCGTCAGATCAAGCATGGCCAGATAGACAGGCTGTTATCTGCAATCATTGTGGCGCTTGAAACACAAAGCCCCGCCTAGGCGGGGCTTTGTGTTTTATCCGAACAGCTAACGAGCGCTGTAAGTGCGCAAGCTTAATTCGGCATTTTCGAGCTTACGCCCTTTACGTAATAGTTCATTTGACCCAAGGCCTGATCACTCATGGTCTGACCAGCTGGTAAGACTTCCTTGCCGTCTTGAGCAACAACCGGACCAGTGAATGGATGGAAGCTGCCTTCTTTAATCTGCTGCTTTAACTGAGCAACCTTGTCTTGAGTGGCCTGAGGCACTACCGGGTTGATCGGAGCAAGGTCAATGAAACCGTCCTTGATCCCGCCCCAAATTGACTCAGCCATACCGTTTTCATTCAGGGCTTTCTGAGCTGCGAGCGTGTAATAGTCACCCCAGTGATGGGTAGCAGCAGTCAGGTGGGCATCTTTGCCATACTTGGACATGTCCGAGTGGTAGCCAACCGCGTACACACCTTTTTCTTGCGCAGCTTGCACTGCGGCAGTCGAATCAGTGTGATGGGTGATGACATCCGCACCTTGGGCGATCAATGCCAACGCAGCCTCACGTTCTTTACCGGGGTCATACCAGCTGTTGACCCAGATGACGCGCACTTCTATATCAGGATTGACGCTTTGTGCCCCCAAGGTGAAGGCGTTAATGCCTTGAAGCACTTCGGGAATCGGGAATGCCGCGATGTAACCCAATACATCGCTCTTGGTCATTTCGCCAGCAACCACACCGGTGAGGTAACGCCCCTCGTAAAAACGAGCGTTGTAGTTGTGGAAATTGGGGCCGCTCTTATAGCCCGTGGCATGCATGAACTTGACGTTGGGGAATTGCTTGGCCACGCGATCGACATAGTTCATATACCCAAAACTCGTCGCAAAAATCAGATCGTGACCACTAGCCGCCATTTCGCGAATCACACGTTCGGCATCAGCGCCTTCCGAGACGCTTTCCACAAATGAAGTGGTGACCTTATCACCGAGAGCCTGCTCCATCTCTTTACGGCCAAGGTCATGTTGGTAGGTCCAGCCAGCATCACCAATTGGACTGACATAGACAAAACCAACTTTTAATGGATCTTGCGCCTGGGCTATCGACAGATAGCCAGCAGCGGTCAACGCCAGTGAAGCCAAACCAGCCTGAAACAACATGCGACGATTTTTCATGCGCGTTCCTTTTGAAAGGGTTTACCAAGGGAAGCCGGAGAGTTCAACCTGATCATCTTGACATTGCGAGAGATCAGGACCAACACCACGATAGTTGCAATATACGGCAGTGCCGATAGAAATTGAGCAGGAATCTTGACCGGGATGGGGGAAGACTGCACAAACAACTGGGAAATCATGACGCCACCGAACAAGTAGGCACCCAATAGGACTCTCCAGGGCAGCCAAGTCGCAAAAACCACCAATGCCAGGGCAATCCAGCCTTTACCAGCGACCATGCCTTCAGCCCACATCGGTGTATGGAACAGAGATAAAAACGCACCACCCAAGCCCGCCATGGCACCTCCAAACAAAATAGCCAAATAGCGAACCTTGACCACATCAATGCCTACGGCATTGGCTGCATCGGGCGACTCACCAACCGCCTTCAGTACCAGACCGCCACGGGTTTTTGCGAGAAACCAAACAACGACTGCAAATATCACCCAGGTCGCATACACAATCCACTGCTGCCCAAATAACACCGGGCCAACCAACGGCAAATCGGACAGGAAAGGGATTTCAGTGGGTTTGATCGAAGGCAACACTTTAGCCTCAAAAGGCTTACCCAAAAATGCGGCTAAGCCTACGCCAAATATAGCCACTGCGAGCCCTGTGGCCACCTGATTGGCCATCAAGTGCACCGTAATAAATGCAAACACCAGACTCAGGAGCGCACCAGCCACCAAGCCACTGGCCACACCCATCAACGTAGACTCAAAGGTAAACGCAGCAACAAATGCTGCGACCGCACCAATCGACATCATGCCCTCGGCGCCAAGATTGAGCATCCCCGATTTCTCGCAGATGAGTTCACCTAGCGCGACGAGCAACAGGGGCGTGCCGGCAACCACCGTAGCAAACAAGATAGAGGTCAACAAGTCCATGGCCCTATCCCGCCTTTGCCTTAACAGCGTTGGTCACGTGGGCATCTCGACCAAGCCTAAGCCGGTACCCAATCAGCACATCCGTTGCCAGCAAATAAAAAAGCAGTAACCCCTGGAACACCATCGAAATTGAACCAGGCAATCCCAAGTATTGTTGAGACTGCTCACCCCCAATGAAGAACAATGCCATCAACAATGATGCCAAGGCAATGCCCAACGGGTGCAACCGACCAACAAAAGCCACAATAATCGCGGCAAAGCCATAACCACTGCCGACTTTGTCAGTCAGCTGACCCATGGGACCGGCCACTTCAGCCATGCCCGCTAAACCCGCACAGGCACCACCAATTAAAAGACCCAACCACACCATGGTCTTGGCAGAAATACCAGCGTAGCGCGCAGCGTTTGGAGACTCACCAGCCACCCGCATCTTAAAGCCGAGGTGAGTTTTAAAAACCAGCACATAGGTGGCTAACAGCACCAATACGACGAACCCAAGCACGAGGTTCAAGCGGGTGCCTGGCACGAGGATAGGTAACAAAGCGGCTGGCTCAAACATGACAGTTTGCGGAAAATTAAAACCCATCGGGTCACGCAAAGGGCCGAATACCAACCAAGACACCAGCAGCTCCGCCACATAAACCAGCATCAACGACACCAAGATCTCGCTAGCGTTAAAGTGGGTCCTGAGGAAAGCGGGAATGGCAGCCCATAGCGCCCCAGCCGCGATTCCAGCCAAGATCATCAAAACCAGCGTCACAACTGGCATTGAACCCGCATAGAGCGCAACCAGTGTGGCGCCGATAGCACCGAGCATGAACTGCCCTTCAGCACCAATATTCCAAACGCTAGCGCGAAAGCCAACTGCCAAGCCCGCAGCACATAAGGCCAAGGGCGTGGCTTTTAAGAGCCACTCTGAAATACCATAGGTGGTTTTGAGCGGGTTAACAAAAAACACCGCGAAACCGCGCACAGGATCCTTACCCAAGAGCGCAAAAATTAATAAACCTGTCAAAATCGTCAGGACGATAGCAACCACGGGAGTGGCCACCCGCATGGTCGCACTAGGCGCTGGGCGTGGCTCGAGCCGGATCATCCGAACCACCGCGACAGTAAGTGTTTGGCATGACTAGCTGTCATGATGCGCAACACCGTTTTAAAACCCCGTATGCTAGCACCGCCAATACAAGTGCGAGCAAGAAACAGCGGCCTGTTGATGCACTGTATAAGTGCAGGACTCAACGCCACATACGAAAAGGGCCGATCAAACGATCGGCCCCGACATACTGGCGCGCCCGGCAGGATTCGAACCCACGACCCCTTGGTTCGTAGCCAAGTACTCTATCCAACTGAGCTACGGGCGCTAAAGGAATCGAATTATAGCACCTTCTGCCGGCTAATTCGCCTAGCCAGTATTGCGCAACCCCGCAGCAATCCCGTTAATTGAAATATGAATCCCGCGCTTACCCCGCTCACTAGCCTGATCGAGTGGTTTTTCCCGAAACCGGCGAATTAACTCGACCTGCAAGTGATGCAATGGGTCGATGTAAGGGAAACGATGTCGAATCGAACGGGCCAATGCAGGGTTGTTAGCCAAGCGAGACTTTTGCTGCGTGATGAGATCAAGTGCCTCTCGGGTGCTATGCCAGCGAGCGGTGATCGCATCAAACACCTTTTGACGTACCTTGCGATCTGATACCAGGCTGGCATAGCGACTTGCGATGGCCAGATCACTTTTAGCGATGACCATATCCATATTCGACAAAATCGCCCTAAAGAAAGGCCACTGCGCGTACATTTCCCGTAGCAGCGCCAAAGCCTGCTTTTGCTTCATTGCTTGAGGCGGATCCCGTAAAAACGCCTCCACCGCTGCACCAAACCCCAGCCAACCTGGCAGGGTCAAGCGACATTGCCCCCAGCTAAAGCCCCAAGGAATCGCTCGCAAATCCTGGATCTTCGGCGCACCACCTCCCTGTTTGGGCCGAGCTGCTGGCCTGGAGCCAATATTTAACTGGGCAATTTCCCGAATCGGCGTCGCCTCAAAAAAGTAAGGTGCAAACTCAGGCGTGTCGTAAACGAGCGCCTGATATGCCGCGAAACTATCGTCTGACAACCTTTGCGCAGCAGCCAAATAAGCCGAAGGGGTTTGATCCTGAGTTTGCAGCAGCGTTGCTTCAAGGGTCGCAGCCACCAATGTCTCAAGATTGCGACGACCAATGTCGGGGTTGGCATACTTTGACCCGATGACCTCTCCTTGCTCGGTCAGGCGAATCTGTCCACCCACGGTTCCAGGCGGCTGGGCCAATATGGCCTCGTAGCTTGGACCGCCTCCGCGACCCACGGTGCCACCACGACCATGAAATAGTCGCATCGTAAGTTTCTGTTTTTTACCCAGCGACTCAAATACTTCCACCAAGGCGAGCTCAGCTCGATACAACTCCCAAGTGCTCGTAAATATCCCGCCGTCCTTGTTGCTGTCGGAATAGCCCAACATGATTTCCTGTTCACCACCACTGGCGCATAGGAGATCGAGCATATGCGTAAGTGCGAAAAAATCGCGCATGATGACTGGGGCGCGCTGCAGGTCAGCAATCGTTTCAAACAAGGGAACCACAATCAGCGCCGCCTGGGTGGGTGCAGAACTATCACCATTTGCACACCCCCCGAGCGGCCCATTCATCAAGCCGGTTTCTTTTTGCAGCAGGTAGACTTCAAGCAAATCACTCACGGTCTCGGTATGGCTGATAATGTACTGACGCACAGCCTGTTGACCAAACCGAATACGAACCTCTCTGGCAGCTTCAAACACCGCCAACTCCTTGTCTGCCAGTTCACTGTAGCGCGCACCCGGCACTCGCAACGGCCTGGACTGCGATAACACTTGAACCAGAAGATCAGTGCGATCACTCTCCTGAAGAGCTAGATAATCTGGACACACGCCAGCAATACGCAATAACTCAGCAACCACCAACTCATGTTGATCTGAACTTTGACGCAGATCCACCGTCGCCAGATGAAAGCCAAACACATCAACAGCCCGGATCAGATCCTCAAGACGTTCTTTTGCCAGGACGTCGCCATTGTTGGCTATCAGCGAGTCGCGAATGACTCGCAGATCGGACAATAATTCGTTCGGACTGAGATAGGGGTTTTGCGGGGCGATGGCGTGACGGGCAGCCTCTTGCCCAGTTAAAGCCGTCAGCGTGGCTGCCAGACGGGCGTACATGCCCGTCAACGCGCGGCGATAGGGCTCATCGGTACGGTGCACGTTCTGATCCGGCGATCGATCCGCCAATGCTTGCATGGCTGATCCCACGGGCACGAGCATAGCCGACATCGAGAGCTCGGCACCTAGGTAATGTAACGCGCGCAGATGGTGGCGCACAGCCACCTCCGATTGACGACGCAGGGCTTCACGCAAGGTGTCTGCATTCACATTGGGATTGCCATCCCGGTCACCCCCTATCCACTGTCCCATCCGCAAAAATGAAGGAACGTCAGTCAACCCCAATTGACGCTCCAATTGTTTGTAAAGACGCGGTATTTCAGAAAGAAATGTGGATTCGTAATAGCTCAGAGAGTTTTCAATTTCATCGGAGACCGTCAGCTTGGTGAATCGCAACAATCGGGTTTGCCACAATTGCACAATTCGAGCCTTGATATGTCGTTCGTTATCTTCAAGTTCTTGCTTTTGCAGCACGTCAATTGCACGCCCCCGGATTTGGTCGCGCACCTCCAGGAGTTTGGCAATCGCGCGCTCGGCATCGAGAATACTCTTGCGTTGCACCTCAGTCGGGTGTGCGGTCAACACTGGTGACACATGGCTGCGCGCCAGTATCTTGGCTAATTGTCCCCGCTTGATGCCTGCTTCAGACAAACGTTCGAATGCAAGCGCAAGACTGCCTTTTTGTCGATGACCGGCACGCTCATGAAATAGTCTGCGTCGAACGTAATGCCGATCCTCGGCCAAATTGGCTAAATGACTGAAATAAGTGAAAGCCCGAATTACGCTGACTGCCTGATCATCGGTTAGCTGACGCAGCGTGCGCTTTAGCGTCTTGTCAGCAGCATCATCATCGTGACGCCGAAAGGTCACCGACAATTGCCGAATGCGTTCAATCAAATCAAACGCTTTCTTGCCTTCCTGTTCACGAATCACTTCACCGAGAAGCCGGCCAAGCAAACGAATATCATCAACCAATGGCTGCTCTTCGGGCCGAATGCGTTGTGTTGCCATAGCTAAACCTTGACTAAGTTAAGACATCATTCTATCGGTTAAGAGGTGCCATGCGTGACAACAAACAAAAGCTGTCGTACAACTGACAAAACCTCAATCGCCATGCACCAAATTGCACCATGATCAAGTCTGCCAACCTTGTGACTGCTTTGCCCACTGCGACGATTCGGATACTCGAGCAGCAAGGGCTCGAACAAGGCCTGCCACTGATGCAGCGGGCCGGCACCTGCGCCGCCAAGTTTTTGCATGACCGACTCAAGTCGTCTAGCCACATTGTCGTGCTAGTAGGTCCTGGTAATAATGGTGGCGATGCTTTGGTCGCTGCCACCGAACTGCAAAGGCTTGGACACACACTCACCGTGGTCATGCCAGAGGCTGCTCCAAACGCACCCTCAGACGCCAAACAAGCACTCATGCAATGGTTGGTCACCGGTGGCACAGTGGTTGCACACCTTCCCTCCGATCAGCCAGCGGCAGTCATAGATGGACTGTTTGGCATTGGACTGTCTCGAGCCTTGGATAAGCCGTGGACAAACGTGATTGCAACAATTAACGCTTGGCACTCACCAGTGCTCGCCCTAGATATCCCATCAGGTATTGAGGCTGATACCGGCAGAGTTCTTGGCAGCCCGATTCAGGCCACCTGGACTCTGTCATTTATTACGCCCAGTCTTGCAAGCGGTTTGGAAACCAGCCGAAAATTTTTTGGTGAGCGCTTTGTGGAAGATCTAGGCCTTGATGTCAAGCAATGACGGGGCGCGCGTACCTCGCGCTACACTGCATCGAGACATTGATCGTTCGGATTAATCCACTATTTAAACAGCTCGATGATTCAACACATAGACAAAACGCTTTGACATGACACAATCCGACCTCACCACACCAAAATCCTCGATACGACACATCTTGGTGGTTGACGACGATGAGCGGTTGCGCGACCTCTTGCAACGCTATCTCACCGAGCAAGGCTTCAGAGTGTCAGTTGCGGCCGATGGTAAAGCCATGACTGAACTCAAACGCCAGACCTCTGTCGATCTCATCGTACTCGATGTAATGATGCCGGGTGAAGACGGCATGAGTATCTGCAGACGACTGCGCAGCGCCGGCGACAAGATTCCCATTATTTTGCTCACCGCAAAAGTTGAAGACAGCAGTCGCATCATGGGGCTCGATCTCGGGGCTGACGATTATGTAGCCAAGCCCTTTAACCCGCGTGAATTGCTCTCAAGAATCAACGCGGTACTGCGTCGCAGCCAAACACAAGAACACCCAGCGGGACCAAGCCGGGCGCCAGAGGTTTTAATGTTTGGGCCGTATGAACTAAGCCTCTCAAACCGTACACTCTCTTGCAACGGTAAAAAGATGGACATTACCACCGCTGAGTTTGCGATGCTCAAGGTCTTTGCCCGACATCCGAATGAGCCACTTTCGCGGGACCGTTTAATGGAACTCGCACGTGGCCGCGAATACGAAGCCTTCGACCGTAGCCTGGATGTCCAAATTTCGCGACTGCGCAAACTAATCGAGCCCAATCCTTCCAAGCCGATCTACATTCAGACGGTGTGGGGGGTCGGCTATGTATTTGTCCCCGATGGTCAACACTGAGTTCAAGCTGGGGTTATTTACCCGCACATTTTTATTGCTGGCTTTGCTCATGCTAGCGAGCCTGGCAGCTTGGCTTCATGTGTTCTGGACACTTGAACGCGAACCTCGAGCAGCACAAATCGCGGACCAAATCGTACGCGCGGTGCAGCTGGTCGAAGCAACTCGTTTAGCAGTCCCTGCCGATCTGAAGCAACCCCTGCTTCATACGATCGACACTCAAACAGATCTGGAGCTTTTAACGCCATCACAAGCCCAAAAACTCGTCGCCTTGCCGCAAGACGCTGACTGGCGCACTGTGACTGCGCTAGTACAAACCAAGCTAGGCAATGACATTCAGTTAACAGCCACCGAGCCATTCAATGGCCGAGTGTGGGTACAACTGTCAAACCAACAATGGCTCGGCATTCAAGTGCAACCCATCAGTTTAAGCACTGCTCCTGAATGGGTTAGCTGGATCGCGGCTGCTGCCCTGCTCTCAATGGTGGGCGCTGCAGTCGCCGTCGGTTATTTAAACAGCCCTCTTTCAAGACTTTCGCGCGCCGCGCAACAAATGTCTCAAGGTCAAACGCCAGATCCTTTACCAGAGACGGGGCCGCAAGAAATCCGAGATTTAAATGCTAGCTTTAATCGAATGGTCTCGGAATTGCGACAAGCCGAGACTGATCGTAATCTGATGTTGGCCGGTATTTCACACGACCTACGCACACCACTGGCGCGCATGCGACTCGAAGTAGAAATGAGCGCCATGTCCGATGAACAAAGAAAAGCCATCGATCAAGACCTGTCACAGATTGATCAAACAATCGGTCAGTTGTTGCAATACGCCAAACCACCAAGTGAATTGCCTAAAAGGCCAGTAAATCTGCTAGACGTGATTCAGGATGTCATCCGTCAGGCACAACCGACGCTGCTGAATACTTCGGACATATTGCAATACCGAGCCCGCACCTCAGCCTACTGTGTCATAGATCGGGAAGATTTCAGTCGTTGCCTCACCAACCTGGTGGAAAACGCCAGACGATACGGAAAATCGACCCTCGGCACAGTGACTATCGACGTGGTGGTGCATTCACGTGGCGACAGGCTCTACATCGATGTGCGCGATCGGGGCCCTGGCATTGCTAGCGAGGATGTCGAGCGCTTGCTCAGACCCTTCTCTCGGGGAGAGGCGGCTCGAACTGGGGGTGCAGGTTCTGGCTTAGGCCTAGCGATTGTGGAACGATTACTCGCACGAGCAGGCGGACGGCTACGTCTGCTGCCTCGTGAAGCAGGCGGCCTGATCGCACGTATGGACTTACCGCGCGTAAAACGACCACGGCATAGCAAGGCTGGTCACCGAGGGCTTGCTTCGAACGCGAAACGAAATACCTAGCAAAAGCGAATCTTAGCTGCGTTCAATCAGTACCACAGCAGTGACAGCTATGCCCTCTCGACGCCCTAAAAAACCGAGGCCCTCGTTGGTTTTACCTTTGATGTTTACAGCATCTGCGCTCAAGTCCAAGTCCGCGGCAATATTTGTAACCATGGCTGGCGCGTGCGGGGCGATCTTAGGTACCTGTGCATGAACTGTGGCATCGACATTAACCACGTGCCAGCCGGCTGCCTTAACGCGGCCGTAAGCCTCGCGTAACAGCACTCGACTGTCGATACCGGCAAACTTTGGATCATTGTCAGGGAATAGGCGTCCGATGTCACCAAGGGCTGCTGCACCTAAAATCGCATCGGTAATGGCATGCAGCAACGCATCGGCATCGGAATGGCCTTTCAGGTGATGCGTATGATCGATCGTCACACCACCAAGAACCAAGGGCCCGCCAAGCTCCAATGCATGCACATCAAATCCTTGCCCCACCCGAAACGGCACTTGACTCATAGCATCCCCCGTATCCATTCAAAATCTTCTGGCAATGTCACCTTAAGATTGCGAGCCGAGCCATTAATTAGCAACGGTTTGTAGCCTGCCCACTCCATGGCACTGGCCTCATCGGTTACTTCTACATCGGCGGCAAGTGCACGGCTTAACGCATCACGCAGCTGACCAGCCCTGAACATCTGCGGTGTCTGGGCAAGCCAGATGGTTTGACGATCAAGCGTCTTGCCTACCTCGACAATACCGCCAGATGACTGGCCGGTATTCGCCAGCTTAACGGTATCGGCTGCTGGCATGGCCAATAAACCACCGCGCTGCTCTCTCAAGCAGGCATCGATCAAGGCGGACAAATTATCTTGTGGCAAACCCGGACGTGCTGCATCATGTACCAACACCCAGTCATTGTCATCGAACCCACTGTGCTCCAACGTCTGTAAAACTGTCAATGCACGACTCGCGCCACCGGTGGGCAATACCTTGACACCACTCAGATCAGACAAGCATTGCCTGGCCAATGAGTCTTCTAGCTGAACACCTACCACCACATTCGCCACGCGCCGATCCGCTAACAGCGCTCGCACCGACCACGACAGCATCGTCTGACCCTTAATGGACCGATACTGTTTGGGCGTTTGAACCCCTGGTGTCTGGGCGCGAGTGCCCACGCCACCGGCAGGGACGAGGCCATGAATTGGGAGGGTGCGAGCATCATTCATCCAGCGATTTTATAATCACCCTTTAATCTGCGGTAAATCGCATGACCACCCTAGCCAATCCTGACCTCCAATCCCTGCTAGCGAGCCTCAAACCCGGGCAACGCGTGGCGTATCCGTGCCCGCCCGGATCCGGCGATGCGTGGCTCTTAGCTGGTCTTGGATTAGAAGCCGGCAAGCCACTCGTGATACTGACCGCCTTGCCGCTACAAGCTCAGCGATTGGCCAGCGAAATTTCACAGATAGCGCCTAGCCTACGAGTACGTATGTTGCCAGACTGGGAAACATTACCCTATGACGCCTTCTCACCGCACGAAGATCTGGTATCTGAGCGCTTGCGCACCCTGCATGCGCTGATGCAAGGTGAGGTCGATGTGCTTACGGTACCGGTAACCACTGCCCAATACCGTGTCTGTCCGCCAAGCTTCTTAGCTGCCTACACGTTTTCTTTTAAGCAAAAAGATAAACTGAATGAAGCGGCCTTGCGTGACCAATTAGTTCTCGCAAACTACACCCACGTCACCCAAGTCAGTGCGCCTGGTGAATTCTGCATTCGCGGCGGATTAATTGACCTGTTTCCAATGGGCTCGGTGTTGCCCTATCGCATTGATTTGTTTGACGATGAAATTGAGTCCATCAAGACCTTTGATGTCGACACACAACGCAGTCTATATCCAGTACCGGAAATCCAATTGCTGCCTGGCCGCGAGTTCCCCATGGACGAGGCGGCGCGCAACCATTTTCGGGCTAAGTTCCGTGAAGTATTTGAAGGCGATCCTTCGCGCGCACTGCCCTACCGCGACATTGGCAATGGCATCCCGTTTGCGGGGGTTGAGTATTACCTACCACTATTTTTTGATGAAACAGCAACACTATTTGACTACCTGCCCCAGGACTGTCTGTGTGTGACACATGGCGACCTTGAAGATGCCATGCGCCGCTTCTGGGATGACACCCAATCACGCTATCAGTTTCTGAAGAGCGATCGCGAGCGACCCGTGTTAGCGCCTGAAGATCTCTTCATGCAAAGCGACATGCTGTTTAAGCAATTACAGCCACTTGCCCGTCTAGCCCTCGTTGAGTCCCCGGTAAACCCCCTGTTCCTGCCGCCTCCAGACGCAGCCGTGAACCGCCGTGCTGAAGATCCACTGCAGTCGCTTCGCGCCGTACTGGCAAGCTCGGACAATGAACGCATTGCGCTGTGCACCGACTCTCATGGCAGGCGTGAGACGATTGTCGAAATGCTGGCTGAACACAATATTCGTCCAGACACGCCACTTGAGTCGTTACAGGACTTCCTGCAAGGCGATGCCCGGTTCGGTGTACTCGTAGCCCCATTTGACGGTGGGTTTGTATCGCTCACCGATCAACTGATTCTCCTCACAGAAAACGACCTTTACCCCGGACATGCCAGCTCAACCCGACGGGCCAACCGCGACCGTGGACGGGCGAGCGACGTCAACGCCATGGTCCGGGACTTGGCAGAGTTACGGGAGGGAGATGCAGTCGTGCACGTGGAGCACGGCGTGGGTCGCTACCATGGGCTCATCAGCATGGACTTGGGTGAAGGTCAAACTGAGTTTCTTCACCTGGAGTACGCCAACGCCACCAAACTTTACGTTCCTGTCTCACAATTGCATGTCATCGCCCGCTACAGCGGCGCTGACCCTGAGACTGCTCCACTACATCAATTGGGGTCTGGTCAGTGGGACAAGGCTCGCAAGAAAGCCGCCAGACAAGTACGTGACACTGCAGCCGAACTGCTCGACCTGTACGCCAAGCGCGCTGCCCGGCAGGGACACGCATTTAAATTGCCTCCGGGGGACTACGAACTGTTTGCTGAAGGGTTTGGCTTTGAAGAGACAGTGGACCAAGCGGCAGCCATCGAGGCTGTGGTAGCGGACATGGTCTGCGAGAAACCCATGGATCGCCTGGTATGCGGTGACGTGGGCTTTGGAAAGACAGAAGTAGCATTAAGGGCGGCTTTTGTGGCGGTTAGCAACGGGCAACAGGTCGCTTTGCTGTGCCCAACCACCCTGTTGGCGGAACAGCATGCCCAGACGTTTACCGACCGCTTTGCTGACTGGCCTGTGAAAGTCGTTGAAATGTCCAGATTTCGGTCTCCCAAGGAAATCAAGACAGCCATAGAAGGTATCGCTACCGGTAGCGTTGACATTGTGATCGGCACCCACAAAGTGCTGTCCACGGATGTGAAGTTCAAGCAATTAGGCTTGGTGATCATCGATGAAGAGCATCGCTTTGGCGTGCGTCAGAAAGAGGCACTCAAAGCTCTGCGTGCTGAAGTCGATGTGTTGACACTAACTGCCACGCCAATCCCTCGAACGCTCGGTATGTCGCTAGAGGGTATTCGCGACTTCTCGGTGATTGCCACCGCCCCACAAAAACGCCTGGCGATTAAAACCTTCGTACGCCGCGAAGACAACAGCACGATCCGTGAAGCATTACTAAGAGAGCTTAAGCGTGGCGGCCAGGCCTACTTCCTGCACAATGAAGTACAGACGATCGAAACTCGTAAAGAGCGGTTGCTAGAGCTCGTCCCCGAGGCCCGTATCGCCGTGGCTCACGGCCAGATGGGTGAGCGTGAGCTCGAACAAGTGATGAAAGGCTTCTACCAGCAACGTTACAACGTTTTGCTGTGTACAACCATTATTGAAACTGGCATTGATGTGCCAACGGCCAACACCATTATCATCCACCGGGCTGATAAGTTTGGGCTCGCCCAACTGCACCAGTTGCGCGGCCGCGTTGGTCGTTCGCACCACCAGGCATATTCGTATTTGCTTACTCCCGGCGAAGATGCCATGACCAAACAAGCCAAGAAACGACTCGAAGCGATTCAAGCAATGGAAGAACTTGGCTCTGGCTTCTTTCTGGCGATGCATGATCTTGAGATCCGAGGAACCGGTGAAGTACTCGGAGAATCTCAATCTGGCAACATTCAGGAAGTCGGATTCTCGATGTACAACGATATGCTGTCAGAAGCTGTCAGAGCACTCAAAGCTGGGGAGGAACCCGACCTAGACGCACCGTTTAGCCCAGGTTGTGAGGTCAACCTCCACGTGCCAGCACTTTTGCCTGATGATTACTGCCCCGATATCAACGCGCGCTTGGGCATATATAAGCGGCTATCAAACACGAACGACATAGATGACTTGATCCGAATTCAGGAAGAGCTGATCGACCGATTTGGCAAATTACCTGATGCTGCCCAAGCGTTGATCTCTACCCATCGATTGCGTATTGATGCGATGACGCTTGGTATTCAAAAGATTGATGCAAGCGATACTCAAACACTCATCCAATTCAAAGACAACACCCCGGTTGATCCACTTAAACTCATCGACCTCGTACAGAAGCAGAAAAACATTCGTTTCTCTGGACCCGACAAAATACGGGCCGACATCAAAGCCACCGATATCAAGCAACGCACAGATGCTGTACGCTCATTGCTCAAACAAATGCACTGAATCTGGAAACTCAACATGACCACCAACCTGATCGTTCAGTCCCCTGCCCTAGACCTTTCCTTGATTGATCAGGCGGCCGCGCTAGTCGAGGCCAACGGCGTACAGTGGCTCAGTAAGTCAGCCGCACGACTACTTGACGTCACACAAAGTGAGGACATATCGGAACTGATAGTCGGTTGGGCGACAGAGAAAAAAGCCGACATCGCATTTGTAGATGCGCAGGCAAAGCTGGCAGACTGCAAGATTTTGGTCATGGATATGGACTCGACCTTGATCAACATTGAATGCATTGACGAGATCGCAGCGTTTGCAGGCTTAAAGGCCGAAGTTGCCTCAATCACTGAGCGATCCATGCGTGGCGAAATCACCGAGTTTGCCGACAGCCTGCGTCTGCGTGTTGGTTACCTCGAGGGCCTTGACCAATCCGTGCTAGAACGCGTTTATGAAGAACGCCTAGAGCTTAATCCTGGTGCAGAAAACCTGATCCGCACGGCTCAACAAGCTGGCATCACAACCATGCTGGTCTCTGGTGGCTTTACCTTTTTCACCAATCGCTTAAAAGAGCGTCTAAATCTTGATGCAGCTCACGCCAATGTGCTTGAGACGGATAGCCAAGGCAAGCTTACTGGGCGAGTGACTGGCCCTATCATCGATGCACAGGGTAAGGCTGATCTGTTAGCGGATCTGGCTAGACAGCTAAGCGCAAAGCCCGAACAAATCATTGCGATTGGCGATGGCGCCAATGATCTGAAGATGTTGGCGAGCGCCCACTATGCCGTCGCGTATCGGGCAAAGCCAGTGGTGCAGGCGCAAGCCCGATTTGCGTTGAATCATAGCCCGCTTGATGCGGTGTTGAACTGGTTCGCACAGCCCTAGACTTCTGTCTCGTTAACGCGACCGGGACTTACTTCTTCAATAAATAGCGGTAGACAAACCCGGGAAAGGCCAACACTAGGAAGATGCAAAGCGCAGTGACGTAGAACTCCCAGCCCCGTGGGAAGGGATTAACGAGCGCGGTCTCGAAGGCGTAGCCCACCAGACCGATCACGACAAACAGGCCAAGCAACTCGGTAATCAAAGCCCAAGCCGGCTTTTTAACCCAAGCTTTAATAGGCATGAGCGCCAACACACGCTCCGAGACAAACGGCAGGTTAGCGGCAGCCACCGCCAATGCAATCAAAATCCAAACAGCAACGCTCTGACTAACCACGCTCGACCCTCTGAGACGACTTTAAAACGATGTCAGAATAGCGTTGATACACATATCCATCAAGCCGCCCGGCAAAATACCCAAGAAAAGTATCAGGGCAACATTGACAGTCAGCATCGATGCTGGGATGGTCGTAACACCATGAATCACCGCCTGCTCGGGAGGTGGTTCATCGAAGTACACCACCTTGACGACCCGAAGATAGTAGAACGCTCCGATCAAGGAGAAAATGACGGCCACCACCGCCAGCCACACCAGGCCAGACTGAATAACCGCTTGGAGCACCATCAATTTGGCATAAAACCCGACTAGCGGCGGAATGCCCGCTAACGAGAACATGATTACCAACAATACGCCTGCCAGGAGCGGACTTTTCCGATTAAGCCCTTTTAAGTCTTCTATGGTTTCGCACTCGAATCCTTCTCGTGACATCAACATGATGACGCCGAAGCTACCGAGCGTAGTCAAGACATAGGTCACCATGTAAAAAAGTGATGAACCATAGGCACTCGCATTAACTTGAGCAGACCCTTCAGTAGAACCAGAGGCAAGCCCAAGCAAAACAAAACCCATATGCGCAATCGTTGAGTAAGCCAACATGCGCTTGAAGTTCGACTGCATGATCGCGGTCAAATTACCGACCACGAGAGACAACACCGCCAGAATGATCAGCATGGGTTGCCAATTGATCGTTAGATCACCGAGACCAGAGACCAATAGCCGTAATGTGATAGCAAACGCAGCCAGCTTGGGCGCAGCCGCCAACACCAGAGTGACAGCGGTTGGCGCACCAGAATAGACATCGGGTACCCACATATGGAATGGCACGGCACCAAGCTTGAAGGCCAAGCCTGCGACCAGAAACACCAGGCCAAATACCAGTGCCATTTCCATGCCACCGGACTCAACACGAGTACCGATGACTGCCAGATCCAGCGAACCGGTTGCACCATAAACCATGGACATGCCATACAACAGGAAACCAGATGCGAGCGAGCCCAATACAAAATACTTCATAGCAGCTTCGGTCGAGCGCTCATGGTCGCGTCGTAACGCCACAAGTGCATACATAGCCAGCGACATCAGTTCCAACCCCAGGTAAATGGCCATCAGGTTACCAGCTGAGATCATCACCATCTGACCGAGCAGGGCAAGTAGCACCAGCACGTAAAACTCGCCACCGCGCAACATATCACGGGTTTGGATATACTCCCGACCATATACCAAGGTCGCGAATACCGCCACATATGACACCAGCTTCAAGAAATGGGAGAGGTTGTCAACCACCACCATACTGTAGAAGCCTGTACCAGCCACACCGTTCATCCACTGCCAAGCAGACACGGCAAACACGAGAACAAGTGTTGCATTGGACAAGGCGTATGCAAGCGTGCGACGCGGATCCTTGGAAAACGCATCGATTAACAGTATGGCCATGGCCGCCACCAGCAAGACGATCTCTGGCAGAACAAGGACGAAGTTAAATTGAGATTCCATCATGGCGGCTTAGAGTTTCGAAATAGCAACGTGATCAAGCAAGGCCTGAACCGAGACATGCATCACATCAGTAAATGGTTTAGGGTGAATGCCCATGTAAAGCACCAACACAGCCATCACACCCAGGATTAAAAACTCACGACCCGTGATATCGGTCAACTTGTTCACCTCTTCGTTTGCGACTGGGCCAAACGCTACTCGCTTAACCATCCACAGGGAGTAGGCGGCACCCAAAATCAAGGCGGTGGCTGCCAACAAGCCGATCACAAAGTCGTACTGAACTGCACCGAGGATCACCATGAATTCGCCGATGAAGCCGCTCGTACCTGGCAAACCGGCATTAGCCATCGAGAACAATACGAAAAACGTCACAAACTTCGGCATGCGATTAATCACACCCCCAAAGTCTTTGATCTCGTGAGTGTGCATACGGTCATACAAAACGCCAATACACAGGAACATGGCACCCGACACAAAGCCGTGTGACACCATCTGAACAATGCCACCCTCGATACCGGCCATGTTGAAGATAAAGAACCCGAGCGTGACAAAACCCATGTGCGCAATCGAGGAATACGCCACAAGTTTTTTCATATCCTTTTGCACCATCGCCACGAAACCGATGTAGATCACGGCGATCAGTGACAAAGCAATCATGAGCCCGGACAAGCTGTGCGACGCATCGGGCGCGATCGGCAAGGAGAATCTCAAGAAGCCGTAAGCACCCAATTTCAGCATGATGGCAGCCAGAACCACCGAGCCACCGGTTGGCGCCTCGGGGTGAGCATCAGGCAACCAAGTATGAACTGGCCACATCGGCACTTTCACTGCGAAGGCGGCTAGCAGTGCCAAGAAAATCAACACCTGCTCCTGGTGCGTTAATGGCAGCTGATGCCAGTACAGAATGTTGAAGGTGCCTGAAGCTTGCCACAGATAAATAAACGCAACTAGCGTCAGCAGTGAGCCAAGCAGCGTGTAGAGGAAGAACTTGAACGCAGCATAGACACGGTTTGGACCGCCCCAAACACCGATGATGATGTACATCGGGATCAGCGTTGCCTCGAAGAAGATGTAGAACAGCAACCCATCGAGTGCGGCAAACACGCCCACCATCAGGCCTGACATGATGAGGAATGCTGCCATGTATTGAGCGATACGGTAGGTAATCACCTGCCAACCTGCAATCACGACGATCAGCGTGATAAACGCCGTCAGAATCACAAACCATAAGGAGATTCCGTCAATACCGAGGTGATAGTAGACCGGAAACGCGCGAATCCACTCAACCTTCTCCACAAACTGCATCGCCGCCGTCGTTGAATCAAATCCGGTGTAGAGCGGAATGGTGACCAACAAGCCCGCCAATGCACCTGCTAACGCCAGCGAACGGGTGAACTCAGGCCGATCATCGCGACCAACTGCCAACAAAATAAGTCCGGCAACGATTGGAACAAAGATCGCAAGCGTCAGCCACGGAATTGGGGAAGAAGCTATTTCGCCTGCCATCATTTAGTTACCAAAATAAAAGTAATAAGACCCATCAGACCAATGATCATGACAAATGCATAGTGATAGATATAACCAGACTGCAGCCTGCGGCTGATCGCCGCAAAAGCAGCAACCACCTTGGCTGAACCGTTGACCATGCCGCCGTCAATCAAGCCCTCGTCAGCTTTGGTCCAAAGCATGTTGCCGAACCACCGTGAAGCACGCGCAATAACCTGTTCGTTAAACCAGTCGAAGTAAAACTTGTTGTCGAGCACCGGCTTGAGAAACGAGAGTGACTTGGCAATTGCAGCTGGCGCTTTTGGATTGACCACATAGCAATACCAGGCAGTCAAACCACCAGCCAATGCCAGATAGAACGGCAGTGTGACAAATGCGTGCAGACCATAGGCCAGCCAACCGTGCCAGGTCGATGCGATAGCACGCATCGCGTCATGACCAGTATGTTGAACTGAGTTCAGGTAGGTGAAGAAGTCACCAAACAACAACGGATTGACGAATATCGCCCCGGCAATCACGGAGGGGATAGCCAACAGACTCAGAGGCAGGGTCACAACCCAAGGGGTTTCATGAGGCTTGCCGTCGTGGGCGTGTTCATCATGGCCATGCTCATCATCATGCGGTGCTTGGTCATAGCGCTCATCGCCGTGGAACACCACAAAGAACACCCGGAATGTGTAAAGTGCGGTCACGAATGCGCCTAGCAACACGCAGATATAGGCAAAGTTTGCGCCCCAAATGCCCGCTGCCGCAGCGGCCTCAATGATGTGTTCTTTGGAGTAGAAGCCTGAGAAGAACGGGAAGGCTGAGAGTGATAACCCACCTAGCAGGAACGTGATGTATGTGATCGGCATATATTTGCGCAATCCACCCATATAGCGAATATCCTGGTTGTGATGCACAGCCATGATCACCGAGCCTGCCGCCAAGAATAATAGCGACTTGAAGAAGGCGTGGGTCATCATGTGGAAGATAGCCACAGAGTAGGCTGACGCGCCAAGTGCCACCGTCATGTAGCCAAGCTGCGAGAGTGTGGAGTAAGCAATCACGCGCTTGATGTCGTTTTGCACGACACCCAGGATGCCCAGGAACAAAGCACCGATGCCGCCAACAACAATCATCAGTGACAAAGCGACATCCGAGAATTCAAATAACGGCGAGAAGCGCGACACCATAAAGATACCGGCTGTCACCATGGTGGCAGCGTGAATCAATGCTGAAATCGGTGTGGGGCCTTCCATTGAATCGGGCAGCCACGAATGCAAAGGCACCTGAGCCGATTTACCCATGGCACCAATAAACAGACAGATACATGCAACTGTCAGTAGCATCCAATCGGTGCCAGGCAAGGTAAGCGTTGAGAGCTCGTCAGCCTTGGCAAACACTTCGCCGTAGTTCAAGGTGCCCGCATACGCGAACAATAGACCGATACCGAGCACGAAACCAAAGTCACCGACTCGGTTAATCAAAAAGGCCTTCATGTTGGCAAAGATAGCCGTCTCGCGCTTGAAGTAGAAACCAATCAAGAGATATGAGACCAAGCCAACCGCTTCCCAGCCAAAGAACAACTGCAGCATGTTGTTGGCCATCACCAACATCAACATCGAAAACGTGAAAAGCGAGATGTAGGCAAAAAAGCGCTCGTAGCCATCATCATCGGCCATGTAACCGATACTGTAGATGTGCACCATGAGAGAAACAGACGTTACCACCACCATCATGAGCGCCGAGAGTGGATCGATCAAAAAGCCAATTTCTAGCTTGATATCACCGATCATGCTCCAGACGTACCAGGTGCCCTCAAAGGTGTTGCCTTGCACCACATCGTATAGAACGTATGCCGACAAGACAGCGGACAGGGCTACCAGTGTAATCGTGATTCGATGCGCCATGAAGCGACTGACGGGGCGACCCAGAAAGCCCGTGCCGAACAGACCCGCCAGCACGGCACCGAGTAGTGGTGCCAAGGCAATGATGAGGTAAATAGAAGGTACGCTAGACATAAGTGAGTTCTTTTGAAGCTTTTCGCTTTATTTAATCGGGTCTATAGCTCTTTCGGTTAGCCCTTCAGGCGGTCAAGATCGTCAACGTTGATACTGCTGACATTACGGAATAGCAACACCAGAATCGCCAGGCCAATCGCGGCTTCCGCAGCAGCCACCGTCAAAATAAAAAATACAAATACCTGGCCCGCCGCGTCACCCATCCAGGTAGAGAACGCAACAAAATTCATGTTGACAGCCAGTAGCATCAATTCGATGGACATCAACAACACAATCAAATTGCGTCGATTCAAAAAGATGCCGAACACACCAATCGCAAAGAGAATGGCACCTAGCACTAAAAAATGAGTTAGGGTCAGTTCCATTAGGACTTCTCTTCCGATTTGGCGTTAACAGGTGCCTGGGGCTTTAGGTCGACCAAGCGTACACGGTCCTTGGCTTTAACCCTCACAGCCGCACCTGGATTGTTGTAGCGCACGTCCTTGCGTCGGCGAAGCGTCAACGAAATCGCTGCAATCATGCCAACTAGCAGAATCACTGCACCGATTTCCACTGCATAAACATACTGGGTGTACATCAATTCACCAAGCGTACGTGTGTTGTTGTAATCATCACTCATCTGGGCAGCTGGTCCAATGTCGCCCCACGACTGCATCAACACGAACGACATCTCTACAACCATGATCAGACCGATGATCAACCCGAGGGGTAAGTAACGACGCATTCCCTCGCGCATGATTTCTGACTTGATATCAAGCATCATGACCACGAACAGGAACAACACCATCACAGCACCGACATAAACCAGCACCAACAGCAACGATAGGAACTCAGCACCCAGGAGCATCCAAATCATCGAAGCATTGGCAAACGCGAGAATCAGAAACAGGGCTGCGGTGATCGGGCTTTTAGCCGTGACTACACGAATTGCTGCCACGACGAGCACAGCAGCAAGAATATAAAAAAGGACAGTTGTGAAATTCATGTCGGGGTGTCAGTCCATTAACGATAAGGTGCATCGACTGCACGGTTGTGAGCAATTTCGGTCTCGTAACGATCACCAACGGCCAACAACATATCCTTGGTGAAGTACAGATCGCCGCGTTTCTCACCGTGATACTCATGAATATGTGTTTCCACAATCGAATCCACCGGACAGCTTTCCTCACAGAAGCCGCAGAAAATGCATTTGGTCAGATCGATGTCGTAGCGTGTGGTCCGACGCGTGCCGTCTTCACGAACAGCGGACTCAATCGTGATAGCAAGTGCGGGGCAGACTGCTTCACATAACTTACAGGCGATGCAACGCTCTTCCCCGTTGGGGTAACGACGCAATGCGTGCAGCCCACGGAAACGCGGTGACATCGGCGTTTTCTCATAGGGGTAACGCAAAGTAATCTTGCGCTTAAAAAAATACTTCCCAGTCAGTTTCATGCCCTTTAACAACTCCAAGAGCATCAAACTCCCAAAAAAATCTTTGATCGCTTCCATTGCTTGCCTCTTTGCCTTTGGTCCGCGCTCAGTCCCAGATATTGAAAGGCGTCTGCATCCAGATCGCCACCACCACCAACCACACACCGGTCAGTGGAATAAAAATTTTCCAGCCAAGACGCATGATCTGGTCATAGCGGTACCGTGGGAACGATGCCCGGAACCAGATGAACAGCGACACGACACAGAATGTCTTGATACCTAACCACAACCAACCCGGGATCCAATGCAAGATGGCGATATCAACCGGTGGCGCCCAACCACCTAGGAACATGATGGCTGCCAAGCATGACAGCAATATCATGTTGGCATACTCGCCTAGGAAAAATAGCGCGAAGGCCATGCCCGAGTACTCAACCATGTGACCTGCAACAATCTCGGACTCACCTTCAACCACATCAAACGGATGGCGGTTGGTCTCAGCCACAGCCGACACCACATAAATCACGAACAAGGGCAATAGCGGCAACCAGTTCCATGAAAGGAAAGTGAGCCCCATGTCAGCGAAATACCCACGGTTTTGTACATTGACGATCTCGGACATGTTCAAACTACCCGACACCAGTAAGACGGTGACCAACACAAAGCCGATTGCCAGCTCGTATGAAATCATCTGTGCTGATGCACGCATCGCCGCTAGAAAAGCATACTTGGAGTTCGATGCCCAGCCAGCCACGATCACACCGTAAACACCAATCGAGGTAATCGCCATGATGTACAGAAGACCCGCGTTGACATCCGCTAAAACCACTTCGGGACCAAACGGCACAACTGCCCAAGCTGCTAACGCCGGCATCAACACCACCACGGGCGCCAAGATAAACAGGATCTTGTTCGCCTGACTCGGAACGATGACCTCTTTAGTCAAAAGCTTTAACACATCAGCAAATGGCTGCAAAACTCCCCTGAAGCCCACCCGGTTCGGGCCCATGCGCACATGCATGAAACCGATCATCTTGCGTTCCCAGTAGGTAAGGTATGCCACACACAAAATAACGGGCACTGCAATCACGATGATCTTGACCAAAGTCCAGACCACGAGCCATGGGGTCGGTCCGATTAAATCCGTACCAAACTGATTGATTACGTTAAGCAATTCCATCAGGCACGCTCCACTTGCAAGGCCGACTGGACTGAACCTAACGCAGCCGAGGACTCAAATCCGACGGGTAGTCGCACGCAGTCCATTGCGACAGATGCATCAGCACGCACCACAACCATCGACTCACCGGTTGTTGAACGCAACTTCACATCAGCACAATCAGTAATGCCTAGGCAAGCCAAAGTATCTGGATGCACCCGCGCAACAGGTGGCTCTGACGCCTTGGTCTGTTGTAGGGCATGAGCGCGACGCACAATCGCGTCCGAGCGGTAGATGGCCACGTCGGCAATACGTTGCAAGCCATCGTTGCTTGCGGTTTTGGATAAGCCGACGGGCGTCTTGATTTGATTACTGAGTTTCGATGCGATGCCCCCGGTCAGAACAGCGTCGCGCACGGCTTCCGAGGACTCTTCGTCAAACTCAGGCAACTTCAACAAATTGCCTAGTACCCGCAACACTTTCCAACCTGGCCGACTTTGGGCATGCGGCGGCACCGTCGCCTTGAAACTCTGCGGTGTACCTTCGGCATTGACAAACGTACCCGAAGTTTCGGTATACGGACCAATGGGTAACATGACATGCGCCCAATCCTGAGCCGCCGACTGGTAAGGCGTGAGCGCCACCGCGAATTTCGAAGCGCGCAGGTTATCAACCGCCACCTGACCCAATGCTGTATCGAACTTGGGCTCAAGGTTGACCACGACGTAAGCTGCCAATGGGTGCTCAAGCATCTGGTTAACCATCTTGCCACCCTGAGCCGGTACAGCGTTGGCCAGATAAGCACCAACCGTATTGGCACCGGCAGTCAAGAAACCGAACTTACCATTGGACTGCTCGGCTATCCATCGTGCATTGGCAGCCAACTGGGAAGCGTTTGCCGCATGCGCAGCTGCATTGCCTATCAACACAGCGACGTTTTGCCCGCTGGCCAGACTTTGAGCGATACGGCTAGCCTGTTCCGATGCAATCACACCAGCAAATGCTGCCGGCACCTCGATGCCTTTTGTATTTGCCAAGGCCACAGCGACCTCAGCCAGTGCTTGACTCATGGCAGCGGGTGCCACCGTCATGCGCCCATGCAATGACAAGAGCGGATCGTCGGCAGCCAAGTCAATGCTGCTGACCTGCGTGCCACGCTTGGCAGCCTGACGCAGGCGTTGTGTCATCAGCGGATGGTCGGCACGCATAAACGCGCCCACCACCAACACCCGATCTAGTTCACCTAATTCGGCAATCGGCATGCCAAGCGATGGAACACCTTCAAGCGCCGCATCCCAATTAGGATCAGTCAAGCGGGCGCGGGCATCAACGTTCGGCGATCCAACACCGTGCGCCACGCGCGACAACAACGACAATTCTTCTAGTGTGCACTGCTCCGAACCGATGAAACCTATCTGTGAGGCACCCATGCTTTCACGTACGTTTGACAGGCCCTGAGCCACAGCCTGCAGGGCATCCGCCCAGCTTGCTTCACGCCAGACGCCATCGTCGCCCTTGATCATGGGCGACTCGAGGCGGTCCTCACGCAGACCCTCATATGCGAAGCGATCACGATCGCTAATCCAGCACTCGTTGATGCTCTCGTTTTCAAACGGCACTATGCGCATCACCTCGTCACGCTTGACCTGTACTACGAGATTTGCGCCTAGACTGTCGTGGGGGGATACTGATTTACGGCGAGCCAATTCCCAAGTTCTGGCCGAGTACCGGAAGGGCTTGGACGTGAGCGCTCCAACTGGACAGATGTCGATCATGTTGCCTGACAATTCAGACTCGATCGAACGACCGACAAATGTCGTGATCTCTGAGTGCTCGCCACGATTAAGCATACCCAGTTCCATGACGCCAGCTATTTCCTGCCCAAACCGCACACAGCGCGTGCAGTGAATGCAGCGTGACATTTCCTCGGCAGAAACCAGCGGCCCCAAGTCTTTGTGAAATACCACGCGCTTCTCTTCTTCGTAACGCGAGGCAGAACCACCATAGCCAACTGCTAAATCTTGTAACTGACATTCACCGCCCTGATCACAGATCGGACAATCAAGAGGGTGATTGATCAGCAAAAACTCCATCACTGATTTCTGAGCTGCGATAGCCTTCTCAGAACAGGTATGCACAATCATGCCGTTGGTGGCCGGTGTCGCACACGCTGGCAGTGCTTTGGGTGCTTTTTCTACTTCAACCAAGCACATCCGGCAGTTGGCAGCGATAGAGAGTTTCTTGTGATAACAAAAATGCGGTACATAGATACCCAACTTGTGGGCAGCATGCATCACCATGCTGCCTTCGGGCACTTCTACATTCTTGCCATCAATGGTTAATTCAACCATGGTCAATCCAAATCAAAGGTAAGGAGCCACCACACATCGTTTGTTTTCGATGTGATAGGCAAATTCGTCACGGTAATGCTTCAGAAAGCCGCGCACGGGCATGGCAGCCGCATCGCCTAGCGCGCAAATAGTGCGCCCCATGATGTTGCCTGCCACTGAATCGAGCAACTCCAAATCTTCCGGGCGACCCTTTCCGTGCTCGATACGATGAACCATGCGATAGAGCCAACCAGTGCCCTCACGACAAGGCGTACACTGACCGCAACTCTCTTCATAATAGAAATAAGACAATCGAAGCAAAGACTTCACCATGCAACGCGTCTCGTCCATCACGATGACTGCGCCGGATCCCAGCATGGAACCCGCCTTGGCTATCGCGTCGTAATCCATGGTGGTGTCCATCATGATGTCACCCGGAATCACCGGTGCACTCGAACCACCAGGAATGACGGCCTTCAACTTGCGACCACCCCGCATGCCACCACAAAGCTCTAGCAATTTGGAAAATGGCGTGCCAAGCGGTACTTCATAGTTACCAGGCTTCTCGACATCACCGGAGACTGAAAACAATTTCGTGCCACCATTGTTTGGAATCCCGACATCAAGATAAGCCTGTCCACTATTGCGGATAATCCAAGGCACTGCGGCAAATGTCTCCGTGTTGTTGATCGTCGTGGGCTTACCGTACAGCCCAAAGCTCGCTGGAAACGGTGGTTTAAATCGAGGTTGACCTTTTTTGCCTTCGAGCGACTCCAGCAAGGCGGTCTCTTCGCCACAAATGTAGGCACCATAGCCATGAAACGCATGCAGATCGAAACTGAAATCTGAGCCTAGGATTTTGTCACCGAGAAAGCCCGCCGCACGTGCCTCTTCGAGCGCCTCTTCAAAGCGCGAATAGACCTCAAATATCTCACCGTGGATGTAGTTATATCCAACCGACACACCCATCGAGTACGCAGCGATGGCCATGCCTTCGATCACGATATGCGGATTCAAACGCAAGATATCGCGATCCTTGAACGTTCCAGGTTCGCCCTCATCGGAGTTACAGACGAGATACTTTTGACCGGGGAACGTGCGTGGCATGAAACTCCACTTCAGACCGGTCGGAAAGCCCGCACCACCCCGTCCACGTAAACCAGAGGCCTTGACCTCAGCAATCACATCCTCAGGCTTCATGGTGAGCACTTTCTTGAGCGCTTCGTAACCACCACGCTTGACGTAATCAGCCAAGCGCCAGTTCTGGCCATCGAGGTCAGCCATGATCTGGGGCGAAATATGTCGACCATGCAAGGCCATCGAATTGGCCAAGTCTCCTTGTGGAGCAGGATCAAGCCCTTGTGAATACTTCTCGAGAACTGCTGAGATACTCACCTTCATGCCTCCTTGACCGCTGATAGTTCAGCCAACATTGCATCAATCTTTTCTGGCGCCATACGCACACACATGTGCTGGTTATTGACCAACAACACGGGCGAGTCGCCACAGGCACCCATGCACTCACCCTCGACCAGGGTGAACTGGCCATCTGCCGTAGTCTGACCCACCTCGATACCAAGCTTTTGTTTGATGTAACTCATGGTGTGTTCACCATCGCGCAAAGCACAAGGCAAGTTAGTGCAGACCGTGATCTTGAACCGTCCAACTGGCTTGACATCAAACATGTTGTAGAAGGTGGCGTTTTCTTGCACCAGAATCGGGGGCTGGCCCAGATAGTTGGCCACGTCTTCAATCACCTCGGGTGAGACCCAACCTTTTTCTTCTTGCGCAATGGCCAAGGCAGCCATAATGGCTGACTGCTTTTGATCTTCCGGATACTTCTGAAGCTCCCGATCGATCTTTTTGTACGCCTGTTCTGAAAGCAACATGTTCAATCTATCCAATTTTCGGCTGATCTGACCACAACCCGATCAACGATCAATTTCGCCAAACACAATATCCTGCGTACCAATTACGGTGACTGCATCGGCCAACATGTGGCCGCGCGTCATTTCATCCAAAGACTGCAAATGCGCAAACCCGGGAGCACGAATTTTCAAGCGGTACGGCTTGTTGGCTCCGTCAGAAACCAAGTAGATACCAAACTCGCCTTTAGGATGCTCTACTGCACTGTATACGTCACCCTCCGGTACATGGAACCCTTCCGTAAAGAGCTTAAAGTGATGAATCAACTCTTCCATGTTGGTTTTCATATCTGTTCGATGTGGGGGGGTCACCTTGTGGTTATCCAACATCACCGGACCGGGGTTGTTACGCAGCCACTGCACACACTGCGCGATGATGCGGTTACTCTCACGCATCTCGGCAACTCGCACGAGATACCGGTCATAGGAATCACCGTTTACACCAACCGGAATATCAAACTCCATGCGGTCGTAGACTTCGTAGGGCTGCATCTTGCGCAAATCCCAGGCAACACCTGAGCCACGCAACATCGGCCCCGTAAACCCAAGCGCCTTGGCGCGTTCGGGTTCAACCACACCGATACCCACCAGACGCTGCTTCCAGATACGGTTATCCGTCAACAGCGTTTCATACTCATCTACACAAGCCGGGAAACGATTCGTAAAGTCTTCTATGAAATCTAGCAATGAGCCCGACCGAGCATCGTTGATGAACTTGATATCTTTCTCGGAGCGAAACTTCGATGGCCCCTGAAACTGCGGCATGCTGTCAGGCAGATCCCGATAGACACCGCCCGGACGGTAGTAAGCCGCATGCATACGAGCACCCGATACTGCCTCATAGCAGTCCATCAGGTCTTCACGCTCACGAAATGCGTAAAGAAATACAGCCATCGCGCCCACATCCAAAGCATGCGAACCAAGTGACATCAAATGATTCAAGATGCGGGTGATTTCGTCAAACATGACACGGATATATTGCGCGCGCAACGGTGGCGTGACGCCCATGAGCTTTTCAATAGCCATGACGTAGGCGTGCTCGTTACACATCATCGATACGTAATCGAGGCGATCCATGTAGGGCAATGCCTGAATAAAGGTCCGATGCTCAGCAAGTTTTTCTGTGGCACGATGTAACAGACCAATATGAGGATCGGCACGTTGAATCACTTCGCCATCAAGCTCTAGTACCAGGCGCAACACGCCGTGTGCTGCCGGGTGCTGAGGACCAAAGTTAAGGGTGTAGTTCTTGATTTCAGCCATGATTAACGCCCCACTCCATATCCATCCTCACGAATAACCCGAGGAATGATCTCACGCGGCTCAATCGTGACTGGCTGATACACCACACGACCTTGCTCAGGGTCGTAACGCATTTCAACATTGCCATAGATTGGGAAGTCTTTGCGAAATGGGTGTCCGATAAAGCCATAATCTGTCAAGATTCGACGCAAATCTGGATGACCTTCAAACACGATCCCAAACAAATCGAACGCCTCGCGCTCATACCAATTAGCAGCTGGCCAGACATTGACCAAAGTACTGAGCACAGGAAACTCACTATCGTTTGGCCAAGTGCGAATACGCAAACGCCAGTTATGGGTGATTGACATCAACTGAGCAACGACCGCATAGCGTGCCGGGAACACTGGGGCAGGAGCTTCAGGCTGACCTTCTTTACCTTGCCCGTAGGTTAGATAGTCAACGCCGCAAAGATCAATACAGGACTCGAATTTCAGGCTAGGTTCGTCGCGAAGTCTCTGTGCGATACCAACCCACTGATCAGCAGGGACCGTCAACGTCAATTCGTCATACGCCATCACCACATCAGCGTCTTGACCAAGCACGTCAAGCAAGTTCTGTTGCAGGTCGGAAAGTCTGGACATTTGTAAGTTGCCTTCGTTAAATTTCCAATTCGCGATTCAATACCGCGTCAGCACATCGTCTTGTAGCAAATCTTTATGTCAACACCTAACGCGCGATGGTGTTGGTCAAGCGAATCTTGTTTTGCATTTGCAGTAACCCATAAAGCAAGGCTTCTGCCGTCGGTGGACAGCCGGGCACGTAAACATCGACTGGCACGATACGATCGCAGCCCCGCACCACAGAATAGGAGTAGTGGTAGTAGCCACCGCCATTGGCGCAGGATCCCATCGAAATGACCCAACGCGGCTCGGGCATCTGGTCATAGACTTTGCGCAGAGCAGGCGCCATCTTGTTGCAAAGCGTACCTGCTACGATCATCAAATCAGACTGTCGAGGACTCGGCCGAAAAACAATACCGAACTGGTCCAAGTCATAACGTGACGCACCCGCGTGCATCATCTCCACCGCACAGCAGGCCAGACCAAATGTCATTGGCCACATCGAGCCAGTCTTAGCCCAGTTAATGACCTTATCTGCGCTGGTTGTGACAAAACCTTCTTTCAGAATGCCATCAATCGCCATCGTTTCACCAATCGTCTATGGATCAAAGATCCCAAGGGGCACTACCCACTAGCCAAACTTATTCCCAGTCCAGCGCACCCTTTTTCCATTCATATAAAAAGCCAACCGTCAGGATCACAAGAAAAACCATCGCGGTCGTGAAACCCACAATACCCACCGTGCCATTAGCGATGGCCCATGGGAATAAAAATGCAATTTCCAGGTCGAATAGGATGAACAGAATCGCCACCAAGTAATAGCGAACGTCAAATTTCATGCGGGAGTCACCAAAAGCCTCAAAACCGCACTCGTAGGGGGAGAGTTTTTCTGCGTCCGGCTTGCGCGGACCAATCAGGGAACCAGCCGTGATCAGCGCAAAACCAATCAGGGTGCCGACGATGATAAATAGCAGGACGGGGAAATACTGTTCGAGGTTCATCGGCAATCTCGGGTATTAGTAAAAACCACGAGATTGTAGCATCGTGCGTTAGAACAAGTAGCGTAGGCCCGTTCCAATCACGCTACTTTTAGCGCTACTAATCATCTGGAAGTTATTACCATATGAGGCCCAGAAATAAAGGTTTACGTGCTTGGACAAACCATACGTGTAAGCGGCTCCGATAATGCTCTGTGTAGCAAACGTGGAATCACTTGCGAGACGACCTTTAGGCTGCTGCATTTGCCAAGAAACCATGAGTTCATTGCCCAAGCCACCGAACGGCAAAGTAAAACCGATCATGGCTGATTGACTATCAAACCCCTCGTCAAACAACACACCGGCACCCCCAGAAACAGTGGACAACCCAGACCCACTCCAACCATTACCTGGTCCATTGCCACTGAATGCGCCATCAAAAGTCTGACCAAATGCTGCCGCCAGCTCAACAACACCAAGGCTATAGGTTGCACCCACTATCCAGGCTGTCGGTGTGACACCATTCGGATTGTGAACCGCTGCCTTATCACTACCCGCGGGAATTAACCCAGCCGCGAAAGCACGATCGTAAGAAGCGACGATGCTCAATGCGCCACGCGCGTACCGCGCTGCAGCAGTGAGCGCGCGCATATTGCTGTTCGTACTGAAATAGTCAGACCTAGGGGCAAGCTCGGCACCAGCACCCTCACGATACAAACCCGATGTTCCTGTATTGAACGAGTAACCTATTCCAGCCTGCAACCCGACCCATGAAGGCGTTTGGTACTGCAACAGATTGTCATAGCGAACAGTGTTCACGGACCCAAAAGACGCGCCAATGTTCGCTTGACCAAAACTTTCACCAAAAGGGTCTATTGCAGCAAAATAATTGGTGGAAATCGTTGGCTGGCGCCCAAAATAAACCTGCCCAAAACCCTCCTGAACCAGGCCTAGGATGGACTGGCGGCCAAAAGCACGTCCCCCCTGACCTGGCTGACCTGTTGCAGAATTTAGGCCACCCTCCAGCACGAAAGCGGCAGTCCAGCCATGGCCCAAGTCATCCGTGCCCCTCAATCCCCACCTCGAACCGCTTTGCACACCGGAATCCATACCAAGCTGCGTAGCGGACACAGGAATTTGCCCGTCGATGGCATCGCGAGACACATGCACGTAGCTTATCCCCGTATCCACCACACCGTAAAGCACTACTGGTGAAGTAGCACTCGCGGCACCTGCAACGAAACAACCTGCAACCAAACCAACAACTTTACGCACCGGCTCTCCATTACTCCTTCAACAAAACACTGCTACCTTAACAACGAATAGCGTGCGGCACAAATGCGACCAAAAATCTGACCGCATGATGTTTAGAGACGAAACTGGGCGAACAGCCGCGGGTAAGTATCAAAAAGCAATAGGCAACAAAAAAGCTCCCGAGGGAGCTTTTTTGTTTCTAAAGCAAATCGGCTAAGCCGACTGGCAATTAGAAGCGGTGAACGATACCAGCACCGATGGTGTTGGAAGTTGCACCTTTCAAGTTAGCGACGTTGTTCTCATACGAGTAGAACGCGTAGAGGTTGGTACGCTTGGACATGTTGTAGGTGTAACCGATTGAAGCGGTTGTCTGGGTAGCAGTGGCAGCCGTGTCGAAATCGCCACCAGCGATACGCTGCTGAACCGAACCGAACACCTTGCCAGCTGCACCAACAGGAGCGCTCAAACCGACCATCCATGACTGCGTACGGCCGCCTTTGGAGAACACTGCACCGCTAGCCTGGTTGGTGTCACCACCGGTGTTGGTCAGGTTAGCGATCGAGTTCGAACCCAAGATACCGTCGATGTTCTGACCATATGAAGCGTGAACCTTGACCACTTTGAAGTCATACGTACCACCAACGTTCCATGACTTGATGTTGGTATCGTTGCGAGCACCAGTCGGGTTCAGGTTGTTTGACATCACATAGTCAAAAATACCAGCGATCACGATAGGACCGTTGGCATAACGCAAACCAGCCGACGCAGCACGGTTCTTGTTGTTGGTGTTAAAACCTGAAGCTGCTGAGTTAGAGGTCAGGCCAGCGTCAAACGAGTAACCGACCAAAGCGCGGAAGCCCGAAATGGTTGGGGTTGAGTACTGCAGCATGTTGCTGTAGCGGATAAAGGTGTTGCCCTGTGAGCTCGTCTGTGATGAGGAGCCGAACGATGAACCGAAGGGGTCGATGCCGGAATATGCGACCGTACCAGGTGACACAGCGCGACCCAACTGCAGACCACCCCATGAGTTACTGTTCAAAGCCAACGTAGCTTGACGAGTGAAACCAGTCGAAGCACCGCTAGTAACGTTCACGCCGCTTTCGTACACGAAGCTAGCTTTCAAACCGTTGCCCAGGTCTTCAACACCTTTCACGCCCCAGCGTGAACCGTTTTGCTGACCAGAAACCATACCAAAGCGTGAGGCAGAGGTGCTGCCGTCTTTAAACGTCGTGTTGTCAGGTGCGTTGAGGCTTTCGTATTCCAAACCGACCGAAACAACACCGTACAGGGTGACCGAGTTCTGTGCCGAAGCGGCGCCAGCATAGCCAGCGATCAGGGCGGCAGCGAGCAGAGTCTTTTTCATTTAAGAATCTCCAATGATTTTGAGTGACAAGAGCGACACACAACAACCTCGTTGTTTGCGCCCCCCTAACTCCGCTAAGGGAAGTTGGTGTTATTGCATCAAATTTCTTGCCTTCTGGCTATGAAAGCAGTTGCCGCCGACTAGATTTCCACCATTTATGTTGGAATGGCACAACATTTGTTGTTTTTTTGAAACAGTCCGTTGTTTATTGATCACAGCCGATGCCTGACCAAGTCTTGACCATCAATATCGGGTGAACCAGGCTCTAATTTGAGACAGGTCATCTGTCGATCGCAGTGCCAATCGCAACAGAATTCTGGCTTTAGCCGGGTTCAATGTATAGCCCGCAACCGTACCAAATCGGTCATCTTTCTCTGAAGATCTAACGACGCCCTGCCAGACCCGGGTCGAGCGAACGATAACAACGCCCGCATCTCTAGCCATTTCAGCCCCCTGTTTCGCCTGCGGTGACAGGCTGCCCTGCCCCGTGGCGGCGAGTACGATTCCTTTTGCGCACCCGATCGATGCACGGTAATGATGCGTGTCTGCACCCTGATGGTCATAAATTACATCCACTGGGGGTAAGTTGCCTTGCTCAAATGCCCGCTTGAAATCACTGTTCGCTGTATGTGGCAATTCAACTCGACTGTGGTACTGCACCCACCGACCAAAGACCAGGCCCAGATAGCCAAATTCCGTCGGGACAAAAGCATCAACACCATTCGCGTGCCCTTTAGTCACATGGCGGGCCGAAGCGATGCGATCATTCATGACAACCAGCACGCCACGGCCATGCGAGGTTGGATTGCCGGCCACCGCGACCGCATGAAACAAGTTCAGCGGCCCATCTGCGCTGACTGCCGAGCCGGGGCGCATGGCACCGACCAAGACGATAGGTTTAGTCGTGTCTACGGTTAGATGCAAGAAGAAGGCTGTTTCTTCGAGTGTATCGGTGCCGTGCGTGATAACAACTCCATCGATATCGCTGCGATCACAGAAACGCTGCACAGCCTGCGCGATTCGCATAAGAACGGCATCATCAATACCGTGACTCTCGATATTACAAATCTGCTCGAACTCAAAATCCGCCAAGCTTTCCAGTGCAGGAACTGCCGCCACAAGATCAGACACACCCGCCGACACTTTGTAGTCGGCTAACTGGGTCTTATCGGCAGCGGTTGATGCAATTGTGCCGCCAGTGGCCACGATCGCGATGCGGGGTTTGTTATCTATCACTGGTTCCACTCCTTACAAAACCGTAATCTTGACTCAATCGTCTCTGGGCTAACGCAACTGGGATAGGTAAGCCGCCGTGTTCAAACAGGCGTTAAGCGTACACGAGCAACTGGCAGGTGTAAGCAGCACCAAGTGGTATCAAAGCAACGCGTAGCGATTACCTACTAAAACAAAAACCGCGCCAGATCGCTCTGAAACGCGGTTAGTCTTTATATAACAGAGCGGTATTTACTGCCCTGGGCTGTATTAAATCGTTTGTCTATGTTTGGTGCCGACGGCGAGACTCGAACTCGCACAGCTTTCGCCACTACCCCCTCAAGATAGCGTGTCTACCAATTCCACCACGTCGGCAAATTTATAAGAACGAGATTCTAGCATTAGTGCTCAGTTGTTAGTTGCCGGTGCCGTGCTGCCCCCCGACTGAGGCACGGCCGGAGCGTTAGGAACAGCACCAGAGCCTGATGGGCTAGTTGGTGACGTACCTGGCAACGAAGGCACTGACTGACTAGGCTGAAATGACTCCATGATGCCAGTGTCTTGCTCTTGACCACCGGAGTTCGCGATATAAGCCAACCCGATAGTCGCAAGAAAGAAAACGACAGCAGCCCATTTGGTCATGCGCGACAGGAAGTTTGCCGCACCCGTCGCACCAAATAGGCTTCCAGCCGATCCGCTACCAAAGGCCGAGCCCATGTCAGCACCCTTGCCCTGTTGGAGCAGGACCAGAACAATAATCGAGAAAGAAGCGATGATCTGAATCACCAGTAATATCGTGAACTCAATGGGCATTTCCGATTAACTCCAAAACCTTTCTAAATTTAATAAGTGGCCAAATAAACGAGCGCTAGTAGCAGTGCTTGAACTTACGCTGCGGCAATCGCCACAAAATCCTTGGCTACCAAAGCAGCCCCACCAATCAGACCGCCATCAATGTCATCCATCGCAAAAAGCGTAGCTGCGTTGTCTGGCTTAACGCTGCCGCCGTATAGCAAGGGAATACTTTTAGCGCTGGCAGGCAGCTGGGCCCTGATGAAACCATGCACTTGCTGTGCCTGCTCAGGGCTGGCTGTTTTGCCAGTGCCAATCGCCCATACGGGTTCGTACGCAACCACTGTTCGAGCCACCAAGTCATCTCCTTTGGCAAACAGAGGTGCTAGCTGCGCAGCAATCACGGACTGAACTCGATCAGCTTCGCGCTCGGCGAGAGTCTCACCCACACAAAACACCGGTGTTAAACCCACTGTTGCAGCTGCCTCAGCCTTATCGGCTACTAATTGAGCAGACTCTTGGTGCATCGCACGACGCTCTGAGTGCCCCACGATCGCCCAACGACAACCGAACTCCGACAACATGGCAGCCGATACTTCGCCGGTATATGCACCCTGACCATGAGCACTAACATCCTGCGCACCCCAGGAAACAGCCGTGCCCTTTAGCAGCCCAGCCACCTGCGCTAAATAAGGAAAAGGACTGCAAACCGCGACCACGGCTTTACACCCGGCTTGCTCAAGCCCAACCAAAACGCCGTCTAACAAGGCATGATTGGACTCCATGGATCCGTTCATCTTCCAATTACCGATCACCAGTTTATTGGCTCGGGTAACCAGATCAGATTTGTATGAGGCGTCAGTCATCAGAAAAGGGGTCAGCATCGGCTGAGATGGTTAATCTGTACTAGATGTTTTCGAATCAGCACCATCGTGCAACAAACTTCCGATCTAGTTAACCCAACATTGTAACCTCTATCTGGACCGCCGGGCTTCTGATCAAACCGTCATGATGATCTTGCCGATCTGTTCACCTGCCTCCATCATGGCGTGCCCTTTGGCAGCCTCGGAAAGATCCAGTGTTTTATAGATGATCGGTTTAATCTTGCCAGACTCAAGCAAAGGCCAAACATGCTTTTGCAAACTTTGCGCAATCTGCGCTTTGAAGGAGACAGGGCGAGGGCGCAACGTAGAACCCGTGATGGTCTGACGCTTACGCATCAATGCATTGGCATCGAACGATGAAGCCTTTCCGCCGAGGGTGGCGATAATGACAACCCGACCGTCTTCGGCCAAACACTGAATATCGCGGCCAATATAGTCACCTGCCACCATGTCCAGTATCACATCCACACCGCGCTTATCAGTCAGTTTTTTGATTTCCTCAACAAAATCCTGGGTCTTGTAGTTAATACCCTTAGCCCCTAGTGCTTGAACTGCCTGAACGCGCTCGTCACTACCCACTGTCGCGTAGACTGCATTTCCCATAGCTGTCGCCAACTGGATGGCCGTAGTGCCAATGCCACTAGCCCCTCCATGCACAAGCAGTGACTCGCCAGCACTTAGCCGACCTCGATCAAACACGTTACTCCAGACGGTGAAATATGTTTCAGGTAGGCCGGCCGCCTCTACTAGCGACAGGCCTTTAGGGATTGGCAAACACTGTTGAACTGGCGCCACGCAATATTCCGCATAACCGCCACCAGCAACCAAGGCGCAAACCTGATCACCGACCTTGAAAGGTGAGCCTTCAACAACACCCGATACGATCTCACCTGCTACCTCGAGGCCTGGAATATCTGAAGCACCAGGAGGAGGAGCATAGTTGCCTTGGCGCTGAAACACATCTGGCCGGTTGATGCCAGCAGCGGCTACTTTGATCAGCACCTCACCTTTAGCGGGCTCTGGCATGGGGCGCTCGCTAACCACTAGCTGCTCTGGTCCGCCTGGCTGCTTGATTTCAATAGCACGCATCGTGTTTATCCCCCTGTTTCCAAAAATCGAAGTGCTGAAATGGTTTATTATGCGTCTTCGGCGATCTTGATCCAAGATCGCTCGCCAAAAATGCATGTCAGGAAGCGTGGCCGAGTGGTTGAAGGCACCGGTCTTGAAAACCGGCAAGGGTTTGCGCCCTTCGTGAGTTCGAATCTCACCGCTTCCGCCATCGAACGACACGCTAATTTATCCCCACCACCCAACGGTTTCAGCTCAACTTAATCTTCAGGGCTCGTTTGATTACGTCGAAATCCTAAAAAAACACAATAAAATCAATGCATTGACAATTATAAAATCAGATTTTGTGATTTCATGATGTATAACCGTCGCCAAATCACCCCGGTACTACAGTAAGCAATGGCTGGCTTTCCCGCCGTTTTGTTAACGGGCCCGCGTCAATCGGGCAAGACAACGTTACTGCGCCATGAAGCAGGCAAAGAAATCACCTACGTGACCTTCGATGATCCGACAGAGCGCTAATTTGCCACATCAGACCCGGAAGGTTTCTTGAACCGGTTTTCTGGCAAACCTGTGATTCTCGACGAGATTCAGTACGCGCCTGACCTGCTTGCCTACATCAAAATCCGTATCGATCGTGACCCAAGTCTTTGTGGACAGTGGTTACTCACTGGTTCACAACAGTTCGGTTTGATGGGAAACGTCAACGAATCGCTTGCCGGCCGTTAAATCTTGGATGGGTGTTTTAGAGACGTCCTAAATCGCTCATCTTTTGCCGCCTTGGTTTCGCAACTATGGCAAGCGAATCGTTAAAACCCCTAAATGTTATTTCTATGACTCGGGTCTAGCCAGCATGCTCACTCGCCAGCCCGACGCCCATTCAGCCTTGGCTGGCCCCATGGGAGGACCATTTTTGGAGGGCTGGATAATCACCGAAGCTGTTAAAGCGTTCCTGGCCATGGGGCGAAAGCCAGATCTTTACTTTTGGCGCTCGCACGATGGGCTAGAAGTCGATCTTCTCATTGGAATCAAAGGCAAACTGCATCCCGTGGAGATCAAACTAACCAGCACCCCGACCAGTGGTCATGTTGGTCCACTGACACGATTTCTTGAGCTAGCCGGTGACGACGCTGGTGACTATGGCACACTGGTGTGCCAAGTGGAGGATCAAAAACCCCTGCCCGGCGGACACATTGCAATGCCATGGCACGGCTTCACACACTGGCTAGCTGAGCAACTGCGCTAAGTCGACAATTCCTGCATGTGACAAATCAGATCCGACTTGCCTTCGAACCCAATACCTGGCAAATCTGGCATGGTCACGTAACCGTTCTCCACCTTGACGCCGTCTGGGAACCCCCCATAAGGTTGAAATAGGTCAGGGTAGGATTCGTTGCCCCCGAGACCCAAGCCCGCGGCGATATTTAATGACATCTGGTGGCCACCATGCGGAATACAGCGCGAGGCTGACCAGCCATGCTCTTTGAGCATGTCCAGCGTTCTAAGATATTCCACTAGACCGTAACTTAATGCGCAATCAAATTGCAGCCAATCACGGTCTGGGCGCATGCCGCCGTAGCGGATCAGATTTCTGGCATCTTGCATAGAAAACAGGTTCTCGCCCGTGGCCATGGGGTTGGCGTAGTAATTTCGCAGCGTTGCCTGCAGCTCAAAATCCAGTGGATCTCCAGCTTCCTCATACCAAAAGAGGTCATATTGAGACAGGGCCTTGGCGTATGCAATCGCAGTGTCTAGATCAAATCGACCATTGGCATCAACCGCAAGCTTTTGTCCATCTTGAAGGATGCTCAGGATGGAGTCAATGCGACGCAAGTCTTCATCGAGTGAAGCACCACCGATTTTCTTTTTCACGACGGTGTAGCCACGGTCGAGGTAACTGCGCATCTCGTCTTTTAACTTTCCATGGTCTTGCCCAGGGTAGTAGTAGCCACCTGCCGCATAGACAAACACCTTGCGGTTCACGGCCCCGTTACCGTAGCGGTCTGCGAGTAACTGAAACAATGGCTTGCCTTCAATCTTGGCCACTGCATCCCACACCGCCATGTCAATCGTGCCGATGGCGACCGAACGCTCGCCATGGCCACCCGGCTTTTCATTGGTATACATGCAATTCCAGATCTTATGTGGATCCAGATTGTTGCCACTTTCATTAACCAGACTCTCGGGGTCAGCCTCCATAATCCGGGGAATAAAACGCTCGCGCATCAACATGCCCTGACCATAACGGCCGTTGGAGTTAAAGCCGTAGCCAACTACTGGCTTGCCTTCACGGATCACGTCTGTGATGACTGCCACTAGGCTAATCGTCATTTTGCTGAAATCGATGTAGGCGTTGCGAATAGAGGAGCTGATGGGTACGGTCTTTTCTCGGATCTCGACGATTTTCACTTCTGACCTCTGATTTCTAAGATTGTTTTTTCATTGTGCCGTTGTGCGAGCGACAAAGCCGTTTCGCGGTAATTGAAGACAAAAGTCAGAGAATACCGTCAAACGACGCTGAGGAGCCAAACTGGCCACATTGATACTGTCGCCCATGGATTTCCCTGCCTCGATTGGGCGTTTTCCCCACGGCTCAGGCTTTTACAGTATCGTTACTGACATAACGATGCAAAATTAAGCATAAAGCGAGCCTGTATCGCATAGGCTCGTTTGTGTTCGCAAGGGACTAAGACAAGCTGTGACACCGCTGATTGACAACTATGGCCGCAAAATCGAATACGTGCGCATCAGTGTGACTGATCGGTGTGACCTGCGTTGCAACTACTGCATGCCGGTGGGATTTAAAGACTACCGCGAACCAGCAAGCTGGCTGACATTTCCTGAAATTACGCGCTTGGTCAAAGTGATGTCTGCAGCTGGCACTCGCCGGATCAGGTTGACAGGCGGTGAACCGTTGTTGCGTCGAAACCTGCCTGACCTCGTGGCTAGCTTGCGGCAAGAAACATCTGTTCAAGATATCTCGCTAACCACCAACGCGACGCGGCTGACCCGCCTTGCGAAGGACTTGAAAGGCGCAGGGCTTGATCGAATCAATATCAGTCTGGATAGTCTGAAGCGCGACAAAGTAGAAAAAATCTGTGGTCGAGACGTTCTTGACCAAGTAATTGCTGGCATCGACAGCGCACTCGAGGTGGGTTTGTCCCCCATCAAAATCAACATGGTCGTGATGCCTGGTGTCAATGAAGACGAAATCGACGCCATGTTCCGGTTTTGTCGCGATCGCGGGCTCATGTTTCGCATGATTGAAACCATGCCCATGGGGCACACGGCGCTTGAGGCCGGCACGGTATCACTGCAGCCGATATTAGAGAAACTGCGCCAGGACCACGGGTTGATTCCACTGATTGCAGAGCTCGGCGGCGGACCCGCCCGTTACTGGCAAACACCTGATGGCAAAATCCAAGTCGGCGCCATTACGCCAATTAGCCAGCATTTCTGTGCCACCTGTAACCGCATCCGACTCGCGGTCGATGGGACGATATACCTATGTCTAGGTCAAGAAGAAAAAATTGAGATGCGCGATCTCTTGCGTGAGAACCCAAACGATGACGCCATCATCGGTGACGCCTTGGCGCGAGGCATTCACCTAAAGCCAGAGCGTCATCATTTCCGCGAAGCCCCTGAAAAAATCGTGCGCTTCATGTCGCAAACTGGCGGCTAATCCTACGCTGTTGTCTAGTATGTCCGAACCTTCTAATAGACGCCCACCGATGCTGGATTTTGATGCAGCTAAAGAACAGTTGCTGTCTTTTGCCGCCCCTCCTGTCATCACTGAAGACCTACCATTGCTTAAAGCACATGGTCGCGTGCTCGCCAAGGGTGTCACCTCACCCATGGACGTACCTGCATTTGCCAACAGCAGCATGGATGGCTACGCCATCTGTCCGGTTGACCACACGGCGTCGTCTTTGAACCTGACCGTTACCCAACGAATCGCGGCTGGCAGCCAGGGTACGCAACTCTTGCCTGGCCAAGCAGCACGTATCTTTACTGGTGCGCCCGTACCACCGGGGACTTATGCCGTGGTTCCACAAGAGGTTGTCGAAGTCAACGGCGATCAGATCACCATTGTCCAGGCCGTCAAAGCAGGCGATCACGTACGTGCCCAGGGTGAAGACATCTGCGTTGGCACTGAGATCATTGCCCCTGGCAAAAAACTCAAACCCGCCGATCTGGCACTTGCCGCCTCGGTTGGTGTCACCCATGTCACGACCTACAAACCGCTGACAGTGGCTATCTTGCTCACGGGTGACGAATTAGTCGAGCCCGGCAATCCACTTGGTCCCGGGCAAATCTACAACAGCAATCGCTATTGGTTGCAAAGCCTATTGACCGAGATCGGTTGCAATGTGCTCGATCCCGGCATTGTTCGCGACACCCCCGAAGACACTCGTGCCGCACTTCACGACGCCAGCCAGCAAGCAGATGTCATTATCACTTGTGGCGGCGTCTCGGTCGGCGAAGAGGATCACGTCAGGGCAGCAGTGGCCAGCATGGGCAGGATTGACCTTTGGCAAATCGCCATGAAACCCGGCAAGCCACTGGCCTATGGCAAGGCTAATCATGCAGATTTCATCGGTTTGCCGGGCAATCCTGTTAGTGCATTTGTGACATTCGTACTCATGGGTTTGCCATTCTTGCAAGTCCGCATGGGGCTGCCAATTGCAACCCCGATTCCAAGAATGCTGACCGCAGACTTTGACTGGCCCAAGGCTGATCGCAGGCGCGAATTTATTCGAGTCAAGCAAAAGACTGATGGGCAGGGCAGTGTACGCTTAGAACGTTGGCCCAACCAGGGCTCTGGCGTCATGAGCAGCGTGGCCTGGGCCGACGGTTTGGTCGACATTGCTGCGGGACAAACCATTGCGCGTGGCGATGCGGTACCCTATCTGTCTTTTAGAGACATATTGGATCCGGTCAAATGAAGGTGCAGGTGCTGTTTTTTGGGGAATTACGTGAGACAGTGGGCACCGCTTACGAGTCGGTCGAGGTTGTCGCTGGAATGTCGGTGTCCGATCTGATTGAGCAATTGGCTGCGCGCGGCGAGCCCTGGAAAACTGCCTTCAAAGCATCAGATCCCTTGCGAGTAGCTATCAATAAGGACATGGCAACTCTTCACGCTGCCCTGCCGGACAATGCAGAAGTCGCCTTCTTTCGGCCAGTGACTGGAGGCTGACATGGACTCGCTTTTTCAAGCCAAAGTCCAAACCGAAGCCTTCGATTTCGGGGAGGAATACTACACCTTTCTTGACGGAGACCGTGCTGCCGGCGCAGTCGCCTCATTTGTGGGTCGGGTACGTGAAATCAACGATGATCAAGACATCAAGACGCTTGAGCTTGAGCATTACCCAGGCATGACCGAGAAGGTCATGCTTGAGGTTTTAAATGAAGCCAGACAACGCTGGCCATTGCTGGGTGCACGCGTCATTCACCGAGTTGGTCCGTTAAAGCCCGGCGAGAATATTGTGCTGGTATTAACGGCCAGTGCCCACCGACATGCCGCACTGGATTCTTGTGCTTTCATCATGGATCACTTAAAAACCCGCGCCACCTTCTGGAAAAAAGAGACGACCCCGCAAGGCGAGCACTGGATCAAAGGTCGTGACAGCGATGAGCTGGCTCGCGCGCGCTGGGATCAAAACCAGTCAGGCAAGCAATCATGAGCAATGCACTCACACATTTTGACAGCAGTGGCCAGGCTCAGATGGTGGATGTCGGCGACAAAGCCAACACCAAACGCCAGGCAGTGGTGTCTGGTTCGATCACCTTGGGGCCTGTTGCCATGCAAAAGGTACTCGAAGGCACCAGCAAAAAGGGGGATGTGCTTGGTATTGCGCGAATCGCAGGCATCATGGCCAGTAAAAAAACCAGTGATCTTATTCCGCTTTGTCATCCCATCGGTCTGACCAAGGTATCTATCGAATTCGAAACCGATGAAAAAGATTGCCGCATTGACTGCACCGCGACCGCTGAAACGGTAGGTCAAACTGGTGTGGAAATGGAAGCATTGACGGCAGTTTCAGTTGCACTTTTAACGATCTACGACATGCTTAAGGCGGTGGATCGCGGCATGGTCATTGGTCCTATCGCCCTACAAGAAAAACTCGGTGGCAAATCTGGTCACTGGAAGCGCTAGAAGGTGTTTGGGGGTTCGCACCCCAACCCTGCTCAAGGCTCTTAAACCAGCATCGCCTGCAACTTATCAGCATCGTGGATGACCACTCGAGCGCCACGCACTGAAATTAACCCATCTGCAGCCAATTGCTGCAAAGACCTAGAGAAGGTCTCAGGTTGAAGCCCAAGCTTTGAAGCGATCGCGCGCTTGTGAAACGGCAGCTTTGCCTGATTGCCGACCCTGGGCTGACGTAACAGGTATTCCGCTACACGTTGAGCTGCTGACAACAGACTGGTTGACTCCATGTCACGAAACAGGGTCTCAACACGCTGGCTTAAGTTTGTCAGTATCTGCTGGGCAAATGACGGTACTCGAGTAACAGCCACCATCACATCTTTGCCCTGAAATGCGAGCAGCTCCGAAGGTCCGAGTGCCTGAGCGTCGGTAATTGCCAAATGGTTTGTTAACAGAGCCGACTCTCCAAACACATCACCTGGTGACAAGAACTCCAGGACTTTCTCCTGACCGCGCTCGGCCGGAATTGAGAGTTTGATGTGCCCAGACAGCAGTACATATAACCGACCACTTTGCTCACCACGGCGAAACAGGTACTCGTGCTTGGCAAGCGAAATCGACTCGCCAACGGTAAAAAGCCAGTTCTGCTGGCTGCGACCCATGCCATCAAACAGAGGATGAGTGGCCAGTTTGTGCTGCACATCCTTGGGCATGTTCATGTCAAATCACCTTCGAATATCGGGCCATGGGCTGCCCCATGCGCAGGTATTTGTCAAAACGCATTGCAACGACTCTGGACAAAAACCTTCCCTTGGGTGTAATCGTTACCTGCTGATCATCAATCTCGACTAAGCCATCAGACTGCAGCCCTCTCAATGCATCAAGATCTTCTACGAAGTATTCCTGTGCATCGATTCCCCAGGTTTGACCCATATCAGTAAATGACAACTTAGACTGACATAAAAGAGAATGAATCGCGTCTCGACGGATTTCATCGTCACGATTCATGACTAGGCCACGGATCAGCGGCAATTCCTCGCGCTCGAGCATTTCGTGGTACTCCTCAAGCGTTCGGGCGTTTTGAGCATATACATGGCCGATTCGGCTAATGGCCGACACCCCTAGCGCAATGAGGTCACAGTCAGCGCGGGTTGAGTAGCCTTGAAAATTACGCTGCAGCGTACCTTCGTCCATCGATTGAGCCAGTTCGTCATCCGGCAAGGCAAAGTGATCCATACCGATATAAACATATCCAGCATCAAGTAGCGTGGTGACTGCCAGCTTTAGCATGGCGAGTTTTTCTTGTGGCGATGGGATGGCGTCGTTGTCAATACGACGTTGCGGTTTAAAACGGTCTGGGAGATGTGCGTAGCTATAGAGTGCAATCCGGTCAGGACGCCAGGCGAGCACAGTCTTTAGGGTGCGGTACATGGTGTTGACTGACTGCAAGGGCAAGCCATAAATCAAGTCCATGTTGATCGACTTGTAGCCAAGCGAGCGCGCCTCATCTAGAACCTGCCCTGTGACCGCTACCGGCTGCACCCGATTGATGGCCTTTTGTACAGCCTCATCAACGTCTTGAACGCCTAGGCTCATACGATTGAAGCCATAGTCAGCCATGAGCTTTAAGACGCCGGGCTCAAGCCTGCGTGGATCAATTTCGACCGAACACTCAGCATCATCAGCAAACCTGAAGTTGGCATGCAGCATCTTAAGCAGCCGCTCCATCTGCATATTGGTCAGAAACGTCGGCGTTCCGCCCCCAAAGTGCAATTGGCTAACGACTGGCGCTTCGTGAAAAAGTTTGCGGATTAGCCCGATTTCTTTCTCAAGATCATCGAGATACGGATCTGCTTTGAACTTGTGCTTTGTGACAATCTTGTTGCAAGCACAGTAATAGCAAACTGTGTCACAAAACGGGATATGGACATACAGCGACAACGGCGCATCGGCATGTCCAGCATCCCGCTCGCGCAAGGCTTCGATGTAATGGGTGCTGACTGACCCCGATTGGAAGCGGTCAGCGGTTGGATAAGACGTGTAACGTGGACCGCTGCCGTCGTGGCGGGCGATCATTGCCGCATCAAAATCCAGAGTGGTTAAGTGTGCAAGTTCCATGCCTCTAAGTTAATGGGCGCAGCCATCACCGCCTAGAGGGCTAGACCCCTCAAATTTGATCCAGAACAAGTTTTACGGTGTTCGGCCACCAAAAAACACATCTTCCAAGATAGCGTAGAATGACGATCGGCGCCCGGGTGGTGAAATTGGTAGACACAGCAGACTTAAAATCTGCCGACCCTAAAACGGTCGTACCGGTTCGATTCCGGTTCCGGGCACCACGGTTGTTGATTTCAATATATTTTTTGCCGAATCCTGAGAGGCATTTGGATTTAAATCGGTACAAAGCCGAAGTCAAAGACCAACCTCAACCACATGGGGTAAAGGTTTGGCTACGATCCGGTTTTAGTTGGAAGTTGGCCTGCCAGTCAGGTGCGCCACGTCCTCAATTAGTGATGCTGCAAGCTCTCGAAGCTCCACGATGGAAGATTCCTCAATCTCTAGGAATCCCTCGTATTCAGCGAGGTTTCGTTTGCGATGTGCGTGGTCGATGACCCGCCATTTTGTGGATGGCCATTGCAGTGTGTGTTGGAGCGACTGGAACACTAAATAGCGGTTTTCGCTGCGGTAACCATGCCAACGAAGTGCTGCAAGCGCAGCTGAGCGAATCGCGTTGTACACGCTGGAAAACCGCCCCTCCATTGAAAGGTCTGGATGCGAGGCGTCTTGCAGTCGCTGGCGTGCAAGGCTCACCATTCGCTCGATCTCAGCGCTGTTGGATTTTTCAGGCTTTAACTGACCAATTTTTTCAAGGTTCGCGAGTGCTGTAATTGGCATGCAGTTCTCCAAATAAAACAATAACGGGTTGGGTCAGCACGCGCTCCACAAAAGAGTCCGATTCCTGACGGCGATTATTGAACTCCGCCAAGGTGTAACAGTTAGGGTTGACCTTTCGGCCAAGCTGAGTCTCGGCATTGTGACAGTGCTCGAGAATATCACCGAGACCAACCGTGTCGCTGACGATCAAAAGGTCAATGTCACTTGCGGACGTATCGCTACCTTTCGCGACCGAGCCATAAATCAGGGCAAGAGAGATCTTGTCAGACAGCGGGCGCAGTGCCTCACGAAGCAAGGGTTCTGCACCCATTGACTTGCGAGTGAGTTGATATAGCTCCTCGAAAACCGGGCTTAGCCTGTTTGCAGAAATACGGCGCTGGTTACCGACCATTTCAGATGTCACGAGCCCGGCTCGCGCCATCCGATTAACTTCGCGCTGTAGCGATGCGCTCGCAAGGCCTGTTAGCCTAGTCAACTCGCTTAGATGGTAGCTGCGATCAGGCTGGCCAAATATCCACGCATAGACTTTGGCTTGGCTGTCAGTAAACAGTGAGTCTTTAAGTGACATAAGCCAAATATTAGCACGATCCTACTAATTATTAGCAAGATATGTTTGGGCGATCGTCTACCCCAAAACCTGAAAACTCATGATTACAAAGTCATAGCTAGGTGCGTTCTTAACGACATCCACAGTGAGCCAACTATCTACTGCAAGAATTGATGGCGCCAATGTGCCGCCAAAATCGAGACCATGTCAAAAATGGGCATACGAGACCAGTCCGACCTACTTTTCCCGGTTGTCCCTGTTGCCTCCTGCTGACACCGAAGCGAAATTTTGCGTGGGGAACAAAAAAATTTCCCCAAACTCGCGCAAAACCTTTATTCATGCGGCTTTTGAATCCGGTTCCGGGCACCACGGCTAGATCAGTCATCCCTTCCGGGAACCACTCTTGTTGCTTTGGCGCTTACGGACTCCAGCCGTTTTCGTCTTAGAAACCATGATTGCTGCCTCAGTTCTAGCATCTTGAGACTCACCAAGGTAACTTTCAGAGCTGACTACTGGCCTGCCCGACTTGTTCTCAAGTTCCTTACGCGCATTTCCGGCCACCGTGCCGCCTTCTCGAGCCGCACTACGATTCTCTTGGAAACCCTGAGCATCCTTGCGCTTAGCAATCTCGGTGGTGCTAGCCTCGCCGAGCATGGTGAAGATCAATTCCAAGTCGGTCATATGGTCACGCAGGTTGGCAGCCTTTGCCTGCTCTAACCCCTTGAGCTTTTTGTGTTCGCTAGGGTTAACTCCGAATGTTGCGCGGGCGATTTCAGCAGTAAGGATGGAATATTCGCGCCCCTCGGCGACGCCGCGCACCCTCCACTCGTCAGTGAGTGCACCTCGAACAGCGATGGATCGCATGCGCTTCTCGATCCAGTCCTTGGGATAGCCCTTGGATTCGTAGAGCTCACGCGCCCGAGCACTGGCCAGTTCCGGGTCTTCAATTTCCTTAACACGCTCGTAGCCGACCTGAGCCAACCACAGCTTGAAAGGCTCAGCCTTAGGCGAGGGAATGGACTGGATAATTCGGAAAATGCCCTCTGTATTGGCGCAGTTAGCGCGCTGAATACCGCCCTCGGTTTCTAACCGAAGGGGGGTGACAAATTGTCCCCACCCTTGAGATAACTGCTTGTCACGCAAGCGCATTTTCTTGATGTAGTCAGCAGGATTCGTGCTACTGGTCAGCACAGTGACCACATCCTGAATCGAGAACCACCATTCGTTCTTGTGCCAGGTACGGCGGATCGTCTTTTCTTGGAAAATGACGATGCGGTCTTCAATCCGAGGCGAGACCTTATCTATCCTCTTGCTCATACACCGAGTCCTTAAATTTGACTATAGCAAAGCTCAGAGATCATCTGTTCTGACACGACCAAGACCCAATCCGCTCCATTGTCAGCCCTTAAAAAACCGTTTTGCTTAAGCCCCATCAGATGGCGCCGAACCTGCGACTAAGTCTGCACTTGAATCACACGTCGACCGCTCTCAACGTGAGGCCGTGTGCCTTAGGACCAATTGGAGTAAATCACTTAATAAACGTTCTAACTCATGCCACTGTTGATTCACTGTGATAAAGACTTTTCACTGCAGCCTTTAGCGATCGTGAACAGACTCAAACTCTGCGCTAGACCCTGCCAGTCGAAACAGATAACCATTGCTCCTTTTGGACGTGCAGTTTAGTCGAGCAATCTCAGAAAACTTGGCTAGATAAGCGTGAAGACGCCATTTGCACGACCTAGGGTATACCCTAGATAACTAAATAGTGAATGTGAGTCGGTGCCCAAACCACTGTTTATCGAACAACCTCAGAAAGACCATGCGTCGACTGCGCGGTGGCCGGCCACGTCAAGACACCCTGATGTGACGGCAAATTCGACACCATGTCAAAACCGGGCATACAAGACCAGTCTGACCTGCTTTTCCAGATTGTCCCTGTTGCACCCTGCTGACACCGAAGTGAAATTTTGCGTGGGGAACGATTTAATTTCCCCAAATCGACGCAAAGCCTTTATCCATGGGCCTTTTGAATCCGGTTCCGGGCACCACGGTTGACAACCATTTGATTTTATTGGTATTTTTAGTTAACCTCTAGTGTAGTGGGTCTGGACGAGCCGCTCAAAGCTAAGCCGATGCAACTGGTGATTCGATATAGGATTACCGCCGGATCCAAAATATTCGGTACACTCTTTCTTATGGAATCAGGAAAAAAGTCGATCTCGACTCATAAGAAGCCAAGCCTTGCCTCGGTTCGGCTTGCCGTTGCTAGCTCTACCGCTGTTGAAACCGGACAAAACGTTCAAGCGCTCGAGCAAAAATTAAAAGATCCTACCAAGCGTCGTTTTGTGAACATCAAGTTGGCTATGTAGTTGCCGTCGAACTCTGACGCAGAGCCAACCTCACACATTCTTTCATCGGTTCATAGTTCATTGCCATGCCCTGGTGGATCGCGCTAATGTAGTTGTGTTTGTTAGCCTCCCAATAGCTGTAATCCAAAGGCTCAAGACCAGCTTGCACAGCCATTACATCTGCCAATAAACGAGAGGGGCGACCGTCACCCTAACGGAAAAGGTGAATAAGCATCAGCTCAACACTCCATTGTGATGAGCAGCCCCAAAACCAAGTGCTTCCTGTCGCCCAATCGTCATAAACCCAATATGGGTATAATAAAACCCAATATGGGTACGAAACTAGCTATTCCCACCCCGCAGAGCCTGTCCGACGCTCTCTTTCCCGGCACCAAACAGCGCGTGCTAGGGATTTTGTATGGGCAGCCTGACCGTAGCTTTTACGCTAGCGAATTAATCAAGCTCGCAAATAGCGGATCTGGTGCGGTGCAGCGCGAACTTGCAACGCTCACCGGCAGCGGGCTCATCTCGATGAAGCAGGTGGGAAACCAAAAGCACTACCAAGCCAATGCGAACTCGCCTATTTTCACTGAACTACGTGCCATTATTCAGAAAACGGTGGGTTTAGCTGACCCACTGCGACAGGCATTGCAAGCAATGTCCAATGAGATTGCAGCGGCTTTTGTATATGGTTCAGTCGCTAAGAAGACCGATACAGCTGACAGCGATATTGACCTGATGGTGATCGCGGATGATCTCAGTTACGGCGCACTCTTCACTGCCTTGGAAGATGCTCGCGCCACCCTCGGACGTCCCGTAAACCCCACAATTTTGTCGCGAGACGAGTTTCACAGCAGGATAGCCAAGCACGAGTCATTCCTGACTCGTGTCATGGATCAACCCAAGATTTGGATTCTAGGAGAAGAGTGTGACCTCAGCGTTTGAGAACCTAACCGGCGCCAATAAGCCGTTGCGGGCCGAGCCGCCTGACCAGCAGGAGTTTGAGGGTTTAATCCGATCGGGACACGCACGGCTACGTGATGCACTCAACGAATCGCTGTCTATCGAGAGCCGCTTCGATCTGGCTTACAACGCTGCGCATGCCTTTTGCCTTGCTGCGCTGCGCTGGCATGGCTATCGCTCCAGCAACCGATATGTGGTCTTTCAGCTGTTACCTCACACGCTTGATCTTGGCCCTGCCATCTGGCGCGTACTTGATAAGTGTCACAATATCCGCAACCTCGGTGAGTATGAAGGTGATTTAAACGTCGACGAGCGAATCGTCACTGATTTGTTGGTTGCCTGCCAGGCGGTTGCTGTACGAGTCGATGCTTTATCGCCTCTGCCATAAACGTCGCGAAATAACCGCAGAGACTGAGCGGTGTTCAGATCTCCCCGCGTGTAAGAAGCGGACTCCAATAAACACTCCTGAAAATTGGCACGTAAGACCAGTTCGACCTGCGTTTCCCGATTTCCCCTGTTGCGCCCTGCTGACACCGAAGTGAAATTTTGCATGGGGAACAAAAAAGTTTCCCCAAACTCGCGCAAAGCCTTTATTCATGCGGCTTTTGAATCCGGTTCCGGGCACCACGGTTTTTGGGAACCTTGAGGCGATAAGCATCAGTGTTGCGATCTTGTGGCAGAAAAGGAGTAATCACCGATAGGTAAGTGCTACGTCTCTGCTCTACAGTTCGTGTAGACAAGCGCACCGAAATCGCAGACTAAACTCGGGTGCAGGTTCGTGCATATTGTGAGCGAGTCGAAACGAAACGGCCGTATTCTCGAGCATGCGAAAGGCGGCGCCATTTGGGACCAGGCGTCCTAAAAAACACCCCGGCAGCCACTAGACCAACTTGAGTCGGTTATTCACTGCAAAAAACAGTAGTGTTGACCACCAAGATACGTACTTAACAGGTACAATTTGACTAACAAAACCCGCCAAGGCTATGCGCGAAAGTGCACCCTCAAACCGGCGGGTTACTTTTTTGGCGCATTGAGTTCACAGAGAGCTAGTAGCGTAGCGCGCAAATGACCAAACCACCATTCAGTAAACCTGCGATCACCCATGCACAACAAGTGGAGTTACTTCGTGAGCGCGGCATGGTGTTCGCCGACTTCGGCACGGCCGAGTTTTACCTTGAACACCTCAATTATTATCGACTTAGCGCCTACTGGCTTCCCTTCGAGGCTGACCACAAAACGCACCGTTTCCAACCTAACACGAGGTTCGAACGGGTTTTAAACCTATACGTATTTGACCGTGAGCTGCGCCTTTTAGTACTTGACGCCATTGAGCGAGTTGAAGTGTCCGTGCGCAGCCACTGGGCTTATCAAATTGCACATCGGCACGGCACACATGCTCACCTCGATGCATCGATAGCTTTCAAGTATCACCTATGGCAACAGAACCTTGATAAGCTGGGTAGCGAAGTTAATCGCTCGGACGAGACCTTCATCAAGCATCTAAAAAATACCTATCAGGAGTCCTTGCCGCCCATATGGGCCGTGTGCGAGGTCATGTCCTTGGGACTGCTCTCGCGCTGGTACAACAACTTGAAACCAATGCCTACTCGACGTGCCATCGCAAATGCCTACGGATTAGATGAGCAGGTGCTAGAGTCATGGCTACGTCATCTTTCACTAGTACGGAACACCTGTGCGCATCACAGCCGACTGTGGAACCGTGAGTTCACTATCACTCCTTTATTGCCACGTAACAAACCGCAGTGCTTATCTAGCCAATTTAATTCGGGCTCTCGCAAACTCTACAACACACTCGTCTTGCTGCTGTATTGCATGGACGCAATCGCACCAGATCACCATTGGCGGACTCGGTTGAAGGAACTGATTGACAGACACGAGATTTCTGTCATAGCCATGGGCTTTCTCGCCAATTGGAAAAGCTTGCACATTTGGCAGGTGCCAGCAGCACACGGTGTTTAGGTCAACATACGCTGATGAACTAGCATGGCATTGGTCATCAGGCGAACTTGCTAAGCTGAACTCAAAGACGACAGCCATGGCTTAGTGGTGGTTGTCCCAACTTTTGAGATCAGTCCGAGTGGTGGCGCAATCAACGGTACAAACTCCGCAACAAAATGGACCCGTTGTTAGAAAGCAAAACACAAGACCAGTTTGACCTGCTTTTCTGGATTGCCCCTGTTGCGCCCTGCTGACACCGTGGTGAAATTTTGCGTGGGGAAAAATTTTTTCCCAAGCTCGCACTCAATGGCCGTGGGAGCCTGAAAGTACCAAACCCAGGCTTTCAAGCCCTTGACAATGCAACCCACAGGCTAATTCTCCGCCGCTGGCCACTGTCTGACTGGTCGCTTAGCTAAAAATCGTATTGCGAATGGGTCGCATTTGCATTTTTACTTCTAATCTGTCAATATTCGTTTATGGAAGTAACTTCCCCGTGCAACCAAGCTCAGTAAAGGACGAAGCAAACGACATGAACATCAAGCATTTCATCAAAACCATCACTGCCATTGCGGTGCTCGGCACCTCGCAAGCCTATGCCGCTGGTGAACTCAACCTCTACTCCTCACGGCACTACGACACCGATGAGCGTCTGTATGCCAACTTTGAAGAACAGACCGGCATCAAAATCAATCGCATCGAGGATGGCGCAGACAAACTGATCGAGCGCATCAAAGCCGAGGGTGCCAACAGCCCAGCCGACATCTTGTTAACGGTCGATGCAGGCCGTCTCTGGCGAGCCGATCAAGCGGGTTTATTTCAGCCCGTTGAATCGGAAGTTCTAATTGAGCGAATCCCAGAGCACCTTCGCCACCCCGACGGTCACTGGTATGGGTTTTCTCAACGAGGCCGGGTGATTTTTTACGACAAAACCAAAGTTGACCCCAAGGATATCCAGACCTATGAGTCACTTGCCGACCCCAAACTCAAAGGCTTAGTGTGCATGCGTTCAGCTGGCAACATTTACTCGCTATCGCTGCTCGCATCGATTATTGACGCTGCCGGTTCTGAAGGCGCACAAAAGTGGGCGCAGGGCGTCTGGGACAACCGAGCCCGTGATCCTCAGGGCGGTGACACCGACCAATTGCGCGCGATTGTGTCTGGCGAATGTGCAATTGCCATTGCTAATACCTACTACTTTGCCCGCGCCTTGCGCACTGCCGTCAAAGGCTTAAGCGAAGCGGATATTAAAAACATTGGTTGGGTATTTCCCAATCAAGCTGACCGCGGTACACACGTCAACATTTCTGGTGCCGGCGTGGTGGCAACTGCCCCCAACCGAGAAAACGCCATCAAGTTTTTGGAGTACCTGGCTAGCAATCAAGCTCAGGAGTACTTCTCGGCTGGCAATGATGAGTACCCGGTGGTGCAAGGGGTTGAATTATCCGAGTCAGTTTCAAAACTTGGCGAGTTCAAAGTCGACAAGGTCAACCTATCGGTCTATGGTGAGAACCAGCGTGAGGCCCAGCAAATCTACGATCGTGTTGGCTTTAAGTAATCAGTCGATGAAATAAACAGAGAGAGCAGACAACTAGATAAAGGGCGCCAATGGCGCCCTTTATTACAACAGTCAATACCTGCAAGCCTGGCACTACAAATGCCGCTCAGGCTTAACGATTCGTCGAGAGCGCATGATTTGGCGGCTCAGTATCATGAGCGGCAACAGCCCCACTGCGACAATCACAAGCGATGGCGTTGCCGCCTGTGTCAGACGCTCGTCCTTGGCTAGGTTATACGCTTGGATCGCTAGTGTGTCGAAATTAAACGGCCGCAAAATCAAAGTAGCTGGCAATTCCTTCATCACATCCACAAACACAATCAATGCTGCGGTCAACAAGCCGCCTGAAATAAGCGGCGCATGAATCTGTCTGACTGTTGCCAATCGGCCTTTACCGAGGGTTCGAGCAGCGGCCTCCATATTGGGGGTAATTTTTCCCAGACTTGCACTAACGGTATTTAGCGACACCGCCATGAACCTGACCATGTACGCCAGAATCAGGGCCGCAAAACTGCCCGTCAGAACCAGGCCAATGCTTTGGCCAAACAAGCCATGACTGATTTGATTAAGGAAATTGTCAGCAAATGCCACTGGATACAAAATACCGATGGCAATCATGGTACCGGGGATCGCATAGCCCATCGATGCGATTTTGTTCACGGCCAAGGTGGCGGGCGAACGCTCAATGCGAGCCACAAACGCCAAGAACAAGGAAACCAGCACAGCCACCAACGCTGCAACGCCAGCCAAGATGGTGCTGTTGGCGATCATGGACAAGTAACGTGGATTGGTCAGATCGTGTCCTGCCGACACATGCATGTAGAGCAGCATGAGCACCGGCAATACAAATCCCCCCGCCAATGGAATCGCACACGCCATAAAAGCACCAAAGGCGCGCACGCCCTTTAGCTCAAAGGATTTGGGGCTCGTAAAGCGAATACGTGACTCGTAATATTTAGCGCGCGCTCGACTGCTGCGCTCAAGTACCAACAAGATGGCCACAAATGCCAACAAAGCACTTGAGAGCTGGGCGGCCGCGACTTTGTCGCCCAGACTCGCCCATGTCCGATAGATGCCAGTCGTAAAAGTCTGTACCCCAAAATGAAACACCGTACCAAAGTCAGCCAGCGTTTCCATCAACGCTAGCGAAACTCCCACGACAATGGCCGGACGGGCCAATGGCAATGCAATTTTTTGAAAGGCGCCCAAAGGGGTTTTGCCGAGCATGCGCGAAGCCTCTAGAGTAGCAACTGACTGCTCTAGGAAGGCTGTTCTGGCCAACAGGTAAACGTAGGGATAAAGCACAAAAATAAACACGGTGATGGCGCCACCGAGCGATCTAATTTGTGGAAACCAATATTCACCAAACCGCAGGCCAGTCATTTCTCGCCACCAAACTTGCACCGGCCCCGAGCTTTGCAATACATCCGTGTAGGCATAGGCCACCACGTAGGCCGGCATCGCCAGCGGCAATATCAATGCCCACTCAAACAACCGGCGACCTGGAAACTGACACATCACCACCAACCAGGCGCAGCCGACGCCAATTAGCCCAACGCCTAAGCCAACGGCAGCGGTCAGATAAAGGCTGTTGACGACATATCTCGGCAATACCGTTTCCACAAGATGAGGCCAATTGCCCTGCCCTTGTTGGAACACGCTCAATACGATGCTGATCAATGGCAACGACAGCGTCAGCCCAATCAAAATCGCGAGCCAGGCGGCCGCACTAGGACGGTATCGCAGCTTCATTTGATGATGAGCAATGGCTGATGGCGGCGTGACTTCGGGCACACACGCTGGCCCCATTGAAGACGATTGGCTTGGGCGGTTGGCACCGACAACTGAATATCAGGCAGGTTAGCGTCTTGCCCCAATAAGTCAACGAGCGTGTGCGAGCCAATGAAATGGCGATGACCGATGACGTAGGGGCCATCTTCAGATGTCAGCTCTAGGTCCTCGGGCCTGACCAACACGCTCACTGAGCCAGTTGGTTGCGGTTTGTTACTGGAGAAATCACCTGCCACCGTGGCAGTCAAGGTACCGTTGCTTTGGCCTGGCAACTCAATCACTTCGCCTAGGAACCGCGCAGTGAACTCATCGACCGGCTGGTTGTAGAGCTCAGCGGGTGTGCCCAACTGCACGATGCGTCCGTCGCGCATGAGCGCAATGCGGTCAGCCATGAACATGGCTTCTTCAGCGTCATGAGTCACAATCACTGCGCTGGTGCCAATTTCCTTCAGTAGCGAGTGCGTGCTCTCGCGTAACTGGATCTTCAAAGCCGTATCAAGCCCCGAAAACGGCTCATCAAGCAATAGCAATTTAGGCTTTCTGGCCAACGCACGAGCCAAGGCAACCCTTTGCTGCTGACCGCCAGACAGTGTGTGCGGCATCGCCTGCGCGAATCGACCCATTTGCACACGATCAAGCAAGGCTCGAACCTCATGGGCTGCATTAGCCTGCCCCTCAATGCCAAAGCCCACGTTCTGGGCGACTGTCAAATGCGGAAACAACGCATAGTCCTGAAACAAATAGCCGATGTGCCGCGACTCGGGTGCTACCTCCACTGTCTGGTCGCAGACGACCTGCCCATCGATCTCGACCGAACCCGAGTCCGGCCGCTCAAGACCAGCCAACACCCGCAACGTTGTCGTCTTGCCGCAACCCGAAGGACCCAACAAACAAATGATCTCCCCAGGTCCAGCGTCTAGATCGAGGTCGTTAATGACTGCAGTGTCACCAAATGACAGGCGAATCGAACGCATTTGAAAGGACAAAGCAGCAAGCTCCTGGGTTGTTTTGCGAGTTGAATGAATATGAATAACTGTATTCTAGTGCAATGCGAATCAATCTTACTCGCTATTTGCAAAACCCCAAGGCTTACTTGGCAAGTCGGTTAAGCCATCTAACCCATCATTGGGCACCAGCAGGTTTAGAGCATAAAAAAAACGGCCCTAGGGCCGTTTTTTATTTGGTAAGCAACCGCATTACTTCGGTGCTTTGGCATAGCGCAGGTAAGGCAGTTTGACATCAATATCGCCAAACTTCTCTTTGGCCTGCTCGTCGGTCAAACTCAAGGCTACGATCACATCCTGACCAGGCTGCCAGTTGGCAGGCGTGGCGATTGGCACACCATCGGTCGCCTGCACAGCATCAAGCGCACGCAGGATTTCCGCAAAGTTGCGACCTACCGACATCGGGTAGATCATCATCAAACGGATTTTCTTGTCCGGGCCAATGATAAACACCGTGCGCACCGTCGCACTGTCTGCAGGCGTGCGACCGTCAGGCAAATAAGCATCTGCTGGCAGCATGTCATATAGCTTGGAGACTTGCAGGTCACGGTCATCAATGATCGGGAAGTTAGCTGGCGCACCGGCCACAGCCTCAATATCCTTGATCCACTTCTTGTGCTCTTCAACACTGTCAACTGACACGCCCATGACCTTGGTGTTGCGCTTTTCGAACTCGGGGGCCAATTGGGCTACTGCCCCAAACTCGGTAGTGCAAACCGGCGTGAAATCTTTGGGGTGCGAGAACAAGATGGCGTAGCTGTCGCCAACCCACTCATGAAACTTCAACTGACCGGCGGTGGAATCGGTCGTGAAATCCGGGGCGACATCATTAATTCTGAGAGACATTTGAACTACTCCTACATGTTGTAACTAGACCGATGCAGATTAGCACTGGCCGTGCGAGTGCCGGGTTAACCTGGATCAATAGAACCTATTTATTTTATAAATAAATATAATATATTTTTTCTATTGATTGGGATGTGATCAACGGCTATCGGCTAACTTTGCTCGCTATAGCTGGCAGGGGAAGTGCCGTCTTATAACGCACCTGTTTAAGCGCAAAACCTGAACGAATTTTTTCAATGCCAGGGATTGGCGTTAATTGCTCAAGGATAAATTTCTCGAGCGCAGCAATATTGGAAACGGCCACCCGAATTAGGTAATCACTGTCGCCGGTCATGAGATAACACTCCATGACCTCATCGTGCTCACTAATGCGCTGCTCAAACTCCGCCAAGGCCTCTTTGCTTTGAGTTTTAAGACTGATGCTGATAAATACGTTTAGATCCAGACCAAGCGCAGTGGGGCTGGCAATGGCTACGTAACGATTAATGACGCCACTGGCTTCAAGTGCCCTGACCCGATTTAAACAGGATGAAGGACTTAAGTGCACACGCCTGGCCAACTCGACGTTGGCCAGGCTGCCGTCTTCTTGCAACTGTTGCAAAATTTTTAGGTCGATGCCATCGATCTTCATTTTATTTGTAAAAAAATATTATTTAACGAATTTTATTTTTAATTTATCAGAAAAACACTTTGAAAAAGAACCAAATTCGGTATCAGACTATCTAGAATGTTTCTACTGCAATAACTAACCATTATCGAGATGAATGCCCCAATTGATCCCCGATTGACCGAGTGGTTTGTGCGTGGCGCTGACATCGATCCAACCGAAACAGCTGAATGGAAAGACGCATTTGAAGCGGTAATTGCGACCTCTGGTCCAGAAAGGGCCAAGTTTCTGTTGCAAGAACTGGCCCGAATAGCTCAGGCTAAACGCCTTCACTGGCAGCCCGCACTTTGCACCCCGTATGTCAACACCATCGATGTCAATGACCAACCATCATTTCCCGGTGACCTGGCGATTGAAGAGCGGCTAGCCTCGATCATGCGCTGGAATGCGTTAGCCATGGTGGTTCGAGCTAATCAGGCTTATGGTGAACTTGGGGGGCACATTGCCAGTTACGCCAGTGGCGCAGACCTGTTCGAAACAGGCTTTAACCACTTCTTTCATGCGCGCGCGGGTTTAGGCCGAGGTCAGCATCGTGGCGATTTAGTGTTTTTTCAGCCGCACAGCGCCCCCGGTGTCTACGCCCGTGCGTTTCTTGAAGGTCGCTTGTCAGAAGCAGATCTGATGCACTTCAGACAGGAGATCACCGCACCAGCGAAAGGTGCGCGCGGCCTGTGCAGCTATCCACACCCGATGCTCATGCCAGACTTCTGGCAGTTTCCAACCGGCTCCATGGGCATTGGCCCGATCACATCGATTTACCAGGCGCGCTTTATGCGTTACCTGTCCCATCGTGGTCTGCTCGATTGCTCAGGACGAAAGGTGTGGGGAATCTTTGGGGATGGCGAAATGGACGAGCCCGAGTCCATGAGTGCCTTGACCCTCGCAGCCCGCGAAGGCTTGGACAATCTGGTCTGGGTCGTGAACTGCAATTTGCAGCGCCTCGATGGTCCCGTGCGCGGTAATGGCCGCATTATTGATGAGCTTGAGCGTCTGTTCAAGGGTGCTGGATGGAACGTAATTAAGCTGGTTTGGGGCAGCGACTGGGACGGCTTGTTTGCACGCGACACAGAAAGCGCTCTGATAGAAGCCTTTGCCAACACCGTGGACGGTCAGATGCAAACATTTGCCGCCAAAGACGGTCACTACAACCGTGAACATTTCTTTGGTCAGAACCCAAAATTAGCCAAGCTTGCCCAAGGCATGACTGACGAGCAGATCGACAGGCTTAAGCGCGGCGGCCACGACATCGTCAAAATCTATGCTGCTTATGCCGCAGCTGTCGCCTATGAGGGCCAACCCACTGTCATTCTTGCCCAAACCAAAAAAGGCTATGGCATGGGTGCAGCCGGCCAAGGCAAGATGACAACCCATAGCCAGAAAAAACTCGAACGCGATGACTTGATTGCGTTTCGCAACCACTTCAACCTGCCTCTATCAGACGAAGATGCAGCATCGTTGACATTCTATAAGCCAGCATCGGACAGCGCCGAGATGCAGTACCTGCACAAACAGCGAGCAGCACTCGGCGGCTATCTACCCAAGCGCGACACCACTTGTGAGCCGGTGCCGGCGCCTGACATGACTGGCTGGGGTAACTTTGCGATAGTCGCAGACAACAAGGAAATGAGCACCACCATGGCATTTGTGCGCATGCTGGGTAATCTGCTTAAAGACAAATCACTTGGCCCCAGAATTGTACCGATTGTGGCTGATGAGGCCAGAACATTTGGCATGGCCAACTTGTTTAAACAAGTCGGCATTTACTCATCAGTGGGACAACGCTATTTGCCAGAGGATATTGGCTCTATCCTGAGTTACCACGAAGCCAAGGAAGGTCAAATCCTGGAGGAAGGTATTTCGGAAGCGGGTGCTATCGCAAGCTGGACAGCTGCAGCCACGAGCTACAGCGTGCATGGTCTGGCGACCTTACCCTTTTACATCTACTACTCCATGTTTGGCTTTCAAAGAGTCGGTGACCAAATCTGGGCGGCCGCTGATCAAAACCCTCGCGGATTCCTGATCGGTGCCACATCAGGACGCACCACACTCGGCGGTGAAGGCCTACAGCATCAAGACGGTACCAGTCATCTAATAGCTGCCACGATTCCCAATTGCAAAGCCTATGATCCTGCCTTTGCAGGCGAGCTTGCCATTATCATTGATCAAGGCATGTGCGAGATGATTCAACAACAACGTGATGTCTTTTATTACATCACCACCATGAACGAGAACTACGCTCAACCCACCATCGACACTTCGAAACGCCAAAGCATTCTCAAAGGTGGCTATCGATTCAAGCAAATTGGCTCAGACAAATCAACAAAGCACAAAGTCATCAACTTGATGGCCTCTGGCGCCATTCTGACCGAGGCCATCAAGGCAGCTGATGAGCTAGCCATGCAAGGCTATCTGGTCAACGTTCACAGCGTGACAAGTTGGAGTGAGCTGTGCCGAGATCAAACTGGCTGGGTCGCGCAGATGTTAGGCGATAATGATGGCCCGGTCATTGCCGCTAGTGATTATGTGCGTGCAGTGCCAGAGTCGATTCGTCAACACATGCCTGCCAATAGAACTTACGTCACGCTAGGCACCGATGGCTTTGGCCGCAGTGACACCCGGGCCGCGCTTCGTGAGTTCTTTGGGGTAAACGCCAAACATATCGTCAATGCCGCCCTATCTTGTTCTTGATGCTTGTGTGCTAATGTCCGGGGTCTTACGACCCTGGCTGCTCGAACTGGCCCAACAGGGCATGTTTGAACCGATCTGGTCCGACCGTATCGGCCATGAGTGGCGGCGCAATGCCGCTAGAATCTGGGATATCGATCCCGAATTGCTTGCGCGCGAATGGCACGACATGCAAACCCGGTTCACAGCGGCAAACGTATCTCGGTGGTCCGATATACCCATGGACTTGCCCGTCTTGAAATACAGTGATGACAAAGACTGGCACGTGATTCAGGCAGCGTGGCTTGCCAGACAGGCAAACCCAACAAAGCCCACTGGCATTGTGACCATCAACATCAAGGACTTTAGCCGCAGCGAATTGAGACGCTTAGGGCTAGACCTGTGGGAACCAGACCGGTTACTTAGCAAATGGTGGGAAGCCAAACCTGACATCCTGACCGAGAGCCTGATTCAAGTCATCAACGACTTAGTTGTCACTAATCGCAGACATCCCGCTCCAATCGGTGATTTCTTGAGACGTGAACGGCTGTTTCGATTGAACAAGCTAGTGGGATATTGAATAACACCGTGAGTCGGTGATGGGTGCAGTAAGCCCAAGCCTAAGACTTAATCCTCCTAAAACAAACGCCCCTTACAGGGGCGTTTGTTTTTATAAGCTCGATCCGGATCAAGCTTCCGGTTCAGCTGGAGTTTCAGCCGGCTTTGGTTGAGCCAACTCTGGACGCTGCTCTTCAATGCCACCAATAGCCTTGACTGACAAGCGCAAACGCCCTTTGTCATCGGCTTCGATAACTTTCACGCGCAATGTCTCACCGACCTTCAACACGTCATTGATATTAGCGATGCGGTAGTTAGCAATCTCGGAGATATGCAGCAAACCATCACGGCCTGGCAAGACCTGAACGATTGCACCGAAATCAAGCAAACGCAGCACACTACCCTCGTAGACCTGACCGACTTCAACATCAGCGGTCAACTCGGATATACGACGCTCAGCTTCCTTGGCTTTGTCCAGATCAGCACTCGAAATCACAATGGTGCCATCTTCGGAAATGTCTATCTGACATCCGGTCTCTTCGGTCAGCGCGCGAATCGTAGCACCGCCCTTGCCGATCACATCACGAATCTTCTCGGGATTGATCTTCATGCTGAGCATGCGTGGTGCAAAGGCCGAAAGCTCTTGGCGCGACCCATCGATAGCAGCTCGCATCTTGCCCAGGATATGCAAGCGGCCTTCCTGGGCCTGCGCCAAAGCGACTTGCATGATTTCTTTGGTGATGCCTTGGATTTTGATGTCCATTTGCAAAGCTGTAATGCCCGCTTCGGTACCAGCAACTTTAAAGTCCATATCACCAAGGTGATCTTCATCACCCAGAATATCTGTCAATACAGCGAACTTGTCATTCTCGAGGATCAGACCCATCGCGACACCCGCCACATGAGCCTTGAGCGGCACACCGGCATCCATCATCGCCAAGGCGCCACCACAGACCGATGCCATGGACGAGGAGCCGTTGGACTCGGTGATTTCAGAGACCAGTCGGATGGTGTATTGGAAATCTGAATGCTCAGGTAACAAGGGTACAAGGGAGCGCTTGGCTAGACGACCGTGACCAATCTCACGGCGTTTGGGCGCACCAAACCTGCCAGCCTCACCCGTAGCAAATGGCGGCATGTTGTAGTGCATCAGAAATCTATCGCGGTACTCGCCTGTGATGGCATCAATGACCTGCTCATCTTGCTTGGTGCCCAAGGTCGCAACAACGAGAGCCTGTGTCTCACCGCGGGTGAACAAAGCGCTGCCGTGGGCTCGCGGCAATACACCCAAACGGATTTCGATAGGGCGCACCGTACGGGTGTCGCGACCATCGATTCGCGGCTCACCGTTCAAAATCTGTTGACGCACGATCGACGACTCAAGGTCGTGCAAAATGTTCTCGACCGCAACGCTATCTGGCTCAGCTTGACCACTGGCTTGCGCCTGTTCGGCCAGCTTTGCTTTTACATCAGCGTACACTTCGCGAACCTGAGTAGTACGTTGCTGCTTTTGACGAACCTGATAGGCAGCGCTTAGCGGCTCTTTGGCCAACGCAGTCACGGCGCCGATCAGCGCCTCGTCTTTCGCGGCTGGCTGCCAATCCCACTCTGGTTTACCGCCTTGACGAACCAACTCGTTGATTGCGTTGATCGCCGCCTGCATCTGCTCGTGACCGAACACAACAGCGCCGAGCATGACATCTTCAGGAAGCTCTTGGGCTTCCGATTCCACCATCAATACGGCAGACTGGGTACCCGCCACCACCAAATCAAGCTTGGAGGCCTTTAATTGAGTTGCAGTTGGATTCAACAGGTACTGGCCATCAACGTAACCAACACGCGCAGCACCTATGGGGCCGTTAAAGGGAATACCAGAAATGGCCAAAGCGGCAGATGCACCGATCATGCCAGCAATGTCAGGGTCAATCTCGGGGTTGACCGACAGCACATGGATAATGACCTGCACTTCGTTGTAGAAACCTTCGGGGAATAGCGGTCGCAACGGCCGGTCAATGAGACGCGAGGTCAGCGTCTCTTTCTCGGACATACGACCTTCACGCTTAAAAAAACCGCCAGGGATCTTGCCGGCGGCGTAGGTTTTTTCAACGTAGTCTACGGTCAGTGGAAAAAAATCTTGACCGGGCTTGGCATTTTTATTGCCAACCACAGTGGCTAGCACCACGGTATCTTCGATTGACACCACCACGGCACCTGATGCCTGCCGTGCGATTTCACCAGTCTCCAGCGTCACGGTGTGTTGACCGTACTGGAAAGTTTGAGTCACTTTATTGAACATTGCGATACATTCCTTGCAAATGAAAAACCGTGAACGTTGCAGCGAAATGCCACAACGATCACGGTCAATCTTGGGATTTCATCCCACGAATAACAATCACTTGCGCAGACCGAGCTTTTCAATCAAAGCACGATAGGCATCGGGGTTACGCCCCTTCAGGTAGTCGAGCAACTTACGACGACGACTCACCATGCGCAACAGTCCACGGCGGGAGTGATGGTCTTTCATGTGGGTTTTGAAGTGCCCGGTCAGCTCGTTGATACGGGCTGTCAGCAAAGCAACCTGAACCTCTGGGGAACCGGTATCACCTTGGGCACGCTGGAATTCGGAAACGATTTCCGCTTTATTAATATCAGCTACAGACATAACTTCCTCTTCGAACAGGCGCGTAAGCCGAGGTGCCTACGCGTGAGTTAACAATTAAAAGACTTTTCTAAGCAATACCTATGATCTACAAAAGAATGCAAAATAATTTGTAAAACAACCGCTTAGCCCGTAAATTATAGCTTACTTTGCGTTTGACCAATATCCACTCCAAACTGGAACCAAGCCATGCCCCGCATCCCTTACCTTCCTATTTCAACCGCAGTCGCAGCACTCACGCTTGCTGGCTGCGCCTCAGTGGCTGACCTCAAGCCAGGCACCCCATATAACGAGGCGCTCAAACTCTACGGAAAACCTTCCGTGACTTGCTCTGAGCCAAACGGCACACACCGCGTCGTATGGACCCAACAGCCCTCGGGAGAGTTTGCCTGGGCAGTTGTATTCGATAAAAACGAAAACGCAATTTCTGTGACACAGGTGCTGACCAAAGAGTCATTCAATGTCCTGAATCAGGGTCAATGGAATACTCAATCCATCCGCTGCCAATTTGGTCAACCAGCCATGGTGCGCACCTTCGCAGACAGGCCGAATCATATGGTTTGGGAGTATCGTTTCTACGGTCAGAGCGAGGAATATGACATGTTGTTCGTGACATTCGACCGCAGCACTAACCAAATGGTTGGCTACACCACCGGTCCAGACCCCGAGTACAACCTTTTATTGTTGGGTAGATAGCATGCACAGGTTAGTCGCTCTGCTATTGCCTTTGTCCGCGCTGGTTGGTTGTGCCAACATTGCCGAAGTAGCGCCGGGTACTCCTTACGCGGATGTCACTGCCAAATTCGGCAAGCCCACTACCTTTTGTGACCTCGCAGATGGCTCAAACCGAGCCATTTGGACATCTCAACCGTTCGGTGAACAGGCATGGGCTGCAGTCGTCACAACAGACGGGATTGTGCAGTCCATGCAACCTGTATTGAAAGACAAATCGTTTGAAAGACTCAGTCAAGGCACTTGGACGCCAGAGCGCGTACGCTGCGCCTTTGGCCCGCCAGCCGATGTCGATGAAGTTGGTCTGCCCGGTGTCAGAAAAGTCGTCTGGTCGTATCGATATCGTCAATACGATGTCTGGTACTCAATGATGTACGTATTTTTTGATCCAGCAACACAGATAGTCGTCAATCACTATCCTGGGCCAGACCCCATGTATATGTATGGCGATATTTGGTTTTTCTAGCCGAGTCGGAAAGATATCAATGACTTGATGACTTGAACTTGGATAATTTTGCTTTGCGCACATGCCAAGCCCAAATTGCCCAACCCGACAAACCATAAAGTATAAAAAGGCCGAACAAGACGATCGGTGGATCACTAGATACAAATACGAACACGAGTACGACCAACAAGATGACCCAAAATGGCACGCTACGCGTCAGTGCAAATGACTTCCCGCTGTAAAAAGGCGCGTTACTCACCATCGAACAACCCGCATATATTGTGATGCCAAACATAGTCCAGGCAAGCCACGCATCACCAAGATTTAGGCGGTTATCCTGTACCAGCCATACAAAACCCGCCACAAGAGCAGCTGCGGCTGGACTTGGCAACCCTTGAAAGAAACGCTTATCAACTACACCAATGTTGGTATTAAAGCGGGCAAGACGCAGGGCGGCACCCGCCACATAGACAAAGGCTGCTAACCATCCCCAGCGTCCAAGCCCACTGAGCGCAAACTCATAGGCCACCAAAGCCGGTGCAACACCAAATGATGTCATGTCCGATAGTGAGTCGTATTGCTCACCAAACGCAGACTGGGTATTGGTCAGGCGAGCCACTCGACCATCAAGCCCATCTAGCACCAAAGCGATGAATATAGCAATCGCCGCTAATTCAAATTGGCTGTTCATCGCCTGCACAACTGCATAAAACCCCGAAAACAGGGCAGCCGTGGTCAATGCATTGGGTAGCAAATAAATGCCTCGCCGACGCCGTTCAGCCTCATTAGGAAACTTTGGGTCTTGAGTCGGTTGCTGTCCCATGAGCTTTAATCAGCGATCTGGGCCGGCGGCAACTCGGCCAACACCGTGGTGGTGGCGCTGACTTTGTCGCCGATGGCTACACGGGGGCTCGAGCCTATTGGCAGGTAGACATCAACGCGCGATCCAAAGCGGATAAAACCGTATCGCTGCCCACGCGACAATGTCTGACCCACCTTGGCATAGCAGAGAATGCGCTTGGCAACCAGACCAGCCACCTGTACAGCGGTCACCATATGGCCCTGCGGCGTTTGAAGCACCATGGCGTTGCGTTCGTTCTCCAGGGACGCCTTATCTAGCGCAGCATTGAAAAACTTTCCCGGAAAGTACTCAACCTTTTGCACCACCGCATCAACTGGCGAACGATTGCTGTGCACATTAAAGACATTCATAAAAACGCTGATCTTCAATGCGCGACGCTCACCATAGGGATCGTCAACTTCGCCAATCATGACAATACGACCATCGGCAGGGCTCAAAATAGCGTTCGCCGCTGTGGTCCCCTCGCGCGCTGGGTCACGAAAAAACTGCAGCACGAACAAGCTCGCAACCCAAAACGGTAAGGACCACCAGCCAGCCCAAATGGTCATGAGCACAGCGATCACCACTGAGATGGCCAGAAACGGCCAGCCTTCTCGAGCGATAATCGGGTGAGGATAAGAGAATTTAGTCATCGTGGGCGTAAGGTTAACCCAAAAAAAGCGCCCTTAAGGCTAAGGGCGCACGTACTGCCAGAACATATTTGACCCGCCATAAAGCGTATGACGGACCAAATAAGCTCTTAATTCTTGCTCTTGTCGACCAGTTTGTTTGCAGCAATCCAAGGCATCATGGCACGCAGTTGAGCGCCGACCTGCTCAATTTGAGACTCGGCATTGATACGACGACGGGCAGTCAAGGTTGGAGCGCCAGCCTGGTTCTCAAGTATGAAACTCTTTGCATACTCACCGGTCTGGATGTCCTTAAGTGCCTGACGCATGGCTTCACGGGTCTGCTCGGTCACAACACGCGGACCCGTGACGTACTCACCGTATTCAGCGTTGTTCGAAATCGAGTAGTTCATGTTGGCAATACCACCCTCATAGATGAGGTCAACAATGAGCTTGAGTTCATGCAGACACTCGAAGTAAGCCATCTCCGGAGCGTAGCCCGCTTCAACCAGCGTATCGAAACCTGCTTTGATCAACTCAACTGCGCCACCACACAACACAGCCTGCTCACCAAAAAGATCCGTCTCAGTCTCTTCGCGGAAGTTGGTTTCGATAATGCCGGCACGACCCGTGCCGATTGCGCAAGCGTATGACAAAGCAACATCACGTGCCGCACCAGATTTGTCCTGATGCACAGCCACCAACGATGGTACCCCGCCGCCCTGAGTATATGTGCTACGAACGGTGTGGCCAGGCGCCTTGGGGGCAACCATCACCACGTCGATATCTTCACGCGGCACAACCTGACCGTAATGAACATTAAATCCGTGCGCAAACGCCAAGGCGGCTCCTGACTTCATGTTGGCATGCACGTGTTCGTTGTAGACGGCAGCGATATTCTCATCCGGCAAGAGCATCATGACAAGATCTGCAGCCTTCACAGCCTCTGCAACTTCCGCGACTTTCAAACCAGCATTTTCTGCCTTGGACCAGGAAGCCCCACCCTTGCGCAGGCCAACCACAACCTTGACGCCCGACTCATGCAAGTTCAGTGCGTGAGCATGCCCCTGTGAACCGTAACCAATGATGGCTACAGTGCGACCCTTGATGAGGGAAAGGTCGCAATCCTTGTCGTAATAAACCTTCATTCGAAACTCCAATCTTTTGTTATTGGTAATACTTGTTGATCAATTAACAACCGAGCTCTATCAGACCCTTAAGACCCGCTCGCCGCGGCCAACACCACAAGCGCCCGTGCGAACCGTTTCCAGAATCGAAGTGCGATCGAGCGCATCAATAAAAGCCTGTAACTTCTGTTGATCACCCGTGAGCTCAATCGTGTAAGACTTGTCCGTGACATCCACAATATGACCACGAAAAATGTCCGCCATGCGCTTGATTTCCTCGCGCTCTTTACCAACAGCTCGCACCTTGATGAGCATGAGCTCACGCTCAATGTGCGGACCATCAGTCAAGTCCACCACCTTGACGACTTCAATCAGACGGTTCAAGTGCTTGGTGATTTGCTCAAGCACAGCCTCCGATCCAGCCGTAGTCAGCGTCAAACGGGACAACGTTGCGTCTTCGGTTGGTGCGACAGACAGTGTCTCAATGTTATAGCCACGCGCTGAGAACAAACCTACGACACGGGACAAGGCACCGGGTTCGTTTTCCATAAGGACGGAGATGACATGTTTCATGTGCATGGATCACAACTCCTCTGAACCCAACAGCATCTCGGTCAGCCCCTTTCCTGCCTTGACCATTGGCCAGACATTCTCGGACTGATCCGTGATGAAGTCCATAAACACTAGACGATCTTTCAGAGCGAAGGCCTCTTTCAGTGCACCTTCCACATCAGACGGCTTCTCAATGCGCATAGCAACATGCCCATACGCCTCTACCAAGCCTTTGAAGTCCGGCAATGCATCCATATAAGACTCTGAATAGCGCGAGCCATAATCAATCTGTTGCCACTGACGCACCATGCCCAGATAACGATTGTTCAAGCAGATAATCTTTGGGGTGAGGTGGTACTGTTTACAAGTCGAGAGCTCCTGAATATTCATCTGAATCGAGCCCTCGCCAGTGATGCACGCAACGGTGGCTTCTGGATTAGCCATTTGCACACCCATGGCATATGGCAAACCCACGCCCATGGTCCCCAACCCGCCAGAGTTGATCCAACGACGCGGCTTGTCAAAGCCGTAATACTGAGCAGCCCACATTTGGTGCTGACCAACATCGGAGGTGATGAAAGCATCGCCCTTTGTAACTTCCCAGAGCTTTTGAACGACAGACTGCGGCTTGATAACCTCGTCTGATGGCATATAGCTCAGGCAATTGCGGCCGCGCCAAGCTTCAACTTGTTCCCACCAGGCTGCCAGCGATTTTTGTTGGGCCGTATTGTCCTTGGCGGCTACCTCATATTGGGCAATCAGCTCATTCAGAACGTCCTTGACGTTACCCACGATCGGTACATCGACTTTCACGCGCTTGGAGATGGATGATGGATCGATGTCAACGTGAATAATCTTGCGCGGATTTTGCGCAAAATGCTTGGGGTTGCCGATCACGCGGTCATCAAATCGAGCACCGATGGCCAAGAGTACGTCGCAGTTCTGCATTGCCATGTTGGCTTCATAGGTGCCGTGCATACCGGGCATACCGACAAATTGCCGATCAGTGCTTGGGAATGCGCCCAAGCCCATCAGTGTGTTGGTGCAAGGTGCACCAATCATCCGAACCAGACGTACCAGCTCGTCAGACGCATCGGCAAGAATCACACCACCGCCGGTGTAGATCATCGGACGCTCTGCCTGAACCAGCATCTGGATGGCTTTTTTGATCTGTCCCTGATGGCCTTTAACCACGGGCGCGTACGAACGCATCACCACCTCGCCTTGCGGCGGGGTGTATTTGGTCTTGGCGACTGTGATGTCCTTGGGGATATCAACCAAAACCGGACCCGGACGGCCAGTGCGTGCGATGTAAAACGCCCGACGCATGGTTTCTGCCAAATCTTTAATATCTCGCACCAGGAAATTGTGCTTTACACACGGACGTGTAATGCCCACGGTGTCACATTCCTGAAATGCGTCTTCACCGATGGCATGAGTCGGCACCTGCCCACTGATAATTACCATCGGAATCGAATCCATATAGGCGGTTGCGATTCCGGTTACCGCGTTAGTGACACCTGGGCCACTCGTAACCAACGCCACGCCTACTTTTTGAGAGGATCGCGCATACGCATCGGCCGCATGCACAGCTGCCTGCTCATGACGGACCAAAATGTGTTGGAAGTTGTCTTGTTTGTAGATTGCGTCGTAGATGTAGAGGACCGCGCCGCCAGGATACCCGAAGACGTGCTCGACGCCCTCTTCGGCCAGACAGCGCACGACGAGGTCGGCGCCTGTGATTTCCATGATCAAAAATTCCTTTCAGAACCGGCTTTGCCACATCGACTCGCCAGACCAATGCCTGACCGAAAACGCACGGGAATTCACCACATGATTGACGCTTTCAGATTCACAGAATCCGTCCACTCAACCACATCGCAACCCTCGCACCTCTTCACCGACTAGCGCTGCACACGCCTCACCACGAGACGTTCTGGATTGAAACGGATCTGCCATCGGCCCGCTTTTGGCGGCGACGGCAGCTAAGTTTTACGGCCGAAACTGACTAAAGTTAATGACTTAAGTCCGATACAACCCCTGCGTATTTGCCTGTGGACTGAAATACGCAAGACGAGTAATGTAACGTTTTCTGCACTGCAGCGCAAATTGAGCTGACAAATGCTCCGACCCGTCAGGCCGCTGTGCGCATCTTCAGCCCAATGTCTAATTCCCGTTTATCGAGCATTCAACGATTTGTTTACAGCCACCACTTCGTCAGTGGGGTGCGGCGCGGCGCAGGCATTTTGCTGGTATTCGCGCTTGGGCTGCTGCTGCCGGGCGCTGCCAGTCAGGCATTAATAGCCGCCTTAGGTGCAGCCTGCGTGGCACTGATTGACCAGCCCGGACCATTAACCCTCAGGGTGCGCGAAATGTTCGGTGGGCTCGTACTCGGAACGCTCGCAGTCAGCCTGACCGGAATAACATCGCACCATCCATTGTGGCTGCTAATAGCAGTGGTTGGGCAAACGTTTTTCTTTTCCATGTTCGCCGTCTACGGTAAGCGAGGCGCCATTATCGGCCTATCTTGTCTCGTGTTGACAGTGGTAACCATGCATTCGGCCCTCACACCCGACCAAGTACTCGACCATGCTCTGGTCACGCTCAGTGGCGCCGCCATTTACATTTTGTTCAGCATCTTGGCTAGCCGCCCACTGCAAGTGCGCGAAGAGGAGCAGAGCCTATCGGTTGCGCTGATGGCCACGGCAGACTATGTGGCAGCACGGGCGGAAATGTATGACGCTGATGCGGACCTCGACGAGCGCTATCGCCAGCTCATCGCCACCCAAGCCACGATGAGTGACCAGCATCAAGCCGCCCGCGACATGATTCTTAGGCGCATGAGCAAGGATGCTGTTCAAAGTTCACCACGACGTCGCATGGTGTGGAACGTATTCATCGACATGGTGAATATGCTTGACCTGCTGGTAGGCACTCACACTGACTACATGCTGTTGCAACGCGCACTGGGTCGATCAGACACTTTGATTTTTATGCGTGATGCGTTACTCAAAATATCGCTGGAGCTAGAACGAATCGCTTCTGCTGTGATCAGAGAAAAAAGTCTACTGCGTCGAAACAGTGTCAAAGCCGAGCTGCGTGCGCTGGAATACGACATAGAGGTCATGAAGCGGCAGGGCTTTGCCACGCAGAACCCAGAAACCTATGCACTATGCGTTCAGATCCTTCGTCGCTTGAGAAACGTCAATCGATGCGTCGAGCGCATGCTTACACAAACCAGTATGCCGGCTGATCTCGATGCCCTGAATCCAGCCCAGCTTGACACCTCGTTGTCAGACTTCCTGTCACGCCAGTCATTTAGCCCTAAGCTGTTTTCTAGCAACCTAAGGCTTGACTCTGCACCATTTCGATTCTCTCTACGAGTGGCGATGGCTGTAGCGGTTGGACTGGCAATCGGTCTGGCAATCCCCGAAATAGGGCCACATGGCTACTGGATAGTGCTGACGATCATCATCATCATGAAGCCCGCATTTTCATTAACCCGGGAGCGCAACACCGCCCGCCTGATCGGTACATTAATCGGTTGTGCCCTGGCCTTCTTGCTGTTCTACCTGACGACAGATACACAAATTCTGCTTCTCACCTTGGTGGTCACGCTCATCACCGGTTTCAGTTTCATTTTGGTGAATTACTTGGTGGCATCAGTCTTCAATACAGTGACGGTATTGATCATGCTGCATTTTCTGTTACCGGAAACATTCGGTTTGGTCGGTGAACGCGCAATTGATACAACGATAGGTTCCTTGGTTGCGCTCGCATTCAGTTACGTTTTGCCATGGTGGGAGGCGCGCTCGCTACCTTCTCTTGCTGATGCAGCTATACGTGCCAATGAGACATATCTTAAAACTGGATTGCAGCAGCTGACTCCGCGTGGGCAAGACAGCAAATCGGCATCAGCCAATGACTGGCCACTGGCAAGACGCAACACGATGGTGGCATTTAGCAATTTCGCGCAAGCCTTCTATCGCATGATGGGGGAACCACCTTCGCGCCAACAACATATCGCTGAGTACAACAACCTCTTGATTCAAAACCATGTACTTGCCTCGGAAGTTGCCGCAGCAATCGAGCAACTAGCCGCTCTGGATGAACTGCCTGCAAGTGCTGTCAACTTTTTACAAGACATGGATCGAGCTTTGCATGACCGTGACCTCGAGCTTGCCAGCCAAGACGTCAATCTTAGCCTTGGTGCATCCAAGGGTGCCGATTGGGTCTTCTCAATGAAACAGTTGCAGCGTGCCGTCCAAAGCATCGTGCGGGAGGCTGTGCTGCTAAAGGAACTAGATAGGCAAGGCCCTCAATGACCTTAGCGTGCCAGCACAAATTGATTGAAAATTTCACCCAAACACGCTTATCCTGACAAACCTGCTGTTCTTGACACACACATAGGAGCCACTTGTGAAAATAGCTGACATCCGTGCCAACGCCTACTCCATGCCCTTTGTTAGCCCGTCATTCCCCAAGGGGCCTTATCACTTTGTGAATCGTGAGTTCTTCATCATTTCCTACCGCACGGATGAAAAGATCTTGCGCGAGATGGTGCCCGAGCCTCTCAAAATAGAAGATCCAATTGTCAGCTACGAGTTCATTCGCATGCCCGACTCTTCCGGGTTTGGCGACTACACAGAGTCTGGTCAGGTGATATCAGTGGTTGATGAACAAGGTCGTAAAGGTGGGTACACCCACATGATGTACCTCGATGACGAGTCGCCGATTGCTGGCGGACGTGAATTGTGGGGATTTCCCAAAAAGCTCGCCAACCCCAAGCTTGAGGTCGCATCCGACACGCTGGTTGGAACACTTGACTACGGTCCAATCCGTGTGGCGACGGGCACGATGGGATTTAAATATGAGCAACTCGATTGCGCCGCTGAACAAAAGAAACTGATAGAAACACCCAACTACCTGCTTAAAATAATCCCGCATGTAGATGGCACCCCACGCATTTGTGAGCTCGTGCGTTATCACCTGCAAGACGTTACCGTCAAAGGGGCTTGGACAGGCCCAGCTCGGCTGGAGTTGTTCCAACATGCGCTGGCACCCGTAGCGGACCTGCCCGTACTCGAGATTGTCAGTGCCAAACACTTGGTATGTGACTTAACACTCGGTTTGGGCGAAGTAGCGTTTGACTATCTGAAAGCCTGAGCAATTTCCTAAGACGCGCTGCCAGATCTACCCGATTTGGCGGCTCTCTTGGTTGCGGCTCTTTTGGCGACCGTTTTTTTTACGGGTGCTTTCTTAACAGGACTTTTGCTGGTCTTGGACTTGATCACGTTCTCGGCTCGGAACTGGGCTGAAGAGCTGCGTTTGCGTGTATGTACATCGAACGTGACGAAGTTTTCACCTTCACGGGGCAATTCAAGGCATTGCGGATATCGCAGCGTTTCATCCATATCATGCAAGCCCGTTTGCCAATGCATGTTCTTGGTCTCGGCACTGAACTGATAGTCTTTGTAATGGCCTTCAGTTTGCTTGTTTTGGTAGATCAAGTGAATCACGTTGTAGCGTGCCCCCATCATGTGCTGCACCATGTGGTCAAACCATGGGTCCTTCTCTCGAACACTGGCAGGCACCCTGTCGATGGTGTCAAGCAGGGCCTTGCGCATGCGTTGCATCAGATGCACGGCATTGGTCACTGTTCGGGTTCGACTTGAATACTGAATGTCTTTCAGGCGCTCGTTAACCTGAAAAATGTCTGTTGGCAGCGGGCCAGCCGCGCTCCAGAGATCAACTTGGAACACCAACGTGTCACGCCTCGGTGTCACTCCAAGAACATACTCAAGCGGCGTATTTGAGACACAACCTCCATCCCAGTAATACTCGCCATCGATCTCGGTCGCAGGAAAACCCGGCGGCAATGAGCCTGAAGCGATGAAATGCTTCGGCGTGAGCTTGACCTCTGAGGAGTCGAAATACACAAAGTTGCCACTGGCCACATTGGTCGCACCCAAAGAGACCCTGGTTTCCCCACTATTAATGCGATCAAAGTCAGCATACTTCTCGAGCGTAGCAATCATCGGGCTGGTGTCATAAAAACTGGTGGTGTCGGGCGCACCACCGCCAGGAGCCATTGGCCTAGGCTTAAAGAAACCATCCTGCCCGTTGACCAAAGCTGACATGGCTGCCATGGAACTGAACATCGCGTGCCCCATCGACTCCAGCATGTCACCCCATGGAGACAAGTACTGGGTAACCATGTCTTTATGGCCCGACATGAGCGATGGCGTGACGATGGGCGACATACAAATCGTCTCCCAGAATTCATGCAACCGCTGAACGCGCTTTTCCGGAGGATTACCCGCAATAATCGCGCAATTCAAGGCGCCAATTGAAATTCCCGCAACCCAGTTCGGGTGGATACCCGCCTGAGCCAGTCCCTCATATACCCCGGCCTGATAGGAACCTAAGGCACCACCGCCTTGCAAGACCAGTGCCACACGAGGATAGGCCGAAACATCTAGCTTAGGTGATGCCATGTAAAACTCCAGTTAGTTACTGCTCGGGTCGTCTAAATACCAGTTTGTCTTTCGTAGAGACATCGGGGACATACTCATAGCCTTCCAGATTAAAATCAGTCAGCTTGTCAGGGGTGTTAATGCGATTCTCGATGACATAACGTGCCATCAGACCCCGGGCACGCTTAGCAAAAAAGCTAATGACCTTGTAGGCGCCAGCCTTCTCATCCTGAAACACACACTGGATCACACGCGCATTCAGCGCTTTCAAATCCACCGATTTGAAATACTCCTCTGAGGCGAGGTTCACCACGATGGGCTCTTTGTCTTTGGCCAGGCGTTCATTCAAATAGGGTGCGATCGTATCTTTCCAATAGTCGTAGAGCGTCTTGCCAGCAGGGTTGGCTAACTTAGTGCCCATTTCCAGCCGGTAGGGTTGCATCAGGTCCAGGGGCCGTAAAACACCATATAAGCCACTGAGAATAGCCACATGGTCTTGCGCCCATTTCAGCTGAGTCTCCGACAGCGATGGCGCGTCAAGCCCTTCATAAACATCCCCGTTGAAGGCCAGTACTGCAGGACGTGCATTTTTTTGACTGAACTTAGGTGTCCATTCAGCATAGCGCTGCGTATTGAGCTCGGCTAGCGAACTACTTAAAGACATCAATTTAGCCACGTCAGCGGCAGATTTCTTCTTCAGAACGTCGATCAGGCCTTTAGCCTCATTAACGAACAATGGTTCCGTATGCAGGCTAGTGCCAAGCGGCGAATCGTAGTCCAGTTTTTTAGCGGGAGACAACAGCAACAGCATGTCAACCAACTCCTGTATTCGTAGTTATTTACGCAGTTTCAACAACCGTAGCCGTAACCATAGCAAACCGTGATGCGAAACGGGCAAAAAGAATCAGCCAGCCAACCAAATAACGAGCAAGACCAAATAAGACGAGCCCACCCAAGGTTCAGGCCCCCACAGGACCAATGCAGAGTCTGCTAAGATAGCGGGCTCGAGCGGAGAGGTGGCAGAGTGGTCGAATGTACCTGACTCGAAATCAGGCGTACGGTGAAACCGTACCGTGGGTTCGAATCCCACCCTCTCCGCCAGCCTACCATCCGATCACGGCTCTGGCCAAGATGTTAGCGTAGCAACCAGTTCGCAGCCGATCTCAAGCCGGACCCACATGAGCTGGCAATCCAGTTGATGGCCGCCGTTTCAAGCGCCACAGCAACCAGCCAGCGATCACGAGGTTCAGAGCATTCCAAAGCGTGCCGTTATACAGTGCCGCTTGGTATGAACCAGTCAAATCAAAGATCTTGCCCGACATCCAGCCACCGAGCGCCATGCCTAACATGGTCGCCATTATCACTGCCCCCACGCGACGGCCCGTCTCGGCGATCGGGAAATGTTCGCGCACAATGATCGCGTAGGAAGGGACGATGCCACCTTGGAACAAACCAAATATCGCTGAGATGATGTAGAGCGATACTAGACCGTCAAATGGCAAAAACAGTAGCAATGCAATCCCCTGCAAGGCCGAGCCCAGGATGAGTGTGCGCACACCGCCGATCTTGTCACAAATGACGCCCGACACTAACCGGCTAACTACACCAAATCCAAGCATGAGCGCCAGCATCTCCGCGCCACGCGCTGGTCCGTAACCGAGATCAACGCAGTAGGCAACGATATGTACCTGCGGCATGGACATGGCCACACAGCAAGCAATACCGGCAATGATCAAAAGAGTCTGCGCCTGTCTGGTCGACAGACCGAATGGCCTGGTCCGAGGAAATGGTGTCGGTGGGTTCAGGGTCGCTGTGTTTGAACTGCCTGAAGCCTCTTGCTCAGCGACTGGCGGGCGCTGTCTCAGAAAAAAAGCCAGTACAGCCAGACTTGCGCTGCAGACAATACCCATCACGATGTAGGTCTCACGCCAGCCAGCAGCTGAAATTCCCCAATTAGCGAACCCAGGCCAAACCGCACCAGCCAGATAGTTACCACTGGCGCAAACTGCAACTGCGATACCACGACGTTTGTTCCACCACAGTGACGTGTCAGCCACCAGCGGTGCGAATGTTGCCGAGATGCCGAATAGACCCAAAAAAAGTCCATGGGCAATTGCAAAGCTGTAGATACTTGTACTGAGCCCCGCCCAAACAAACCCAATCAGAATACCGACTGATCCAAGCCAAAGTGCTGCGGTGACCCCAAGTCGGTCAACCAACTTCCCCATATAGATGCCGCCTACTCCAAAGCCAATCATGAGCAAGGTGTATGGCAAAGACACATCTGCACGAGACACACCAAATTCAGCCTGCACCGACGGCAACACAACAGCCACCACAAACATACTGCTGCTGCCCATGAGCATGGCCAACAGCGCGATCAACAAACGTCGCAAGGCATAACGCGAATCGATCAGATCAGGGCTAGCAGGTGTGGCGTAGTGGCTCACAGTATTGCTCACGGACTGGCTCAATTTTTTTGTCTCGGTCTAACAACTAGGCCTCATGAGGCAACGTCAAGTAACGTTAAGACACTTGAACCAACCCGATTGGCATTAATCGCAAATATTTTTAGATACGTTAAGCCAATTTTGACCGAAATTCACTCTGTCGAACAAAATTGATGTTGCTCGAGAAAACCGTCTCGCGACAGCAACGCCGATTTACCATTGACCATGCAGTGCGAGCAGGACCCAGCACTCAATACGCAGCCTAACAAGCAAACCCGTCGCAAAGGTTTCAACGGGCTTGGCGCGCACTTCAAATGCTATTGATAAGACGTAATTAGAACGCCAGCATTTTCACATCAGACTTCAGCATATATGACGCCACATCGGCTGGCTTACCAGGCGTGACACCCGGAATTAACGCATCAGGCTTTAAGCTTTTATTTGACAAGAATAATGCACACACTTCAACGGTGGCACCGCCCTTGATGATGCCTTGCAACATCTGCTGAGGCGTCACATTCTTAGGCTTCAATGTGGGCATCTGATGTCCTTGCAGTGCCATATCAGCGGCTGCACCACACAAGAGTACCCGCACATTGGCTTTTTGCTCAATGGCTTGGGTGGCCAACACCATAGCAGCACCTTGGACCATCACATCTGATGAGTTAACTGTGAAATACATGTTGGGGCCTGTTTGAGCTTGCGCTGATAACGCAAGCAATGAGCAAGCAATCAAACTCGCACTTAATCCCGTGACTTTCTTCATTTAACGCTCCTTATAAATCAGGCACGTTTGCCCGGTGACCCAAAATCACCAGAAAGCAAACCACCTGTTCAAGGTAACAGTCACCTGTCACAATCAACATTGAGCCAAATCAGTCCCAGACCTTCAATTAAAGGGACGTTTGCGTTGGCGCAACATGTTGGTCGCTTTCTATCGCGCTAGCGCCCCGCCAAGGCCACCGACTTAATCTGGCACCACACAACTGCGCCAGCTTCTAAGCCGAGCTCATCAAGCGCGCGCGCAGTCACCCGAGCCAGTACCAGCTGGCCATCACAGTTAACCGTCACAATACGATTGGCCGGGTGCATGTCCGGAGTGATAGATTCAATTACGCCTCTCATTCGATTCTGAATCGACGTGCCTACGGGCTCCAGTAACGACAAGCTGACATCATTGGCATGAACATGTACCCTCACCCGCGTTTTTAGTGGCAATAGCTGTTGCCGCATCCAAAGCTGTCCTGCCGCTGTCTCATTTGCCACGAGATCAATTCGCGTCAAATGATAGGTCTCGTCGTGCGCTGCTACCTGCCCTTGCAAGATAGCACCCGCTTCTCCACCGACTAAAGCAGCAAACGTGGGATCAGCCAAGACTGATTGGATGGGGCCTTGCAGCTTGACTGAGCCCTGATTTAGCAACACCACGTGATCTGCCAGGCGCGTGAGTTCATGCATTGAGTGTGTCACATACAGAACCGGGATCTTTAAATCGGCATGCAATCTCTCGAGCCAAGGCAAAATCTCTTCGCGCCTAACTTGATCCAACGACGCCAGTGGCTCATCGAGCAACAAAAGCTTTGGCTGCATCGCCAGCGCCCTGGCAATCGCCACGCGCTGACGTTCGCCCCCGGATAGACTAGCGGGGCTTCGCTTGAGCAAATGTTCAATACCCAATAACTCAATTGCCTGCGCCAACGCACGGGCTGCTTCAGGTTTGCGAACTCTCTTAACACCAAACTGCAGATTCTTTTCTACGCTCAAATGCTCAAACAGGCTGGCTTCCTGAAACACATAACCCAAATCACGTTGCCAGGTAGGCAGGTGGATGTGCGTTCGAGTATCCTGCCAAGTCTGCCCGGCCACCACGATGTGACCTGCAGCTTTTTCCAATCCAGCCACGCACCGCAAAATAGTGGTTTTGCCAGAGCCAGATGGACCGAATAACACCGTCACGCCTTGCGTCGGCAATTGCAAATCAACAGCCAGTGCAAAGTCTGCCCGGTTAAGCATCAACTTGATCTGAAAGCCTTTTGCGTCCTCTAACCCGATCATGGCAAAACCCGATCAGCGCGTTGCCTCAGGCGCGACAATATCAAAAGCACCGCAAACGAGAACACCACCATGCCCGCTGCCAGCCAATGAGCTGCCGTGTATTCCATTGCTTCAACATAGCCAAATATTTGGGTCGATACCACCTGCGTTTGACCCGGTATGTTGCCGCCAATCATGAGCACCACACCAAATTCACCCACGGTATGTGCAAATGTCAATACAGCGGCGGTGAGAATTCCTTGTCTGGCTTGGGGCAAGGCCACCGTTAAAAATGCATCGATGGGACGAGCGCGCAGCGTGGCTGCCACTTCAAGTGGGCGCTTGCCAATGGCTTCAAATGCGTGCTGAATCGGCTGAACAGCAAAAGGCAAAGAGAAAACCACGGATCCGATCACAAGGCCTGTAAATGTGAATGACAGCAAGCCAACGCCAAGCCACTCGGTCAACGCCCCCACCCAACCTTGTGGCCCAAGCAGCACCAGGATGTAAAAACCGAGCACGGTCGGCGGCAAGACTAAGGGCAAAGTCACCAAGGCTCCTATGGTTGACCGCCAGCGCGATTGTGTTTGCGACAGCCACCAGGCCAAAGGCGTGGCAAGCACCAGCAAAATAATCGTGGTCACCGTCGCTAATTCAAGCGTCAGTCCGATCGCCTGCCATGCTTCAGTTGAAATTGGGCTAGCCATTTTTATTAAACCGTTCACCGCTCGTTCTGTCATCCCGGCACATAGCAGCTGCCTCAAGGTGCAATCTGATAACCAAAGGATTCAATCAGTTGCTTTGTTTTGTTGGTCTGCAAGTAATTTACGAGCGCAATAGCCGCTTCATTATGTTGCCCTGCCTTTAACAACACGGCATCTTGCTTGATTGGGGCGTAATAATCGCTTGGCACTACCCAGCCCGAACCCTCTTTGATCTTGCCTTGCGTAAACACCTGAGATAGCGCTACAAACCCAAGCTGTGCGTTGCCCGACGATACAAATTGAAAGGCTTGGCCAATATTTGCGCCTTGAACCATTTTTGGTCTCAATACCTGCATCAAACCCAAACGTTCGATGGTTTGAATTGCAGCCAAGCCATAGGGTGCGAGCTTTGGGTTGGCAATAGCGATCCTGTCAAAACGATCCGTGCTCAGCACTTGCGGACCATCGCTAACCAGGCTGGCATTTCGACTCCACAGCACTAGCTTGCCAATCGCATATGTAAAGCGTGTGCCCGACACCGTCTTTCCCTCGTCTTCGAGCTTGGCGGGTGTTTTGGTGTCAGCAGCCAAAAGCACCTCGAATGGAGCACCATTGTTAATTTGTGCATAGAACTGTCCGGTAGCTCCAAATGACAGTTTGGCCTGGTATCCCGTATCTCGCTCAAATTCAGCAGCGATCATCTGCATGGGAGCCGTGAAATTTGACGCCACTGCGACCAACACCTGGTCAGCTGATGCCAGCGACGGCATCACCATCCAAATAAAACCGGCTGAAAGTTTGAATGAGCACGATCGCCACATGCTGCTCTCGATATGCTAAAAATCAATATCGAATACTAACACGCTATGACTTTTTTGAATAGCGATGTTTGATCAAATCTTTTGCAGCCTTGCCAACCTCAACAGCCACACCAACCGACTGCGCTTGCGAACACATCCCCGTGAACAACAAAAACACCACTGTCACTGCCATCGCACTTGAGCAAGCACTTTCTAGCGGCACGACCGATAAGCGCATAGAAGTCCTGCGCGCAATCGGTCGCCTGGGTTCGATTTCAGAGGCGGCTCGAGCCAATGGCGTAAGCTACAAAGCCGCTTGGCAGGCAATCGAAACACTGACCAACCTGGCCGCAACACCTTTACTTCAAAAAGTAGTTGGCGGGGCAGGCGGCGGTGGCGCGCGCTTAACACCCGCCGGTGAACAATTACTGAGAGCAGCAGACCACTTGCACCAGGCAAGAGCCATCGCATTGGCTGAAATCCAAGGTCAAACGACAGAACCCAGTGGCACCATTTCCAACATAGCCAGTCTTGCCTTGAGGACCAGCATGCGCAATCAACTGCCCTGCACCGTTGCTGCGATCGAGAGGCCGCACGGCGCTCCCCGCATCTGGTTGGAACTAACAGACGGTCAGCGTCTGTCTGCCCGGATAACACGCGAAAGTCTGGAACTATTGAACTTAAGTGTCGGGATGCCGGTACTTGCGCTTTGCAAAGCCACTGCCGTTACCATTGCGCCAACCATCGTTGCCATGGGAGAGGTCAACTTACTGAAAGGCCATGTCACCAAACGTCTGGGCGTCAAAAGCGATGGCCAAGTATCCTTGACGATCGGCCAAGGCTTGCAAGTCGCGGGATTTGTCAGTGCTGGCGCGCAGCTCAAGCTAAAACAGGTGGCGACTGCAGCCATTGCGGAATCAGCTATTGTCATTGGCTTGACCGGCTAACCCACCGACGCGATCAGCTACTTGGATTGTTGGTATATATTGTATACAATCCAATCAATTTCTTTCCCACAATCAACGCTCAGCCTCATGCCCGAATCGACCCGTGCCAAGCGCACTCACCTCACATCGACATCGCCGACAGGGCGTATTGTTCAAGCAGTCACTCAAGCGATCGCTGAACGTCGATTAATGCCAGGCACAAAACTGACTGAAGCAAAACTGTGCGAAATCTTCGATGTCTCCCGCACGCTCGTGCGCCAAGCTTTGAACCAGCTCTCTCGAGATCACCTGGTAACGTTGCTACCAGACCGAGGGGCATTTGTATCTGAGCCAACAATCCAGGAAGCTCAGCAAGTATTTGAAGTTCGCACCATGCTTGAAACCTTGATCGTGCGGGATTTAAGCAAACAAATCACACCTGCCCAGATCAAGCAGTTGAAGTCCCATTTGGCGTCTGAGCGAAAAGCGCTACGCAGTAAAAATATTGCTGAAAGAACAAGCCTGCTCGGTGATTTTCATGTGCTTCTGGCCAACATGCAGGGCAATCAAGTTTTGCGCGAAATTCTTTCTGATCTCTTACTGCGATCATCTTTAATTGCCCTGATGTACCAATCATCGCAATCCGCCGAAGAGTCGCATGCCGAGCATGAAATGCTTGTGCAAGCTCTTGAGCGGCGCGATACGAGCGCGGCCACCAAGTTGATGAAACAACACCTGCATCACGTCGAGCACAATCTGCAGCTTGAAACCCAGACACCTGACCTTAAAACTGCACTGACCTGTTCACTCGAAGACTTTGGGCGTTAAACCCACCACTTTCTCCCGGAGCTTGCCATGTCAAATTCAGAACAGTCAGCCACTCACTACCCGAGAGACCTGATCGGCTACGGACGCAATCCACCCCAAGCGCAATGGCCAAATAATGCACGCGTGGCTGTGCAGTTTGTATTGAATTATGAAGAGGGTGCTGAAAACGCCATCCTGCACGGTGATGCCGGCAGCGAGCAATTCCTATCGGAACTGTTTAACCCTGCTGCGTACCCTGCCAGACATCTGTCGATGGAAAGTATTTATGAATACGGCTCCCGGGTGGGGGTATGGCGCATTCTGCGCGAATTTGAAAGGCGCAATCTGCCGCTCACTGTTTTTGGGGTGAGCATGGCACTTGAGCGGCATCCGGAAGTTACCCAGGCCTTTACAGAAGCCAATCACGAAATCGCCTGCCACGGCTGGCGCTGGATTCACTATCAAAACGTGGACGAGGCCACCGAACGTGAGCACATGCGTATCGGCATGGAGATTATCCAAAACCTGACCGGCCAACGAGCGCTTGGTTGGTACACCGGCCGCGATAGCCCCAATACTCGGCGATTGGTAGCTGATTATGGTGGCTTTGAATATGACAGTGACTACTACGGCGACGATTTACCGTTTTGGTTCAATGTCACCAAATCGGATGGTTCAACCGCTGAGCAGCTGGTAGTACCGTACACGCTCGACTGCAACGACATGCGCTTTTCCATGCCACAGGGCTTTAGCCACGGCGATGAGTTTTTTGAATATCTGCGTGATGCATTTGATGTGCACTATGCCCAAGGTGCCGAACACCCGAGCATGATGAGCATTGGTCTGCATTGTCGTTTGATTGGCCGTCCAGGACGATTCAAAGCTCTACAGCGATTCTTGGATCACATCGAGAAACACGATCGCGTCTGGATAGCGCGGCGAATTGACATTGCTCGCCACTGGAAGAAAGTCCATCCATTTGACGTCAAGACCGCGTTCAATTGGAACTAGGCACACTCTTATCAACACAGAACAACATAATTGGAGCCACGATGTCCACCGACAGCCTACACCAACGACTAGATGCCTGGGTCGACGAGCACTTTGACGAGCAAGTTAAGTTCTTGCAGGCGTTGGTACAAGTGCCCACTGATACCCCTCCCGGCAATAACGCGCCCCATGCCGAGCGCACAGCAGAGTTGCTGGCCTCTATGGGCCTTGATGCGGAAAAACATCCGGTGCCTAGCGATGAGGTCAAAGCCTATGGCCTTCAGTCCATTACCAACCTGATTGTACGCCGACGCTATGGCGAGGGGCCCATCATTGCGCTTAACGCCCATGGCGATGTGGTGCCTCCTGGCGAGGGCTGGACCCATGACCCTTATGGTGCACAAATTGTTGACGGCAAAATGTATGGCCGCGCAACAGCCGTCAGCAAAAGTGATTTCTCCACTTTCACATATGCGGTCCGTGCACTAGAGGCTGCAGGGGTACCGCTGAAGGGCCAAGTCGAACTTCACTTCACCTACGACGAAGAGTTTGGCGGTGAAATGGGGCCGGGATGGCTTTTGCGCCAGGGACTCACCAAACCGGACATGATGATAGCTGCCGGGTTTAGTTACGAAGTAGTTACGGCACACAACGGCTGCTTGCAATTCGAAGTGACTGTTGAGGGTGAAATGGCACATGCTGCCATACCTGATACCGGCACCGACGCGCTGCAAGGTGCAGTCCATATCCTGAATGCGCTTTACGCCCTGAACAATGACTATCTCAAAGTAACTTCCAATGTCCAAGGCATTACGCACCCCTATTTGAACGTAGGCCAAATTAATGGTGGCACCAATACCAACGTTTTGCCTGGAAAAGTGATATTCAAGCTCGACAGGCGCATGATTCCTGAGGAGGATTCTGCCTCAGTGGAGTCCAGCATCCGTGACACCATCGAAGCAGCAGCTAAAAGCTTTGCACCAGCCCGCGGTGGCAAAAACCTTAAAGTTAATGTGCGCCGGCTCTTGTTAGCAAATGCAATGGTGCCTCTGGCTAATAACAAACCGCTAGTGGATGCTTTGCAACGTAATGCCCATGATGTGCTCGGCGAACCCATCAAAGCCATCGGCACCCCGCTTTACACCGACGTGAGACTCTACGTCGAGCGTGGCATCCCCGGTGTGATTTACGGTGCCGGGCCGAGAACGGTGCGCGAAAGTAACGCCAAACGCGCTGACGAACACCTCGTGCTTGAGGACTTGCGGCGCGCTACCAAAGTGATTGCGCGCACACTTGCAGACTTATTGGTCGCTTAATCCACGCGCAAAAGACCTTACAAACGAATAGCAGCGACTGATCAGTCATCAGTCGCTGCGAGGTGCGCTGTCATTTTTATTCGGGTTTACCCTGATGCGGGTGATTGTTTGATCTAGCTTAAAGGCTGCGTAAGACCGCTGCGTTAACCTCTCGCTAGTAGGCAAAGCCCTTGATCCGAATATTTCGAGACGCTCATGAGTCCCTCTGCCAAGCCATCTACCGCTACCCACATCCGGCCCATTCAAGCGGCTGACCTCTCTACCCTGAAATCCTTTCTAAGCGAACTCTCGCCTGGAACGTTGTACTTCCGCTTTGGCCGCATGAGCATGCCCATGTTGACCGAAGATCAATGGCATGAATTATGCGAACCCGATCCACTGCGATGCGCTCAATTTGTGGCGACACAAATTACTGGCTCAGGTCGTTATGCCATTGTTGGCATGGCGCGCCTTTTGCCTCAAGCAAGTGAAGATGGCACAGCGGACTGTGCGGAATTCAGCCTGGTTGTGGCCGACCACCTACAAAATCAGGGAGTTGGCCGACAACTCATGCACACACTCGTTGGCGAGGCTAGCCGCAGAGGCCTTGGCTTGATCTACGGGGATGTTTTGCCGAGCAACACAACGATGCTATCCTTTTGCGAGGGTTTGGGGTTTGTGTTGCGCGCTAGTCCCGACGATTCGCGGATCCATCGCATGATGTTGTCTATTAAGAAAGCGCAGGGGATAAATAATTTACCTCTCGCACCAGCATCGATGGTGAATGCATCTCGCTTGCAAGCCTGATAACCCCCTGATATTCAAAACGAAAGTTTTTTGTCTTTCGGCAGATGTCAATAAGGTGACCTCTGCATGAAGGGCAGCTATCGGGCATTTAGTCACAAACAATTAGAATCGCCGATTCAATTTGTTTAGACTAAGGCTCGCAATTCAAAAAAACCAAGGAGTGATACATGTTAGATACCGTTAAATGTCCGGTGATGCATGGCGCCCTCACCGAGAATGGCTCCTCAGTGATGGCATGGTGGCCCAAGTCGTTGAACTTGGACATCCTGCACCAGCACGACTCAAAAACCAACCCGATGGACGAAGGCTTTAACTATCGCGAAGAAGTTAAGAAACTCGATGTTAAAGCGCTCAAAGCTGACCTCGAAGCCCTCATGACTGACAGCCAAGCCTGGTGGCCGGCTGACTGGGGTCACTACGGCGGCTTGATGATCCGCCTGGCTTGGCACGCTGCCGGTACCTACCGTATCGCTGACGGTCGTGGTGGTGCTGGCACTGGCGCCCAGCGCTTTGCACCCCTGAACTCCTGGCCTGACAACGGCAACCTCGATAAAGGTCGTCGCCTGCTTTGGCCGATCAAGAAAAAATATGGCAACAAGTTGAGCTGGGCTGATCTCTTTATCTTGGCCGGTAACGTTGCCTACGAATCCATGGGGTTCAAGACCTACGGATTCTCTTTCGGTCGTGAAGATATTTGGCATCCCGAAAAGGACATCTACTGGGGCTCTGAAAAAGAGTGGCTTCAGAAGTCCGGTGGTGAAGGCAGCCGCTACTCCGGTGAGCGCGATCTAGCTAACCCACTGGCCGCTGTGATGATGGGCCTGATTTACGTGAACCCAGAAGGTGTTGACGGCCAGCCCGATCCGCTAAAGACAGCACACGACGTGCGCGTGACCTTTGCCCGCATGGCCATGAACGACGAGGAGACCGTTGCGCTGACCGCTGGCGGCCACACCGTCGGCAAGGCACATGGCAACGGCAATGCCGCCAACTTGGGTCCGGATCCAGAAGGCGCTCCGATCGAAGAGCAGGGCCTAGGCTGGATGAACCACAAGACCCGTGGTGTTGGTCGTGATGCGGTGACTAGCGGCATCGAAGGCGCATGGACCACAAACCCAACCAAGTGGGACAACGGCTACTTCGAATTGCTTTTGAACCACGAGTGGGAACTGACCAAGAGCCCGGCTGGCGCCTGGCAGTGGAAACCCGTAGACATCAAAGAACAAGACATGCCACCTGACGTCGAAGATCCCTCGATCAAGTGCATGCCGATGATGACCGATGCTGACATGGCCATGAAGATGGATCCTGAGTATCGCAAGATCTCGGAGCGCTTTTACAAGGATCCTGCATACTTCGACGAAGTGTTTGCTCGCGCCTGGTTCAAGCTGACCCATCGTGATATGGGCCCGAAGGCTCGCTACATCGGACCGGAAGTACCGAAAGAAGACTTGATTTGGCAAGATCCGGTTCCGGCTGGTAACACCAAGTACGACGTCGACGCTGTGAAAGCAAAGATTGCTGCTAGCGGCCTGTCGATCCAAGAAATGGTTGCTACCGCTTGGGATAGCGCACGTACTTTCCGTGGTTCGGACTTCCGTGGTGGCGCCAACGGTGCTCGCATCCGTCTGGCACCCCAAAAAGACTGGGTTGGCAACGAGCCCGAGCGTCTGGCTAAAGTCTTGAAAGTGCTTGAGGGCATTGCCGCTGAGACGGGTGCAAGCGTAGCTGATGTCATCGTGTTGGCTGGTAATGTTGGCGTTGAGCAGGCTGCAAAGGCTGCTGGCGTGAACGTGAAGGTGCCGTTCCACCCAGGTCGTGGCGATGCCACCCAGGAAATGACCGACGTTGAGTCCTTCGAAGTGCTTGAGCCCTTGCATGATGCCTTCCGTAACTGGTTGAAGGCTGACTACGTGGTTCAGCCCGAAGAGATGATGCTCGATCGTGCACAACTCATGGGTCTGTCCGCCAAGGAAATGACGGTTCTGATCGGTGGCATGCGTGTTCTGGGCGCCAATCACGGCGGCTCCAAGCACGGTGTGTTCACCGACAAGGTTGGCTCTTTGACCAACGACTTCTTTGTCAACCTGACCGACATGTCCTACAGCTGGAAGCCCACCGGCAAGAACAGCTACGACATCGTTGACCGCGCTTCGGGCAACACCAAGTTCACGGCTACCCGTGTGGACCTGGTGTTTGGTTCAAACTCAGTGCTGCGTTCGTATGCTGAGCTTTACGCCCAGGACGACAACAAAGAGAAGTTCGTTAAGGACTTCGTGGCTGCCTGGACCAAGGTCATGAATGCTGATCGCTACGATCTGCAGGCCTAAGCTGTAAGCCTTCAGTGTCTAGCGATCCGCTAGACACTCGCTCTTAAGCCCGACCGCGCCACAAGCCGGTCGGGTTTTTTATTTGCAAAGGCGATCAAACGTGCGGACTACATCAAGGTGATTCTTTGCGTCAAAATACACCCCAATAGCGAAATTTATTCAACCCAGCGTATATCTGCCCTATCACGGCTAGAGCAACGGAGACAAATTCATGCGCACACCAATCGATCTCGTTCAGGCACTACAGAACAGGCGTAGCATTCGCGGCTTTAAACCCGAAGCGATCGAACCTGGCGTCATTCGTGAAATACTGAATCTTGCTAATCGCAGCCCCTCCTATACCAATTCGCAACCGTGGGAGGTCGCTGTGGTCAGCGGCAAGACCCGTGAAACGCTGAGCCGAACGCTCTATGAATTGGCCGCTAGCAATGCGCCGGCCAATCCCGATCTGCCTAACCCTGAGTCCTGGCCAGATGCGATTGCTCAACGTACTAAAACGCACAACATCAAACGGTTCGAGCACCTGGGAATCGGCCGCGATGACAAAGAGCGCCGCAAGGAAATGCGGCTTAAGAATTTTGAGTTTTACGACGCGCCATACGCGTTGTTTATTTTTATGGACGAAGGCTGCGGCGCTTGGTCAACCATGGATATTGGTGGCTTTACGCAATCCATCTCTCTAGCTGCCCAAGCCTACGGTCTAGGTACTTGTATGCAAGCATCACTGGCTTATTACCCCGAGGCTGTACGAAGCGCACTTGGCATCCCCGCGAACAAGAAACTTCTGGTGGGTATGTCTATCGGTGTCCCAGACCTAGAGGCTCCTCTAAATGCCTATCAGACTGCCAGGATGGAGCTTAATGAGTTTGTGCGCTGGTATGAGTGATGGGCTTGGCATTCCTGAGCGACCAGCAGCCAAAGCCCTTTCGGACTGTGTGAAGGCGGCTTACGCGTTGTGGCCGGTGTTGATTGAGGCTTCGTTACTAACCCCCCGCAAAAATAAAAACTGCTGGCGCATTTCTACAGACATCACGCGATTGCTGGACTTGTGCGGCGGCAGACGAAAAATGCAAATGACAAGACCAAGCTAAACAGCCTTCCGCGAGGAGTTAATTTCTGCGCTGATGTTTTGCCTGACCAACACTAACAAGACGAGTCATCACGATTTCTCAAAGTCACCAGTAACGTTGCAACGTTCTAAATTGCCGAACAAAAATTCGATTAAAGACCGCCGTGTTGAGCCCAAAACTCGCCTGGAGAGACGATCGGGTATCGATTAGATAAAACCAACAAATCTTTATCTCCAGTTATTAAGTAATCGACCGAATAGCCACGCACACCAGCAACCAAGGTGCCGAGCACGGGCATGTCATTCAAATCCCTGCGCTCTAACTCGTTTGCATCATCAGGTTGTATCGTTTCAGCCAGAATTGATAGCAAATCAACGAGATCATCAATCTCATCACCTGTTAGGCCATGCCGATGGTCCAATCGTGGCAGCACTCGCCGCAGCTCTTCGAGAATCTATTGCGACAGAAACACTTCAATCGAACCGTTGCGCCACGCAGCAACGATCTTGCCAGGCACACCACTCGGGAAGGCGATCCCAGACAACAGCACATTTGTATCTAGAATTACTTTTATTGTCTGCGACATGCACTACCCATTTCGTCGCTGTCGTTGCTCTAGACGATCCTGGTCCACTGCTGCCTGAATCTCGTCCATTGCATCAGCCTCAGCAACACCAGCGTAACCAGCCTCGATTCGCTGACATAAAGCATCGAAACGAGATTGCATACGTCGAATACGGTCAAACAAACGCGCGTCGATCAATGCAGCAACCGGTTTACCATCCTTATTAATTACAACGCTATCGTGGCGGTATTGCACCAAATTAAGCATTTCCCCAAGATTTTGCCGGAAAGTTACCGCATTAGTTTGGTTGATCATGATGGTTGTCCTAATCAGGATGATCGATATGATTGAATAATGGCATATCAGAAAATAGAAAATTACCGCTAGTTCACAAAATGATTGCGGATGGCGAGGACTAAACTAAACCGAAATAAAAAACCTGATCAAAAACCTTTTGGGTTAACTTGCTGAACGAGCTCCACTCACGCCTGCTGCCCCTGTAACCCACCCTGAGCATTCGCTTGAGCCAAGTGCGGCAATAGGCACGTTAACTGCTGAAGCAATTGCTCAACGCTGCCCTCAATTGCCGTGCCCCTGGCTAACCCTTGCAGGTCATTGATCACCACTTCCAGGTTACGCTCTTTGACATGGCCAAAGCCACGCAGCTTGCCAAACACCCCAGCCACTTCAACCGCCCACGGCAGATTGTCCGCAGTGAGATTGGCCAGCATGCCATTGATGATCTGGGGGTAGGTGTTTGCTAGCGCACGCTCCATCTTGCGCTCGGCGGTGTAGCCAAACGGATCAAGTGCCGAGCCGCGCAAGCCTTTGAACTTGGACAACAGGGTAAAGGCACTGAAGATCCAGGCTCCGTATGGTTTCTTCTGCAGGTGGCCGGTGACCGGATCACGTTTGGCCAGAAGCGGAGGCGCCAAGTGAAAAGTTAGCTTGGCATCACCCTCAAACTGAGATTTGAGTTTGTCTGCAAAGCGGCCGTCGGTGTACAGCCTGGCCACCTCATACTCATCCTTGTAAGCCATGAGCCTATAAGCTTGCTCGGCGACTGTCTTGGCAAGCTGCTCTGAGTTTGCCCCCAAGCCTTGTTCAGCCTTTTGCACTTTAGCGACCAGATCTTGATAGATCTTGGCGTATGACAAGCTCTGGTAGGCCGTGAGTTCTGCAACGTGTCTCTCGATCATGGCAGAAAGCGACTCTTTCGGTCGCGACAGAATCTTGACCGTCTGCGCAGGCATGACGTCCTTGAGCACCTGCTCCAGATTCTCAGCTGCCTCACGCCCCAATTCCAAGGCGGCGAGATTGGCTTTGATCGCCACGCCGTTTAATTCAATCGCACGTTTAACCGCGGCAATCGATACCGGAATCCAGCCCTTCTGCAGCGCATAGCCCAACACAATCATGTTGCTAGCAATCGCATCGCCAAACACAGCAGTGGCCAAGCGCGTGGCGGGCAGCATCGATACCGAATCTTCGCCAGTCGCCTCTGTGATTGCAGCTTTGAGTGACGCTTCCCCGAAATCGGCTGTCACCGGGTTCAAGACAAAATCCGCGTGCGGTGCCAAGTGGGTGTTCAATACGACGCGAGTTCTGTCGGGTGACATGGTCGAAACCGCAGGTACGCTAGCAGCCACCATCATGTCACAGCCAAGCACCAGATCGGCGTTGCCAGTTGACACCCTTGGCGCATGCAAACTGTCGGCATCGGGACCAATCCGCACGTGCGAGAGCACCGCACCATTCTTTTGTGAAATACCGGTCTGGTCAAGGCATGTGGCCCGCTTACCCTCAAGGCGGGCAGCCATGGCAACAATGGCACCGATCGTAATCACCCCCGTACCGCCGATGCCGGTGATCACGGTTTCGTGTACACGGTCCGATGCGGTTACCTCAGGGTCGGGCAGAGAGATTTTTTGTCGTTCCTTGGTCACTTTGTCAGCACCAAGTTTCTTCAGTTGCGCGCCAGAGACGGTCACAAAGCTGGGGCAGAAACCATCGACACAACGCAAATCCTTGTTACAGGCAGACTGGTTAATCTGGCGCTTGCGCCCCCAAACGGTTTCCAGCGGTTCTACTGAGATGCAGTTTGACTTGTCCGAACAATCTCCACAGCCTTCGCAAACCAGTTCATTTATAAAGGCACGCACGTCGGGATCAACCATTTTGCCACGCTTGCGGCGTCGGCGTTTTTCTGCTGCACAGGTTTGGTCGTAGAGCAATACTGTGACGCCTGGCGTGTCTCGCAACCGTCGCTGTACTGACTCCAACTCGTCGCGGTGATGAATGGTCACGCCAGGCGGGAAACCTCCGTTGGCACTGGAGACTTGTTTGTACTTTTCAGGCTGATCCGTCACCACCACCACTTCTCTTACGCCTTCGGCTAGCACCTGGGCGGCAATCTGTTGTGGCGCAAAGGTCTCAGAGATCAACTGGCCGCCTGTCATGGCAACCGCATCGTTATACAGAATCTTGTAGGTGATATTGGCATTGCCATATACCGCTGCCCTGATCGCTAACACACCAGAGTGGTGGTAAGTGCCGTCACCGAGATTGGCAAAGACATGCTCGCGTTGGCTAAATGACATGGCGCCTAACCATGGCGCACCTTCGCCGCCCATTTGCGTGAAGGTCTCGGTGTCGCGATCCATAAAGAGCGCCAACCAATGACAACCAATACCACCTAGAGCCAGACTGCCTTCAGGCACCTTGGTGGAACTGTTATGTGGACAACCCGAACAGAAATACGGCGTACGTGCAGCCAAGCTACCGCGCTTGGCCAAAGCGTCATGCTTGGCATCGATCAGCGCAAGTCTAGTTTGCGACTTGGGGTGTGCCACAAGGTCTGGAAACGCGCGACCAATGACTTCGGCCACTAACGCGGGGCTAGACTCCCCATGGCTTGGCACCAAGATCTCGCCTGACAAATCGAGCTTGCCCACCACCTTTGAGCGCACATCGTGGGCAAAGAGGATCGACTTGATCTGGTCTTCAATGAACCCGCGCTTTTCTTCAACGATGAGAACGGTGTCTAAACCTCGGGCAAATTCAAGGATCTGGGCGTCTGAGAGCGGATAAATCATCCCCAACTTCAAAAGCCGAACGCCATGGTCTTGAAGTTGCGCTTGCTCTAACCCTAGGTCAAGCAGTGCTTGCTGCAAATCCCCCCAAGGCTTGCCAGCACTCACGATGCCAATCTTGGCCCCTTGCATCACACCGCTGATCTGATTGATACCTGAGAATTCAGCAAACCTCTTCACACGCGCATGCTTGGTCTCGTACAGCCTTTGCTCTTGCTCAACACGATTATCTGGCCAGCGAATGTGAACGTTGACATCATCAGTGAGCTCTTTGGGCCAGTTAATCCTCACCCGATTCACATCAACGTCGAGAATTGCCGAGCTCTCACCAATGTCGGTCACCACCTTCATACCGACCCAGCAACCACTGTAGCGTGACAGCTCAACACCCATCACGCCGTAATCAAGCATCTCCTGCACATTGGCAGGGTAGACCAATGGCATCCCAGCTGACACGAAGTTGTAATCAGAACAGCCCGTCACAGTGCTTGAGACGGCATTGGGATCATCACCTGCGATCGCTACGACGCCCCCATGTGGGCTCGAACCGGCGTTATTGGCGTGACGGAATACATCAATGGTGCGATCCACCCCCGGCGCCTTGCCGTACCATAGCCCGAATACGCCATCAAACTCGGTTTGACCCATGAGGTGAACTTGCTGCGAGCCCCAGACAGCCGTGGCGGCAAGCTCTTCGTTCACGCCAGGCTGAAACTTGATGTTTCTGGGGGTCAGTTCGTCACGCGCGGACTCCAAAGCCATATCGTATGTGCCTAGAGGCGAGCCACGATAACCCGAGATGTAGCCACCAAGCTTTAATCCAGCTTGCTTGCCACGCTCATGCAAAGTGATAGGCAGGCGTACCAAAGCCTGCATACCTGACATAAATGCCACCCCCTCTTGCAAAACATATTTGTCTTGCAGGGTGACACCCTGAAAGTCATCCGCTTGGTCTGGAGATTTCATGCTGCTCAGAAGTAAATAGTCATGACAGAAGTGTAATCCCGCGGCGAGCTGCGACCTAAATAGCCACGTCACTTGGTCAGTCAAGCCACGTGCTTTTACAAGCAGCAACCACACCGCACACAACGATGATGTTGCAGCGCCGCATACCTTCTAGGCAGCAACAACCATAAAATTACTGGGCTTGAATCTTGCGCCAACCGTATGTTGACTGATACGCGGCCGTATTCAAATAAAGGTGGTTCTGAATCAGCACATACCCTTCCAAAAATTCGACGTCGCGCAAAAAGCGTTGAACTACCAAGTTAGGCTCGCAAGGCGAAGGGGTTGCATTGATTTGCAGCTCATCAAACCGGATATCACCCTTAAGATCTATGCGCTCCCAGCCAGCCTCCCAATTGCTAGCACCTGTCTCGCAACCGAGCGTAAATTCGGCATCACCACTGGCTTTTAAGTTCATGACGATGTTGGCTTTATTGGCAACATATTCACGGCCGGCATCACCGGTTTTTGATTCGATGGTGACCAGTTGCCAGGCGGTGTCTTTCAAAGGTGAACCCATCCAGCCCTGATCGGGCGAGGCACAACCCGCCAAAACACCAAGCATGATGAGCATCAAAGCTGGTCTGAACAGTAGTCGGGAGAGTTTCATGATGCCGGCACTTGGAGTAATTGATGTAAGAACTCGAACATAACCTGAACATCACTCAAACAGCAAACGCCCTGCCCGACAAAAAAGTCAAGGTCGCTCAAGAGCCTTAAACTTCCAGGCCACGCTTGACATTAGGACATGGCCGGTCAGCTGCCGGCGGATCAAAAAGTTCAATGCGAGATCCCTCTACCCGAATTAACCCATCTGCACTCAGGCGTTGCAGTTCCCGCGATAGTGTCTCTTTGGCAATGCCAAGCATGGACGCAATCGTACCTTTTGTTACCGACAACCTGACCCAATTACCCTCGCGGGGCTCAGCCAGCAAAAACTGGTAAATCCGTTCACGGGCAGTCAAACAGTTTGTCGCCTTGATGTCAGCGAGCAAGGTCACAAACCGACCTGACATCGCCTCTAGCAACTTGACTGCAAATGCAGGGTCAAGTGCGATGGCCTGCAAACAATCGGCCTTGCTGATCCAGACGTAGGTGACCGAGGTAATCGCACGAGCATCAATCAAATGATTCCCCCCGCAAAACATCATGGCCTCACCAATCTGATCACCGGGGCCTGCAATTTCCACCACCTTGTGAAACCCACTGTCAGCAGACAACGAGACTTCCACCCGACCTTGAACCACCACAAAAAAGCAGTCCGCCGGTCCGTTACGTCTGACCAAGTAGTCATGGCGTTTAATGCTGGCCATCTGGGCGGCATTACCCAAGAAACGGGTCGCCAAATCATTAAGCCCATTAAAGAGTCGAAGACGTCCTAGCGCATCGGCCCGGTTATTGTTCTGTCGAGTTGTCATTTGTCTCCTTCAGTGTGTTGATGTTCACAAAGCTCTCTGGCTCTTCGAACTCAACCACTGCCATATCCATCGATCCAAGCCATGGCTTGACTGCCGCTTGACCCGAATCAAGGTAGGCTGAAACAGACTTTACCAAAAACCGTGACACAAGTATGGTTAATGGGCTTAATTTTTTATCCACCGCACCGACTGCAATTTGTCGCCCATCCAGACCAGACCATAATTTTTCCAATAAATTCAATGGGATAAGCGGCATATCGCAGGTTGTCACCAGCACCCACTCATATTTGGCATTCAGCAGCCCTGCCTCTATCCCAGCCAAAGGTCCTGCAAATCCGGGCCTGACATCGCGAACCACGCGCGCGCCGGTCAGTGCATATTGATCGATGCTGCGATTGGCGCTTATTAAAACTTCAGCAGGCGCTACAGTTTGTTGCCGAACGCGATCAAGCGCATGCTCGATGAGCGGTGTTCCCCGCCAGCGCACCCAGCCCTTGTCTTGACCACCCATGCGCTGGCCTTGGCCGCCGGCAAGGATCAATGCGCTGTAATTCAGCGACGTCATCATCGATTTATGCCCAACGCGCCAAGGCTTGAAGATCTGACTTGCGCGCCTGTACCCAGGCTGCCTGCTGCCCGCGATGCTCTTTTTTCCAGAACGGGGCTTCGCTTTTTAGGTAATCCATGATGAATGTATTGGCCTCGAACGCCGCTTGTCGATGAGCACTAGCGGTCAGCACTGTCACAATCCGATCGCTCGGATGTAGCCGTCCGTAGCGATGAATAATGCGCACCCCGGTCAGTGGCCAGCGCATCATGGCACGCCTTGCAATCGCCTCTAGACTGCGTTCAGTCATCCCCGGGTAATGCTCAAGCTCAAGCGCAGTCACCCCATCTTGCAGATTGAACTCCCTGACATACCCTACAAAACTCACCATCGCACCTATGTCGGCACGACCGGCGGTCAAGGCATCGATCTCAGCGCCAACATCGAAATCCTCAGTCTGCACGCTGATGCTGCAGTTCATGAAACCTCGATCACACTTGACTTCACCGATGTCTCGCATGTTAGTTACCCTCCCGTGACTGGTCGAAACAAGGCCACCTCAGCATCAGCACGCAACTGATGTGTCATGGGCACCATTTCCTGGTTAACCGCCACACAAATCCGTTCTTCTGGCGCGAGCACCTCGGCCCAAATGCCGCCACGCTCTCTTAATTGCTCAATCAAACCCGTCACAGCAATCGGTTGCTCCATGATCAGTGCTTCTGAATCAACTTCAAGCTGCTCGCGCAGCTGCGCGAAATATCTCATTTGTAGCTTCATCATCTTGTCCAAGTTCCTTTTTTGTTGCGCCGCTGCTAACGCATCAAGTCTGACAGCGACACATATCGCACCAGATCACCGGCTTTAACACGCGTGCCAGGCTCTAAATCCACCAAGCCATCAGCCCAGACCAAACCGCTAACGACAGCCGAGCCTTGGTTAGGCCAAAGCGCGAGCACGGCTTGAGCTGACTCACCTGGCTCCTGGCGCACACGCAGAAACTCGCGCCGCTTGGCGTCGCCTGCCCAGTCAAACCCGGCCACAGCCAACTGATAACGGGGCATGCGTGCTACCAGCCCCATGCGCTGTCGTAAAAAGGGCATAACAGCCACCAGAAACGTCACAAAGGCACTGACCGGGTTGCCCGGCAAGCCAATAAAATCGGCATTGCCAATACGACCAAACGCCAGTGGCTTGCCAGGTTTCATGGCGATACGCCACACATCAATTGACCCCAGGTTCGTGACAGCTTGCTTGACCCAATCCTCTTCACCCACCGAGACACCACCACAGGTGATGATGACATCACACGCACGAGCTGACTTGTGTAGGGCTTCGGTGGTTGCCATCAGACTGTCTGTGACCACCCCAAAATCCAGCACGTCACAGCCAACCCTAGCGAGCAGCGAATGCAAAGCGTAGCGATTGCTGTTATATATCTTGCCAGCCCCGAGTGCCTGACCGGGCTCGACCAATTCATCACCCGTAAACAGAACACCGATTCGCAGTCGCGCATAGACCGGCACTTGAGCCACACCAACCGAAGCCGCAAGCGCCAGATGCTGCGGCTCAAGCCGAATGCCTGCATGCAGCACCACATCGTCTGCTGCCACATCTTCGCCAGCGCGACGGATGTGTTGGCCAGCCCTGAGCTGACCATTGACAAGCACGCGATTGCCTTGGACTTGTGTCTGCTCTTGCGGCACCACCACATTGGTGCCGTCTGGCACCGGTGCCCCGGTAAAAATCCGTGCTGCTTCGCCAGGCTCGATGGCCTGGCCCGATTGGCCGGCGGCGATACGTTGGATCACCACAAACGACTCGGGTGGTTTGGCAAAGTCCGCCACGTTCAAGGCGTAGCCATCCATGGCGCTGTTATCGAATGCAGGCACATTCATCGACGAAATCACGGGTGCAGCTAGCACTCGGTCTTGCGCTTGTAGCAATGGAACTTGACTGACCTTGACTGGCCGTCGCGCCCGCGACAAAAGCTTGGCCAGGGCAGCGTCAAACGCAAGCAAGCCAGACCCAATTTCAGAGGTCCGGATTGGTTCGCTTGCGTCAGATTTAGACACCATGAAACCTCCTGTCATGCTTGATCCTGGATGGTCGTCTGAAACCACTGCATAATCTGGTGTGCAACAGTCGCCGGGTCATTTAAAGGCCAAACCGGCAGTCCGCATGTAGCTGCCGCATCAACCTCATCGCTCACCACAGCGATCATCGACTGCAGAGTTGGGTACTGCGGCTCAATCCCGCGCGAGGGACGATAGACCTCGATTCGAGGCAGATTCTCACTGTGATAGCCCTCGACAATCGTCAAATCGGCCGGACTTAGACGGTCTATCAATTCAGCCAAACTGGGTTCAGGCGCACCACGCAACTCACGCGAAATGCTGAATCGATACGGTGAACTGATGATGACCTCACGGGCTCCCGCGCCCCGAAACCTCGCGCTGTCTTTGCCTGGCGGATCGAGCTCGATATCATGATGACTGTGCTTGACGATGTTCACTGACCAGCCAGCTTGTTCGAACACTGGCAGCATCGCTTCGATGAGCGTGGTCTTGCCTGAACCCGAGCGCCCTGAAATACCAAGCACCCGTGAGCTGAAGCCTTGCTCTTTTGTGATTGGTGATGTTGTTTCAGTCATATTCGTTGTCACTTTCCATTCCGCCCTAGCCACCCGTTTGTGACATAAAGCGCACGATCTTCTCGGGCTTGTCATTAAACTCGTGACGCCAGGGTTTTTTAAGCACAGCATCTTTAATCACTTCAGACAGTTCTGTGTCTGAAATGCCCGCGCGCAACAAAGGTCGCAACTCCAGAGTGTCGTCTTGACCCAGGCACAGATACAAAGTACCACTGACATCTAGCCTCACCCGGTTACACGTTTCACAAAAGTGTTGGCTAATCGGGGTGATCACCCCGATCTGGCCATGGCCGTGCGCTTGGCGCCAATAGCGTGCCGGACCGCCCCCCATGGGCATGATCTCGGGCACCAGGACAAACCGTTGCTTTAAGTCTTCCAGAATCTGCGTCAAGGGCATGCTGCCAATCTGCCGCGCTGTCTCACCCACCGGCATGGTTTCAATCAATCGCAGCACAAACCCGCGCTGCAAACAGAACTTGACCATGTCAGCGATTTCAGCATCGTTCACACCGGACATCACCACCATGTTGATCTTGATCGGCGCAAAGCCAGCGGCTTGCGCTGCCTCCAAACCCTGCATAACCCGATCAAACGCATCCTCACGACCTGTAATCTCGGTCACGCAGGCCTTGGACAGGCTATCCAAGCTGATGTTTAAGCGCCGAACACCGGCATGGCGCAAAGCTTGTGCGTGTTTGGCCAGCGTCGTGCCGTTGGTGGTCATCGACAGGTCATCGATGCCTGTCAGGGCTCCAAGCCTCTGGGCCAAGTCAGCGATGTTTCGCCGCAGCAACGGCTCGCCACCAGTCAGTCGCACTCTTGATACGCCGAGCTTGGCAAATGCCCCCACCACCCGCTCGATCTCTTCAAAGGTCAACCAGTGCTCCGGCTCTTCAAATCCCTTGAACCCTTTGGGCATGCAGTAGGTGCAACGCAAGTCACAACGATCAGTCACACCCACCCGCAAATAACGAATGGCTCGACCAAATCCATCGGTCAATCCTGCGCTGTTACTACCAACAATGCCCATGCCATCCATGTTTGCCTCAGGTTATTGGTCGTCTGCTGACTAACTGCCTGTTTAATCCTGCACCAACGGCGTATCTGCGCCTTCGAGCTCAATGCCTTGCACATCAGCTTGGCCGACAAGCAACATCATGTACTGCTTTAATGCCGTGGCCCGCGACTTCTGGTGCAACTGGTGCTTGACCGCAGAGCTCACTTCTTCAAACGACAGTTGCTTGCCGGGCTTGCGCTCAAGGATCTCAACGATGTGCAAGCCAAACCGGGTGTGCACTAAACGCGGGTGCAAGCCAGGCGCGACTTGTACGTCGGGTGAGTAGAACAACCATTGTGCCAGTTCAGGCACACAGTCGTTGGGTGTCACCCAACCCAAGTCGCCACCCTTTTGCCCGCTCGGACAATTGGACATCGTCTTGGCAACCTCTGAAAAGTCCGCACTGGATTTCTCAGCTGTTGTCAGTGACAACAGCACCTCTTCGGCGCGACCGGCCAAGGCTGTAACATCCACGCGCGGGGTCACTGCAAACAGAATGTGACGCAGGTGCACCGACTGATCCACCACATAACGCGCCCGATTGGCTTCATAGTAACGACGGCACGCCTTGTCTGAAGGCTCAGGCGTGCGCACTTCCGACTCCAGCATCGTGTCGATCACATCAACCGCTTGTTCATCGAGCTCGGGCGCCAGTGACGCATGAACCCCCGAGACCTCTGGCAACAAGCCTAGGCGCACGGCCTGCTGACGCAATAACTCACCATAGGCGAGCTCACGCATTTGCTCAGGTTCACAATCCGGGCCAGCCGGCAAGGACATGCCGTTAATAATCACGGGTTCTTGCCAAACCGATGTCATGCTCGTATCCATTGCTGTAGTCTGCATGCTCCTCTCCTCACGCCGTCTTGCGACTGGCATCGGTTGACACCGAGGGCGTCACGCCCAGACGACGACTGCGTACCAGTTGCGGTGAGCGAAACAGGTAGGCCACGGTCGCAAAACCACTCCAGACGTGAACCAGACGCGAGAACGGAAACAGCAAGAAGATTGTCATGCCCAACACCAGATGAATCTTGTAGGCGAAATCCAGATTCACAATCTCAGCCGCATTGGGCTGGAAGATAAAAATGCTTTGCGCCCAGTGCGAGAGCTGCAACATCGCTGTGCCGTCCGAGTGGCTTAACGAATAGGGCAGCGTGATCAAGCCCAACACCAACTGCACCCACAGAATGATCAGAATAAACAAATCCGTGCGATGGCTCGTTAATCGAATGCGCGGATCAAAAATTCGGCGATGTAACAACATCGTTAAGCCAATGAAACAAATCACCCCGGCCACGCCACCGGCGTAGACCGCTACCAATTGCTTGTTGGCCGGACTAATGAACGGTTCGTAAATGAAAGACGGTGTCAATAGTCCAAACGCATGCCCAAAAAACAGAAACAAGATACCCGCATGAAACAGGTTGCTACCCCAGCGCAGTTGCTTGGCGCGAAGCATCTGGGAAGAGTCACTCTTCCAGGTGTACTGGTCGCGGTCAAATCGCGCCAGGCTACCCATCAGAAAAACCGTCAGACAGATATAGGGATAGACATTGAAGAGAAAATTATGCAAAGTGCTCACGCCCGTACTCCTTGATGGGTTGACTGTGACTTTGAGGCCGCGTTCGTCACGTGCGACATGATTTTGATGGGTTGTGCCTGGCCTGGCTTGGATTGCCCAGCACTTGAGCAACCGCCAAACACCTCAGGCTCGGTCCATTGCTCATCAAGCTCAGGTTCTTGCTCAAGTGCAACCACCTCGACTTTCTCACCGGCCAGCTCCAACACCGCAGCGGCCAGGCAGGCATAAGCACTGCCCCGGTCAACCAGCGCGCTATAGATCACCCGCACAATGTGGGCAATCTCTGACAGAAACGCACGGGCCTCATCTGCTGGCTGCGATGAGGCGTACTCAAGCACCACCGGCAAATCATCGGGCATTTGCTCAGGGTGCAAGTACAGCCCCGCTTTCTCATAGGTCTGAATGAGATCGACCATGGCCGGGCCGCGGTCACGCGAGTCGCCATGCACATGTTCAAACAAGAGCAATGAGGTACGGTGCCCGCGGTCAAACATCTCGATGTACTCGGCTTCGACTGTCATGTCCGGTGCGCTTAGCAAGCGTTCAATCAAGGCCACGATCGCGCACTGACGGGCAGACGAAAGCGCCGCTTCCGTATCAAGCACACCCCGCACTTCAGGCAGGTGCAAGCGCATCTCGGCGTCTGGATAGCGCAAGAGATAGGCAATCGCCCGTAGCGTCAGTTTCATGTCACTGTGAGTGGTCGTGTTTGCCATGACTACACCTCCGCCTTGATGGGGATGGTGCGCTTTTTCTCGCTACCGAAGAGGCTGGTTTCAGTGACGCCTTCTGAGCAACCATTGCCGAAACTAAAGCCGCAACCGCCTCTGACGTTAAATGCATTCTCAGCATATTCGCGGTGGGTGGTCGGAATCACAAAGCGGTCTTCGTAGTTTGCAATCGCCATGTAGCGATACATCTCTTCGACCTCAGCTGCGCTCATGCCCACTTGCGAGAGCACCTTCTGGTTAATCTGGCCATCGACATGCTTGGCGCGCTGATACGAACGCATGGCCAGCATTCTCTCCAACGCGCGGGCCACCGGCGCGGTGTCACCTGCCGTCAAAAGGTTAGCCAGGTATTTCAGCGGAATGCGCAAAGACTTGACATCCGGGATCTCGCCGTCAGCTTGAACATGACCAGCATTGGCAGCCGAGGTGATGGGTGAAAGCGGCGGCACGTACCAAACCATGGGCAAGGTGCGGTACTCAGGGTGCAGTGGCAGGGCCACTTTCCATTGCATGGCCATCTTGTAGACCGGGCTCTTGCAAGCAGCATCTAGCCAGGCAAGCGGCACACCATCGGCCAAGGCTTGTTCGCGAACTTTTGGGTCATTCGGGTCGAGAAACACTTCAAGCTGCGCCTGGTAGAGATCTTTCTCATCGGCCACGCTCGCTGCCTCGCTGATGCGGTCGGCATCATAAAGCAACACACCGAGGTAGCGGATGCGGCCCACGCAGGTCTCAGAGCAGACGGTGGGCTGACCTGATTCGATACGCGGATAGCAGAAGATGCACTTCTCGGCTTTGCCGCTTTTCCAGTTGTAGTAGATCTTTTTGTAAGGGCAACCACTGACACACATGCGCCAGCCGCGGCATTTGTCCTGATCAATCAGCACAATGCCGTCTTCTTCGCGCTTGTAGATCGACCCCGACGGACATGACGCCACGCAAGCCGGGTTCAAGCAGTGCTCGCACAGACGTGGCAAATACATCATGAAGGTGTTTTCAAACTGGCCGACCATGGCTTTTTGTGCCTGCTCAAAGCCATCGAAGTTGGCATCTTTGCTGCGCTTGACAAACTCACCACCCAGAATCTCTTCCCAGTTTGGTCCCCACTCAATCTTTTCCATGCGCTTGCCAGTAATGAGCGAACGCGGTCTGGCAGTCGGCGCGCCTTTGAGTTCAGGAGCCGTCTGCAGGTGGTCGTAGTCAAAGGTAAACGGCTCGTAATAATCGTCAATCTCCGGCAGGTGCGGGTTGGCGAAGATTTTCATGAGCAACTGCCACTTCTTGCCCTGCTTCGGGTGAATCGAGCCGTCGGCGTTACGAACCCAACCACCTTTCCACTTGTCCTGATTCTCCCACTCTTTGGGGTAACCAATGCCTGGCTTGGTTTCTACGTTGTTAAACCATGCGTACTCCACGCCCGGACGACTGGTCCAGACGTTTTTGCAGGTGACTGAACAAGTGTGACAACCGATGCATTTGTCCAGATTCAACACCATGCCGATCTGTGCGCGTACTTTCATTGTTTTGCTCCTAATGCGTTCGTCATGGCTATCAAGGATTCTCGCCAGCAGCCTGGTAGGCCTTGGCCAGATGATCATCGCGCGGCGTATCCAGCCAATCGACTTTGTTCATCTTTCGAACCACCACGAACTCGTCCCGGTTGGTGCCAATCGTGCCGTAGTAGTTAAAGCCGTAGCTGTACTGGGCGTAGCCGCCGATCATGTGGGTTGGCTTCATCACAATCCGGGTCACCGAGTTGTGAATGCCGCCCCTAACACCCGTGATTTCCGAGCCGGGGGTGTTGATGATCTTCTCTTGGGCGTGATACATGAGCACCATGCCAGGGTTCACCCGTTGGCTAACCACCGCACGTGCAGCAATCGCGCCGTTGATGTTGAAAAGCTCAACCCAGTCGTTGTCTTGAACGCCGGCCTTCTTGGCATCGTCTTCGCTTAGCCAAATCACCGGACCACCGCGATTGAGCGTCAACATCATCAAGTTGTCGGTGTAAGTGGAGTGGATTCCCCACTTCTGGTGCGGCGTGATGAAGTTCAACAAAATCTCTGGATTGCCGTTGGATTTCACGCCATGAATACCCGCAGTGGCTTTCATATCCACCGGTGGGCGATAGCTCGTGAACCCCTCGCCAAACGCGATCATCCAGGGATGGTCTTGGTAGAACTGCTGGCGCCCTGTCAGGGTGCGCCATGGAATCAGCTCATGCACGTTGGTGTAGCCTGCGTTGTAGCTCACCGTCTCGCTTTCAATGCCACTCCAGGTCGGCGAGGAAATAATCTTGCGCGGCTGGGCCTGAATGTCACGGAAACGGATCTTCTCGTCTTCGCGATATAAGGCCAAGTGCACATGATCACGCCCGGTTTGCTTGCTCAAAGCCTCCCACGCCTTAACCGCCACATGACCATTGGTTTCAGGAGCTAGTTGCAAAATGGTCTCGCAAGCATCAATGTCTGTGTCAATGCGTGGCATGCCCTCGGTTAAGCCAGGCTCTTGCGTCACGCCATTGAGCTGACCCAACTGCGTGACTTCCATTTCAGTCTTCCAGGCAATGCCCTTGCCACCGTTGCCCACTTTGTTCATCAAGGGACCCAGTGCGGTGAACTGCTTGTAGAGGTTGGTGTAGTCACGCTCAATCACCGTGATCTGGGGCGCGGTCTTGCCTGGGATCAGGTCACATTCGCCTTTTTTCCATTCTTTGACGCCATAGGGTTGCGCCAATTCGGCGGGTGTGTCGTGCATCAGCGGCGAGAGCACCACTTCACGCGCTTTGCCCAAGTGGCCTTCGGCCATTTTGCTCAGTTCCTTGGCAAATCCTTTGTAGATCTCCCAGTCTGAGCGGGCCTGCCACACCGGATCAATCGCACTTGAGAGCGGATGGATAAACGGGTGCATGTCACTGGTATTCAGGTCGTTTTTCTCGTACCAGCTTGCCGTGGGCAACACCACGTCTGAGTACAAACACGTGGTGCTCATCCGGAAATCAAGCGTCACCAAGAGATCAAGCTTGCCTTCAGGCGCTTTGTCATGCCACTTCACTTCTTCAGGCTTGGCGTCATCTTTACCCAAGTCCTTGCCTTGCACGCCGTTCTCGGTGCCTAGCAAGTGCTTGCAGAAGTACTCGTGACCCTTGCCGCTTGAACCCAACAGGTTCGAGCGCCACACAAAGAGGTTGCGTGGCCAGTTCTCTGGCGCATCAGGATCCTCGCAGCTCATCTCTAGCGTGCCGTCTTTCAAACCCTGGACCACAAATTCCTTGGGATCCATGCCAGCGGCTTCGGCCTGCTTGACAATCTCGATCGGGTTGGTCTTTAGTTGCGGTGCGCTTGGCAGCCAGCCCATGCGCTCGGCACGAACGTTGTAGTCAATCGTGCTGCCGGTAAATTGGCTCTTATCGGCTAAGGGCGAGAGAACCTCTTGCATGCCCAGCTTTTCATAGCGCCACTGATCGGTGTGGGCATAGAAGAAACTCGTGCTGTTCATCTGGCGCGGCGGACGGAACCAGTCCAGGGCAAACGCCAGTGGTGTCCAGCCCGTTTGTGGGCGCAATTTCTCTTGGCCAACGTAGTGCGACCAGCCACCGCCGCTTTTACCGATACAGCCGCACATCATCAACATGTTGATGACGCCACGATAGTTCATGTCGGCGTTGTACCAGTGGTTCATGCCCGCGCCGATGATGATCATCGAACGGCCTTGGGTTTTGTCGGCGTTGGCTGCAAACTCGCGTGCAACGGTCACAATGCTCTGGCGTGACACACCGGTGATCTTCTCTTGCCAGGCTGGCGTGTAGGGTGCCTCATCGTCGTAACTCTTGGCACCACTGCCAAACCCACGGTCAATGCCGTATTGCGCGGCTTGCAAGTCAAAGACCGAGGCCACGAGCGTCTCGCCATCGACCAACTGCACTTTAGCAGCAGGCACTTTAACGCGATTGATTTCGCCCGAACTTTGGTTGGCGGTGAAGTGCGGGTTGGTATCAATGCCACCGAAGTAAGGCAAACCCACTTCGACGATCTCATGTGTTTGGCTTGCGGCTTCAGTACCGTCGTCAGCCAAGGAGAGCTTGAGCCTGATCTCGCGATCGCCTCGGGCTTCCTTGCTTTCCAGATTCCACTTGCCGGCATCGCTTCTACCATCTTGCCCCCAACGAAAGCCAATCGAACCATTGGGTACAACCGCAGCACCATCGGTGTCAAACGCCATGGTCTTCCACTCGGGGTTGTTGTCCTGGTCAAACTGATCCGAGAAGTCGCTCGCACGCAGGTAGCGATCGGGCGCTAACACCGTGGTGCCGTCTGCCAGCGTTTGTTGCTTGAGCTTAACGAGCATGGGCAGGTCGGTATAGCGACGCGCGTAGTCATCAAAATACGCACTGCGTGGCTTGCCGTCTTTGGGGAAATAGAATTCGCGCAGGATGACATGCCCCATGGCCATGGCGACTGCCGCGTCAGTACCCTGCTTGGGGTGCAACCAGATATCCGAGAGCTTGGCCACCTCCGAGAAGTCCGGCGTGATCGCAACGGTTTTAGTGCCCTTATAACGAACCTCGGTAAAGAAGTGCGCGTCTGGCGTCCTGGTCTGAGGCACGTTTGAGCCCCAGGCGATGATGTAGTTGCTGTTGTACCAGTCAGCAGATTCTGGCACGTCGGTTTGTTCGCCCCAGACCTGTGGGCTTGCCGGTGGCAGATCGCAGTACCAGTCATAAAAGCTCATGCAAACACCACCGAGCAAGGACAGGTAGCGGCTACCGGCAGCGTAGCTGACCATCGACATGGCGGGAATCGGCGAGAAGCCAATCACACGGTCTGGGCCATACTTCTTGATGGTATAGACGTTGGCTGCGGCCACCAACTGATTGACCTCATCCCAACTGCTGCGCATAAAGCCACCCATGCCACGCACCCGCTGGTAGTCACGACGTGCCTCAGGGTCTTCAACGATCAGCGCCCACGCATCGACTGGCGACTTGGCGACTTTCAAGGCTGCGCGCCAGCGCTTGAGCAGTCGCCCACGCACCATGGGGTACTTCAGGCGATTAGCACTGTACAGATACCAGGAGTAAGAGGCACCGCGTGAGCAACCCCGTGGCTCGTGGTTGGGCATATCCCAGCGCGTGCGCGGGTAGTCAGTTTGCTGGGTTTCCCAGGTGACCACGCCACCCTTGACGTAAATCTTCCACGAGCATGAACCCGTGCAGTTCACGCCATGGGTGCTGCGCACAATCTTGTCATGCGCCCAGCGGTTGCGGTAGGCGTCTTCCCAGGTGCGGTCTTCGTTGGTGACCTTGCCGTGGCCGTCAGAGAAAGACTCCTTGGGCAACGAGAAATAGGTTAGGCGATCTAGCAAATGACTCATGTCTTACTCCAAAACGTCAGTACGTTTCTTGTAGAAAAAGGTTCGTGGTTGTGCGTTTGTGATCATGGATTCTTGATCTCGGCGCCGCGGCGCAGATAGAACCACCAGTTAATCAACAGGCACACGGCATAGAAAATCGCAAAGCCATACATCGCCACTTCCGGGGTGCCAGCCTTGATCTGCTGGCCAATGACCACTGGCGCAATGAACGAACCGTAAGCACCTGCGGCTGATGTCCAACCCAGTACGGGGCCTGCCTGCTGGCGATCGAAGATGACGCTGATCGTGCGAAAGGTTGACCCGTTGCCAATGCCTGAGGCAGCAAAAAGGATCACAAACAGCACCATAAAGATGAAGAAGTACTGTTCCGGTGTTGCCGACCGGTAGGCAAGCAGCATGACGTAACCCACAGCAGCAGACGCCAGCACCATCACCACCGAGATGATCTGGGTGACGATCGAGCCGCCGATCTTGTCAGAAATCCAGCCACCGACCGGGCGAATCAACGCCCCCACGAAAGGACCTATCCAGGCATAGGTCAAAGCCGACGGCGCATTGGGATTCTTCAGGGTATGAGTCATCAGGCCCGTGGCCGGATCGACCACATGCTGGAAACCAAAGATCACCGTGATTGACAGCGGCAACGCCATCGAAAAACCAATGAAGGAACCAAAGGTCACGATGTAGAGTGCGGTCATCGACCAGGTGTGCTTGTTGCTAAAGATCTTGAACTGGTTGTTGATGTTGCCCTTCATCTCACCAAAGGCAGCCAACTTCATCAAAAACAAAGTCGCCACGATGATCAGCGGCAGCGCCACCCACATGTTCAACACACCCAAGCCGGTCGGAGCTGGCAAGTAAAGGTAAAGACCAATCACGCCAACAATCGAGGTCAGGAGCCAGAGATAGAGGATCTTGGCAAACGCAGCCAACGTGCCACCGTAGTTTGGCGACAAGGGCAACAGGTTATTCATGCCAAACCAGGCAAACACCACCAGCACCGCCAAGGCAACGGCCCAGATAAAGGCAGCGTTCTGGATATAAGTATCGGTGCCTGCAGCAATCTTGCCCAAAATCCAGCCCGAGTCCTTGGCAAGCGTCATGGGATCACCACCCAAGGCACCAAACAAGGCCACCGTCATGACCAAGGGGATCAAAACCTGCATGGTGGTCACCCCGAAATTGCCCAAGCCCGCGTTTAGGCCCAAGGCCGTGCCCTGCTGCGCTTTGGGATAAAAGCCGCTGATGTTAGACATCGAACACGCAAAATTGCCACCGCCAATGCCAGACAAGAACGCACAAAGCTGGAACACCCACAATGGCGTAGACGTGTCTTGCAGCGCAATACCGGTAATAACTGCCGGAATGATCAATAGCGCACTGGTAAAGAAAATCGTGTTGCGCCCGCCAGCCAAACGGATGAAGAACGACGCCGGGATACGAAAGGTCGCACCCATGAGACCCGCAATGGCGGTTAGTGTGAACAGCTGTGACTGCTCAAACGGGAAGCCCAGATTCAGCATCTGCACCGTGATCATGCCCCACATGAGCCACACCGCAAAAGCAACCAATAGGTTGGGAATCGATATCCAAAGGTTACGCGCGGCGATCGACTTGCCTTTCGAAGCCCAGAAGCCGGCATCCTCTGGCTGCCAATCAGCGATATCAGCTCGGCTATAGACCTTGCTTGGCACCGCAGCACTTGCGGCCGTTGTTGCTGTTGTTTTTGTTTTACCGCTCATGAAAGACGCTCCTGTTCGAATTGCTGCCAGAAATCTGCTTGCCAAAACGCATCGAATGCATGCCGTAATTTCTGTAACTGCTTTAGCTGTAACTGTGAATGAAACCAACGCATTGCCATATCCTTCGAGTGACTAGCTCAGCGCAAATAACGAGCTAGCCCGGTCTGTATAGGGGTAGTCCCAAAGAACTACCCTTTAGAACTATCCTGACTGTCAACGAACCCTTAGCCGGCCTTCAATCCTTTGCTGCCAAGCTGTTCGAGTGCTCGCTTCAATTCCTCGATTGACTTAAAACGCGCGGTCAGCGTGACTGCCTGACCACGCTCGGCCACTTCCACCCGCTCACTGCCCACGAGCAACTCGGTCGCCGAAGCCTGCAGATCTCGCTTGACTTTCGCTTCGGCAGCAATGGCTCTATCAACCGAGGAAATCACGTACTCGTCACCAAACCCGCCTTCGGGTTCCTTTAACCAGGCCGCACATACCAGCCAGCTGATAAACGCACCACCGGCGATAATGAAAAAGAACTGCGAGGGTGTGACGTACATGAAGACAAATAGATAGAACACCGCACCGACATTGCCGTAGGCACCGGCCATGCCAGATATCTGGCCAGTCAGGCGACGCTTGATCGACGGGATGATCCCAAAGGTCGCCCCTTCGGCACCCTGCACAAAAAATGAACAAGCCACGGTGATGACGACTGCGATGACCAGCGGCCACTTGCTGTTTAAAAGCCCCATCAACGCAAATCCAATCGCAATGCCCAACATGTAAGCCAGCATCACAAAGCGACGATTACCAAACCGATCAGACACCAACCCACCCATGGGGCGGGCAAAGAGGTTTACGACTGCAAATGACGCCGCAATCAGGCCAGCGGCAGCCGCCGATAGGCCCCAGGTCTCTTCAAAGAACATCGGCAGCATCGAGACCACCGCGAGTTCAGCACCGAAGTTGGCGAAATAAGTGGTGTTTAGGGCAGCCACTGACTTAAAGGGATAGCGATCATCCTTAGGCACGCCTTTCTTTAGGAGCGGCAGGTTTACCCGCAGGGCCTGAACCAGTTGATAAACGATGACCACCCCGATGGCGAAGTAGCAAATGGTGGCGGTTAATGGGTCAATAAAGCCGGTGTTTTGTACGCGCCAAACCAAGATGCCAAGAATACCAACTAGCGGGATCGTAAAGAGCAGTAGCAGCACCAAGTCGCCATAAGAAGACACTTCAAGTGCTGCAGCCTTGCGAGGTTTCTTGTGGGTATCTGCGGTTGGCCCATCGGTAATGGCGAACCAGTAAAAAATGCCATAAAGACCCATAAATACGCCAGAAGTAGCAATCGCCCAACGCCAGCCATCGTCACCGCCAAACATGGTCAGTGCAATCGTCGGCAAGGTCATCGCGGCAGCTGCCGAACCAAAGTTGCCCCAGCCTGCGTAAAAGCCCTCAGCAAACCCAATATCACGGGGCTTAAACCACAAGGCAGTCATGTGGATACCAACCACAAAGCTGGCACCCACTGAGCTCAACACCAGCCGAGATATAAAAAGCTGTTCACGCGTGTCGCCAAACGCAAACACGAGCGTGGGCAGCGCCATCAACACCATCAGTACAGAGAACACTCGCCTTGGGCCAAATCGGTCTAACGCCATGCCCACGATAATGCGCGCCGGAATAGTGAGTGCCACGTTGGCAATCGCAAACAGACGAATATCGTCGCGCGTTAGCCAATCGGCACTTTTAAGCATCGATGACGCCAATGGCGCCATGTTGAACCAGACGTAAAAACAGATAAAGAAAGCAATCCAGGTCAGGTGCAGAGCCTTGATTTCTGGGCTTTTAAACTTGAAGACATCACTGACTTGCATCGCGAGCCTCTCTTAAAGATAAAAATGAAAACAAACCATCATGTGGTCAAGCGGATTTCGGATTAATCCACCAACGAAGATCTTGCTGGCTACTCGCGACGCTCGTGGGTGGGAACAATCAGCAACGGACACATCACCCGGCGCGCCAAGAACGCACTGACTGAGCCAAATGTCATGTGATCAAACTCTTCAACCAATGCGTCGATACGGCGGGTGATGAAGTTGCCATCGGGCTTGAATGAATGACGTGCCATGACCAGCATGTCGGGCTTGCGTTCTTCAGTAGCCCGCAGAATCATCTTGCGCGCGTCGCCTTCGGCAAACAGCACTTTGGTGGCAAAGCCTGCTGCTGTCAGTTCAGCCGCGGCCTGTTCGGTGCCCGCTTTTTGTTCGGCAAATTGGGCTTCGAAGAGCTCGTCGGCTGCGCCCGTGGCGCTGCCAGGCTCTTCAATGACCGAGATCAGGGTGATGTCGGGCTTTTGCAGGTCAAAGAGCTGCTTGACCGCTTCTAGCGCGATACGGGAGTTTCGCGAGTGGTCATACGCCAGCATGATGTTCATGGTGTGCCTCTTATTGATTGCGCAGCGCGCGGTTGTGTCGGCTAGCAAACACCGCAAAGCCGACATGGATCCATCTCAAAAATTCACACATGAACTTTGCGGGTATTTGCTAACCCTGCCCATCCTTCCTTGGCACGACGTGGTGCAGGAAATGGAACTACTACCTGGTGACTGATCCAATGGCTACCCTACTGATTCACCTAGTTCCAAAGGATCATTGGCACAGCTAGCCGCAATTGCCACAATGGCACTATCGCCAAACAAACCAGCCATCAGGCGAGGACTCTTTCTACATGGCCACCTCATTTGTGGGATTTGACGCAATCACTGCGAGCACCGATGATCCGGTGGGTATGTTGTCTGCCTGCCACGGGCGTGTGCGCAAGCAGTGCGCCACGCTTAAGGCGCTTATGCCGCACTTGCAGGACAAAGGTGCCGATGATGAAGCGGCAGCTGCCGCACACCGTGTGATGCGATATTTTGATGAGGCGGCAGTACACCACCATGCTGACGAGGAAGAGGATTTGTTTCCCAGACTAGTGAAAGCGCTGCAAACGAGCACACTAGGGGCCGCTGAAAAAAATGACGTTCAAGCCCTTATAAGTCGCCTGCGACAGGAACACGCCAGCTTGGGGACTGCGTGGCAAACAGTCAGGACATATCTATTGAAGGTGCGTTCACATCAGTTGCCTGATTTGGCGGCAATGCGACCGCTCATTGAGAGCTTTACAAAAGCCTATGAAGCACACACCGCTCTAGAGGACGAGCAATTGTTACCTTTGGCTGCTCGCATGCTCGAGGCGAGCGCGCTTGAGTCGCTTGGCCAGCAGATGAAGGCCCGCCGGCAATCGGGCTAAGGACTAACGGGATTAACAATCATCGGCATAGCGTGCGAATCGATGCCCATAATTTTGTAGGTCCTGATCCACTTCATTGAACAGCACATTAGCCAGAAGCGCAGACAGTGGCACACCGCAGGGCTGTTCATACGCAGCTGCACATTACCCGCCTTACGGCGTTCCCTGCGACCTGCCCATGGCTACGCCATTCGCCATGATTCCAGCCTTTAAGGATCAAAAGTGAGGCGAATTGACCACCGTTTCACCTCGAGAAATGTTGCACGAAACGACAAAAAACAAAAAGAACAAAAAAGAACAAAACTTGATGCGCGTAGCGCTACAGGCTACAATTAGCCATGATTAAAAGTTTCAAGCACAAAGGCATCGAACGGTTCTTTAAAACCGGATCTAAAGCAGGTATACAAGCAGTGCATGCTCCCAGGCTAGCTCGTCAATTATCTGCTCTAAATGCTGCCAGGAAAGCCGAAGACATGAATCGTCCAGGATGGGATTGGCATTTATTAAAAGGCTCGCTAGCTGGACATTGGTCGGTCAGTGTCAATGGCAATTGGCGTCTGACCTTCACATTTGATAACGGTGATGCCGTGCTTGTCGATTATCAGGACTATCATTGAGATGCGGATGAATACCATGTTTAACCCCCCTCACCCCGGACTAACATTGCGGGATGACATTCTTCCTGCCCTCGGACTTACGGTGAGTAAAGCCGCAACCCAGTTGGATGTTGACCGCACTACCTTGTCCAAGGTACTGAACGGTCGTGCAGCCATTAGCCCTGGGATGGCCTTGCGTATAGAACGCTGGCTTGGTCGAGATAACGGTGGCGCCGCTGAAGTCTGGCTAGACCAACAGACAGCCTACGACCTCTGGCAAGCAAGGCAGGCCGCGAAATCCTCGAAAACCCTCTCGGGCGTAAAGGCAGTGCGTCTACAGTTGGCCTAATCAAGGGGTGAAATCTAAAAAATTTCAGCCAACTCTCGCTGACTGGGGTTTTATTTTGGGTGGGTTGCACGGGGACTATAGCCCGGGACCAACGAATTAAAAACTATAGCCCTCGCGTGGTGGCATAGACCGCCGCATGCACGCGGTTGCTGATGTTGAGCTTACGCAGAATATGCTGCACGTGAATCTTGACCGTGGTCTCGGCAATATCGAGCTCGCGCGCGATGTGCTTGTTGCTATTGCCACATGCGATCAAGCGCAGGATTTCGGTTTCGCGTGGTGACAAATCATGGATCGGGTCGTTAGCCTGAACCACCATTTCAGCAGGCTGCACATCAGTTGCCAGTTGAACTGTGTCGGGGGCTGGTGCTTGTAGCCCATCATCTTGTGGCATATTGCGCAACAGCCCCACGAGCTTGGTCATCATCTCGGGACTGATGATGGTGTCGCCTGAAACAATTTTTTCTACCGAATCGGCCAAATCCTCGGTGTTAATGGTCTTAAGCAAGTAACCTGCAGCACCGGCCCTGATGGCCGCAGCTAGGTCATCAGGACTTTCACTGACAGTTAACATCAGCACCTGGCACTTGGGTGCGATTTTTTTAAGGCTGCCAATGGCAGCAATGCCCGTTAACCCTGGCATATGGTTATCCAACAAGATGGCATCGGGCTGCAGTTTGTCTGCGGCGTCAAGCGCAGCCTCGGCATTCTCGGCCTCACCCACAATAGAAAACCGTCGGTCTTGTGACAGCAATGCGATCAGGCCACGCCGAAACAAGGCATGGTCATCTACAATCAAAAGGCGAATCGGATAAGCGATCTCTGTATCCATGGTGGTCGTGTCTCTCATTGCTCAAGCTCTATTAGCACCGTACTGCCCACGTTTGGTTCAGACTGAATATCGATTTTTGCGCCAATGCGTTCAGCGCGTTCACGCATGATTTGCAGACCCACATGGGTATCGGTGTTCTGGGCTTCGCGTTGGGTAAAGCCAACCCCATTATCGCGCACAGCAAATCGCCAGGGCGTACCTTTCTTGATGTCAACGGTGACCTCCGTTGCTTTGGCGTGCTTGCGCACGTTCGATAGTGCTTCCTGAATTACGTGCAGAAGCTGCAGTTGCGTGTCTGAATGCAGCGGCACGCCATGGCCAGTGACATTTAGTCGAGTATGAATACCACTTTGGTGCTCGAATTTGCTTAATGTGATCTCTACGGCCTGCTCGATATCTTCACTGTTGGTGCGGGTGCGGAAATGCACCAGAAGCTCACGCACGTCGTTGGTGCTTTCTTTGACCCCGGTGTCGATTTCTTCAATGATCTGCATCACCTGCGCTGACTCACAGTTACCCATGGCCTGACGCAACAGGCTGACTTGAATCTTTAGGAAGGCAAGTGACTGCGCAATAGAGTCGTGTAACTCACGCGCTAACATCGCGCGCTCTTCGCTCACTGCTGCTTCCCTGAGCAATGCACTGGCGCGCAGGCTTTCGACTGCACTGGCCAAGTGCCCTGCCAAAGCGTCGTACAAAGCCTGGTCTTCGTCAGAGAATTCGGGCGCTTCATGGAAAAACAAATCCACCTCACCCATCACCTGCCGGTTTAGACGAATCGGCACGCTAATAAGCGACTTGTAGCCAGCTTTGGCGCAATTGCCCAAAAGCCTGTCATCCTCTGCAATGATAGGGATCACACGCGAGCGGGCAGTTTCTTGGGGCTGGCCACAGGCGCAGACACCGGGCTCCAGACATCGCTCTTCATTGATCAACTCCTCTGGCAACGCGTCGCTTGCCAGCATCATGTAGCGCGCATTGGCTTCGTCGCTCCAGCGCACCGCAGCCGCTGCCGCCCCGCTTAATTGACGAACCTTTTGTGCGAAACCACGCGCGAGTTCTTCCACGGTATTTGGTTCCACCAAGAAAGTGGCCATGTCGTAAAGCGCCTGCAGGCGAACCTGCTTGCCCTCAAGGTCACGGGTTTTGTCTTGAACCTTGCGCTCCAGATGACCGTAGAGTTGTTGCAAGGTCTGAGTCATGTGATTAAACCCGTTGGCGAGCTCTTCAAATTCGCGCGGCCCACCGACATCTACCCGAGCAGAGAAGTCCCCCTCATCAACCCGCTGCATTGCAAGCGTGAGCCTGCGCAAAGGCTGAATCACGAACAGATAACCAACATACATGGTTATAAGGGCAGCGGCCACGGCCAACGCCATCATGAAAAATTGAAATAGGTTTAAGAGTGCCGTGTAGTGCGCGAGCTTTGTTTCAATGGTGGTGACTAAGCCGTCGATCTCGGTTACAAATGATTCAACCAGCGCAGTGACCTCGGACAAGTTCGCTTGCGAGTCAGCACGCCAAACCCGGTCAAGCTCGTGCCAGGCAACGGTCAACTCGCCAAACTGCTTCTGAAGCGCCTCATCCCACGGCACAAACAGTGGCCGGGTACGATCACCATCTCGCAGCAACGTCATGCTGCGGTCAAACTGCTCGATACGCCGCTCAATCTCAGCCGGCGGTGTTTGCGCTTGCCACAAACTCGTCAAGCGCCAGGCCTGCATGCGTAGACGCCCTGCTTCGTTGACCGCCGCCGCACCACCGTCTAGTTGATGCGTGATCCATAGGGTCACTCCGATGGACATCAAGGCCAACAGCAATAAAGCAGCGCCAAGCGCAAGTAGTCGAGCGGAAAGAGAATTAAGCCAACGCATGCTGTAACCAAACAATTGACCTACATCATAAACAGCAACGGCGTGATCTCCCAAGGTTTTTACGGGACAAATGACACCAATAGTTCTTTAGAACGATACCGAATAACAACAGCATCGCTGCCCTGCAAGGCATGTCTTGAGAGGATCTAAGAAGTCACAAGCATCATCGAGCGCACGTGACGCCGCTTCAATCCGATCGATCCTTACAGTTAGGCATGGAAAAGCAGCAGAAGGTCTTAATCACTGCGATGGCTGAAATGAGCCTCACAACTACGATAAGCCAGAGAAAAATTGGTTTACAATTAAATAAAAAATTAGTATTTTTGTAAACAAATCAAAAAAGCTGCTCTATACGAAGCATGAAAAAGCTGCCACAAAAACAAGCTGTCTCATCCACACGATCCTAGCTAATTGCATCCAGGAGATCTCTCGTCATGTTTGGCACTCGTTTGCATCGGGCACGTAAGTCCGCGGGCTTGTCGCTACGGGATTTGGGTGCCTTGGTGGGCGTTTCACATGCCGCCATCAAAAAGTACGAAGACGGCATTGCCATGCCTTCGTCCGGTATCCTGATACGCCTATCACAGGCGTTGAAGGTTCGCGCCGAGTATTTCTTTCGGCCTGAGTTTCTGACACTAGAAGCCATCGAGTATCGCAAGCACAGCTCACTGCCAAAGAAGCGATTGCAAGCGA